>CASSLW010000001.1 GCA_949443285.1 uncultured Clostridia bacterium
TTTCAAGTGATGTAGGTGGAGCTAATGCGTGGTTTGGGCAAACACTAGAAAATGACAATGGAGCAGGAGAAGTTTTCTTCCCACGTGGTGGGCTTTGGAATTATACGGCGCATGTCGGGCTAGTGCGGCTTGATTGACAATATTGGGTTTGCCAATTATGTTTGTGGCTTTCGTAGTGCGCTCGTAGCAGAATAATTTTACAAACACAATTAATAAAGTACTTTCAAATAACGAAAGTGCTTTTTCATATTGTTAAAAAATTAAACATAATACAGAAAAACAATGGACAAATTATTCATAGAAATATATAATTATATTAAATCACGTAAAAAGGGGAAAACATATGAAGAAAAAAAGAAAAGAAATAGGAGAATGTTTAGAAGAATTATTAGCTAGACTAAGAAAAGAAAAAGGTTGGACCTATATAGAAGTTGCATCAGAGTTAAAAAATAAATCAATAACAGAAAAGGACGTAAAAAAATGGGAAATAGGACTAAAATATCCTGATTTAGATATGATTTATGAACTATCAGAATTATATCAAATTCCGAGTGCAGAGATAATCCAAGCAAAAAATAATAGCTATGAAAAAGGCATGGCATCTATAAATATGTATACCATAAAATGGATTTGCTATATACTAAATGTATCAATATATGTTGGAGGAGTACTTTTAGTAATATTCTATGTATTAGCATTTGTTTTTGCAATATGGTTTTTAGTAACTATGGCAGGTCAAGTTGATAAAAATTTGGTTTAAAGGAGAAAATATGAAACAGCAATCTAAAAAAATATTAAATAGTTTTAAATATGCCTTTTGCGGAATTGCACAATCATTTAAAACAGAAAAAAATATGAAAATACATATATTAATAATGATATTAGTAATAATCGCAGGATTTGTATATAAGATAAGTACAATGGAGTGGATTATATGTATCATATTATTTGCAATTGTAATTTCTGCTGAGTTGATAAATACTGCAATAGAAACGTGCGTAGATATGATTACTAAGGAGAAGAGAGAGGATGCAAGGATTGCTAAAGATGTTGCAGCAGGTGCTGTTTTGGTTACGGCGATTGCTGCTGGGATAGTAGGTGTTTTAATATTTTTGCCAAAAATAATTACATAATATAAATCCAGTATAATTTTATTACAATTTCGTAAGCTATTGTAAGCTAAATCGATGGCAAGTACTTTCAAATTTAATTATAATTAAATTAAAAGAAAGCCAAGGTGATAAAATGAAAATAATAAGAAAAATAATTTTCACAATAATATTAGTATCAATAAGCATAGGACTATTAGCGGTAGGAAATGGATATGACATGTACAAAGAAGCAATAGAGAACGTTCCATTAAAAGAAAAAGTAGCAAACATACAAACAAAAGAGAATTACACAAAAATAAAAGAAGTGCCAAAAATATACAAAGAGGCAGTAATATCAGTAGAAGACCATCGATTTTATGACCACAAAGGAATAGATATAATTGCAATAGGAAGAGCAGCAATTAACGACATAAGAGCAATGTCATTTGTAGAAGGTGGAAGCACAATAACACAGCAAATAGCTAAAAATATATATTTTACACAAGAGAAGAAATTTACAAGAAAAATTGCAGAAGTATTTATGGCTTTTGAAATAGAAAAAAATTATGATAAAGATGAAATTTTAGAAATATACTTAAATACAAGCTATTATGGAGACGGATATACAACTGTAAAAGAAGCATGTAAGGGATATTTCAATAAAAGTTTAAATGAGATGACAGATTATGAAGCTATATTGCTAGCAGGAATTCCAAATGCACCTTCAGTATATGCTCCTACTAAAAATCCAGGTCTTGCAAAACAAAGACAAAAACAAGTAATGGAGAAAATGATTAAGTATGGATATTTAACGGAAAAAGAAGCCGAGAATATAATTAATGAAAGATAATATACTAAAAACTGCAATTAAAATATTGCAGTTTTTATATGTACAAAAAATAAAAGTTGTGATAATATGGAGCAGAAAGATTACAAAAAGAAAAAATTGGACATAATTTAATTAAAAGAAGTCTAAAGGAGGAAAAAGATGAGTGAAGAAAACAAAATAGTAGACAACATGGAAAAATTAGAAAACTTGATTAGTAGTGTAAAAAAAGCTCAAGAGAAATTTGCAACATACACACAAGAACAAGTTGACAAAATCTTTTTAGCGGCAGCAATAGCTGCAAACCAAGCAAGAATACCACTTGCAAAAATGGCAGTAGAAGAAACAGGAATGGGATTAGTAGAAGATAAAATAATAAAAAACCACTATGCAGCAGAATATAGTTACAATAAATATAAAGATGACAAAACATGTGGAGTAATAGAAGAAGATAAATCATATGGAATTAAAAGAATAGCAGAGCCAATAGGATTAATTGCAGCAGTTATACCAACAACAAATCCAACATCAACAGCAATTTTTAAAACATTAATAGCTTTAAAAACAAGAAATGGAATAATAATAAGTCCACACCCAAGAGCAAAAAAATCAACAATAGAAGCAGCTAGAATAATATTAGAAGCAGCAGTTAAGGCAGGAGCGCCAGAAGGCATAATTGGTTGGATAGATGTTCCATCATTAGAATTTACAAATACATTAATGAAATCAGCAGATACAATACTTGCAACAGGTGGTCCAGGAATGGTAAAATCGGCATATTCAAGCGGAAAGCCAGCATTAGGAGTAGGTGCAGGAAATACACCTGCAATTATAGATGATTCAGCAGATATTCTTTTAGCTGTAAATTCTATAATTCATTCAAAAACATTTGATAATGGTATGATATGTGCATCAGAGCAATCTGTAATAGTATTAGACAAAATTTATGACGAAGTAAAAGCAGAATTTCAAAAAAGAGGTTGTTACTTCTTAAATTCCGAAGAGACAGAAAAAGTTAGAAAAACAATAATAATAAATGGAGCATTAAATGCAAGAATAGTTGGGCAAACAGCATATACAATAGCTAATTTAGCAGGAATAGAAGTGCCAAAAGAAACAAAAATATTAATAGGAGAAGTAGAAAGTGTTGAACTATCAGAAGAATTTGCACACGAAAAGTTATCTCCAGTTTTAGCAATGTATAAAGCAAGTGATTTTGATGAAGCAATAGCAAAAGCAATGCATTTAATAAATGACGGAGGACTAGGGCATACATCATCACTTTATATAAATACAATTACAGAAAACGAGAAAATAGAAAAATTTTATAGAAATATGAAAACGTGTAGAGTAGTAATAAATACACCTTCATCACATGGCGGAATAGGTGATTTATATAACTTTAAATTAGCACCATCATTAACACTTGGTTGTGGTTCTTGGGGTGGAAATTCAGTATCAGAAAACGTAGGAATAAAACATTTATTAAATATAAAAACAGTAGCCGAAAGGAGAGAAAATATGCTTTGGTTTAGAGCACCTGAAAAGGTATATATAAAAAGAGGTTGCTTACCAGTAGCCTTAGAAGAATTAAAAAACGTAATAGGGAAAAAGAAAGCATTTATAGTAACAGACACATTTTTATTTGAAAATGGTTATACAAAACCAATAACAGACAAATTAGATGAAATGGGAATTATGCATACAACATTCTCAAATGTTGAGCCAGACCCTACACTTGCAAGTGCTAAACAAGGTGCTAGAGCTATGAATGACTTCAAGCCAGATTGCATTATAGCAGTTGGTGGTGGTTCTGCAATGGACGCAGCAAAAATAATGTGGGTATTATATGAACATCCAGAAGCAGATTTCATGGATATGGCTATGAGATTTATGGATATTAGAAAAAGAGTATATACATTCCCTAAAATGGGAGAAAAAGCATACTTTATAGCAATTCCAACATCAGCAGGAACAGGTTCAGAAGTAACACCATTTGCAGTAATAACAGATGAAAAAACAGGCACAAAATATCCACTAGCAGATTACGAACTAATGCCAAAAATGGCAATAGTTGATAGCAATATGATGATGAATGCACCAAAAGGATTAACATCCGCATCAGGTATAGATGCTGTAACACACAATTTAGAGGCGTTAGCTTCAATGATGGCCACAGAATATACAGACGGATTAGCAATAGAAAGTTTAAAAAATATATTCAAATATTTGCCAAGAGCATATGAAAATGGAGCAAATGACCCAGAAGCAAGAGAAAAAATGGCAAATGCAGCAACAATGGCAGGTATGGCTTTTGCAAATGCATTCTTAGGAGTATGCCACTCAATGGCTCACAAATTAGGTGCATTCCACCACTTGCCACATGGTGTAGCAAATGCAATAATGATAAATATAGTATTAAGATTTAATAGTAGTGAAGTACCAACAAAAATGGGAACATTTCCACAATATGATCATCCAAAAACACTAGAAAAATATGCATATGTTTCAAGATGCTTGGGATTTGGCGGAGAAACAGACGAACAAAGTTTAGAAAACTTAATTAATGCAATAGAAGAATTAAAAGAAAAAGTCGGAATTAAAAAGACAATTAAAGATTATGGTGTTGATGAAGCATACTTCTTAGAAAAATTGGACGAAATGACAGAGCAAGCATTTGATGACCAATGTACAGGTGCTAACCCAAGATTACCACTTATGAGCGAAATCAAGGAAATGTATTTAGAAGCATATTATGGAGGTAAACAATAATGTATTTAAATTTAGAAAATCCAATAGTAGAAAGAAAAACAAAAACTGTATATAGAGATAATGACAAAACGATAAAATTATTTGTAGAAAATTATTCAAAAGCAAATATTTTAAATGAAGCATTAAACCAAGCAAGAGTTGAAGAAGGAACAGACCTAGCTGTACCTAAATTAATAGAGGTTAGCAAAATAGATAATAGATGGGCATTAGTATCAGAGCATATTGAGGGAAAACCACTTGATAAATTAATGAATGAAAATCCAGAAAAATTAGATGAATATCTAAACAAGTTTGTAGAAGTTCAACTAGAAATATTATCAAATAAAGTACCTATGCTAAATAGAATGAAAGAAAAATATAGAAGAAAAATCAATTCAGCAGATGTAAATGAAGATACAAAGTATGATTTATTACAAAGACTAGAAGGAATGAGAAGTGACTTAAGTTTATGTCACGGTGATTATAACCCAAGTAATGTTATTATAAAAGATGATGGCAGTGCATATGTTATTGACTGGGCACACGTAACTATGGGAAATAGTGCAACTGATGCTGCTAGAACATACTTAATCTTTTGCTTGGACGGCAAAGAAGAGCTAGCAGATAAGTATTTGAATTTGTTTTCTGAAAAAAGCGGAATAGAGAAATCAAATATTCAAAGATGGATACCAATAGTTGCTGCTGTTCAACTTGCTGATAGCAATTGCGATAGGGAGTTGCTTAATAGTTGGGTTGATGTTATAGAGTATCAATAAAACTTTTTGGGACAGGTCAAAAAAATTTATTGACAAAGTGAATAAAAAAGTAGTATAATAAATATACTAAGAACAGTAATCGTTTGATTACTAATAGGGAGTTCTTACTAAAAAAAGGACGATTTGAAATTAGGTGAAGTTCAAGCCTTATAAATGAACTGATTTAAAATTAGGCAATGCTTAGCCGTATAAATAAGCAGTTTTAAAGTAGGGGTACATTTGAAAAAATGTGCTCCTTTTATATTTTGTTAGAGAAAGAGGAAAAAATGAAAGAATTATTATTTTATGTTGTTGATAGAAAATATATACAATATTTAAGTGATTTTGAAAAACATATAAGTTACAATAAAGATGATATGGGACACAGTAGACCATATTTGGGAATTGTTTTGAAAATAGAAAATTATGAATATTTTGTGCCATTATATTCATATAAGGAACATTACAAAAAATACAAAAATAATCCTAGTTTTTTCTTCGTAAAAGATAGAAAAGATAGACCATTAGCAATTATTAAATTTTCAGCAATGATACCAGTACCTAAAGATATCAATGTAACAGAACTATTAAAATATGAAGAACAAGATAAAAAATATAAAGATTTAATATCAGCGGAATATAGATATATCAATTCAAACAAAAAAGAAATTTATAAGAGAGCAAATAAGATGTATGAAACAATTACAAAATCTAAAAATTCTTTTCTGAAAAGTATTGCTTGTGATTTCAAATTACTAGAAGATAAAAGTTTAAAATACAAAAAATTAAACATAGATATTGACAACTAAAAAAAGAAGTAGTATTATTGTATTATGCAAGTAACACAATAATAGAAAGGAAAGAAAAAGTGGAGTATATTTTTGATAATGAAAGGCCAATTTATATTCAATTAGTTGAAATAATAAGAACTCAAATCGTTTCAGGAAATCTACAAAAAGGAGAAAGATTGCCATCTGTAAGAGAGCTAGCACTTACAATGAAGGTAAATCCAAACACTATGCAAAAAGCACTACTAGAACTAGAAAACGAAGGATTAGTTTATACTGAAAGAACAAATGGAAAATTTGTAACAGAAAACGAAGATCTAATTGAAAAAGTAAAAAAAGATTTAGCCAAAGAAAAAGTAAATACATATTTAAACAGTATGAAAAATATAGGAATTAGCTTTGAAGAAGCCATTAATTACTTGCAAGAACTAGGAGGAAAGTAAAATATGGAATTAGTACAATGTAAAAACTTATATAAAAAATTTGATAATCAAGAAGTTTTAAAAAACATAAATTTAACTATTCCAAAAGGAAAAATCATAGGGCTACTTGGAAAAAATGGAATGGGAAAAACGACATTAATAAAACTAATAAATGATTTACTAATACCAACAAGTGGAGAAATTTTGATAAATGGAAAAAATCCAGGGGTGGAGTCTAAAAAAGTAATATCATACTTGCCAGAAAGAACGTATTTAGATAAAAGTATGACTGTAAATCAAGTTCTAAAATACTTTGAAGAATTTTATGATAATTTCAATAGAGAACGTGCAGAAAAACTTTTAAAAGACTTGGATTTGGGAATTGATAAGAAAATTTCTCATATGTCAAAAGGTATGCAAGAAAAACTACAATTAATATTGGTAATGAGTAGAGAAGCAGAATTGTATATTTTAGATGAGCCATTAGGTGGAGTAGACCCAGCGACGAGAGATTATATATTAGATACAATATTATCAAATTTTAAAGAAGGCGCAAGTGTTATTATATCAACTCACTTAATTGCAGATATTGAGAGAATATTAGATGATGTTATATTTATTGATAAAGGTGAAATAAAATTAACGTCGTCTGCTGATGAACTAAGGAGAACAGAGAATGCAAGTATTGATGAAATTTTTAGGAGGTCTTTTAAATGTTAGGAAAATTATTAAAATATGATTTGAAATGGATTTATAAAGTCGTAATAGTTTTTTATGCTTTATCATTTATATTTGCTGTTATTACAAGAATATGTTTTAGTATAGAAAACTCAGTTTTATTTGGAATATTAGGACAAATATCTGCAGGATTTACTATAAGTATGCTTGCAAGTAGTTTGATAAATGGAATAATGAGGTCTTGGGCAAGATTTGTTATAAACATTTATAAAGATGAAAGTTACTTAACACATACATTGCCAATTGAAAAAAGACAAATATATCTATCAAAAGTATTAGCAGCTATAATTTGTATATTTATAACAGTTGTTGTTGCAGTAGTATGTTTATTTATATGCTATTACTCTAAAGAAAATATAGAATTTTTAAAACAAGGCTTAGAGCTAGCTGCAAACACATATGATACAACGATTATTAATTTGTTGTTGGTAATTTCGTTTATATTATTCCTAGAAATAGTTTTTGTGGTTTTAGTAGGATATGTTGGAATTATAATTGGACATAAAGCTAATAAGAATAAAATGGTTAATTCAATTGCTACAGGATTTGGATTATATATGTTTACAAATGTTTTATCTTTATGTCTCGTTGGTTCAATAGGTATGTTTAATAAGGATATTATGAATTTAATAAATACAATGGAAATGATAAATATTGATGTTATTAAAGTGATTATGATATCGGCTATTGCAATTTATCTGTTATATAATGTTGTTTATTATTTTATTGGTAAGAAACAGCTTGAAAAGGGTGTTAATGTAGATTAGAGTATCAAATAGGGGTTAATTTAACTCCTATTTTTTTGTCTAAATTAATTTTAAAAATAAATTAATAAAAAAATATTGACAAAGGAGTAAATATATTATAAAATACAAACAATAGTTCAAATGGAGAAATAAATATAGTCTAAAAGTAAAATTGTAAGAAGTAGGAACTAAATTTTATAGAAAAGGATGTGGGCTTATGGAAGAGAAGAAAAACGAGATTATTTTATTTGAAAATCAGGGGGTGAAATTAGAAGTAAATCTGAAAGATGAGACAGTATGGCTTACACAAAAGCAAATGTCTAAGTTATTTGATAAAGACAGAAGAACAATAACAAGACATATTCAAAACATATATAAGTGTGGAGAATTAGACGAAAATTCAGTATGCTCATTTTTTGAGCATACTGCTGAAGACGGAAAAATATACAAAGTTCAATATTATAATTTAGATATGATTATCTCTATTGGATATAGAGTAAACAGTAAACAAGGTGTTGCGTTTAGACAATGGGCAAATAAAATATTAAAAGACTATATGTTAAAAGGATATGCTGTAAACCAAAAAAGATTAGAATACTTAGAAAAAACAATAAAACTAATAGACATAGCAAATAGAATAGACGAAAGACTAGAAAACAACGATGCAAAAGAAATACTAAAAGTAATAGGAGAATACTCAAAAGCATTAGACCTATTAGACGACTATGACCACAGAACATTAAAAAAGATAAAAGGCAAAACAGACGAAAGAAAAATAGAATATAGTGAATGTATAGACATAATAAACAAACTTAGATTTAACGAAGAAAGCACGTTATTTGCAGTAGAAAGAGACAAAGGATTAGAATCAATAATCGGAAACATATATCAAAGTTTTGCAGGACAAGACATATACAAAAGCATTGAAGAAAAAGCAGCAAACTTTTTATACTTAATAGTAAAAAACCATGTATTTGCAGACGGAAATAAAAGAATAGCAGCAACATTGTTTATATATTTCTTAAACTTTTATGGAATTCTATATAAAGAAGACAAACAAACCATTGACAACAATACATTAACAGCTTTAACTCTATTAATTGCAGAATCAAACCCAAAAGAGAAGGAAATAATAGTAGACTTAGTAATGAACTTTTTAAATAATGAATAAAAAGTAAATAAGCTATTGTATATAAAATTATGTAATAGCTTATTTTATAACATATAATTAGTGACTTTAAATACAAAATGTGATATGATGTACACATAGAAAAAGAATGAAATAAAAGGAGACAAGAAATGTCAAATCAATTTTCAAGAACAGAGTTACTAATTGGAAAAGAAGGAATAATCAAATTACAAAAAGCAAAAGTAGCCATATTTGGAATAGGCGGAGTTGGTTCATTCGTAACTGAAGGGCTAGCAAGAGCAGGAGTAGAAAAGTTAATACTTATAGACAATGACCAAATAAGTATAACAAATATAAACAGGCAAATAATTGCAACAACAAAAACAATAGGAAAAAACAAAGTTGATGTGATGAAAGAAAGAATATTAGAAATCAACCCAAATGCACAAGTAGAAACATATCAAGAGTTTTATATGCCAAATTCAAAAACTGAAATAATAACAAAAGATCTGACATATGTAGTAGACTGTGTAGATACAGTAACTGCAAAAATAGAAATCATTATGCAATGCAAGAAACTAGAAATACCAGTAATATCATCAATGGGAACAGGAAATAAGCTTGACCCATTAAGATTTGAAATTGCAGATATTTATAAGACAAGCGTATGTCCATTAGCAAAAGTTATGAGAAAAGAATTGAAAAAAAGAAATATAGAAAGCTTAAAAGTTTTATATTCGAAAGAAGAACCGATAAAACTACAAAAAAATGACAGCAAGGAAGAAATAAGTAAAACTCCTGTACCAGGAAGTATATCATTTGTACCACCTGTTGCAGGGCTAATAATAGCAGGGGAAATAGTAAAAGATATTATAAAAAAAGATGAATAGGAGTGAGAAAAAATGGAATATAGATATAAACCAGAAGGTGTTTGTTCAGTTGAAATGATATTTGATATTGAAAACGATATTGTAAAAAAACTAAAAATTGTAGGTGGCTGTCCAGGTAATACAGTTGGAGTTTCAAAATTAATAGAAAACAAAACTATAGAAGAAATAATTAGTTTATTGAAAGATATTCAATGTGGTCGTAAAGGGACTTCTTGCCCTGACCAAGTGGCAAAGGCTTTGGAGAAATATAAGCAAAAATAATTTTTAAAATACATTAGATGTAAGAAAAAATCTTAACATTACTAATGTATTTTTATTTTTTTAAAAGATTACAAAAAAGCATTGACAGTTGAGTGTATATTCACATATAATACAAGTAAAGTTGAATAAACACTCAATCATAATAAGAAAGGAGATAATCAAATGTCTAGAAATGAATTTATATGTGATTGTAATGTAATCCACCAAGATGTGGTTGATAAAACAACAAAGAACATGCTGGAAGAAGATATATTTAATAAATTAGCAGAATTTTTTAAAATTGTTGGAGACACTACTAGAGTAAAAATATTATTTGCTTTAGATAAAAATGAGATGTGCGTGTGTGATATTGCAAATGTATTAGGAATGAGCAAATCGTCAATTTCACACCAATTAGGAACATTGAGAAGAAGCGGAATTGTCAAATGTAGAAAATCAGGCAAAGAAGTTTTCTACATGTTAGATGATGACCATGTAAAAAAAGTGTTTGAAATAGGTGTAGAACATATAGAACATAAAAAATAGGAGAAGAAATAATATGAAAAGTAAATTTAAGATTAACGGATTAGACTGTGCAAATTGCGCTAGTGAATTGGAAAGAGCAATACAAAAGTTAGAAGGCATAAAAAGTGCAAATATAAACTTTATGGCACAAAAAATGGAACTTGAATATAACGAAGAAATAAAAGAAGAAATTATAGCAAAAGTGAAAAAAGTTATAAAAAAAGAAGAACCAGACGTGACAATAGAAGAAGTTCATGAGACTGTACCAATGAAAAAAAGAGGAATTAAAATCATATTAGCTGGTATACTATTTTTCATTGCATTAGCAATAAATTTCAATAACAAATTAATAAATAACACAATATATATAATATCTTATGCTATCGTTGGACTAGAAATTGTAAAAAAAGCAATAAGGAATATTACAAAAGGAAAAGTCTTTGACGAGAACTTTTTAATGGCAGTTGCAACATTAGGAGCATTTGGAATTGGGGAATTTCCAGAAGCAGTAGCAGTTATGTTATTCTATCAAGTGGGAGAATTATTCCAAAGCTATGCAGTAGATAAATCAAGAAAATCAATTTCAAATTTAATGGATATTAGACCTGATTTTGCAAATGTAGAAAGAGAAGGAAAAATTCAAAAAGTAAATCCGGAAGATGTAAAAATCGGAGAAAAAATTATAGTAAAACCAGGCGAAAAAGTACCATTAGACGGATATGTAATAGAAGGAAAATCAAGTTTAGATACAAAAGCTTTAACAGGAGAAAGTTTACCACGAGAAGTAATAGAAGGAGAAGAAATACTAAGTGGCTCAATAAACTTAAATGGTTTAATAAAAATTGAAGTAATGAAAGAATATGGAGAATCAACAGTAAGTAAAATATTAGACCTAGTAGAAAATGCAAGCAGTAAGAAATCAAAATCAGAAAACTTTATTACTAAATTTGCAAGATATTATACCCAAATTGTTGTAATAATTGCACTAATTCTTGCAGTAATTCCACCATTTATCGTAAAAGATGCAACATTTTCAGAATGGATATACAGAGCATTATCATTCTTAGTAGTATCTTGTCCTTGTGCCTTAGTAATTTCAATACCACTAGGCTTCTTTGGAGGAATTGGTGGAGCTTCTAAAATGGGAATTTTAATAAAAGGTAGTAACTATTTAGAGCAGTTAGCGAATACCGAAACAATTGTATTTGATAAAACCGGAACATTAACTGAAGGTGTTTTTGAAGTACAAAAAGTTAAGGCAATAGATATGACAGAAGAACAATTGTTAAAAATTACAGCATATAGCGAAAACTATTCAAACCATCCAATATCTTTATCGGTAAAAAAAGCATATGGCAAAGAAATTGATGAAAAACAAATTGTAAAAACACAAGAACTATCAGGACTTGGAATTGTTGCAAGAATTGGAGAACAAGATGTATTGGTAGGAAATGAAAAATTGATGAGCGAAAAGCAAATTGAATTTACAAAATGTGATGAGATAGGTACAGTTTTATATGTAGCAATAGAAGGAAAATATGCAGGTTACATATTAATAGCAGATAAAATAAAAAATGATTCAGTAAAATCAATTAAAAACCTAAAGAAAAATGGCATTAAGCAAACAGTAATGTTAACAGGAGATAGAAAAGCAGTAGGAGAAAGTGTAGCTAAAGAGCTGGGATTAGATAAAGTTTATACAGAATTGTTGCCAGACGGAAAAGTAGAGAAAGTTGAAAGGCTATTAAAAGAGAAGAACGAAAAAGGTAAACTTGCATTTGTTGGTGACGGAATAAATGATGCACCAGTTTTGGCGTTAGCAGATATTGGTATTGCAATGGGTGGACTTGGAGCTGATAGTGCAATTGAAGCGGCAGATGTTGTGCTTATGACAGATGAACCGTCAAAAATTGTAAATGCTATTCATTTATCAAAGCGAACTATGAGAATTGTTAGAGAAAATATAGTTTTTGCTATTTCTGTAAAGTTGCTTGTTTTAGTATTAAGTGCGTTTGGATTATCAACTATGTGGGAAGCAGTTTTTGCTGATGTAGGTGTTTCTGTAATCGCTATAATAAATGCTTTAAGGGCGTTAAGAATAAGGGGGAGATGATATTTTGAAAAATATAAATATAACAAGAAAAATAACACAAGGAATGTATGTATTAACAACAAAAAATGGAGGATGTATAGTAGATGCTGTATCTCAAATAAGTTTTGGAAAAAATCCATTAATATCAGTTGCAGTAATGAAAAATAACTATACAAATCAATTACTTAAAACTAACGACAGATTTGCAATATCTATATTGAGTAAAGAAGTAAATCCAGAAATAATAAAAACTTTTGGTTTTAATTCATCAAGAAATATAAATAAATTTGAAAGAGTAGAAACAACAAAAATAGAAGAAATAGAAATCATAAATAATTCATTAGGATATATGATATGTGAAATTGTAGACAGCATAGATAATGACACACATACATTATTTATAGGAAAAATAATAGAAGCAGATGTTTTTGAAGATAAAGAGGCTATGAGTTATCAATATTATCAAGAACATAGAGAAAAAATATTAAAGGCACAATAAAAAACAGCCAAGTTAAAAGAAGTTAGAAGGGAAGAAATAAATATGGATAAATATATGAAAGTAGCAAAAGAACTATCAGAGGATAATTTGAAAACAAATGCAGGAGGGCCTTTTGGAGCTTGTGTTGTTAAAGATGGAGAAATAATAGGAAAAGGTTCAAATCATGTTTTAAGTGATAATGACCCAACGGCTCATGCAGAAATAATGGCAATAAGAAATGCTTGTAAAAATATTAACTCATATGACTTAAGTAATTGTGAATTATATACTTCTTGTTTTCCTTGCCCAATGTGTTTATCTGCAATAATTTGGGCTAATATAAAAAAAGTGTATTATGGAAATACTAAGGAAGATGCTGCAAGTATTGGGTTTAGAGATGATTATATATATGATTATATAAGAAAATTAACAGATAATATAGGTGATAATGAAACATTAAATTTGGAATGTATTGATAGAGATGAAACAATAAAAATATTTAATAAGTTTTTAGAAAAAGATGATAAGATAATGTATTAGATGATTTTTACAAAAACACTACACAAATTTAGAATAATATGATACAATATTTTGGAAAGGAAAATTTAAAAGGAGGAATTCACATGTCAGGACATAGCAAATGGCATAATATACAAGCAAAGAAAGGAAAAGCAGATGCAGCAAGAGGAAAAATATTTACAAAATTAGGAAGAGAATTGCTAATAGCAGTAAAAGAAGGAGGACCAGACCCAGCAGGAAACTCAAAACTAAAAAACGTAATAGCAAAATGTAAAGCAGCAAACATGCCAAACGACACAATAAACAACGCAATAAAAAAAGCATCAAGCAGTAACGAAAACTACGAAGAAATAACATATGAAGGATACGGTCCAAGCGGAGTTGCTGTAATAGTAGAAGCATCAACAGACAACAAAAACAGAACAGCAGCAGACGTAAGACACGTATTTGACAAAGCAGGAGGAAACTTAGGAACTAGTGGATGTGTATCATACATGTTTAACAAAAAAGGAATAATAGTAATAGAAAAAGAAACAACAAAAATGGATGAAGAAGAGCTAATGATGTTAGCACTAGACGCAGGAGCAGAAGATTTTGAAGCATCAGAAGAAATCTACGAAATAACAACAGACCCAAGCGACTTTTCAGAGGTTCGTGAAAAATTAGAAGAAGCAGGATTAGAATTCTTAGAAGCAGAAGTACAAATGGTACCAACAACAACAGTAAGTCTAGACGAAAAAGGTGTAGAAAAAATGGAAAGACTAATAGAAAGATTAGAAGATTTAGACGATGTTGCAAATATTTATCACAACTGGGAAGAATAGAATATAGGGGAATGAAAGATATGGAACAAAGGAAAAATACAAAATTATTAAAAATTTTAATTATAACAATATCAATAATGATATTAGTATTAATAGGTGTAATTGCATATTTATATTTTCAAACAGATATGTTTAAAAGTAATAAAACACTATTCTTTAAATATGTAGCACAATCAGGAAATGCGGAAACTGGGTTTATAGACAAGCAAACAAGCCAATATTTTGAAAAGAAAGAAAATACACCATACACAAATAGTGCTATATTTAAAGCTGATATCAAAATGAAGGGCGAAGAAGAGCAATTTAAAGCAGTAAATGACTTTAATATTAGTTTTAAAGGAAAAACTAATAATTTAGCAAAGGAAACAGAGCAAGAAATATCATTAAATTATTCAAGTGATGTGAACTTTCCAATTACATATAGAAAAATAGAAGATAAATTAGGAATTCAAACTAAATATATAGGAAAGAACTTTGTAGCAATAGACACTGCTGATACCGATACAATGTCAAATACTATTATAGAATTCATAAATCAAATAAAAGATGTTTTTGATAAAGCTGATGAAACAAAACAAATAGAAATAACAGAACAAGAAAAAGAACAAATAATAAATAGATATACAGAAGTTTTAATGCAAAGTATAGGTGATGAAAAATTCTCTAAAGTCGAAGAAACAAGTAGTACAGGCTATAAGCTAACATTAACATTAGAAGATATGAAAAATATAACGATAAAATTATTAGAAACTTTAAAAGATGATGAGTTGGCTTTAGATAAAATAAATCAATATGCGGAATCTTTGGGAGCACAAGATAAAGTAGAAAAAAGTGAAATAGAAGAAGTAATTGAAAGTTTCAATGAAACAGAAATAGAAGAAAATCAACAATTTGAAATTACTGTATACAGTAAAAAAGGAAAGTTATCAAAACTAAAAATATCAACAGAAGAAATAGTTGTTACAATGGATAAAATAAAAGGAAATAACCAAAATAGTACAAGTATTTCCTTCGAAATTAAAAATGACGACAATGTGTTTAAATTTTTAATAGCTGGAGCTTTCAATGGATTAGAAACTATGGAAAGTGTACAAGAAACTTATCAAGTAACAATACAAGTAAACGAAGAAGAAAGCATAACATATATGATAAATAATAATGTGAGTTTTGCGGAAAGTGTTGATATAGAAAACTTTACAGAAGATAACAGTATTATTTTGAATGATGTGGGAGAAGAACAACTTACGAATTTCTTAGAAGCAGTAGAACAAAGAATAACAGAAGTAAATAAACAACAAATGGAAGAATTAGGACTAGAAGAAAGTCAAAATCCATTGTTTAATTTATTTCCAGTGAATTTATTATCAAATTTACTATTAAATTCATCTATAAGTGAGCAAGCAAATGATATCATAAATAATCAATTAGATGAAACTAACGTAACTCAAACAAATGCAGAATACGAAATGTATGCAAATACAAACTCACCAGGAGTAACAACAAAAGGCTTAATGACAATAATAAGCGAAAACAACGAAAAAGATGGATACAAAATAAAAGAAATAAACTTCAACGGAGAAGAATATGAAGCAACAAGAGAAAACATATCATTTATCAAACAAGAAATATCAACAGAGAAAAACTACAAAATAGAATTCGAAAAAGAAGAAAATACAGGAGCAATATACAGAGCTGTAATAAACGAAAAATAGTTCTAAAACACAAAAAAGGGCATATATATATTATATATGTTCTTTTTTTATGCAAATAAAAATTAAAAAGGTGGGATAAATTTGAACATTAAAGAAGAAATATTAAGATATTTTCCAAGCAATATATATTTATTACTAGACAACACAATTAATCAAAATAGACAAGTTGCAGAAGAATTACAAGAAATAAGAATACGTTCAAACAGGCCAATTTTATTAAAACTAAGAAGAACAACAATATTAATAGAATATAATGTAAGTGGAACAGAGATATTGCAAACAGTAGAAAGGCTTTGCAACAATTCCATTTATGCATATAAAAATCAAATATGTGACGGATTTTTAACCATAAAAGGTGGACACAGAGTTGGAATAACAGGGACAGCTGTAACAGAGAACAATAATGTAATCAACTTAAAATATATAACAAGCCTAAATTTTAGAATTGCAAGGCAAGTAATAGGATGCAGTAACAAAATATTAAATGAAATATTAGATATGGAAAATAAAACAATTTATACAACATTAATTGTATCGCCACCAGGAATGGGAAAAACAACTATGTTAAGAGATACGATAAGAAATATAAGTAATGGAATTGCAAATATAAATTTTCAAGGTAAAACAGTGCGGGGTAGTTGATGAAAGAGGAGAAATAGCAGCGATGTATCAAGGAGTACCGCAAAATGACATAGGGATAAGAACAGATGTAATTGAAAACATATCAAAAGCAAAGGGAATGGAAATGCTAATTCGTTCTATGGCACCAGAAGTAATTGCATGTGACGAAATAGGTTCAAAAGATGATGCTCTAGCAATTCGGTAAAGCAATAGGGTCAGGGGTAAAGGGGCTATTTACAATGCACGGAAATTCAATTGAAGATGTGAAAATGAATAAAGAAATTGACTTTTTAATAGAAACAAAACAAATAGAAAAAATCATTTTTTTAGGCTAAATATGAAATTTTAAAAGTTTTTAAAAATAAGTTAATTAAAAGTTCTAAAATAAACTAACGAGCATACAATATAAGAAAAGAGAAAGGACGAGCTTAGTATGCAGATAATCAAATATTTTATATTATTTTTAATTTTGCTAGGGACAAGTTTAATTGGAAAATTTCTAGCAAAAAAATATGTACATAGGCTAGAAGAATTAGAAGAAATTAAAAATGCATTAAACATATTAAAAACAAAAATTAAATTTACATATGAACCAATACCAGAAATTTTTAAAGAAATTTCATCAAATACCAACAAGAATGTTGGAAACATATTTAAAAAAGCAAGTGAAAAAATGAAAGAAACAACAGCAAATATCGCTTGGGAGCAAGCAGTAGAAGAAACAGAAACAAATTTAAAAATGCAAGATAAACAAACAATAAAAAAACTATCAAAATTACTAGGTCAAACAGATGTAGAAGGACAGGTAAGTCAAATAGAAATTACAGAGACTTTCTTAGAGAATCAGATAAAAGAAGCATTTTGCGAAAAACAAAAAAACGAAAAACTATTTACAAGACTTGGCACAATAATGGGATTAGCAATAGTAATAGTATTATGTTAAAATATCAAATTCTAATTTGTAGAAAGGATAAAAACAAATATGGATATCAATTTATTATTTAAAATTGCTGCGATAGGAATACTAGTTGCTGTTTTACATCAAGTCTTGGTAAGAGCAGGAAGAGAAGACCAAGCAATGATGACAACATTAGCGCGGATTAGTTATAGTTCTAACAATGGTAATAAAAGAAATAAGTACTTTATTTGGAACAGTAAGAACAATATTCAATTTATAAAAAATAGCGGAAGGAATGGAAATCAATTTGGAAGTTATAAGAATAATTGGAATTGGTTTAATAGCATTAATAATAATAATACTTTTAAAACAATATAGACCAGAATTTGCAATATACATAAGCCTGCTAACAGGAGTACTAATCTTACTGCTAGTAATGGACAAACTAACAGGAATAATAAACTTACTACAAACACTTGCAAACAAAACATCAATTAACAGCACCTTTTTAACTCTACTAATAAAAATAACAGGAATAGCGTTTTTATCAGAATTTGCAGTAAGCATATGTAAAGACTCCGGAGAGGCAGCAATAGCAAGCAAAATAGAAATAGGCACAAAGATTATCATAATATCAATGTCAATACCAATAATATCAAGCTTGCTAGAAATAATATTAAAAATATTGCCCTAAACTTTTTGAGACAGGTCAAAAAAATTTTGAAAGGAAGATGTGTCCCCTGTGGACAAAAATGTCCAATAGGGACGTTTCCAAATGGACATTTTTGTCCAAAAAGAAACGTCTCCAATGGACACGAAAGGAACAAATGAAAAAGTTTTTATTGATAATGATGGTTGTTGTGTGCGTTGTGGCAGTTGGCAATGCGAGTTATGCAGATAGCGGAACGCAGACGATGAAGGAACAACAAGAAGAGTTTAAAATACAAGATTTTATAAAAGGTGCCAAAGAGTATTCAGGTGAATTTTTTGAGGGTATAGATGTTAATGAGGTTCTGGAACAGGCAATAAAGGGAAATGTTGATAATAGTACATATGCAAAGAGAATATTAAATTTGCTTGGAAAGGAAGTTACTACAAATGTGAAGGCGATTGTTGGAATACTAGCGGTTATAGTGATTCATAGTGTTTTAAAGTCAGTTAGTGAAAGCTTAGAGAATGACGGAATTGCTAAATTGGTTTATTATGTCCAATATATATTAATTGTAACTATAATAATGTCAAATTTTTCAGATATCATAAAACTAGTTCAAGATACTACAAGTAATTTACTTGGATTTATGAATATGCTAGTTCCATTACTTGTAACATTGATGCTGTATACGGGAAGTATAACTACAAGTACTGTGATAGAACCAATAATTTTGTTTATGATAAATTTTATCGGAAATACCATACAAAATTTGATTATTCCACTTGTTTTGATATTTGCAAGTTTAGTGGTGATTTCGAAAATATCTGATAGAGTTCAAATTGATAAGTTGTCGAAGTTTTTGAAGTCAGGGATTGTATGGTTTTTAGGTATTGTTTTAACAATATTTGTTGGAGTGATTTCTTTAGAAGGAACGTTATCTAGTAGTGTTGATGGAATTACTGCAAAGACAAGTAAAGCAGTTGTCAGTTCGGCGATACCAGTAGTTGGTAAGATTTTGGGAGATGCGGTTGATACAGTTTTAGGCTGTGGAGTTGTTTTGAAAAATGCTGTCGGATTGGTTGGAGTTGTTATTATTATAGGAATTTGTGTTATGCCAATTTTAAAACTAACAGTTCTTACAGCGTCGTATAAACTGCTCTCGGCGTTAGTTCAACCAATTGCAGATAAAAATATAGTCAGTTTATTGGAGCAAATAGGCGACATCTTTAAAATCTTTTTAGGAATTTTAACTGCAATGTCGTTTATGTTGATAATAGGAACGACATTGGTTTTGAAAATGTCAAATAGTAGCATGATGTATAGATAGGAGCATACAAATGATAGAGTTTTTAAGTAGCTGGACAAAAGGAGTAGGGGTAACCATAGTAATAATTTCAATTTTAGAAATGCTTTTGCCAAACAACAAAACAAAAAAGTACATAAGAATGGTTTTAGGAGTTTTTGTGATATTTAATATAATATCTCCACTTATACAAAATAAAGATAAGTTAAATTTGAGTAATTTGGATTTTGAAGATTATACATCAATAGAAACCACAAGTGCTGTAAATCAAACCAGTATGGACGAAAGAATAAATAAATTATATGAAGAAGAATTAGAAAAAGATATTACAAAAAAAGTAGAAGAAAAGGGATACAATGTAAAAAATGCAAGAATAAATACAACTAGAAATGAAGAAGAGGAATGGGAAATTAATCAAATACAGTTAAATATAGAAAAGGATAACGAGCCTGCAAAAGAAAGTGAGACAGTCGAAAATAAAATAGTGACAGAAGTACAGAAAATTAAAAAGGTAGATACAAAAATAAAAAAAGAAGAACAATCTTCAAGTAAAGAGAAAAAGATTACAAACACAGATATTCAAAACGTAAAAAAATTTTTAATAGAAGAATACGGGGTGAAAGAAAAATGTTTAAAAATCAACTAAAAAGCTTAATTAAAAGCAAAGAAGACGGTGAAGGGAATGACAAAAAGAAAATAGAAAATTTGGTGTTTTTTGTAATAATATTGATTATAACAATTGTAATTATAAATATAATATGGAATGGAAATAGCAAGAAAAAAATAGAAACAAATAATGACACGAGTAAAAAGTTGGCAAGTTCTGCAACAAATATAACACCTTCTGAAAATATTCAAACAACAGATAATTTAGAAGAAAAATTAGAAAATATTTTATCAAAAATACAAGGTGTCGGAGAAGTAAAAGTATGCATAAATTATAATGAATCAAATGAAGTTGTTGCAATGTATAACGAAAATTCAAAAGTAAGTACAACAGAAGAAACAGATACATCAGGAGGAATAAGAAAAATACAAGAAAATAATTCCCAAAAAGACATCATATTTAAAGAAGAAAGTGGAGAGAAAACGCCAATTACACAAAAAGTAGTGCAGGCAAAAATAGAAGGTGCAATTGTTACTGCAAAAGGTGCAGGAAATGTAAGTACTAAGACAAATATTATACAGGCTGTTGAAGCTGTAACAGGCCTTGCTACACATAAAATTCAAGTTTTTGAGATGAATTAAAATGAGGAAGGAAAGATTTTTATGAAATTATTAAAGAAAAACCAAGTAATTATTTATGTTATTGCAATAATGATAATGACAGCGGGATATTTAAACTTTACAACAAACGCAAATGATAATCAATCAATAGAAACAAGTATGCAAATGGAAGCAAAAGACGACACATTATTAGCTGACATTGGAGACGCAACATTAGTAAACAGTAATGATGTGGTGACAGGGGAAGAGACAGCAACTACTAGCGATAGCTCAAATAAAAGTGAAAGCGAAAATCAAAACAGCAATAGTGAAGGTGCAAAGCAAGTAGAACAAAAAGAAGTACAAGCAAATAGCGAAGTGACAAAAGATGATTATTTTGTACAATCAAAATTAGAAAGAGACACGATGTATTCTCAAATGTTAGAAACATACGAAAAAGTGTTAAACAGTAGTAACTCACTAGAAACTCAGAAACAAACAGCAACACAAGAAATAACAAAAATAAATGAACTAAAAAATAGTATTATGATATGTGAAAACTTGATAAAAACAAAAGGCTTTGAAAATAGTATTATTTTTGTAAATGATAAAAGCATCAGCGTAATTATAGAAAGTGAGGAAATGAAGCCAGAAGATGTGGCTAAAATTCAGAATATTATTTCAAGAGAAATGAAAGCAGAGATAGATAATATACATATATCAACAAAATAGAGAAATTGCCAAAGGGGACGGACCTTTTTGGCAATTTTTTGCCATTTTCCTCCGTCCCTATTGGCAATTTTTTGCCATGGGGGACACTCTTTAGAAAAAGTCAACATAATTTATTGCAAAGAGAATAAAAATATGATACAATGGAACTTAACAAATTTAAGAAAATATAATAAACAAAAGGAGGGAAACATGAAAAGCACAAGACTAAGCAAATTCTATTTAGACAAAGAAAAAGACATAAAAGTAAGCATATATCGTGAAAACGAAGACGAATTGAGATATGTTATAGAAACACCAAATCATGGTACAGGAAATTTAATAACAAATCTAGCCAAGCTATGTAATGTAGAAACTGTAAAAAATGAAAATGATATGAAAATAATTACGGGAACAATTCCTGCAAGTATAAATGGGGACAATGACATTGTATATATATTAAGATTAGGCGGAATAAAGTTAGCAAATATATATGAAGACGGTGTAATTGAAGTAAGAGCAAAAATACCAGCAATTACAAAAACATTAATGTCACAAACAAAAAATTACAACCTACATTTAAAAAAGACAATTGTAAAATCAAACATATTAAAAAAATCAAAATTTAGAACAGATTTACATACACATATGAATGCAAATTTATCTCCTGATGTACTAATCGCATTAGGAATAAAACATCAAGTTAGATATCCATTGTATTACATAAAGAAATTAAAATTAATAATGAGTAAAGAGCAGGAAGAAAAAATATTAAAACAAAGGGCAGAGGTCGAAGAAAAATACAAAGATTGCAAATTAGAAGGAAAATATAGAATAAGAAAGATAGATGACAATACATTCATAAATTTTGCAGATTTTATATTAAATAATTTAGAAAATGCATCACATAATATTGCAAAAATAAGAAATAGCCTATCAATATTAAAAGACGGGCAAGCAGTTTTTACAAACCTTGAAAAATTATATATTTATAGATATGCTTTTACAAAAGGAAAACCATCAGATGAAAAAATTAATTTAGATATAGAAAAAATAAGCAAAATTCCAAAAGACGGGGTAAAAATAAAATTAAAACAAATGTTAAAAGATAATGAAAATCCAGAGTTAAAAAACATAACATTAAGACAAGATAAATATTTATGGATTGCAAGAGAATATCAAAAACAAAAAATTGATTATACAGAAATAGCGGATTCAGATTTGGTAAAATCAAATGGCCCTGCAATACAGTTGATTGAAGAAGTGCATGGAATAATGCCATATATAGAAAAGGAAACAGGTGTAAAAATTCGTTTATTAGCAGCATTGAGAAGAATTCCACTTACAATTATTGAAAGCCAAATAATTGGTGGAAATTATTTAAGGGAGAACTTAGATGTTCTAAAAACAGTTGCAAAAAGCCCATATGTAGTAGGTAGCGACTTTATGGGAGAAGAGATAAATGATATTTCAGATTTGAAGCCAGCTATAAGAGAGTTAGTTGAATATGTTGCAGATGTAGATAAAGATTTTACAATAAGAATACACGCAGGTGAGAATGACAGTTTAAGAGATAATGTTGCAAAATCGATTGAATGTATAAAAGAAGCATTAAAACCTGGCCAAGAGATGCCAAAAGTAAGATTAGGTCATGGGTTGTACACAGCAGATTTGAAATCAAAAGAAGGAAAAAGATTGATAAAAGAATTAAAAGAAGGCAATGTTGTGTTAGAGTTTCAATTAACATCAAATGTAAGATTGAACAATTTAAGTAATTTAAAATTACACCCTATAAAAACTTATTTAAAAAATGATATAAAATGTGTTCAAGGAACAGACGGATGTGGTTTTTATGGAGTTGATACGATTGATGAGCAATTAGCTCTTCAAAATTTACTTGGGCTTACAGACGCGGATTTTCAAAAAATGAGAAAAGTGGAAGATGAAATTATTGCAGATAGAGAGATATATTTTAAAAAGAAATCAGCAGAATTTGAAAAGTTTTTAAATGGAAGAACTATAACAGAAGCTTTGTCACAATTAGAAAAAGAGAACATTGAAAAAGGAAAAGCAAATAATCAACCTATGAGAATAAATAAAAACATAGAAGCAGAAACCAAATTGAGAAAGAAAATAAAGCAACTTCCAATAAACAAAGTTCCAATTATTATTGCAGGTGGAAGTTTTAACAAAAAAGGAAGAAATACAGAAGTAACACCTGAAGGAAAGATCATTTTAGAAGAATTAATTAAAAAAGTAAATACTGAAAAAGCATATTTTGTAATTGGCCACAAAATGGAAGGCTATGAAAAAGAGATAATCAATATAAGCAATAAATTAAACAAGAAATTTGAAATAGATGCGATAGTTCCTAAAATGGTATCAGAAGAAGAATCAGACAAACTGCTAAAAGAGGATTTAGACGGTGTTAGAATTTCTATTGAAAGTGATGAAATGGGAATATATAAAAGCTTTAACTACGAAATTTTTGAAAGAAGAAGTTCAGTAGTTATGGCTTTTGACGGAAATTCGCCAGTATCAAACTTGGTCCAAGAAGCTAAAAATGGAAAAGGAAAAGCAAAAATATATGTAAATGACAAAAATCCAGTTTTATCTGATAAAGCACAGAATTTAGGTGGATATGTTGTGCCTTTTAGTCTAGAAGAAGACATCGTTAATAAAATTTTACAAGATAATCCAGATATTTTATAGACAAAGCACTTGACAGTTTGGGAGAATAAAGTTAAAATAGTATAGTAGGAAAAAATATATTAAAATAAGAACAAACGATATATATATTTTATTCGAACATTGAAAATTAAATAAGAAAGAGGTGTATTGATTATGAATATAATAATCATAATAGCCGCTATCTTAATCTCACTTGCAATAGGTATACCAGTAGGAATGGTATATAGAAAAAAAGTTGCAGAGTCTAAAATACAAGGTGCAGAAAACGAAGCAAAAAGAATAGTAGAATTAGCTAAAATAGAAGCAGAAAACTTAAAAAAAGAAGAAATATTCAAAGCTAAAGAAGAAATAATGGCAAATAGAAAGGAATTAGACCAAGAGATTAAAGAAAGAAGAGGCGAAGTACAAAAACAAGAAGCAAGATTAATTCAAAAAGAAGAAAACTTAGAAAGACGTTCAGATAACTTTGAAAAGAAAGAAAGAGAAGTAGAAAAAGAACTACAAAACATCGAAAAAGAAAAACAAGAAGTAGAAAAATTATACCAAAAAGAAATGGTAGAACTACAAAAAATAGCAGGACTAACACAAGAACAAGCTAAACAAAGATTATTATCTGAAATGGACAAAGAATTAATAGCAGAAAAAGCAGCACTAATAAGAGAGCAAGAGCAAAAAGCAAAAGACACAATAATGAAAAACGCTAAAGAAATGCTATGCTATGCAGTCCAAAAATGTGCAGCAGACCATTCTCAAGAAACTACAGTATCAATTGTAGCGCTTCCAAATGATGAAATGAAAGGAAGAATAATAGGAAGAGAAGGAAGAAACATAAAAGCACTAGAAACACTAACAGGAATCGACTTAATCAT
Source organism: uncultured Clostridia bacterium (assembly GCA_949443285.1). Lineage (GTDB taxonomy): Bacteria > Bacillota > Clostridia > TANB77 > CAG-508 > CAG-269. The sequence continues at coordinate 25,475 of CASSLW010000001.1, forward strand.
CGATGATACACCTGAAGCAGTAGTACTATCAGGATTTGACCCATTAAGAAGAGAAGTTGCAAAAATTGCATTAGAAAAACTAATTGATGATGGAAGAATTCACCCTTCAAAAATCGAAGAAATGGTAGAAAAAGCCAAAGAAGAAGTTGAAAATACAATAAAAGAAGAAGGGGAAAGAGCAGTTCTAGAAACAGGAGTAATAGGACTTCATCCAGATTTAGTAAAACTAATAGGAAAGCTAAAATACAGAACAAGTTATGGTCAAAACGTATTAAACCATTCAATTGAAGTATCAAACCTAGCAAGAATAATGGCAGATGAATTAGGATTAGACCCTAAACTAGCAAGAAGAGCAGGCTTGTTACATGATATTGGTAAAGCATTAGACCACGATATGGAAGGAACACACGTAGAAATAGGTGTGGAAGTATTAAAGAAATACAAAGAAAACCCAATAGTTATAAATGCAGTAGAAGCGCATCATGGGGATGTAGAACCACAAACGTTAGAAGCAGTGCTAGTGCAAGCAGCAGACGCAATATCAGCATCAAGACCAGGAGCAAGAAGAGAAACACTAGAAGCATACATAAAGAGACTACAAAACTTAGAAGAAATAGCAGACTCATTTGAAGGAGTAGAAAAATCATTTGCAATACAAGCTGGTCGTGAAATCAGAATAATGGTAAAAGCAGAAAAAATATCTGATGATAAAATGACTATTTTAGCAAGAGATGTTGCTAAAAAGATTGAAAATGAGATGGACTACCCTGGTCAAATAAAAGTAAATCTTATAAGAGAAACAAGAGTAGTAGATTATGCAAAATAAGGACATTTGGGGACGTTTCCTTTTGGACATTTTGTCCATTTTGGGACACATCTTTGAAAAAGAAAAAAGAACTTAAATCGTTAAGATTTAGGTTCTTTTTTTGTGCCACAATTTAAAAGTATTATGCAATATTTTTGGTTATTTTTCTAATATATTCTCCGATTTCTTCATTAGTTAATTCTAATGTGGCAATCAAATTATTTAATACATCTCTACGTGGTAAGTCTTCTTCGTTGTCTATTCTTACATATTGTCTTAAGCTTATTCCTAAGATGCTTGACATTTGTTCTTGTGTATAGTTTTTTAGTTTCCTTTTTTCTTTAATCATATAATCACCTTTTATATTTATAATAAAATAATTATTACATAAAATTTGTCGAATTCCTATTGACACTAAACGTCGTAACCATAATCCTTTATTAAAGATGAGTAAAGTTATGTTCATATAATCTTATTGACACTACGTAAAAAATATAGTATTATAAAGCAGTAAAAATAAATGAAAAGAGGGAAACCAAATGAAGATACTAGCAGTAGGGGATATAATAGGTTCAGCAGGAATAAGAAAGTTAAAAAATACACTATCAAAAATAAGAGAAAACGAAAACATAGATTTTGTAATAGTAAATGGAGAAAATTCAGCAGAAGGAATGGGAATAACAGAAAGAAATTTTAACGATATACTAGCAGAAAAAGTAGATGTAGTAACAATGGGAAACCACACATGGGGAAAGAAAGAAATATTTAAATTTATAGACCACCCAAAATTAATAAGACCAGCAAACTACCCAAAAGGAGTAGTAGGAAAAGGCTACAATATCTATAAATGTAAAAACAAAAAAATAGCAGTAATAAATTTAATTGGAAGGGTAGATATAAATATTTTATCTGAAAATCCATTTGTATTAGCAAAAGAATTAGTTGCAAAATTACAAAAAGAGGCAGATATAATAATTATAGATTTTCACGCAGAAGCAACTGCGGAAAAAATAGCATTAGGATATTTCTTAGACGGAAAAGTTACAGCAGTATATGGAACACATACACATGTGCAAACAGCAGATGAAACTATACTAGAAAAAGGAACAGGATATATTACAGATATTGGTATGACAGGACCAAAAAAATCAGTAATAGGAATGGATGTAGAAGCATCTGTTAAAAGATTTGAAACAACACTTCCTGAGAGATATAGAATTGCTACTGGTGAATGTATATTCAATGGCGTAATTTTTGATGTTGATGATAATACTAATAAAGTTAAAGAAATTAAGAGAATAAATATTAGATAATTAAATAAGCTTGGCTAATTTTAAGAAGAAATTAATCAAGCTTATTTTGTTGTGAAATAAAGATAGATACAGTGTTTGTCGAAAATAATTTTTTAATGCGATGAAAAATTCCAAAAATTTCCAAAAAAGACTTTACAAATATTTCCAAATATTGTAAAATAAAAATCGTAAAAGTTGCAACAACAAAAATAAAAATTATAGGAGGCAAAAGAAAATGGAAATATTAAAAATTTCATCAAAATCAAACCCAAATTCAGTAGCAGGAGCAATAGCTGGATTGGTAAAAGAATCAAACAAGGCAGAAATGCAAGCGATTGGAGCAGGAGCATTAAATCAAGCAGTAAAGGCAGTGGCAATAGCTAGAGGTTTTGTTGCACCAGCAGGTGTGGATTTGGTTTGTATACCAGCGTTTGCAGAAGTGGAAGTTGAAGGAGAAGATAGAACAGGTATAAAGCTAATTGTAGAGTCAAGAGCTTAATATAAATAAAAGTAGCAGGTTATTTTTTAGTAACCTGTTTTTGTTTTTTCCTTGAACTACACAATAATAAAGTTTTATTATCGTAATACTTGTTGACGTAATCCTTTTTAAAAATATAAAATAATAAAAAACACAAGAAAAAGGAGAGAAAAAATGCGAAATAAAACAGAAGGTATTACATTAATATCGCTAGTAATTACAATCATAATATTATTAATATTAGCACGGAGTAACAATATCAACATTAACAGGAGAAAGTGGAACAATAGCCAAAACAGGAGAGGCAAAAGCACTAACAGAATTATCAGGCATAAAAGAACAAATAGAAATTGAAACAATAGCAAATTCAATAAAATATATGAATACAGAACAATGCAAGGAGAAATTCTCTATAATTAGTAACAAATACAAAAATAATATTGGAATATACAGAGAAGAACTAGTATATCTAGCTGATGAAACTTCAATAGATGCTCAAAATGCTAAAAAAGTTGGATTCAACATTGTTAATATGAATACAGAAGAATTCAAATATTATATTGAATTAGGAAAATTAGAAGATAGTGTTGTTGAACATAAAAATGCTATGTTGGGTAGAGAGCTTAATACATATGAATTTTCAGATACTATAAAAATTGGAGATACTACATATGGTAATGGTTGGTTTTTGATTGGAAATTACACGCAAGAAGAAAAAGATAGTAAAACATATAATTCACAGTATGAGAAATTAGGGTTAGAAAATACAAGCCATGCACCTTATATAGTTAATTATAATACAGGAGAAGTTTTAAGTGTAGACGGAATGGTTATGTATAAAGCAGAAATTCAAGTACATTCATTTAATAATACGTCAAATAGATTAGCAAATGCAATTACATATGTAGATGACAAGACTAAAAAAACAGGAACACATTATGGCAATTTATATTCTACATCATTATATACAGGACCTGTAAATGACCTAGGAGGAAAATATAATGATAATAATGGTCTATTAGAGTATGACGAAAACGGAGCATTAATATTGGATGAAGATAATGCTATTCCAGTTTTAGAAGTAAACCAAAAGTACAAAATAGATGATGTATATTCTATAAATACAACAATTGAAGGAGATGTCAATCAAGGAGTAGACTTTGCTAAAACGATAGTAGCATTATCAGACGTAAATGAGAGATACGTATCATGGATTGGAATATATAAAGGATATTTGCATGTATATTCGTTCTCTAATCAATCTGAATTATATTTAAATGCTGAGTTAACAAAAAAAGGTTTTGCAAGCATAGATATTTCAAAATATGAAGGAAAAGCAATGAATATTCAAGTTGTTGCAAAGCGAAGTGAAGCAACAAAAGTATATATAAATGGAGAGTTGATAAAAACATTTCAATCAGGAGATGACCAACTTACATATAATTATACAACAATAGGAGATTTAAGGGTAGGAAGAAATTTGAAGTTCAAAGGAAAGATGTATGATTTTGCTTTGTTTGGTGCAGCACTTGAAGAAAATGATGTTCAAGAAATTTGGACTAATTCTAAGAAATATATAAAATAACAAAAACCTTTAGAGAAAATCTAAAGGTTTTTTAAAATCAACTTGATCGTTTTTCAGATCTAAATGTCTTACTTAATCGAGTGTATTGCAACTCATAACAAAATTTCTTTTGTCACTATTATTATACTCAATTTATTAGAAAAAATCAATGAAAAATCTTGAAATTTTGCCCAAGATAATGTATGATAAGCAAAGGATAATGAGGTGAGATATGAAATCAAATTGGATAAAATATGTTTTTGCAATATTTATCATAATAATACTAGGATTTTCAATATACAAAATAAAAAAAGACGAAGCAGAAAAAGAACAAGAACAGCAAATAGCAAGTAACCAAGAAGAACAAATAAAAGAAATAAAATTAGGAATAGCAGGAATAGACACAATGAACCCAATACTTAGCAACAACAAAAACGTACAAGACATCTATAAACTAATTTTCGAGCCACTAGTAAACCTAACAGCAGAATACAAAGCAGAGCCATGTTTAGCAAAGGAGTGGGCTAAACAAGGAGACAATTCATACTTAATAAAACTAAGAGAAAACGTAAGGTGGTCAAACGGGCATCAGCTAACATCAGAAGACGTAAGATTTACAATAGACAGGCTAAAAGATACTCAAACAATATATGCAAGCAATGTTCAAAATGTAATAGGAATAGATATTGTAGACGACTACACACTAAAAATAAACTTGGATAAGGAAGTACCTTTTTTTGAGTATAACTTAACATTTCCAATACTATCAAAAGAATACTATGAAGGAGAAGAATTTACAAACACAACAAAAAATGATGCGCCAATAGGAACAGGACAATTCAAAATAGCAGAAGTACAACCTTCATATATAATTTTGGAAAAAAGCACAAACTGGTGGAACAAAGAAAAAAATACAGTTTTAGAAAAAATAACAGTAAACCTATTTTCAGCTGTGGGAGAATTATACAACAGTTTTAAACTAGGAAATATAGATTTAATAAGTACAAGCAATACAAATTTACAAGAATATATAGGAACAATAGGATACAGCTCAAAAGAAATGAAGGGAAGAGAGCATACTTTTCTAGCGTTAAACACAGCAAATTATTTCTTAGCGAAACCAGAAGTAAGAAAAGCAATATCATATTCGATAGATAAAGCAGGAATAACAACAAACATATTAAATGGAAAATACTTAACAAGCAGTTTTCCACTTGATTATGGAAATTGGCTATGCCAAGAGCAAGACGCAAGTAGTGGTTACAATGTAGAACAAGCAAAACAGATTTTAGTAGATAATGGATGGAATTACAGAAACAATTATTGGCAAAAAACAGAAGATTACAAAACTCAAAGGTTGGCATTAAATTTACTTGTAAAAAATAGTGACCAAACTAAAGTAGCAGTAGCACAAAATATAAAGGCTCAACTAGAAGCACAAGGAATAAGAATAAATGTTATAGGTGCAACAGATGACCAATATAAAAATTTATTAGCAGCAAGAAGCTACGATATAGCATTATGTAGTATGACACTTTCACCAAGTCCAAATTTAGAAACATTTTTTGGAGAAGGAAATTTATCAAACTATTCAAGTGATGAAATTCGTAGCATAATGAGTGAGGTAAAAAACACAACAGATGAAAACATTCTAAAAGAAAAATATCAAAGACTAATGGAAATTTACAAAACAGAAATGCCATATATAAGCTTATACAATAATAAATACACAGTGGCGTATAGCTCAGAATTAGTGGGCGATATAACTCCTAATTGGTTTTACCAATTTTATGGAATTGAAGGATGGTATAAATAAAAATAAAAAAATTTTAAAAAAGTATTGACAAAACAAATATTTGATATATAATATGGATATCGAACAAGAGTTCACGAAAATAAGGAGGAAAAAACAATGGGAGAAAATACAGAAAAGAAAAAAGCATTAGAAGCAGCAATGAGCCAAATAGAAAAACAATTTGGAAAAGGCTCTGTAATGAAATTAGGAGAATTTAAAGCAATGGAAATAGAAGCTATACCAACAGGAGCATTGAGTTTGGATATAGCATTAGGAATAGGTGGAGTACCACGTGGAAGAATAATAGAAGTATATGGACCAGAATCATCAGGAAAAACAACACTAGCATTACACATAGTAGCAGAAGCTCAAAAGATGGGTGGAGAAGCAGCTTTCATAGACGCAGAACACGCATTAGACCCAGTATATGCAAAAAAACTAGGTGTAGATATTGACAACCTAATAGTGTCACAACCTGACACAGGAGAACAAGCATTAGAAATAACAGAAAGCTTAGTAAGAAGTGGTGCATTAGATGTAATAGTAGTAGACTCAGTAGCAGCGCTAGTACCAAAAGCAGAAATAGATGGAGACATGGGAGACTCACACATGGGACTTCAAGCAAGACTAATGTCACAAGCATTAAGAAAACTAGCAGGAGCACTAAACAAAACAAAAACAGTACTAATATTTATAAACCAATTAAGAGAAAAAATAGGAGTAATGTTTGGAAACCCAGAAACAACAACAGGTGGTAGAGCATTAAAATTCTATGCATCAGTAAGAATGGACATTAGAAAAATAGAAAACATTAAACAAGACGGAGAATTTAAAGGAAACCGTGTACGTGTAAAAGTAATAAAAAACAAAGTTGCACCACCATTCAGAGAAGCAGAATTTGACGTAGTATATGGACAAGGTATCTCAAAAGAAGGAAATATTTTAGACATGGCAGTAAACTTAGACATTGTAGAGAAAGCAGGTTCTTGGTTTAGCTACAATGGAGAAAGAATTGGTCAAGGTAGAGAAAATGTTAAAAAGTATTTAAGAGAAAATCCAGAAATGCTAGCAGATATAGAAAAGAAAGTAAGGGATGATTTTGCAAAAGCTTTTGAACAAAGTTTAGGTGAAGAACTTCCAAATAATGAAGATGACGACGAAGAATAATTTTTAAAGTAAAAATAAAAAATAGGGGCTAAATAGATTAGATATTTTATCTGATTTATTTAGCTTTTTTTGTTAAATTAGTAGCAAATACTTGACACGTGTCAAAAATACGTATAAAATATAGAAAAGCAGTCGGGAATAAAATTTTAGGAAAGGATGATGGTATAATGAAGAAGAAAGAAAGTTATGAATTTGTTGCTGTATTTGATTATGAAAAAGACGGAATAAATATTAGATTTCCGGATTTAGAAGAAGCTATTTCTTGTGCAAGTACAACTAAAGAAGCAATAAAGAACGCAAAAGAAGTACTAGAACTAGTACTATATAATAGAGAAGAAGAAAATATAGAAATTCCAGAAAGTACGCCATTAGAAAAGATACAATGTAATCAAAATGAAAAAACCATGAATGTAAGTGTTTGGATGCCATTAGTCAGAAATGAAATGGAAGAACAGGCAGTAAAAAAGACATTAACAATTCCACAATGGCTAAATAAATTAGCAGAAGCACAAAATGTGAATTTTTCACAAGTATTACAGTCAGCGCTAAAAGAATATTTAAAAGTTAAAAGAATTTTATAGTCTTGAAATTTCTAAGCAAATATAGTAAAATAAAAAAGCGAAAAAAGAAAAGGAAAAAGAAAAAATGTACACAATAGAAGAATTTGATAAAGAAAAAACAAGAATACTAAAATACATACTATACAAAAAAAGAACAGAACAAGAAATACGTAGAAAATACTCAAAAGAAATAGAAGAAAACCTATTAGAAGACATAATAGAATATTTAAAAGAAGCAAAATACATAAATGACAACGACTATATAGAAAGAACAATAAACAACTTTATGATATTAAAAAACCTATCAATAAAAGAAATACAATACAAATTACAATCTAAAGGACTAACAAAAAATCAAATAGAAGATTACATCAGCGAAAATAGAGAAGAACTAGAAGAATATGAAATAAAATCAGCAGGAAACATCATATACAAAAAATCTGCTTCAATGGAAACAGAAGAAATAAAACAATATTTGTTAAAAAAAGGATATAAATCAGAAAACATAAACAAAGCAATAGAACAGGAGTAAGATAAATGGCAATTTTAACACTAGAAACAAAGAAATACGCAATAAAAATAGACAATTTTGAAGGTCCACTAGACCTGCTATGTCATTTAATAGACAAAAACAAAATGAATATATATGACATAAACCTAAGCAAAATAACAGACCAATACGTGGACTACTTAAAAGAACAAGAAAAAATGAACTTAGAAATAGCAAGTGAATTTTTAGTAATGGCAACAACACTATTATTTTTAAAATCAAAAAAACTTTTGCCAAAACAAGAAGAAGAGGAAGAAGAAATTACAGAAGAAGAACTTATCAGAAGAATTATAGAGTACAAAAAATTCAAAGAAATAAGCAAAGTGTTAAAAGAAAATTACTTAACATATGCTAACAGATACTTCAAAGCAGAGGAACAAATCAAATTACCAAAACAAAAACTTGAAAAAGATTATGATAATAAAATAATACCTACTATATATGAGAAATTAGTACAACGAAATAGTGAAAAAATAAATCAGAATGCTAAAAACATTGAAAAAATAGCAATAACAGACAACTATACAGTAGCAAGTAAAGTAAAAGAAATGTTTAAGGTTTTAGTAAAACAAAAAAGGTTTGTATTTAATAAATTATTTTCAATAAAAAAACATAATAAAAATGAAGTTGTAACAGCGTTTTCAGGATTGTTAGAATTATCAAGAAGGAGCAAAGTCGAAACAACACAAGAAGAGCTATTTGGAGATATAACAGTAGAAAGAGCGAAGAAAAAAGTAATATAGATGTTTAAAAAAGCAAAAAATGGAAAAACTAATATAAATCGTCTAAAAGGAGGCGAATATATTGGTTTTTCTTTTTATATTTTCAATAATAATATTATTACTAGTATTTTCAAAAATAAGAATTGAAATAGAAAATTTAAAATTTACATCACAAAGATACCCAAGACATATAAATCAGGATTATAAATTAATTATAAAACTATGTATACTAAAAAAAATACCAATATTAAGAATAAATTTAACAAAAACAAGATTAGAAAAAATAGAATTAAAAAAGCAAATAGAAAAAATAAATTTTGAAGAGTTAATAGACAACAAACCACTTGACTTAAAAATAATAAGAGCATTTAAAAAGCTTAATATAGACATAAAAAACATAAACTTATATATAGAAATGGGAACTGAAAATGCAGCACTCACAGCAATAATAGTTCCAGTAATAAGTACAATATTGTCAATTATATTTAGTAGAAAAATAAAAAAAGAACAAAATCAAAAGTTCCAAATCAAGCCAATATATATAAATCAAAATTTAATCAATATAATGTTTTCAGGTATATTTGAAATAAAGATGATACATATTATAAATATAATATACATCTTAAACAAAAAAGAAGGAGTGGATAGAAATGAGCGAACATCCAATAGAAGGACTTATGACTACAGCTATGAGTAGCATACAAGACATGATAGACGTAAACACAATAATAGGAGAACCAATTGAAACATCAAACAACATCGTTATAATACCAATATCAAAAGTTTCATTTGGATTTGCAGCAGGAGGAAGCGAATTCAAGGGAGAGACAATAGACGAATATAGCAAAAAAGACAAAGAAGAAGAAATTCAATATAGATTACCATTTGGTGGAGGATCAGGAGCAGGAGTTACAATTAATCCAATTGCATTTTTAGTAATTCAACCAAACAATGTAAAACTAATACCAGTAAATCATTCTTCATCATTAGATAAACTATTAGACTATATACCAGACTTAATAGAAAAAACAAACAATATGCTTAACAAACATATGCAAAACAAAAAGGAAGAAACTCAAAATATATTAAAAGAAATGCAAAAAAAGCATAAAGATACAGTTGAAAAGCAAAATAAAAAGAAAAAGGAAGCAGAAGAAAAAATAGAACAAGCAACTAAAAAAGTAAAAGAAGAAGTTATAGAAGTTGACGAAGATTACGAATTCGAGTATGACGAAACTTTAGAAGATGAATAAAATTTAGATGAAATGAATTAATTATGAATAGAAAAGTTCATAATTAGTTCATTTTTTTGTTGTATAATTCAAAAATCAAAACCTGCCACTGGGGACGGACCTTAATGGCATAAATCTGCCAAAAAGGTCCGTCCCCGTTGGCAGGATGCAAAAAAGAAAGGAGTTTTTATGAATAGGTTAGGAAAGGCAATTTGTAAGCACAAAAGATTAATTTTAATAATTGCGCTATTGTTACTAATTCCGTCAATTATAGGAATGAAGGCGACTAGAATTAACTATGATATATTGGTATATTTACCAGAAGATATTGAAACAATACAAGGCGAGAAGATTTTATCAGATGATTTTGATATGGGCGCGTTTTCGGTAGTATTGTTGGAAGATATGAATACGAAAGATATAAAGAAGTTAGAGGATAAATTTAAAGGAATAGATAATGTGGAAAAGGCTGTTAGTATTGCAGATGTGATGGGTACAGCTATTCCGGAAGAGATGATACCAAATGATGTTAAAGAGAAAATTTATAAAGATAATGAAACAGTAATGTTGGTTACTTTTAAAGAACAGATTTCTTCTGATGAGACGATGCAGACTGTACAGACTTTAAGGGAGATAACTGATGAGCATTGTAAAATTAGTGGTATGACCGCTACTGTGCTAGATACAAGAGATTTGTCAGATTCTGAAATTGTTATATATGTTGTTATAGCTGTAATTTTATGTTTGATTATATTAGAGTTGGCATTAGATTCATATGTGGCTCCAATATTATTATTGTTAAATATAGGAATTGCTATTTTATATAATATGGGAAGTAATGTATTTTTAGGGCAAATTTCATATATAACAAAAGCGATAAGTGCGGTGTTACAGTTAGGTGTTACAATGGATTTTGCTATTTTCTTGTACCATAGCTATATGCAGGAAAAAGAGCACACAAATGATAATGATGAAGCAATGGCAAGTGCAATTGGAAAGACATTGACGTCAGTAGTAGGAAGTTCACTTACGACAATAGCAGGATTTTTGGCTTTATGCAGTATGAACTTAACACTTGGAAAAGATATAGGAATTGTTATGGCAAAAGGTGTGTTATTAGGAGTTATTTCAGTTGTAACAATTTTACCTGCAATGATTTTAGAGCTAAATGGTTTAATTGAAAAGACTAAACATAAAGAAATTTTCCCTAAGTTTACAGGAATTAAGAATTTTGTAATAAAACATTATAAAGCAATAGCTATATCATTTATTATTATTTTACCAATAGCATTTTATGGATATAGAAATACAGAAATTTATTACAACTTAGACAAATCATTACCTGAAACGTTAGATAGTGTAGTTGCAAATAATGAATTAAAAGATAAGTTTAATATGGTTTCAATGGAATTGTTATTAGTAGATAAAGATATTCCAGATTACCAAATAAATAATATGTTAAAAGAGATAGAAAGCCTAGAGGGTATAGAATGGACAGCAGGATATTCGAAAATTGCAGATTTAGGTATTCCAAAAGAGGCTTTACCAAAAGATTTAGTTGATATTTTCCAAAACGAAAAATATCAAATGATATTAATAAATTCAAAATATGAAATGGCAACAGATGAACTAAATAGTCAAGTAACAAAGGTAAATGAAATTATAAAAAAATATGATGAAAATGCAATTTTAGCAGGTGAAGGGCCACTAATGAAAGATTTAGTAGAAATAAGTGACCATGATTTTAATAGTGTAAACACAGTATCGATTGCAATAATATTTGTAATTATGATTGTTGTACTAAAATCAGTATCATTACCAGTAATATTAATTTCAGTAATTGAACTTGCAATATTCATCAATATGGGAATTCCATATTACACAAATACAATATTACCATTTGTTGCGTCAATAGTTATAGGAACAATTCAATTAGGAGCAACAATTGATTATGCAATATTAATTACAAATAAATATATAAGCAACAGAAAAGAAGGAAAGGAACGAAAACAAGCAGTAAGTGAAGCTTTAGGAACATCAATTGCTTCTATTGCAGTAAGTGGATTATGTTTCTTTGGTGCAACTTTTGGGGTAGGTGTATATTCAAAAATAGAAATGATAGGTTCTTTATGTACTTTGATGTCAAGAGGAGCTATTGTTAGTATGATTTGTGTAATTGCGATATTACCATCATTCTTAATAATTTTTGATAAACTAATTTGTAAAACAACAATAGGAATGAGGAAGTCAAAATAAAGAAGAAAGGATTTGATATAAAATGAATAAGAAAATAATTTCAGGAGTTTTATTATGTACAATGCTTGCTTATACAACACCAGTATTAGCATTTACAAAAGATGAAACAGTTTATTCTAAAATAGATGCAAATGGAAAGGCTTACAATACAATAGTAAGTGACCATATAACAAATGAAAATCAAGAAAAAATGATTAACGATATATCAGATTTACTAAATATAAAAAACGTAAATGGAGACGAAGAGCTAACTCAAAATGGAAATAGCTTGGTATGGAATGCAGATGGAAGTGACATATATTATCAAGGAGAAAGCCAAAAAGATTTACCGATAGAATGTAACATAAAATATGAATTGGACGGAAAAGAAATAACAGCACAAGAATTAGCAGGGAAATCTGGAAAAGTAAAAATCACAATTGAGTATAAAAACAAAGATGCACACACAGTTAATATAAATGGAAGAAATGAAACATTATATACTCCATTTGTAGTGGTTTGTGGAACTATATTAGATAATGAACATCATAGAAACATAGAAATAACAAATGGTAAAGTTATAGATGACGGAAGTAAAACTACAGTTTTGGGAATTAGTTTACCAGGAATGCAAGAAAGTTTGGCCATAAGCAAAGATAAACTAGAAATTCCAAGTACAATAGAAATTACAATGGATTCAACTGATTTTGAATTAAGCAATGTGGTAACATATGTAACTCCAAAAATAATTGAAGAAAATGATATGGATATATTTAATAAACTAGATGATGTATATGGTCAAGTAAATATGTTACAAAACTCAAGTAAACAATTAGAAGATGGAGCAAATACTTTAAAAGCTGGAGTAGATACATATGCAGAAAAATCACAAGAATTTAATAATGCTATGAACCAAATTGCACAAGGGACAGGAACAATTAACTCAAATTATAATAAAATAGATGAAGGAATTAACACACTAAATGCAGGAAGCACAAATTTAACAAATGGAGCAGAGCAATTAAACAGTGGAATTAATCAATTATCATCAAGTGTAAGTAACTTACCACAAGGAATAGAAGCATTGTATCAAGGAAGCATAAACTTAGATGCTGGAATAAATGGAATTGCAGGTGGAGTTAATACTTTAAAAGATAATTTATCAGCCACAACTACAACATCTATAACAGAGCTAACTAAAAACAATGTAGTATTACAAAAAACAATAGAAGCATTAGGAGAAGAACAACCGGAATTAGTAGCAACATTAAAAGCTCAAAGGGCAGAAAATGAACAAATAATTAAAGCACTAACTCCAACAGAAGAAACAAATGCAAAAATGCAAGCTTTAAATAATGGACTAAATGCAGTTACAGCAGGTTCACAATCATTAAAAGAAAATCTTGGAAATCTAAATAGTGCAGTAGGACAATTGCCAGAAGCAATAAACAAGATAACGGCAGGTTCAAATTCTTTAGAAAAAGGAACAAAAACATTACAAGCAGGAGCTTCAAATTTAAATAGTGGTTCAAAAGCTTTAAAAAATGGAATAAATTCATTAGATACAAATACACAAAAATTAGCAATAGCAAATAATCAGCTAACAGAAGGAACAACTACAATATCAGATGGCGTTACAACTTTAACAGAAGGGATTACAAAATTCAATAAAGAAGGAATTGATAAAATTTGCAATTACATCAACAGAGATGTAAAAAACGTAATTAATAGATTAGAGAAATTACAAGAATTGTCACAAGAGTATAACAGCTTTACTATGCTAAATAACGGAGAAAAAGGAAATGTTAAATTTATTATGGTTATGGATAGTGTGAAAAAAGCAGAAGAAAGCAAAGAAGAAATAATAGTTAATGATAAAAATAAAGAAAACGACAAAAGTGAAAATAAAAAATAAATAAAGTATAGATTTTTTATTAAAAATAAGTTATTATATATAGTATAAAAGGCTTAGTAGAAACATTGCAAAAAGTTACTACTAAGCTTTAAAAATAAAGAGGTAGAAAATGTTCAATATTTTAGTAGTAGAAGATGATAAAAATTTACGAAAATTAATAACAACATGTTTAAAAAGAGAACAATACAAAACATATGAAGCAACAAATGGAGTAGAAGCATTAGACATATTGGATAAAAATTATATAGATTTGATAGTAACAGATATTATGATGCCCAAAATGGATGGTTATGAATTAACAAGAGAACTAAGACAAGCAAAATATAACACACCAATATTGTTAATAACAGCTAAAAGTACTATAAATGATAAAAAAGAAGGCTTTTATGTAGGGGCTGATGACTATATGGTAAAACCAATTGATATTGAGGAATTATCTTTAAGAGTAAAAGCATTACTGAAAAGAGCAAAACTTACAGCAGAGCAAAAAATCAAAATAGGGAAATTAGTAATAAACTATAATCAACTATCAGTTGTAAAAGAAGATAGAAGTTATACTTTAGCACAAAAGGAATTTTATTTGTTATATAAGTTGCTAAGTAATCCAGGAAAAATTTTTACAAGGCAAGAGTTAATGGAAGAAATATGGGGATTAGAAAATGATTCTGATTATAGAACAGTTGATGTTCATATTAAAAGAATTAGAGAAAAATTGGCAGATATAAATGAATTTGAAATAGTAACAGTACGTGGAATAGGATATAAATCAATTATAAATGGGGAAAATTAAATGTTTGAAAAAATTTTAGGAAAAAGAAAATCAATACAAAGGTCACTAACAAGAAGTTTTATAATATCAATTTCAATGGTAATAATAATTACTCTTATAGGATTTTATATATTTGTTGTACCTTCAATAAATACAAAATTAATAGAATTCAACATACAAGGAAAAGAAGATATTGGAGAAATTTTATTTATTGCAACAAGCTTTTTGGCGCTAGCAATTGTAAATATTGTGTTAATTAGTGCTATATTAATTAGAATAAATACTAAGAAAATGCTACAACCGATAAAACAACTAAATGATGCAACTAAAAAGGTGGCATCACGGAGATTATGATGTTGAATTAGAAACTAAAAGAGAAGACGAAATTGGGGAAGTTACACACAATTTTAACAAGATGATAAAAGGTTTACAAAGCACAGAAAATCTACAGACAGAATTTATAAACAATGTATCACACGAAATAAAAACACCTATTTCTTCAATAGAAGGGTTTGCAAAGTTGTTAAAAGAAAAAGATTTATCTGATGAAGAAAGAGAAGAATATTCAAATATTATAATAGAAGAATCTGAAAGATTAACAAATTTAACTGGTAAAATGTTAAAACTTTCAAAATTGCATAACCAAGATAGAATTACGAATAAACAAGAAATTTTAATATCAGAACAAATAAGAAGGGCTATTTCATTATTAGAGCCTAAGTGGGCAGAAAAAGATATAAAAATCAAAGTTAACCTAGAAGAATGTAGCTTTTTAGGAGATACAGAATTAATGTTTCAAGTTTGGGTAAATTTGTTAGATAATGCAATCAAATTTTCAAATCCAAACGGAGATATAGATGTTAAAGTGGCTATCAAAGATAACAATATTAATGTAACAGTAAGGGATTATGGCGTAGGTATGCAAGAAGCGGAAATGGAAAAGATTTTTGAGAGATTTTATCAAATAGATAGGTCACATTCAGAAGAAGGCTGTGGACTGGGCTTAGCCATTGTAAAAAGAATTATAGAATTATCAGAAGGAACAATAGAAGTGGAAAGTAAAGAAAACCAAGGAACTACTGTAAAAGTTAAATTGCCACTTGACAGTGTAAAAAATAATAAGATAATTATAGAATAGGAAGCGTGCCAACGGGGACGGTCCTTAATGGCAGTTTTCTGCCAAAAAGGTCCGTCCCCATTGGCAGACTGCGAAAGGAAGATAAGTTATGTCATATATTGAGTTTAAAAATATTGTAAAAGAATATAAAATGGGCGAAGTTACGATAAAGGCTTTAGAAGATACGAATTTCCAAATTGATAAAGGTGAGCTAGTTGTAATTGTTGGACCTTCAGGTGCAGGAAAGACTACTGCTCTTAATATTTTAGGTGGAATGGATATTCCTACTTCTGGTCAAGTTTTTGTTGATGATAAAGAGATTTCAAAGCTAAATAATAAAAAATTAATTGAATATAGAAGAAATGATATAGGTTTTGTTTTTCAATTTTATAATTTGGTTCAAAATTTAACAGCAAAGGAGAATGTAGAGCTTGCAACACAGCTATGTAAAGATGCTTTAGATGTTGATGAAATTTTGGATAAAGTAGAGTTGTCTAATAGGAAGGATAATTTTCCTTCTCAATTGTCTGGCGGAGAGCAACAAAGGGTAGCGATTGCAAGGGCAATTGCTAAAAATCCTAAGTTGTTGTTATGTGATGAGCCAACAGGGGCTTTAGATTATAAAACCGGTAAAAGTATTTTGAAATTATTACAAGATATGGCTAGAAGAGAGAAAATGACAATTATAATTATAACTCATAATGGAGCTATTGCACCAATGGCTGATAAGGTTATTCATTTTAAGAACGGAAAAGCGGAGAAAATAGAAATAAATTCAAATCCAATATCAATTGACGATATTGAGTGGTAGGAAAGGGAGAAAATGAAAAAGTCATTAGTAAAGAATTATTTCAAATCAATTTATGTAACACGAAGAAGGTTTATTTCCATATTAGTTATGGCTTTTTTAGGTGTAGGTTTTTTTGCTCGGACTAACAGCAAGCAGTCCAGATATGCAAGATACATTAGAGAGATATCTAGATAATACTAATATGTATGATATAAATATCATTTCTACTATGGGATTAAATGATGAAGATATAACTGCAATAGAACAAGTAGAAGGTATAGAAAAAGCCTATGGAATTCAGACCAAAGATACAGAAGCGAAATTAGGCGAAGTAGAGAAAAATATAAAAGTAATAGAATATAATGAAAACATCAATACACCAATAGTTTTAGAAGGCCGATTACCAGAAAATGAAAATGAATGTTTAATTGATGAAGGATATAATGCATACACAGGAGAAAAAAGTTGTATTGGAGAGAAAATAATAGTAGAAAATGAAGATGTAGATGAAGATAATAATCCTATTTTTACTAAAAAAGAATTTGAAGTTGTTGGAGTTTCTGCGTCTCCTTTGTATATAAGTAAAGAAAGAGGAACAACATCAGTAGGAAATGGCTCAATAGATTTATATATATACACAAAGGATAGTGTAATTAATATAGATTATTATACAGAAATAGGAATTATAGTTAAAAATGCAAAAGAACTAGAAACTAATGGAGATGAATATTTAAAACTAATAAATAATGCAACAGATAATGTAAAAGCAATACAAGAAGAAAGAGAACAGGCAAGATATAATTCTATAATAGATGAAGCAAATAAAAAATTAGCAGATGCACAAAAAGAGTTTGATGATAAAAAGGCTGAAGCAGAAAGTAAAATATCAGATGCAGAAAACAAGCTGAATGATGCTAAAGCAGAGATACAAGAATCAGAAGCAAAATTAGAAAATGCTAAAAATGAAATAGAAAAGAATACTAAAAAAGCAAATACAGAATTTGCAAATGCTGAAAAACAAATAAAAGAAGCAGAAAATCAAATTTTGACAAAAGAAAAAGAATTACAAGAAGGGAAACAAGCCCTAGAAGAAAATAAGGGTCAAGCAAATTTGGGAATACAACAGCTAGAAAATGCAATTAATACGAGCAATGTGACAATTCAAAATTTGCAAGAACAAAAAAAGCAACTAGAAGCTATTGGAATGGATACAACACAAATAGATGCAGGAATTTTACAGGCACAAAATGCTAAAAAAGAATTAGAAAAACAAATAAATCAGATACAAGCTCAATTAGCAGAAGCAGAAAATAAAATAAAATTTCGGAGAGCAAGAATTAAACAAAGGAAAACAAGAGTTAAATAAGCAAAAAACCACACTAGCAACTACTAAAAGGACAACATATAGCAAAATAGAAAGTGGAAAAAGAGAAATACAAGCAAATACTCAAAAATTACAAGAAGCAAAAACAGAAATCGAAAAGAATGAGCAAGAGCTAGAAAAACAAAAAGCAGATGTAAAAACACAACTGGAAGAAGCTCAAGAAGAATTGGACAAAGCAAAAGAAGATGTCAAAAAAATAGAAAAGGGAAAATGGTACATACAAGATAGGCTAGACAATACAGGGTATACTAGTATATTTGATGCAATAAAAACAATGTCTAATATTTCAAAGATTTTCCCAATAATATTCTATTTAGTTGCAGTATTAATAAGTTTAACATCAATGACAAGAATGGTAGAAGAAGAAAGAGTAGAGATTGGAACATTAAAAGCACTTGGCTATACGAACAATCAAATTATAATAAAATACGTTATGTACTCATTATTGGCTTCTGTAATAGGTGGAATACTTGGAATGTCAGTTGGATTTTATTTATTGCCAGCTATTGTGTGGAGTTTATATTCTATGTTATACACAATTCCAACATTTTACTATACATATAGGCTTGGATTAGGGATGTTAGGAATTATAATTGCATTTATATGTATAGGTGGAACAACAATTTTTGTTGCAAATCAAGAACTAAAACAAATGCCATCAGTATTAATGAGACCAAAATCACCTAAAAATGGTAAGAAGATTTTTATAGAAAAAATAAAATTTATATGGAAAAGATTAAACTTTTCACAAAAAGTAACAATAAGAAATATATTCAGATATAAGAAAAGAGCGTTAATGACAATAATAGGAATAGCTGGATGTACAGGACTTATGCTAACTGGTTTTGGAATAAGGGACTCTGTTGTTGACATTCCAAAAGCACAATTTGGAGACATATTTAAGTACGAAATTGGAGTGCCACTATTAAATACAGAAGGATTAGACGAGATAGAAAAATATTTAAGCGAAAATGAAAAAGTAGAAAACTACACCAAAATATGTGCAACATCAGGAACGATAGCTAAAGGAGATAACAAATATGATGCAAATGTGTTTGTACCACAAGAAGCGGAAGAAATTGATAAAATATGTGAATTATCAGATTATATCGAAAACGAAAAAATATCATTAACAAATGAAGGCATTATTATTACAGACAAAATGGCTGAACAATTAGGAATAAACAAAGGAGAAAAGGTAACTTTTATAGACGGAGACAGCGTGAATTATACATTTAAAGTAGCTGGAATAGTGAAAAATCACGTAGGACATTATGTTTATATGACAAAAGATTTATATGAACAAAATATAGCTTCTTACAAAACTAATATGATTATGATAAACACAAAAGAAATTACAAATCAAGAACAAAATAAAATTTCAGAAAAACTTTTAGAAATAAAAGGTGTTGCATCAGTATCTATAATTTCAGATTTAATGTCAACAGTAAGTGATATGCTAAATACTATGAACTATGTAGTTATAGTACTAATTATAGCATCAGCACTATTAGCCTTTGTAGTACTATACAATTTGGCAAATATCAACATAGGAGAAAGACAAAGAGAAATTGCTACACTAAAAGTTTTAGGCTTCTATGATAGAGAAGTTGACAATTATATTAACAAAGAAAACTTGATATTTACAACTGTTGGAATAATTTTAGGATTAATTTTTGGAACTTTATTGACTAGTGCAATTATTGTCAGCATAGAAATTGATAATCTAAAATTTATGCAGAAAATATTACCTTCTAGCTATATTCTTTCAGCTATTATAACAATGACTTTCTCAGTTGCTGTTAATTATATTATTCATTTTATATTAAAGAAAATTGATATGATAGCAAGTTTGAAAAGTGTAGAATAAAACAAGGAGTGTCCCCAGTGGCAAAAAATTGCCAACGGGGACGGAGGAAAATGGCAAAAAATTGCCAAAAAGGACCGTCCCTTTTGGCAATTTTTTAGCTTCTTAGTAAATCAACCCAAGAATAAATAACACGTTTTGCTATGGTAAATAGGCTGATTTTTTCAACATTACTTTTGGCAACAATGTCAGTGGAAGAGATAATTTTACCGTCTAAGCTGAATGAAATTTCACCGTAGTTTTTGACCGGCGGTTACAGGGGCAGGGATGCTTTCTGGTAAATTTAGAGTTTGTTCAATATTTTTATCTTTTCCTTTTTCAATTAAAGTCCCACAATTATCTTTTAAAATGGCGTCTACACTAGAAGTTATGCCTTTATCAATTGAAATGCTTTTTACTGTATCTTCTTTTTTTCCAAATTGTTTAAAAGAGAAGGTGTTAAATCCAAAGTCTAGAAGTTTTTGTGCTTCTGCGAAGCGTACTCTTGTGGAAGGCGCTTTCATTATAACAGCAATTAGAGATAGGTCGTCTCTAGTTGCGCTTGCAGATAAGTTATATAATGCAAGTGATGTTGAGCCGGTTTTTAAGCCTGTTGCGCCTTTGTAGGTTCTTATTAATTTGTTTGTGTTTAATAATTGAGATTTTCCGTCACGTAGAGAGTCGGTCCAAATAGTAGTGTATTTGGTAACAGTAGGGTGATTGTTAAGTAATTCTTTAGACATTAATGCTATATCATAGGCAGATGTTACGTGGCCGTCTTCATCTAGACCGTGGCAGTTTTTGAATGTTGTGTCATTCATTCCGAGTTCTTTTGCTTTATCATTCATCATTTGAACAAAGGCTTCTTCTGAACCAGCGATAAACTCGCTCATTGCTACTACACAGTCATTAGCTGAGTTTACACATATTGCTTTTAACATTTCATCAACTGATAAAGTTTCTCTTGGATCTAGCCAAATTTGAGAGCCACCCATAGCTGCTGCGTTTTCGCTACAAGGTACTTTATCTGTTAAGTTTATTTTTCCACTGTCTAATGCTTCCATAATAAGTAAAATACTCATAACTTTTGTAACAGATGCAGGGCGTAGTTGTTCGTGTATGTTGTGTTCATATAAAACCTGCCCAGTTGTTTGCTCAATTAATATTGCAGAACCACATTCTAAGGATAGATTATTTGTTCCAGTATTTGAATTAGCTTCAGTAGAAATTTGTGAACTTGTTTCTTGTGTTTTATTATCTAAAGGTGACCATACATAGGCAGTTGCTTCGGCAAAGCAAGGCATTGTAAAGCATAAACTAAAAATTAATATAAGTGATATACAAGTAAATAATTTTAAAAATCGCATAAAAAATCCCTCCAATTGATATTAAAATATATTCAAACTATATTTTGAATATTCAATTGAAAGGAAAAAATTATTGTACAGGTTTTTTACTATTTATAGAAACATCAACAGTAGAACCATTAGAAGAACAATGTATAACTATATCATTTCCAGATTTATTAATAAATTTAAAATCATAACTACCATAGGCAACAGCTGCATCTTTCCCTTTTTGAATATATGGTACATAGTTGCTATGTGCGTGTCTTTCTGTAACTGATAAACTAGGCACAGCTAATACAGCATTATAAAGAGTGCTACTTATTTGGCAATTTCCGCCGCCAAGGCCCTTTTTCTTATTGCCATCTTTGTCAAAGATATCTGCTTTTTGATATCCTTTTGCAGTTGTGGCTTGTCCGTACGGTATTACAAAAAGAGAATGTTTCGCCGTTTTTTACAGTTGTATTATCTAGTGTTTTGCAAGTGATATTTATATTATTTTGTCTAGCTGATTCTTTGTTGTAAATTTTTGTTGAAAATGTAGCAAGGGTTTCTTCTGTGTATTGCGGTTGTGTTGAGGGAACTTCAATTTCGGTAACATCTTTTTTGTTTTCAGTTTCGTTAGAAGTGTTTTCAGATGTTGAATTATTTTCCGAATTTGTTGATGTTTTATTTGCTTCATAATCATTTTCTTTATTCTCACTTTTTGTACTAGTATTAGTAAAATATAAATATCCACCAATCAATCCAGCTATAATAATTATTATTAATATTATCCATATCCATTTATTTTTTTTCAAATTAATCACCAAATTTAGTATAACCAAAAAAATGAAATATATTTAAATTATAAAAGTATTTATAAAAAAACAATAAAATATTAATATACTAAATTTGACTTAATCGACATAACGTGCTATAATGTAAACATAAAATGCCAAAAGGCATATAGAAAGGTAAATACTATGAAGAAAAAATTAGTAACACTGTGGAGAAACAAGAGAAGAAGCGAAATGTTTTCAATAATTGCATTCGCTGTAACTATTGTGTTTCCAACAATTCTTTTCGGTTTTATTTTCTCAAGCATATCAGTTGAAATGTATGTATATGCTTTTATGACTTTTATGGTGTATTTAGCAATAATAGTAATTGGAAAACAATATTTAGATATAGTTGCTAACCAAAAAGAAAAAAGAAGATACTAATATCAATTTACCAGAAAAATTAGTGTAGTTATTACACTAATTTTTTCTATTGACATTTTTCGCAAAAAAAAGTATAATTAATATGCAAAATAAAAAAGGAGAGAAGTTTTATGCTTGCAAAATATTGGAAAAAAATAGGAATGTTAATATTGATAGTAGCATGTATATTCAATATAATGGGAAAATTAGTAAATAAATTGTCATTAAACAAAGAAATGATATACTCAGCACAATACATGTATGAACACGAAGAAAAAAATAATACAACAAAATAAAACAAAACACTTGAAAAAATTAAAGAACTATGATATTATAAAAAATAGTCAGTTATAAAATTGAGAAAGAGGTGAGCTTTAATGAAAAAAGAAATACAACCAAAATACAACCAAACAACAATCACATGTGCATGTGGAAACGTGTTAGAAGTTGGTTCAACAAAAACAGATTTAAAGGTAGACGTATGTTCAAAATGCCATCCATACTGGACAGGAAACTTAAGACAAGAAACAGCTGGTGGTAGAGCAGACAAATTTAAGAAAAAATATGGTCTTGCATAAGACAAATAAAAAAGCAAAGGTTCAAAACTTTTGCTTTTTTGATGTTTTTGGGGACGGAGCAAAAAAACATTAGTCTAGCTAATAAATCGATGTTTTTTTGCTCCGTCCCCAAAAACATCGAAAAGTCCTTGCAAAAATCGACAAAATGTAATAAAATAGGCTATATTAACAGGAGGTAAAGATGGACGAAGTAAACGAAGTGAAAGCACAAGAGAGATATATAAAAAAAGTAAAAGAAATAAATAACAATAAAAACTTAAAATATACAATTCTAACAATGGGATGTCAGCTAAATGAGAATGATTCTGAAAAGCTATGTGGTATGCTAGAA
The DNA here is from genome assembly GCA_949443285.1 of uncultured Clostridia bacterium. Lineage (GTDB taxonomy): Bacteria > Bacillota > Clostridia > TANB77 > CAG-508 > CAG-269. Next base: position 49,135 of record CASSLW010000001.1, read on the forward strand.
AAAATGGGATATACGAGAACAGAGAACCAAAAGGAAGCTGATTTGGCGTTATTTAATACTTGTTGTGTAAGGGAAAATGCAGAAGATAAATTGTTTGGAAAACTAGGAGAGCTAAAAAGAATAAAAGAAGAGAAGGGGATAATAATTGCTATTGGTGGTTGTATGATGCAAGAAAAGCATATCACAGATAAGATAAAAGAAAGTTACCCTTTTGTTGATATTTTATTTGGAACACATACCTTACACAAATTCCCAGAGGATTTATATAAATCAATAGAAGAGAAAAGAAAATTAGAAGATATATTAGATATAGAAGGTAAGATATATGAAGGTTTACCAATTAAAAGAAATAGTAATATAAAAGCTTCTGTAACTATAATGAATGGGTGCAATAATTTTTGTACATACTGCATTGTGCCATATGTACGTGGAAGGGAAAGAAGTAGGGCTCCAAAAGATATTATAAATGAAGTAAGAGAGCTAGCTAAACAAGGATATAAAGAGATAACTTTGCTTGGTCAAAATGTAAATTCTTATTTGAGAGTCGAAAGAGAAAAAGGAATAGAGTTTGAAGAATATGAAGGTGTAAATTCATTTGCAACTTTGCTAAGAGCAATAAATAAAATAGACGGCATAGAAAGAATAAGATTTGTTTCACCACATCCAAAGGATTTCACAGATGATGTAATACAAGCAATAAAGGATTGTGAAAAGGTATGTAAATTAATACATTTACCACTTCAATCTGGAAATACAAAAGTGTTAAAAGAGATGAACAGAAAGTATTCAAAAGAGCAATACTTAGACCTAGTAGAAAAAATGAAAAAAGAAATACCAAATTTAACACTATCAACAGATATAATAGTAGGTTTCCCAGGGGAGACAGACGAAGAGTTTGAAGATACATTAGATGTTGTAAGAAAAGTAAAATTTGAACAAGTTTATATGTTTATATATTCAAGAAGAGTAGGAACTCCGGGAGATAGAATGGAAAATCAAGTTCCAGAAGATATCAAGCATAAAAGATTTGACAAATTAAAATCTTTAGTAGAAAGCCAAATTGAAGAAAATAATCAAAAATATATAGGGACAATACAAAAAGTTTTAGTTGAAGGGGAAAGCAAAAATAATGATAAAATGCTTACAGGTAGAACAGATAGCAATAAAGTAGTTATTTTTGAAGGAGACAAAAACTTAAAAGATAAAATAATAGACTTAAAAATCATATCAGAGCATATGTGGTATTTGAAAGGAGAAAGATAAATGGCAGAAAAATCAGAATACTCACCAATGATGCAAAAATATCTTGAAACAAAAGAAGAATACAAAGACTGCATACTATTTTATCGTTTAGGTGACTTTTACGAAATGTTTTTTGATGATGCAATAACAGCATCAAGAGAACTAGAACTTACTTTAACAGGGAAAGTATGTGGAACAGAAGAAAGAGCACCAATGTGTGGAGTGCCACACCACGCAGCAGAAATATATGTATCAAGATTAATTGCAAAGGGATATAAAGTTGCAATATGTGAACAATTAGAAGACCCAAAAAACACAAAAGGGATTGTGAAAAGGGGAGTTATAAGAGTAGTAACACCAGGAACGTTAGTAGATAGTAATATGCTAGAAGAAAGAAAAAATAACTACATAATGTCAATATTCAAAAGCGGAATATACTTTGGATTAGGAATATGTGACATATCAACAGGAGAATTTTATTCAGCAGAAATAAAAGATAACTACAATTTTCCTTGCGTATTAGATGAAATAGCAAGATATACACCTTCGGAATTAGTTGTAAACTCTATGATGTCAGACTGTCAAGAAGAGATGAACAAAATCAAAGAAAGGTTCGAACATATATATATAACTAGATTTAACGATAAATTTTTCACTAAGGAAATAAATAACCTAAATTTAAGATTTAACATTGTAGATACAAATGGAAGAAAAATTGAGAACTTAGAAGAGAGACCATTTGCCGTAAGTGCAATGAATAGTTTAATAGAATATCTAGAGCAAACACAAAAAACAAGCTTAGACCATATAAATAAGATTACAATGTATAATATTTCAAAATATATGGCATTAGATATAAATGCAAGAAGAAACCTTGAAATAACAGAAAAAATGAGGGATAAGTCAAAAAAAGGAACTCTTTTATGGGTGTTAGATAAAACAGCAACATCTATGGGAGGAAGGCTTTTAAGAAGGTGGCTAAGTGACCCATTAGTAGATGTTGTAGAAATAAATAAAAGACTTGATGCAGTAAAAGAGTTAAAAGATGATATCATGCTAAGAGGAGAAGTAATTGAAAATCTAAAAAAGGTTTATGATATAGAGAGATTAGCTGGAAAAATGGCTTATGGAAATGCAAATGCAAGAGATATGATAACATTAAAAAATTCGCTATATAAATTACCAGCAGTAAAACAAATTTTAGCAAATTGTAAATCTCCGCTTCTAAAAGAATTATATGAAAAATTAGATGAATTACAAGATATATATGAAATAATTGAGAAAGCAATAGTTGAAGACCCACCTATGACAATAAAAGACGGTGGAATTATAAAACTTGGATATGATGAAGAAATAGATAAACTAAAAACAGCTCAAACAGAAGGAAAGAACTGGTTAATCCAATTAGAAGCAGAAGAAAAAGAAAAGACAGGAATTAAAAATTTAAAAATTGGATTTAATAAAGTATTTGGATATTATTTAGAAGTAACAAAATCATATTTAAATCAAGTACCAGAAAGATTTATAAGAAAACAAACATTGACAAATGCAGAAAGATACATAACAGAAGAACTAAAAAACCTAGAAAATCAAATATTAGGAGCAGAAGAAAAAGTTGTAAATCTTGAATACAATGCTTTTGTAGAAATAAGAGAATTAATTGCAAAAAATGTTAGAAGACTTCAAACAACAAGTGAAGTAATATCAAGCTTAGACGTAATTGCTTCATTTGCACAAGTAGCAGAAGATATGAATTATTGCATGCCAAAAGTAGATACAACAGGAACAATAGACATAAAAAACGGAAGACATCCAGTAATAGAAAAAATATTAGGAACAGGCGGTTTCGTGGAAAACGATACATATCTTGATAAAGATGACAACAGATTATCAATAATAACAGGACCTAATATGGCAGGAAAATCAACATATATGAGACAAGTAGCTTTGATTACACTAATGGCACAATGTGGAAGTTTTGTACCAGCGGAATCTGCGCAAATCGGAGTAGTTGACAAAATCTTTACAAGAGTTGGAGCATCTGACGACCTAAGTATGGGACAAAGTACATTTATGGTAGAAATGATGGAAGTTGCAACAATTTTAAAAGAAGCAACAAGCAACAGTTTAGTAATTTTAGACGAAATAGGAAGAGGAACATCAACATATGACGGATTATCAATTGCTTGGGCAGTAGCAGAATATATTGGAGACAAAGAAAGATGTGGGGCTAAAACCTTATTTGCTACACACTATCACGAACTAACAGAACTAGAAGACAAATTAGACGGAATAAAAAATTACTCTATTGCAGTTAAAGAAAAAGGAGAAGATATAATCTTTTTAAGAAAAATAGTAAGAGGCGGAACAGACGAAAGCTATGGAATTCATGTAGCAAGACTTGCAGGAGTGCCAAAAGTGGTAACAACTAAAGCGAATGAAATATTACGTTCTTTAGAAAGAAAAAATATTTTAACAGGCAAAAAACAAGAAAAGCAAGATAAGAAACAGGTAGAAGGTCAATTTGATATGTACAATTATAAATTAGCAGAAATAGCTCACGAAATTGATAAAATAAATCTAAATGAGTTAACACCAATAGATGCATTAAATACATTAGTGAAAATGAAAGAGAAAATGAAATAAAAATAAGGGGAGATATATAATGAAATTGATAAATATTGTAAAACACTTCAAGTTAATTACACGTCATAAATGGTTAGTATTTAAACTATGTTGTAAGGTAGGTGAACCTTGGAGAGGTTTTATGCATGATATTTCTAAATATTCTCCAACAGAGTTTTGGGAAGGCTGTAAATACTATGTAGGAACTCATTCACCTATTACCGAAGCTAAAAAGATAAATGGGTACTCAAAAGCATGGTTACATCATAAAGGAAGAAATAAACATCACCCTGAATATTGGCAAGATGACAGAGCTCCAGAAAAAACGCCGGTGATACCATATCCTTATGCGGCAGAAATGATATGTGACAAAATAGCAGCAGGAATGATATATGAAGGTAAAAATTTTACAAAGGAATATGAACTAAGATATTTTCTTACACGTGAAAAAGGAAAGACAAAAATTAATGAAAAAATTTCAAAATTTATAGAAGAAGTGCTAACACAAGTGGCAAAAGATGGAGTAGATGCAACATTGACAAAATCAAATATAAGAGCGATTTATAAAAAATATTGCGAATAAACATCATCAAAGTATTGACAAAAAAGGAAAATACTTGTATAATTTTATAGTGACAAAAAACACGTCAAAAATAAATTAGATAAAAATGAAACAGATATATACATATATCTCTAAAACAAGGGGGGAATTAGAATGGCACAACCAAAAAGAAGATGGTCAAAAGCAAGAACACATTCAAAAAGATCAACATGGAAAAAAGAAAATCCAACATTAGCAAGCTGCCCACATTGTCATGAACCAGTATTACCACACAGAGTTTGTAAAAACTGTGGTTACTATGACGGAAAAGAAGTAGTTGCAAAAAAAGAAAAAGAAAATGCATAATTTAAAATAGCAGGGTTTGGTTAAATTATAAAATTTAATCAAGCCCTGTTTAATTGTTTTGATAAAGATTATTGACAAAGAAAAATAGTTGATGTAAAATTTACTCAAATGACAAAGTGTCGTAGAATAGAAGAGGTGTTCAAAATGCCAAAAGAGACATTTTTTAACTTAAAGCTGGACAAGCGTGAAAAAATAGAAGCAGCATTAGTAAACGAATTTAGCAGAACAACATTCGAAAAAGCATCAATAAGTAATATAATAGAAGAAGCACAAATACCTAGAGGTAGTTTTTATCAATATTTTGAAGATAAAGAAGATGCAGTAAAATATATAATGCAAAAATATGCAAAGTTAGAAAAAGAAAAGTTGTATAATTTATTGATAGAAACAAATGGAGACATATTTGAAACAACATTGAAAATGTATGATTATATTATAGAAGTGTCGAGAAACGAAAAATATTTAAAAATATGCAAAAACATAATGCAAGAATTAAGAAAAAATAATGTAAATGTATTTGAGCAAGTTCCGTCAGAGAAAGAACAAAATGAATTAAACAAAGCTATAGATACCAGTAATTTAAATATACATAAAAAAGACGACTTAAACTATATAATGAAGATATTAATGACAATTACTAGAACAGTAACATTGGAAGCAATATCAAATCAGATAACAAAAGAACAGGGAAGAATTGAGCTAGAAAGAAAACTAGAAATATTAAAAAAAGGAATGGAAAAATAAAAAAGGGGGAAAAGATATGTGGAAAAAATTTTTAAAGAAATCAAGTTGGACAGACATTGTGGTGTCACTAGTATTTATACTTTTAGGAGTTATGTTGATTGCAAATCCTGAAGTAATAACAGCTGCAATAGCAATAATCTTAGGATTTATTGTTATTCGGAATGGGTGTACTAAAATTTATTGATTATCTATCAAGTGGAAAACAAGATAATTATTTATTGGCAATGTCAATAGTGCTAGTTATAGCAGGAATAGTGATTATGATTTGTGCAGAATCAATAATTTCAATATTTAGAGTGATAATAGGTCTTTGGATTATTTATAGTGGAATAATGAATTTGCAAACAACAATAGTTTGGAAAGATTATAAATCTAGAATATGGCTTACAACATTGCTTTTAGCAATTGCTATGATAATTGCAGGAATTTATGTTTTAGTTAATGACGGAGTTATTATTCAAACAATTGGTGTTGCAGTTGTTGTATATGGTATTATAGATGTTATAGAAAATGTAATATTTATTAAAAAGGTTGATGATTATTTAGAGTAATTATAAAAAGGAAAAGCAAGATGCTATCTTAAATGATAGTTTCTTGCTTTTTATATTAGTTACAGTCGCAACCATTATTAGCATTCATATTATTAGGCATTGTATAATTCATAAAATGTTTTCTTTCAGCTAATTTGTCTTGAACTCCCCTTAAAGCTTCTCCAAATCTTTGGAAGTGAACTACTTCTCTTTCTCTTAGATATCTTAATGGGTCCAATACTTCAGGATTGTCACGACATAAGTCTATTAGTTTTTCATATGTCGCTCTTGCTTTTTGTTCAGCAGCTAAGTCTTCTTGTAAGTTTGCAATTGGGTCACCTTTACAAGCTATATATGCAGCTGTAAATGGTACTCCTGATGCAGATGCTGGATATACATCAACTCCATGGTCTGTATAGTAAGGAGCTAATCCTGCTTTTTCAATTTCTTCAATTGATGCTCCGTCTGTTAGTTGATGAACAATTGTTCCTACCATTTCAAGGTGAGCTAGCTCCTCCGTGCCTATATCATTCAAAATAGCCTTAGCCTTTTGGTCTGGCATACCAAATCTTTGAGATAAATAACGAAGAGAAGCAGCAAGCTCTCCATCAGGTCCACCATATTGAGATATTATTACTTTTGCTAATTTTGGATCTGGACATTTTATATTAATTGGATATTGTAAATGTTTATTATAAGTCCACATTAGAAATTCCCCCTTTCCCATGGCCATGGTTCTTCTAACCATCTCCATTTATTGCAAGGGTAATTAATTGTAAGTGGTCCATATACCCTTTGATATTTATCTTTTAAATCTTTAACTTTTTTAGCATATTTTCTATGCAAACAAAGTGCTCTTTGATCTTCTGGGTGTGTATCCAAATAAAGAGCAAGTTCATTAATAGCAAATTCTAATCCTTGAATTTCACACATCATTTCTCTTCTTAAATCACAGTCAACAGTATTTACTGGTTCACAGTCCATATTATGGACTTCCATAGTACAATTACAATTTCTATTTTCTTCTACTTGCATTTGTTACACCCCTTTCCAATAGTATTCATTTCCCTTATAAAATTAATTTCTTCCATAGATTGGCAAGGAACATAAGGGCTAACTAATTCTGGAAATATTGTTCCCATTTTTAATCCTACACATGGCTTAAAAGTTTTATCCATATATTGAATTGGTACATAACTTTGTGCTAACATAGGATTTTCTGGAAATAAATTATATTCTTCATCAAATCCACAGCTACAACCATCTTCGTATTGTTCATATGAGATTACGTCTTGGCAACTAGTTTCCATCATATTGTTATCTTTTTCGCATGAATCATCTTTATAGCTATTATTCATACAATGACATTTTCTACAATTTCTATACATTTTTCTTCCTCCTTTGATATTAGTATATGTTTTTAGTAAATAATTGACACAGATAATCATGTAAAAATAACATATGTTTTATCAAAAAAAGTATAAAATGCTTGAACATTTTATATTTTTTTATTATAATATATATGTTATATACAAAATTTGTTAAGAAAGGAAGAGAGGGATTAATTTATGAAATTTAAAAAAATAATGGCTGGAATAATACTAACTATAATTTTTATATCACAAGTTAGTTTCATCCCAGCTAATAGTTTTGTGTATGCAGAAAATTCTTTAACAGCAAACGAAGGAAAATTTCATTATGACCAACTAACAGAAACAGCAAAAAAGATTTATAATGGAATATATCAAATGTATGTTAAAGGATACTTAAAGACAGGAACGCAAGATTACGATCTTGTAGAAAATGGCTTTTTTACAGAAAGTCAAGTAGAACAATACCAAAAAGGGAACTCAGAATTAACCAAGGCTATGAGTGCAGCTAGATATGCATTTTACGCGGATTATCCTGAGATTTTCTATGTAAGCTTTCCAAAACTTACAACCAGAATGACAAAAGGAAGTGATGGAAAATATCACATATATCTTGGTTCTGGTAAAAACGAAAATTACTATACAGAAGGATTTTCTAATCAGGAACAAGTAGAAAGTGCCATACAAGAATTTGATGTTAGAGTAAATCAAATTGTAGAAGGCGCAAATCAACTTGAAATAAAAGAAGGTCAAAATAGACAAGTTGAACAAATCAGATATGTACATAATCAGATAATTGAAAACACAAAATATAGACTTGAAGATGTATGTCATGAAGGAAACGAAGGATTTTTAGGAACACCTTATGGGGTACTTGTAAAAAAACAAGCTGTATGTGAAGGCTACTCAAGAGCTTTTAAAACAATATTAGACAAATTAGGTATTAATTGTATACTTGTGCAAGGTGCTCACCAATATTCAGGAGAAGTATCAGTTGCACACATGTGGAATTATGTACAAATAGAAGAGACAACAGCTAGACAAGCAACAGGAAAATGGTATGCAGTAGATTGTACACAAGATGACCCAGAAATATATGTAGCAGAACAAAAAGATAGATCTGATTATTTAGAAAGATTCGAAACCTATGGAAACGAAGGATTTGAAAATATAAAATATTTACTTGTAGGCCAAATAACTATGAACGATAGACATTTTGCAAATAATGTTGTAGAAGCCGCAGGTGATTATGAATTCGAATATCCAATGCTAGAAGACGAAAATTATGGAATAGATAATGTTGCAAATGCAAATGGAATAAGTGTTCAATACAGGAAAGATGCTCAAGTTATAGGAAAAGACGAATCAGGAGAAAATATATATGAAGCGGAATTTAAAGTAAGTTATAAAGGTATGGGAATAGCTAAATGCAAGGAACAAAAATTATATATGCTAGCAAGATTAAATGATTATGATAAGGAAACAGATAGCTTAATTACAGGACCATGGGGCTATTTATTACTAGATTATTATCCTAGCTTAGAAAGAAATGACTATGAAGAATATTTTAATTACTATGATGCTAGAACAATGTACCTAGAATTCGCAGTTACAGATGTAGCACCTGTTGAAATACCTGGAATTATATTCTCAGAATTAAAATATTGGGGTGGAGAAGATAAGATCATTGCAAAAACAGAGAAAATTTATAATGAAAATAGCGGATATGAACCACCACCATACCTAAAAACAGCAACTCCATCACAAAGTACTACACTTATTGTACGTGACAAACCATATCATATAAAAGCGGTTTGGAACACAGATTTGGAATTAAGTGAAGGCATTAATGAAGAAGAGATTGGTTACAAACTAAAATGTACATCAAAATTAGGTAATGAAGTAACTGGTGATAAATATACAAAAGTAGAAAATATTACTTGGAATGGAACAAACGCAGTAGAGTTTGATATAACATTTAGTAAAATGTATGCTGATGATAATGTATGTTATAGTATATATATTACAGGTCTAGTAGGTAAAGATAGCAAAAAAGCTCCAAACCCTGTTGTATATGCTGTTCGAAATGAAATAGGGGCTGTATGCCCAATAACAAACAGAGGAAATTGGAACATATATGGTAAACCAACATTACTAGAAAGCAATGACCTTTCTACAAGTGGTTGGGAAACATCAGGTGGTTTAAATGTTTCTGAAAAATTAAAAGACAGAATAGCACTTGTAACAACAAAAACAACGGAAAAGCAGACAGAAAAAATGGAACAACTACTAGAAGAAAAATACCCAACACAAGAAGTTGTAGCTAGTTCAACTTATAATATAACATTGAGTATATGTAAACAAATGGTAATAAAAACAGGACAGAAAGTAAAGGTGAAAGTGGGATTTCCAGGAGGATATGGACCAGAAGACGAAGGTGTAACATATAAGGCATATCACTTTAAAAGAAATAATAGAGGAGAAGTTATAGGTGTAGAAGAAATAGATTGTGTTGTTACACAATATGGTCTAGTTATAACATGTGATTCATTTAGTCCATTTGCTATCGTAGCAGTAAAAAGTGATGAAACATCAATACAACCACAAGAGAAATCAATAATTGCAACAGCAAAAGAAGGTGGAACAATCACAACAAAAAATCCAAACGATGCAAATATTATTAAACTTTCAGAAAATGAAAGTGAAGAAATAAGCATTAAAGCTGATGAAGGATATGAAATAGAATCTATAACAGTTTGTGGTAACACAATAGAAGTTACAAATAAAGATGTAATGAATATTACAGTAAAATACGAAGATGTACAAAGTGCAAACAATATAGTTAATGCAAACTTTGTTGCAAAATCAGTTGCTCAAAAAGACGAAGAAAGACAAGAAGAACCAGTCAAGCTAACAGCAACCCCAGCAGAAATTACAATGCCAAAAAATATTGCAATAACTTTAAACAAAACATTGAAAATAACACCAACAGTAACAGAAACATTAGGTGTACAAACATATCAATGGTATAAAGATGGAAAAGAATTAGAAGGAAAGACAAACAAAGTATTAGAAATACAAAACGCTACTAGAGAAACAGCAGGAGAATACACATTAAAAGTAACGACTTCAATAGAAACTGTAAGTGCTGATGCTATAAGTGAGCCATGCACAGTAGTTGTACCAGACTTTGTAACAGCGATAGAAAAGACAGAAATATCAGATAATAAAGTATTCTATCCAGGAGAGAACTTTGAAGTAGTAGTGAAAATTAAAGATATTAACGATATAAAAAATGGTATAAATGTATTAATGGGGCAATTAGAATATGATACTAATTTACTAGAAATAGTAGAGGATCCAATAGGACAAAACGGTTGGAGTGCAGAAAATGGCTTTAACGAGAAAAACTTCAGATTCCTTTTAGACAATAATAATTTTGTACTTAAAGATAGTGAAGTATTTAAAATAAAATTTAAAGTAAAAGATACTGTAACAGAAGAAAAAGATTTAACAATAAAAGTAAAAAATATTGTAGCAAGCAATGCGGAATTAGAGATTCCATCAAATGATGCTGAAACGACTGTTAAAGTAGATAGAACACCAAGTACAATTACAGTAAAAACAGATGCAACAGAACAATATATAATTGAAGAAGGATTTATTTCAAGAATAAGTGCTAGAACAACAGTTAGTCAATTTAAAGCCAATGTAGAAGCAACAAGAGAGATAACAATAAAAGACAAAGAAGGAAATGCTCTTGCAGATACTGATAATATAGGAACAGGTGCAATATTACAAGTTGGAGATGACTTACAATTTACATTAATAGTAATTGGTGATATAGACGGAAATGGAGAACTTGGTCTAACAGATATTGCAAAACTAAAATTACATTGTATTGCAGATGAAGAAGATGCAGATGATGCTAAATATATATTAACAGGTATTAATTTAAGAGCAGCAGACTTTAATGGAAATAATGAAGTTACTATAACAGACTTAGCACAATTAAAAATAGCATTCTTAACAGCAAGTGAAGAAAATTAAAAAGGAGTAAAAATGAAGAAGATAATATCATTAAGTTTAAGTATATTATTAATATTTTGTTTGATAAATACAGTATATGCTAGTTCGCCATGTAATATGACTTTGCAAGGAAAAACACAATTAACTTTAAATGAAGAATTTACTGTAAACCTTGAAATATCAGATATACAAGACCAAAATGGAATATATGCAGTATCTGCTAAATTAGAATTTGACAATAGTAAATTACAAATTTTACGGAGTAGAAAATGCAACTGGTTGGGCAACAGCCACTTATAGTGGAAATGATATAGTTCAAAAAAAGGGAAAAGGAACAATAGTTATCGAAAGAGCAGGAAAAGATACTGCAAAAACAAACCAAACAGTTTTTAGAATTAAGTTTAAGGCAATAGAAAACAATGTTTCAAATGTTAATATTAGTCTAAGCGATATATTAGTTACTAATGTAAATAATGACATGAAACTAGGCAGTATACCACCGCTTAAAGTTAATATTGCTACTAACAATAGTGGAAATAGTGGTAATGATAATCCAGAAAATAACACAGGCAATGACAATAATAGTAGCAATAATAATTCTGGAAGTAATAACAATAATAGCAACTCAGGAAGTAATAGCAATAACACTAAGCCAGGAAATAATAATAACAGTAATAATAGCAAACCAGGAAATAACAACAATAGCAATTCTGAGAACAATACTGGCGATAACGAGAACAATGAAAATAAAGACGACGATGACAATGTTAATGATAACCAAAATAATGAAGACAACAACATCAATGATGAAAGTAACGACAATGACGAAAATAATATAATAAAACGTGAAGAACAAGATGAAAACACAAAAAATGGAAATTTGCCAAGTACAGGTAATGCAACAAATATTATAATTTTAGTGGTTATAGGAATTGCCGCAGTAGGAACAATAGCAACAATACTATTTATCAAAATAAGAAAAATAAACAAAAAGGAACAAATGTAATAGCAGAACTTGAACAGACAGTGTGTTACTCATACTACTAGTGATACTGTTAATAACAGATGTTACTTAAAAATAGTTATAAATAGAAAAGAAAAATCTACAATAAAAAGAAAAAATTTTATTGTAGGTTTTATTTTTTTGAACAAAAGTTACTTTACAAAATTTGGTGAAAATGATATTATTTGTAAAGGAAAGGGAAGAAGTAAATGGCAAAAAAATATTTAGAAAAGAATGTACTAGAAGCAGCAATTGAAAGATTAGAAATAATATTTCAAGATTTTGAAAACATATATTTCAGCGTAAGCCGGGCGGAAAAGATAGTTCAGTAATGGTACAACTAGCAAACAGAGTGGCAAAAAAGATGAATAAAAAATTCGATGTATTATATATCGACTTAGAAGCACAATACAATTACACAATAAAGCACATTGAAGAATTAAAAGAATTATCCCAAATAAGAGACTTTTATCACATAGCATTACCAATAGCATTAAGAAACGCAGTATCTGTATTGCAACCTAAATGGATATGTTGGGAAGAAGAAAGTAAACACTTATGGGTAAGGGATATGCCAAAAGATAGTATAAATATAAACAACTGTCCATTTCCGTGGTTTAAAAAGGGAGAAGAATTTGAAGAGTTTATAATTCAATTTGCACAATGGTATCAAGAAAAATATGGCGGAGAAGTAGCTTGTGGTGTAGGAATAAGAACAGACGAAAGTTTAAACCGATTTAGAACAATTGCATTTCAAAACAGGAAAACAAGATATAAAGGTTACAATTGGACAACACAGATAAAACAACATGAAAAACATTTAAATGTCTATAATTTTTATCCAATTTATGATTGGTCAGCAGAAGACATTTGGGGTGCGGTAAGTCAGCTAGACTTAAAATTTAACTACATATATGAATTAATGTATAAAAATGGAGTAACAATCTATGAACAAAGACTATGTCAACCATATGGAGATGACCAAAGAAATGGACTAAATCAATTCAAAGCACTAGAATATGAAACATGGTCAAAAGTATTAAACAGAGTAAATCGGAGTTAATTTTGGTAACATCTACTGTAAAACAACAGCCTTGGGAAATATAAAATCATGTAAACCCGAATTTATGACATGGCAAGAATATACAATATTCTTGTTAGAAAGTATAGGAATATACAATAAAGATTTAATGCTTCATTATTATAGGAAAATAAAAAAATTTATGGTATGGCATGAAGTTAAATTAGGAATAAAATTAAAAGACATCCCAGACACAGCAGAAGCCAAACTAGAAAGTCAGAAAAAAGCAATATCGTGGAGAAGAATTGCAAGAGCAATAGAAAAAAACGACTTCTATCTTAGAAGATTATCATTTACACAAACAAAAAATGATGATAGAGAGTTAATGAGACTAATACATAAATGGGACAATCTATTAAACGAAACAACAAAAACAGATGATAAAACACTTCAAAAAATAATACAAGAAAAAAAGGAGAAATAAATAATGGTAGTAAAAATGACAAACAAAGATAAGGATTTTTATAATTATATGGGAAGGTTTTTCGGTTCAAGATTAGTTGAAAAACAAATGAATGACAGGATTTATGATGATGACGCCAAAGAATGGTATCTGTTTATAGAAGAAGAAAAAGTAAAAGCCTTCGTATCTGTTAATGACGAAGTGATAAAAAATATTTATACGACAAAAGACGAATATTTAGAAAAAATATTAAAAACAATAGTAAAACAAAGAAAAATAATAACATTCAGTGTAGTAACTAATAAATATATACATATTTACGAAAAATGTAGATTTAAAACAGGAAAAAATAAAGACTACAAAAATTTCGTAACAATATATATAGATAGACTACCAACACCTTTATTAGATTAATATATGGATAATTAAATAAATAGCTAAATAAGAAAGGACAATAATGAAATGAAAAAAACAAAAATAGAAATGCCAGTATTAAACGTAAAAATGGTTGATATCGATAAAGTAATTGCAAATGATTATAACCCAAACAAAGTAGCACCACCAGAAATGAAATTATTAAAACATTCAATAGAAGAAGACGGATATACACAACCAATTGTAACTTATTATGATAAAAAAAATGATGTCTATATAGTAGTAGATGGTTTTCACCGTTACAGATGTGCAAAAGAATATTTTCACTTAAAACAAGTTCCAATAGTTACAATAGATAAAAATTTAGAAAGTCGTATGGCAAGTACAATAAGACATAATAGAGCAAGGGGAACACATCAAATTATAGACATGTCACATATTGTCATAACATTAACGCAAAACGGCTGGACAGAAGCACAAATATCAAAGCACTTAGGAATGGAATTAGACGAGATTATTAGACTAAAACAAATTACAGGATTAAAAGAAAACTTCTCAAACCATACTTTCAGTAAGTCATGGGAAGAATTTGAGCAAAAATTAAAGAAAAAATAAATACGGGTATGGGCGTTATTGCCACCGGAGACGAACTTTATTGCCAAAAAGGTCCGTCCCCAGTGGCAATAAAGTTCGTCTCCGGTGGCAATAAATTGACAAAACTTGTCAGAAATGGTATACTAGACTGTGCGAAAAAATTAGAAGGAGGAAGAAAAATGAACAATGAAGAAAACATCTTAGGATATGAGAAAATAGGAAAATTAATAAGAAAATTTTCAATACCATGTATCATATCCTTATTAGTAAACTCCCTATATAATATAGTAGACCAAATATTTATTGGTTGGGGAGTAGGATACTTAGGAAATGGAGCAACAAATGTAGTATTCCCATTAACAATGGTGTGCTTAGCATTTTCTTTAATGTTTGGAGATGGTGCTTCAGCATATCTAAGTTTGAAATTAGGAGAAAAGAAAAAAGACGAAGCATCAAAAGGTGTGGCAAATGGAATATCTTTATGTGTGATTATATCTATACTTTTATGTGTAGGAACATTAATATTTTTACCACAATTATTGAATGTATTTGGTTGTACAGATGTGCTAAGAGAATATGCTTTAAGTTATGGATATGTTATAGCAATAGGATTACCATTTACAATGATAGGTACAACATTAAACTCAATTATAAGAGCAGATGGAGCACCAAAATATGCAATGACATCTATGGTATCAGGTGCTATACTTAATGTTATATTAGACCCAATATTTATATTTGTATTCAAAATGGGTGTACAAGGTGCAGCGATTGCAACAGTTATAAGTCAAATATTAACATTTATTATTAATGTTTTATATATCAAGAAATTTAAAACAATCACATTAACAAGGCAAGAATTTAAAATAAATGTAGGAGTAGCAAAGAAAGTATCAACATTAGGAATAAGCAGTTTTATAACACAAATGAGTTTTGTAGTGCTTGTAGCTGTTGAAAATAATTTACTTTCAAAATATGGAAGCCAATCAAAATTCGGTTCAGAAATACCAATTACAGTATTAGGTATAGTTATGAAAATAAGCCAAATACTAAACAGCATAATTATAGGAATTGCAGCTGGAGCACAACCAATATTAGGTTATAATTATGGTGCTAAAAAATATGATAGAGTAAAACAAACTTTAAAAACAGTGCTTGGATTAAGTATAGTAATTAGTACAATTGCATTTATATTATTCCAAACAATACCAGATAAATTAATTGCTATATTTGGTAGTGGTGACGAATTATATATGGAATTTGCTTGCTTGGGATTTAGAACATTTTTAATGTTATGTATTTGTAATGGAGTACAAATACCATCAGGAATTTTCTTCCAAGCAATTGGAAAAAGTGTAAAAAGTGCAGCATTATCATTGTCAAGACAAATCTTATTCTTAATACCTGCAATGCTTATATTAAGTAACTTGTTTGGAATAACAGGAATATTAGCAGCTGGACCAGTTGCAGATGGACTTGCATTTATTATAGCAGCAACTTTACTTACATTAGAAGTAAAACACTTTGGAAAAGAAAAAGTTAAGAGTGAAGCTTTAATTGATGACACAAGCACAGATAATCAGTTGAATAAGCAAATAGTAATCACAATATCAAGAGAATATGGCTCAGGTGGAAGATATATTGGAAGACTAATTGCAGATAAATTAGGCATCAAACTATATGATAAAGAATTTATTACAAAATTGGCACAAGAAACAGGATTATCAGAAGAATACATAGAAAGTAAAGAACAAAAAAGAGACGTTTTATCAGGATTAAATAATGGATATTATTTTGGAATTGATAATGCAGATGAACTATTTATAAAAGAAGCAGAATTAATTACTAAAACAGCAGAAGAGCAATCTTGTGTTATAATTGGTAGATGCGCAGACTTCATATTAAAGGATAAAGAAAATGTGCTTAAAGTATTTGTTTATAGTGATATGGAAGATAAAATTAAAAGAGCAACAGAATTTTATGGTATGAATAAACAAAAGGCTGAAAAAGAAATAAAGAGAATTGATAAGCTAAGAGCTAATCATTATAAACATTATACAGACAAAGAATGGGCTGACCACAGCAATTATGACATATGTATTAATAGTGATACATTAGGAGTAGAAAAAGCAGCTGACTTAATTTGCAATATGATAAAGGCATCATATAAATAAAAGGTAGAAGGAGAGAAAGAGTATGAAAGATTTATTAAAAGACTATGCAGCAACCGAGAATAACCCAAAGTGGGATAATATAATTAGAAGGGAAAAACCTCTGTATATAAGGGAAAGCGATATACGTTCAGATTTTGAAAGAGATTATACAAGAATTATACATTGCAATGCATATAAAAGATTAAAACATAAAACACAAGTATTCTTCTCTCCAGAAGATGATCATATATGTACTAGAATAGAACATACAACACATGTAGAGTCAATAAGTTATACAATTGCAAGATATCTAGGATTAAATACAGAGTTAACAAAAGCCATAGCATCAGCACATGACTTAGGACATAGTCCATTTGGACATCAAGGTGAAAAGGTTTTATCTGAGATATCTGTAAGAGATATTGGAGAAAGATTTTGGCACGAGAAAAATGGTTTAGAATATGTTGATAAAATAGAATTATTAGAAAATCATTTTAAAGATAGACAAAACTTAAACTTAACATATGCAATACGTGACGGAATAATATCACATTGTGGTGAGATTGATGAAAATAGACTAAAGCCTAGAGAAGAGTATATAGATTTATACGATTACACTAGACCAAACCAATATGCTCCATATACTTGGGAAGCTTGTGTTGTAAAAATAGCTGATAAAATTTCATATTTAGGAAGAGACATAGAAGATGCAATTACATTAGGAATATTAGACGAAAAACTAGAAGACCTATATAAATTGTTAAATCATAATTCACAAGAAGTAATAAACAATACTGTTATAATAAATAAACTAGTATGTGACTTGTGTGAAAACTCTTCACTAGAAAATGGATTATGCTTTTCAGAGCAAACATTTAATATGCTAAACGACATTAAAAAATATAATTACAATAATATTTATTTTGACGAAAGAATTAGTCCGTCAAATAGATATTTCAAACTTGTATTAAATGAAATATATGAAACTTTAAAGAAAACCTATAATGGAGAAAATACATTAGATAATATAGAAAAGATGAAAAAGGTATATCCAAAGCTATTTAATAGTTTTAAAGATTGGATATCTAATTATTGGAATTTAGGAAGATATCCAAATTCTAAAAATGAAGTGATATTTGATATGAATAATGAAAAGGATTACTTTAAGGCAATTATTTACTACATCTCTGGCATGACAGATAATTTTGCGATAGAGACATATAACGAGATTATTAGGTTCTAGTGTCCATTGTGTCCATTGGGGACGTTTCCTTTTGGACATTTTTGTCCATTGGGGACACATCTATGATGTTTTTGGGTGTTTTTTAGGACTGTCTCAAAAGCATCATAAATAAAAATAGAAAGGTAGGCTGTTTTATGGAAAAGTATTTAGATATGAAAAATGAAGTAAAATTAAATGAATTGCAAAAAATTGCAAGTATAATTAAAAATGATGGTATAGTGTTGTTTCCAACAGAGACAGTCTATGGGATTGGTGCAAATGGCTTATCTACCAAGGCAGTAGAGAAGATATATAAGGCAAAAGGAAGAAGTACGAAAAATCCAATTAATTTATTAGTAAGTGATATAAAGATGATAGAAAGCGTCGCAAAAGATATTACAGAATTAGAATATAAATTGATTGAGACTTTTTTTCCAGGGCCATTAACAATTATATTAAAGAAGAAAGATATTGTTCCAGATATTGTTACTGCTGGTGGAGATACTGTTGGTGTTCGTATGCCTAGTGGAAAAATTGCTTTAAAATTGATTCAAGAAGCGGGAGTTCCTATTGCAGCTCCTAGTGCTAATTTGTCAGGAAGTCTTAGTGGAACAAATTTGAATGATATAATTGGTGATTTTAAAGATAAGGTTGATTGCATAATTGATGGCGGAGATAGCAAAATTGGTTTGGAGTCTACTATTGTTAAGGTTGTAGACGGCGTTCCACATATTTTGAGACCAGGTGCTATTACAGATGCTCAGATAGAAGAGATTGCTGGCGATGTTGTATTGGATTATTTGAATAAGCAAGATAATAATCTTTTACCAAGTAATGATATGGCGCATTATAAGATTAGAAATAGATGCATTTTAGTTGGTGCTGGTAATAAGCAAGTTGATGATGTTAAAAGGATTTTAGATGAATTTGATGATGTAGTTGTTATTTGTTGTAACGAGAATGCTTGTAAGTATAATGCTAAAGTTGTTTTGAATGTGGGAAATAAGGGCGTTTTAGAGGAAATTTCTAGGAATATTTTTAGGTTGCTTAGAGAAGCTGATAGGTTAAATCCTGATGTTATTGTTGTTGAAGGTGTTGAAGAGAAGCGGAATAGGTAAGGCTGTTATGGAGAGACTTGCTAAGGTTTGTACTAAATAATGATTAAAGAACTGTTGAAAGAGAGAAACTTTTTTGACAGTTTTTTTGTTACTGTTTATTAACAAGATATTAATTAGACAAAAAAGGTTAGAATATCAATATTTTGAACTTTTTATGATTTTAAGTAGTCACTAAACTATAACTACTTAAAAAGAGAATGAAGAGATACTTGTTGACGTAATTACACTGCAAACGATAAAATAATAAAAACATAAGAAAAGGAGATGTAGAAAAATGCAAAACAAATCAAAAGGAATTACGCTAATAGCACTTGTAATAACAATTATAGTGTTGTTAATACTTGCAGGAGTAACAATTGTAACACTAACAGAAGATAAAGGAATATTAACAAAAGCAGTTGAAGCAAAGGAAAAAACAAAAACAGCAGCAGAAACAGAAGAAAGAACATTAGAATTATTAGAAAAACAACTAGATGAAAAAGGAGAGATTACAGTATCAGGATTAAAAGTTGGAGATTATATAGAATATGGAGACAAATTGACACCTCAAACGTATCTAACAAATACAAACGAAGAGCCAAATACGGGATATGAAACGTCACAAGCATTTAATACAGATACATCTACATTATGGCGAATTATAAACAAAAAAGACAATGGAGATGTAGAAATAGTAGCAGTTAACAATACTTTATCAAGTGACGGAACTACTGGTTTATATTTTAAAGGAGAAAATGGATTTTTAAATGCTGAAACAATATTAGATAACTTATGTTCAAAGTTATACTCCAATCCAGCATATGGAACAGCAAGAAGCATAGATGTTGATGATATAAATAATTTAACAGGATTTAATCCTGAGACAAGTGAATGGGAAGGTAAAGATTACTATTTAAATAATAGAACAAAGAGTTATACAAGAGGAGGGCCGTTTTTTGATAAAATTAGCAATACTTTTAGAGAGGCAACAGCAGAAAATCCGATTACAGTCGACTATACTTATTACTATTATACAGTTGATGAAAATATGCCGTTATATGACACTTTAATAGAAAGTTCAAAAAGCTATAGTGGGGAGTATAAGGAAACTAATTATCCTATGTTTTATTGGCTTGGATCACGCTGTACGTATGCGGTTGATTATGTGCGTTATCGTATATTCATGATAGGAGCTGGTTCAGTTCGTAGTTGGTATACTATGGAGAGATTTCCTGCTTTAAACCCAGTTGACTTATCATATGCTTGTGCAATTCGTCCAATTGTAACTTTAAACAATGATGTACAGATAGATACAAGTGATGTAACGAAAAATGGAAGTGAAGAAGGAAGAGCTTGGGTATTGAAATAATTAAATAAAAAAGAACTGTTGAAAGAGAAAAACTTTTTCGGCAGTTTTTTGTTTTATTAAGATTAAAATTATCTGGAAAAAAGTTATAGAGAGATACTTGTTGACGTAATTCTCTTCTAAACGATAAAATAATAAAAAACAGAAGAAGGAGAGATAAAAATGAAAGAAAAAAGTGGAATTACGTTAATAGCGCTAGTAATAACAATAATAATTTTATTAATTCTAGCACGGAGTAACAGTAGCAACATTAACAGGAGAAAATGGGACAATAGGAAAAGCACGGAGAAGCAAAATTCAAAACAGAATTATCAGCAGTGGCAGAAGAATACGAGTTATATTTAACAGAAAGATTTTCAAAAGATAGAAGCTTTGAAGAAGGAGCACTATATGCAGGGAAAAATGCGCTAATATATGATTCAATTCAAGAAGAAGGAAACATATATACAGTATTAAAAAATTCAAGCAAAAAATATGTAGATAATTTTGAAATAATAAAAGGAGAATTATTTTATTTTTCACAAAATGATAATGAGAAAAAATGGGCACAGGAGATAGGAATAAAAGTAAGTCCATACATAATTATAAATGGTGAACTAATGTCAACTGACCAAAACTTAAATCTAGTAGATGAAGCAACAGGTTCAATAATAATACCACAAAATGTAACTAAAATAGGAGAAGGTGCATTTTCTAAATTAGAAGGAATAAAGACTATAATTGTTCCTGGAACTTGTAAAGTAATAGGTTCAAATGCATTCGCGAACAATAAAACACTTGAAAAAGTAATAATTCAAGACGGAGTTGAAACAATAGGATATGGAGCTTTTCAAAATTGTAGTAACTTGAAAAGTGTTAGTATGACAGATACAGTACAAGAAATTGAAGCATCGACCTTCAGTTATTGTTCAAAGCTACATGAAATTACTCTATCAAATAATTTAAAAATTTTAAATGGTCAAATATTTGATGGATGTTCAGCATTAAAACAAATAAAACTTCCTGAAAAATTAGAGCAAATATATGAAGGAGCACTTGCTTGTGGTAATTTGACATTTTTAAAAATACCAAAAGCAGTAAAATATATTCATTCAAATTTTTGCTTAGGAAGAAATAATTTAAATGAAATAGACACAAGCGAAAATGAAAACTATAAATTTGAAAATGGTTTTTTACTAACATCAGACAACAAAACAATATGTTATATTTCGCCAAATAAGCTTAGAGGAAGTAGCGTGTTTACTATTCCAGAAGGGATAGAAGGATATGGATATACTACAAGTAGTTATACAAATATAAAAAAATTAATTTTACCAGCATCTCTAAAAGGGATAGGAGGTTGGAGGTGTCTACCTGCAAGCATAGAAGAGGTAGAAGTTGCTGCAGGGAATAAAACTTTAATTGCTGATAATGAAAATAAAATTTTATATAACAATGATAATAAACTGATATTATGTTATTCAAAACAGGAAAATATAATAATAAAAGAAGGAATATTAAGTATTGCGGGCGAAGCTTTGGCAACAGCTACAAATGCAAAAGAAATAGTATTTCCGAATTCATTAAAAGTTTTGGAAGGAACTTCACTTTCTAGAATAAATAAAGGAGTTAATATTGTGTTTGGAAAAAATGTAAATACTATTGCTGGCGATGTAATTGATAATAATGATTTAGAAAAACTAGGAAATGTTTCTATGAGTTCACAAAATGAAAGATATACAATAAGAAATAATATTTTGTATTCTAAAGATAACAAAACTTTAGAAAGGGCATTTTGTGACATAACTGGGGAGTTTGTAGTAGAACCTAATATAGAAAGAATAGCAAATAATGCTTTCTTTGGAGCAACTAAGATGACAAGTATTGTTCTACCAGAAAATTTAAAGGAAATTGGTTCAAGAGCTTTTTGGACTTGTGGACTTAAAAAGATAGAAATACCTTCTACTACTAATACGATAGGTAATGCATGTTTTCATAGTTGCAGTAATTTATCAGAAATAATAATAAACAAAAAGGAAAATAGCATATCAGGAGCGCCTTGGGGATGCCCATTTGGGTTAAGAGCAGTAAAGTGGAAATAGAAATATTAAGGACAGTTTAAAAGCTGTCTTTTAATTATTTATAAAAATCAGAAAAAAGTATTTGACAATTAATTAATATATGTTATAATAAGTACAAATGTTCGATAAAATAAAAGAGGTAATTATGAAACAAATAATAAAAAAAGAATTAAAAGAGTTGCAAGACAAAAAATATCAAGAATTCCACCAAGGCCTATGCCCAGGGACGAAAGACATAATAGGAATACGAGTACCAGTGCTTAGAAACTATGCAAAAGAATTATTAAAAAAATACACTTTAGAAGAAATAATCGAAAATTTAGACAATGAATATTATGAAGAAATATTGTTAGAAGGAATGGTTATAGGACTAAGCAAAAAAGACTATGAAACAACAATAAAATACATAGAAAGATTTGTGCCGAAAATAAACAATTGGGCAATTTGCGATACATTTTGTGCAGGACTAAAAATAACAAAAAAAAATAAAGAAGAAATGTTTAAATTCTTACAAAAGTACTTAAAATCAAGCAAAGAATTTGAAATCAGATTTGGTGTTGTAATGTTATTAGATTACTATGTCGAAGAACAGTATTTAGATAAATTATTTGAAATATTTGATAGTATAAAAAACACAGAATATTATGTTCAAATGGCAGTTGCTTGGGCAATTTCTATTTGTTTAATTAAATATTATGACCAAACATGTACATACCTTGAAAACGCTATTTTAGACGATTTTACATATAATAAAGCTATACAAAAAGCAATAGAATCTTACAGGATTTCTGATGAAAAAAAGGCGTTTTTACGTAAAATGAAACGTTAAAAAATAGAAATTTTAATGTGAAAAATTTGTGAAAATTATAAAAAATGGTTTGCGAAAAAAATAAATTATGATATATTAGTAAAGTAAGAAAAAATAAGGAGAGAAACATGAGAAAAGAAATACAAAAACAAAAAACAAAAGGAAAAAGGGTACAAACAAGACAAGATATAGAAAGAAAGAAAAGGAAGATAATAAAAACATTTTTTACAATAGTAGCACTAATTGTAATTTTTATAATAGGACTGATTGCAAACAATTTTATAATCCTAGATAATAACAAGGAAACAAATCTAGTAATAAACAACAGAAATGTAACATCAAATTTGAAAAATAATGTATTAGTAGAAAATGGCATAATATATCTATCTAAACCGGATATAGCAAATTTTTTTGATAAATATATTTATGAGGAAAAAGATGAAAATAAAATAATAACAACATATGAAAAGAAAGTTGCAACAATAGGATATGAAGATAATAAAATTAATATAAATGGCTCAAACAAAAGAATTTATGCACATGCAATAAAAAAAGACGGAACAACATATTTGCCAATTTCAGAAATGAAAGATGTATATGACATAGAAATTTCTAATATAGAAAAAACAAAAGTAATAACAATGGATTCTTTGAAAAGAGAGCAAAAGAAAGCAATAGTAAAATCAGGAGCAGCAGTAAAATCATCTACTAATTTTATTTCAAAAACAATAGATAGAGTAAAAAAAGGAGATTGTGTAATTGTCGTTTCTTCAAACAATGGATATACAAGGATAAGAACGGATAATGGGAAAGTAGGCTACATAAAATCAAGCAAACTAGAAAACGAATTTGTTGTTAGAGAAAACATGGAAGAAGAAAATCAAATCGAAGGAAAAATCAACTTAACTTGGGATTATTTTTCTCAATATGGCTCAGCTCCAGACAGAAGTGGGGAAACAATTGAAGGAGTGAATGTCGTATCACCTGCATTTTTCTATTTAGATAAAAACGGAAACTTACGTGAAAACATAGGAAGCAAAGGACAAGCATATATAGAATGGGCACATCAAAATGGATACAAAGTATGGCCAATGGTATCAAACGCAGAAGCTGCAACAGAAAGTTTATCAATAACATCAAAAATTATGAATAGCTATGAATTAAGACAAAAGCTAATTGAAAGTATTGTAGAAAAATGTGTAAAATATAGGTTAGATGGAATAAATATAGACTTTGAAAATATGAAACAAGAAGATAAAGATATGTTTTCAAGATTTATTATAGAATTAACACCAAGACTAAAAGAAATTGGACTAATAACATCGGTGGATGTAACAGCGCCAGATGGAGGAGAAACTTGGTCTATGTGCTTTGATAGAAACGTAATTGGTGATGCAGTAGATTACATAGTGTTTATGGCATATGATCAATATGGAGTATCTAGCACAAAACCAGGAACAACAGCAGGATATGACTGGGTAAAATTAAGTTTAAATAAATTTTTAAAAACAGAAGAAATAAAACCAGAAAAAATAATATTAGCAGTTCCTTTTTACACTAGAGTTTGGACAACTACACCATACGGAAAAACAACATCAAATGCATTATCAATGAAAAATATAGACACAGTTGTACCAGAAGATGCAGAAAGAAAATGGAATGATGACCTAAAACAAAATTATGTGGAATACACAGATGAAGACAATAAAAAGCAAGTATGGATAGAAGACATAAACTCTCTAAAAGCTAAATTATCACTAATTACAGAAAACAATTTGGCAGGAGTAGGCTCTTGGGCAAAAGACATGGAAACAGACAATGTATGGCAATTATTTAAAACAGAATTATCAAAATAATGGATTTTTGGGACAGGTCAAAAATGTCTACGGACGAAACTTTTTTGGTCTGTCCCAAAAAGTTCATAAAAATTGCTTGACTTTGGCGTTTTTGACATATATAATATAAAAAAAGCACTTTTGGAGGTATTTCGACATATGCAAAATGAGAAAATATATTATGCAACAGAGAATTTTATAAACTTAACTGATGAGCAAATAATATCTCAAATAAAACAGGGAAATGATGACGCTTTAGCATACTTATTAGAAAAATATAAAGACATTGTAAATATGAAAGTAAACAAGTATTTTATGATAGGTGCTGAAAGGGAAGATGTAATACAAGAAGGAATGATAGGACTATTTAAAGCAATAAAAGGATTTAATTCAGAAAAACAAAGTTCATTCAAATCCTTTGCAAATATCTGTATAGAAAGACAATTAATAACAGCTATAAAGACATCAAATAGACAAAAACATATGCCGCTGAATTCATATTTATCGCTAAATACATCAGCATATGAAAATAATGATGAACATAGCGTAGAATTAATAGATACATTTAATAGCAAGACAGTGGAAGACCCATTGGAAACAATAATGAAAAAGGAATATTATGACCATATAGAAAGTGCTGTAAATAAAAACTTAAGCAAATTTGAAAAACAAGTTTTAGATAGATTTCTAAAAGGAGAGAGCTATATAAAAATAGCACAAAGATTAGAAACACCAGTAAAATCGGTAGATAATGCAATTCAAAGAATAAGAAAAAAAGCAATAAAAAACATGTTTAATGAATATAATGGATAATAGAAAAATGTCAACACAAAAATTGGTTGACATTTTTTCTATGGGGCTTCCAACGGGAATTGAACCCGTGACCTCTACCTTACCAAGGTAGCACTCTACCAACTGAGCTATGGAAGCATGTCCATTGGGGACGTTTCCTTTTGGACATTTTTGTCCACTGGGGACACATCTTTGATTATTATACAATACAAAAAATTAAAAGTAAATAATTTCTATTGACTTTTTTATAAAAAAATAGTAAACTATAAAGCATAGAGTAAAAACGAGTAAGAGAAAAAGTAAAATAAAAGTTACTTACAGAGAGAATTGGTCAAAGGCTGAAAGCCAATTTAAGCAAACATATTTGAAAAACTAACTCTTCAAAGTTTTTGGTGAACAAGCCAAACGTGTAAGATACGTTACAATCTGTAAATTAAGATAAAAAATAGGATGGAACCGTGTAAAATAGCACTCCTATGGATAAATAAAAATATCCAGAGGGGTGTTTTTTGATGAAGAAATCAATTAGGAGATGTGTCCCCAGTGGACAAAAATGTCCAAAAGGAAACGTCCCTAATGGACAAAAGGAGGATTTTTTATGATTAAAGTTAGTTTAAAGGATGGCTCAATTTTAGAAGTTGAAAAAGGAGCAACAATATTAGATGTTGCAAAAAAGATTAGTGAAGGGCTTGCAAGAGTGGCTACTTGTGGCGAGATTGACGGAGAAGTTAAGGATTTAAGATATGAGTTACAAGCGGATTGTGGCTTAGTTATTCATACTTTTAGGCCAGATGATGTGGAGGGTAAGAAGGCTTATTGGCATACAACTTCTCATATTATGGCTCAAGCTGTACAAAGATTATTTCCAAATGTTAAGTTTGCAATAGGTCCTGCTATTGATGAAGGTTTTTATTATGATTTTGATGTTGAAAAACCTTTTACAGATGAGGATAAAGCAAATATTGAAGCTGAGATGAAAAAGATTATAAAAGAAAATATAGAAATAGAAAGATTTTCTTTGCCTAAACAAGAAGCATTAAAATTAATGGAAAACCAACCATACAAACAAGAACTAATTGAAGAATTACCAGACGGAGAAGAAATTAGTTTTTATAAACAAGGTGATTTTACTGATTTATGTGCTGGGCCACATTTAGCAAGTACAGGAAAAGTAAAAGCTGTTAAAATTTTATCTTCTTCAGGAGCTTATTGGAGAGGTAGCGAAAAGAATAAAATGTTACAAAGAATTTATGCTATTTCATTCCCAAAAGCAAGTGAATTAGAAGAGTATTTGCAGTTATTAGAGGAAGCAAAACAACGTGACCATAGAAAAATAGGTAAAGATTTAGAGTTGTTTATGACACACAAATTAGTAGGTTCAGGGTTACCGATGTACCTACCAAATGGTGCAACAATAAGAAGATTACTTGAAAGATATATTCAAGATAAAGAATTAATGCTTGGATATAATCATGTATATACACCATCACTTGCAAATGTTGAATTATACAAAACATCAGGGCATTGGGACCATTACAAAGAAGATATGTTCCCAGCAATGAAAATGGACAATGAAGAAATGGTATTACGCCCAATGAACTGCCCACATCATATGTTAATTTACAAAAATAAAATGCACTCATACAGAGACTTACCAATCAGAATTGGAGAATTAGCACATGACTTTAGATATGAATCAAGCGGAAGTGTATGCGGATTAGAAAGAGTTAGACAAATGTGTCAAAATGATGCACACTTATTTGTAAGACCTGACCAAATAAAAGAAGAAGTTGGAAAGGTATTAAAACTAATTCAAGAAGTATATATCAAAGACTTTGGTTTTTCGCCTGAATCATTTAAATATAGACTATCATTAAGAGACAAAAATAACAAAGAAAAATATATTGACAATGACGAAATGTGGGAAACAGCAGAAAGCCAATTAAGAGAAATATTAACAGAACTTAATATTGATTTCTATGAAGCAGAAGGAGAGGCAGCTTTCTATGGACCAAAAATTGACATTCAAATAAAAACAGTTTTGAACCACGATGTAACAATTCCAACATGTCAATTAGACTTTGCATTGCCAGAGAGATTTGAACTTGAATATGTAGGAGAAGATGGAGCAAAACATAGACCAGTTGTAATCCATAGAGCTATTTTGGGTTCTTCTGATAGATTTATTTCATTCTTATTAGAAGAAACAAAAGGATTGCTTCCAACATGGCTTTCACCAATACAGGTAAAAATATTACCAATAAGTGAAAAACAACACGAATATTGCGAAGAACTAAAAGAAAAACTTCAAAGAGAAGGAATAAGAGTTGAATTTGATGATAGAAACGAAAAAGTTGGATACAAAATTCGTGAAGCTCAACTTCAAAAAGTTCCATATATGTTAGTAATTGGGGATAAAGAGAAAGAAGCAAATGCAGTCACAGTTCGTACTAGAAAAGAAGCAGACTTAGGACAAATGAGTGTTGAAGAATTTGTTGAAAAAATAAAAGAAGAAATTGAAGATAAAAAATAGAATTACAAAGATGTGTCCCAAGTGGACAAAAATGTCCATCAGGGACGTTTCCAAATGGACATTTTTGTCCAAAAAGAAACGTCCCCATTGGACATTGGACACGAGAGAGGAGTAAAAATGAAATTAGGAATTGTTGGTCTTCCAAATGTAGGGAAGAGTACGATGTTTAATAGTATAACAAAGGCAGGTGCTGAGTGTGCAAATTATCCTTTTTGTACAATTGAGCCAAATGTTGGTGTGGTTCCTGTGCCTGATGAGAGGCTTGATGAGTTAACTAAAATGTATAATCCGGAGAAGACAACTCATGCGGTTATTGAGTTTGTTGATATTGCGGGTTTGGTTAAAGGTGCAAGTAAAGGTGAAGGGTTAGGAAATAAGTTTCTATCTCATATTCGTGAGACTGATGCTATTGTGGAGGTTGTAAGATGTTTTGAGGATGGGAATGTTGTTCATGTTGATGGTAATGTTGACCCAATTCGTGACATTGAGACTATTAATTTAGAGTTGATTTTTGCTGACATTGAGACTGTTAATAAAAGATTAGACAAAGCTAAGAAAAATTTAAAGGCAAATAAAAAATATCAAGAGGAAATTGATTTATTAGAGAAAATCAAGGAAAGCTTAGAAAATGGAATATCTGCAAGGGCTATTGAGTTTAATGAAGATGAGCAAGTTTTGGTTAAAGATATGTTCTTGCTTACGACTAAGCCAATTTTATATATTGCAAATATTTCTGAGGAGCAAATTGAAAATGCTGAAAATGACGCAATGGTTTTAAAAGTTAAAGATTATGCTGCAAAAGAAAATGCTGAAGTTATTCCATTGTGTGTTAAAATTGAAGAAGAATTGTCAGGTTTAGATGATGAAGATAAAAAAGAGATGCTAGAAGCATTGGGATTAGATGAGTCTGGATTAGATAAAGTTATTAAGAAAAGTTATGATTTACTAGGGTTGATGTCATTCTTGACAGCTGGAGAGCCTGAAGTAAGGGCTTGGACTATTAAGAAAGGAACTAAAGCTCCACAAGCAGCTGGAAAAATCCATTCAGATATAGAAAGAGGTTTTATAAAAGCAGAAGTCGTATCTTATGATGATTTGATAAGAGAAGGTAATATGGTAGCTGCAAAGGAAAAAGGATTGGTTCGTCAAGAAGGCAAAGACTATATTATGCAAGATGGAGATATTGTTTTGTTTAAATTTAATGTGTAGTTTTGTAACATAATTGTAATACAAAAAAGACAAAAAAGGTATTGACATACCAAAATATAAAGTGTAAAATAATAAATGTAAACAAAAGAAAAATATTGTTTTAGAGCTATTTATACAAATTGCCTAAAAATAGTATAATATAAGGCAAAAGTATAAATAATAATAAAAAATATGAAAGTAGAGGAGAAAAGATATGAAAAAATCAAATTTATTTAAAGTATGTACAATTTTAGTAATTGCTGTAATGATAGCATTAGTATTAGGAACAACAGTTAACGCTGCAACAGATAACAACACATACAATGATTTATCAAACACATTGAGAACAAATAATTCAGGAAACACAAACAGTGGAAATACTAACTCAAATAGCAACTCAAATACAAATTCAAACACAAACAGAGCAAATACTAATACAAACAACAATAATGGAAGCGTTTATAATAGCAATAATCTACCAGATACAGGAATTGAAAGTTCTATTCCAATAGCATTATTAATAGTAATATTTGCAATATCTTCTGTATATGCATACAAAAAAATTAATGATTATAAAAATATATAATATATAAAGTCATAGCCGTATTTAGCTATGACTTCTTTGTTTTGCTTTTATTACAAATCTATTAGAAGTTAAATTATTACAAGTAATTAGCGTTAATTCTTTCGACATTGCTCCATAATTAAAGATAGGGGTCAAATCAGAACTATTTACCTCATAAAAATCAAAAACTGTATATACATATTTCTTTCCAGAATTATCATAAACAAATATTTCATCATTAATTTCAAGTAAAGGTAAATTACTAAAAAATTTTGAATTATTGTAGTTATGACCTGCGATACAAATATTTCCATAACTTTGCAAATTTCCACCATAAAATTTACAAGGCGATACTTTCAAAAGTTCTTCATTCAAAGTTGCAAATACCGGATAGTAAATACCTATTTTAGGTATCTCAATAATTCCAAAAAGGTTATTATCAACTTCATTTTCTTCTATATTTGCCTTAGTATTAGTAGTAGCATATAACTTTGCAATATTATAATTATCGATTAATTTGTTTGATAATTTTTCTTTTTGATTTATTGATGATATATAATATGAAATTACTAAAATAAGGCTAATTGATATAGCTACCGATAAAACAAATTGGAATTTATAAATACGTGTATCTTTATTTTTTGATTTTTTTAATTTTGTAACTAATATCTGATTCATATAAATATTATATGTAGAAAAAAAGATAATATAATGAAAAAAATTGTAAAAAAACCGCATAAATATTAAGTTTTTATTACATATATTGAGCAGTATTGAAATAATTTTTTAGATATGATATATTAAATATGTAAAAAATTGGCAAATCAAAATCCAAAATTTACATAATCACATATTATATATAAATAATATATGAAAGGAGGATTATTTAAATTTTGGAACTAAAAGGGCTCAATATTGGTTTTGTTTTTACAGGAGCATTTCCGATGCTTCGAACAACAATACCTAAAATAAAAGATTTAATTAAAAATGAAGCAACAGTCATTCCTATTATGTCAAATACTGTATATAACATAAATACTAAATATGGTAAAGCAAAAGATTTTATAAACGAAATACAAGAAATAACAGGGAAAGAAATTATACATACCATAACACAATTAGAGCCAATTGACAAAAGGAACATAGCAGATGTAATGATTATTGCTCCATGTACACGGAAATACGTTATCAAAACTTGCTGTTGGTATTGCAGATACCATACCAACAATAGCTATAAAAAAACATTTAAAATATGAAAAACCAGTAATATTAGCTGTATCAACAGGCACAGGGCTAAGTACTGATGCAGAAAATATTGGTAAATTATTAAATAGAGAAAATTATTATTTTGTACCATTTAGACAAAATAATCCGATTACAAAACCTAGGTCGATTGCATATGACCCAGAATACATTGTAAAAACTATAAAATATGCCCTAGACGGAGAGCAGATAAGTCCAATTCTATTATAATATCATTATAACTTGAAAGGAAAATAATTATGAATTCAAAATATGAATGGAATTTAAAAGAAATATTTAAAAATAAAGAAGAATTTGAACAAACAAAAACAAGTTTAAAATCAGACTTAAGTCAAATCAAAACATATGAAGGGAAATTGTGCGAAAGCTCAAAAAATTTATACGAAACATATAAAATATATGAAAAAGCCTTACAAAAATTTGAAAAACTATATGCATATGGAATGCTTTTTTATCACTTAGATATGTCAAATCAAGAAGGAATAAAATTGTATAAAGAAGTAGAAAGCCTAGGAACAGAATTTAGTACAGCTACCTCATTTATAACACCAGAAATAACATATGCTGATAAAGAAAAAATTGAAGGTTTTTTACAAGAAAATGAAGAATTACAAAGATATAAAAGAGATATAACAGATATATTAGATGAAAAAGAGCACATACTAAGCAAGCAAGAAGAGAGTTTACTTGCAAATTATAGTGAATTGTTTTCTGCGCCTGAAAATGTATTTGACATTCTTACAAATGCTGAATTTAAGTTTGGGACTTTAATAGATAGTGACGGAAAAGAAGTTGAGATGACAGATAGTAATTATACTGTTTATTTAAAAGATAGCAACGAAAATGTAAGAAAACAAGCATTTGACTTAATGTATAAAAAATATAGTGAATTTGTAAATACAATAACTGAATTGTATTTAGCAAATGTAAAAGCAACAGCTGTTTCTGCAAAACTTAGAAAATATAAATCAAGCCTAGAAAAAGCAGTAAAAACAGATGATGCAAGTATAAAGGTTTATGAAGCTCTAATTAAAACAATAAATAAAAATATGGAAGTAAACCATAAATTTATTGAATTAAAAAAGAAATTGTTAAACAAAAAAGAATTTCATATGTATGATTTATATGTAAATCCATTCCAAGAAGAAAAGGACGAAATCAGTTTTGAAGAAGCAAAAGAGGAAGTTTTGCAGGCATTGAATATAATGGGGGAAGAGTATATTTCTAAATTGAAAGAAGCTTTTGAAAACAACTGGGTTGATGTATATGCTAAGCCAAATAAAAGGGGAGGAGCATATAGTATGGGAGTATATGGTGTACACCCATATGTATTATTAAATTTCGTTAATAGCAAAAGAGACGTAAGTACTATTGCTCACGAACTTGGACACAGTATGCATTCATATTATTCAAATAAAGAGCAACCAATAATAGACTCGAATTATACAATAATGACGGCTGAAGTCGCTTCAACAGTAAATGAAATATTACTTAGTGATTATCAAATTAAAAATGAAACAGATAGAAATAAAAAAGCAGAACTTATATACGAATTGCTTGAAATGATACGTGCAACTCTATTTAGACAATCTATGTTTGCTGAATTTGAGAAAGAAGTTCATGAAAAAATTGAGAATAATGAAATGCTTTCAGCTGAAAATTTGAATGAAATGTATTATGATTTGAACAAAAAGTATTTTGGAGAGAATATGATTGTAGATGATGAGATTAAGTATGAATGGGCGAGAATACCACATTTTTATACAAATTTCTATGTTTATAAGTATGCAACAGGTATTTCTGCGGCTATTTCTATTGCAACTAAGATTTTGAAACAGGGAGAACCTTTTGTTAAGAAATACATCGAAATGCTTAAACAGGGATGTTCTAAGAAATCTATTGATTTGCTTAAAATGGTTGATGTGGATTTAGAAGGCTCAGAAATTTATGATGATGCCATTGCTTTTTATAATGAAAAGATTGATGAATTAGAGAAGTTGATTTAGGACAGGAAAAAAATAAATTTAATTTTAAATAAAAAGAAAAAGATGTATATTATTTTATAATTACCGCGTAAGCGACCAAACGAGCTTTGCGAGTGCGACTTGGAGCAACTAACATATATTTTTGAGTTTAGTTAGTTGCGACACCAAGGTAATAAGAAAATAATATACATCTTTGGCTTGTCCTAAAAAGTTTTTAAAAGTATTATAAATCTGCTAGTGGGTTTCGTTCAACCGCACTTTTAATTTGGTCATTATTAACATGAGTATATATTTCAGTAGTAGAAATACTTTCGTGTCCCAGTAATTCTTGCAGAGCTCTGATGTCAACTTGTCCATATTGGTACATCAAAGTTGCAGCAGTATGTCTTAATTTATGTACAGAATATTTATTAGTATCTAATCCTGCCTTGCTAAGCTCTTTACCTATAATATATTGAACAGTTCTGTTACTAATTCTTTCACGTCTTTCACTCAAAAATAAAGCTTTTTCAGAGTGCTTTTTATCGTGTTTTATTCCTTCTTTTGGTCGAACTTGCAGATAGTCTGAAATTGCTCTCATACAAGGCTTATTTAAGTAGATTGTACGTTCTTTATTACCTTTACCAACAACATTCAATTTACATTCTGAGAAGTCGATATCTTTTATATTTATTCCAACTAGTTCTGATAAACGCATGCCGCAGTTTAAGAATAGGGTAGTTATTGCTAAATCCCTCTCGTAATTCCTGTTTTCCTCATCTCCAGCAACTTCTAAAAGTTTTTTGCTGTCTTCAAGAGATAAATACTTTGGTAATCTTTTTTCTTTTTTAGGTGTTTTTAAGTTTATAGTAGGGTTTTGATTTAATTTGTATTCGCTACTTGCGTCTTGACATAAATAATTAAAAAATATTCTTATTGTTGATATTTTTCTTGCTCTTGTTGCTGGCTTACTATGGAAGGTTGATGTCAGATATCCTAAAAATGCGTGGATATCGTCTATTTGTATTTTCTTTATTGTATCCATTTTTAAGTCGGTTATTTGTATTTCTTTAAAGTCGGTTTTTTTTGTCATTTTAAAGTGTATTTTTATGAATTTTAAGAACATTGCTAGGTCGTAGTTGTATTCTTTTATACTATTTGGGGATTTGTTTAATATTGTTGTTGAGTAGTCTAAAAATGCATTTAGAAAATTAGGGTTATCAATTCGATTTATCATATGTATCACTCTTTCTTTTTATTTGGTTAGATTATATACCAAATAAAATAAAAAAGTAAATAGATTTAGCGTAAAAAATTTTGTGCAATGTTAAAAGCTTGACATAAAGCAATAAAAAAGATATAATAAACTCTGTCAAACAGATAAGGAGGTTTTCATATGCTTACGAATGAAACGACATCAGAGACATTAACAGAAGAAACTATTCGGGAACAGGTAGAACGCTTAATATTGCTGGTTGCAACACATGAGACAGGGCACTACATTGTCGGTAGAACTTTAGTAAATTATAGAAGTAGTAGATTGTTAACAACATTATCTAGTGAAGACTATGAAAAATTAGGTGAACATGTATCTGAAGAAATGCCTAACATAGAAAAACGAAAAGAAGATTATGTGAATGAAATAGCAGGACTATTGGCAGGAACAGTAGCAGAAAAAATGTTTTTAACAGAAGAATTTATTAAAAGCTGCAATGCACTAGGTGCACTAGGAAATATATCAGACTTGAATAAAGCACTAAAACTAGCTAATAAAATAGCTCCAGAATATTGCTTTACATCTCATAAAATTTGTAGTGCATGCAATAAATGGCCAAAACATTTAAGAAAGTACTTCTTAGAAACAGCAAAAAATAGAATTATGGAAGAAGCAGAAGAGTTAGCTCGAAAGACCATATTAGAACACAAAGAGCAGTACATAGAAGTACGAAAAGCATTAATTATTAAAAGAAAGTTGACAGGTGAGGAGTTAGAAAAATTATATAATGAAAACCTAAAAAAGTAGTATGCAATATACTACTTTTTTATTGCCTGAAATGATGATATATGTTATACTATTATTGCGTTAAAAGAAAGAAAGTGATAAAATGCATTCTAAAGCAAGAAGAAAAAAAGAAAAAGACTTAGAACCAAAAGCAATAAAAGAAATGAAACGCAAGAAAAAAATAGAAGAAAACATACAAGAAACAAAGCAAAAAGCAGGGAAGAAATTTAAGAAAATACTTCTTTTAATAATATTAATAATAATTCTATATTTAGGAATTTCAATAGGAATATCAACACACACATGGAAAATACTTGCGCAAGATATGATATTAAATGAAAATTCAGAAGTTATAGATACAGACGGAACTACAATTGCAAAATTAGGAAGCGAAAAAAAGAAAATTGCAATAGAAAGCAATGAAATACCAGCAAACTTAAAAAATGCTTATGTAGCAATAGAAGATGAAAGATACTACAAACACCATGGAGTAGATATGAAAAGAACATTATCTGCAATAGGCTCATATGTTATACATTTCGGTTCTTCTTCATTTGGTGGAAGCACAATAACACAACAACTAGTAAAAAACCTTACTGGAGACTCAACTGATAGTATACAAAGAAAAGTAAAAGAATGGTGGAAAGCATGGCAATTAGAAACGTGTCTTTCAAAAGATGAAATTTTGTCAGCATATTTAAATGTTATATATGTTGGACCAAGTATATATGGAGTTGAAGCAGGTGCTAAATATTATTTTAATAAATCTGCAAGCAATTTAACATTAGAAGAATGTGCATTTTTAGCTGGAATAAATCATTCTCCAAATTCATATAACCCTTTTAATAACACAAACAACTCAGAAAAAATTACCAAAAGAACAAATACTGTGTTGTATAAAATGAAAGAATTAGGATATATAACAAATGATGATGAATATGAAAAGGCAGTGGCAAATACAGAAGCTGGATTGAAATTTAAAAAAGGAGAAATTCAATCAGACGACCGGAATATATTCATACCACGCAGATGCACTAATTCCAGAAATAACATCAAAAATAGCAAACAAATATAATATTTCACAAACTTTTGCAACTAACTACATAGAAACAGCAGGACTAAAAATTTGTAGTACACAAAATTCCAAAATACAAAAGCAAATAGAAACAGAATTTGAAAAAAGTAGATATGTTTTAAAATCTTCTAATGGAACAGACACTTCTCAAGCGGCAATGCTTATTGTAGACCACAAAACACGGAAATGTTTTAGGCTGTGTAGGAGGTCTTGGAAAGAAAAAGATCGCACGACCATTTAATAGAGCAACACAAAGTATAAGACAAACAGGTTCATCAATAAAACCTATAGCGGTTGTAGCACCTGCAATTGACAAAAAAGTAATAACTGGTGCAACAATATTAGATGATACTGAAAAGGATTTTGAAAACAATTATCACCCAACAAATTACAGTGAAAAATGTTTAGGTAATATTACAGTAAGAAGAGCTATTGAATCGTCTCAAAACATTCCATTTGTAGAAATAATGGAAGACTTAAAACCGAAAACATCTATTAAATATTTAGAAAAAATGGGAATAACAACATTAACAGAAAAAGATAATGGATTACCATTATCATTAGGTGGATTAGAAAAAGGAATTAGCCCATTACAAATGGCTGGAGCGTATGCAACTATTGCAAATGACGGAAAATATATAGAACCAACATTTTATACTAGAATAGAAAGAAAAAATGGAACAACATTATTATATGCAAAACAAAAAAGTAGGCAAGTCTTTTCAAAAGAAACGGCATATATATTAAAAGAAATGTTAACTGAACCAGTACAAGGGCAAAATGGAACAGCAACTTATTGCAAAATTGCAGGAGTTGATGTGGCAGCTAAAACTGGTACAACAGATGAAAACTACGATAGATGGCTTTGTGGCTTTACACCATATTATACAGCTGTTACTTGGTATGGTTTTGATATAAGCGAAAGTATAAACTTTAATCAAAGAAATCCTGCTGGATTACTTTGGGCAAATGTAATGTCTAGAGTTCACACAGGTCTAAATAGTGCAACATTTGAAAGACCAACATCAGTAGCAGGAGTAACGATATGCGCAGAAACAGGTAAAAGGGCAACAACTGGTTGTCAACACAAATATGTAGAATACTTTTTACTATTTACAAAACCAACAGAAACTTGTGACAAACACAAAGGACAATCTTTAGATAGTAACACAGTAGATATTAAGCCTAAAAATAATACAACTGAAATTGTTAAAGGTATAACAGATGATATAGATGCTAAAGAACCTAATCCAATCAAAGATAAAAACACGAATACAAACACAACTACATCAACTCAAACTAATAAACAAAAAGAAAATACCTCAAACAAAACCAACACCAATACAAATACCAGTGCAAATACTACAAACACACAAAATACAAATTCAAATAAAACCAATAATAGTAATTCAAATAGTAACGCAACTAATAACACAAATAATATCTCTTCCAATATTACAGGGACAGAGGATACAACAGAATAAATATAAAAGGAATGATACAAAAAATGAAGAAAAAAACAAAAAGCAGAAAAGAATCATTCATGTCAGGAGTAATGACATTAATGATATCACAAATAATAGTAAAAATATTTGGACTAGTTTATAAAATATATTTAACAAATAGACCAGGATTTGGAGACACAGGAAACGCAATATATAATAGTGGTTATCAAATATATGCCTTATTATTACTGTTATCATCAATAGGGATACCAAATGCAATCTCAAAACTAGTATCTGAAAGAACATCTTTAGGAGACTACAAGGGTGCACACAAAATATTTAAAGTTGCATTTATGCTACTTACAGTAATCGGAACAATAGGAAGCTTAATACTATTTTTCGGAGCTGACTTTATATCAAACACTATATTACAAATACCAGAAGCCAAACTTACATTGATGTGTATATCTCCATCAATTGTGTTAGTTGCAATGTCTTCAGTAATCAGAGGATATTTTAACGCAAGAAGCAATATGAAAGCTACTGGAGATTCACAAGCACTAGAACAAATTTTAAAAACTGTATTTACAGTATTAGCTGTTGAAGTTGTAGCACATCTAACATCAAATAATGTAACCTTAATGGCTGCGGGAGCAAACCTTGCAACAACAATATCAGTTATAGGAAGCTTTATATACATATACAAATTCTACAAAGTTAGAAAAAAAGGAATTCATGAAGAAATTCAAACAACAAAACCAGAATTTAAAGATGAAAACACAAAAAGCATAATATCATCAATATTTAAAATATCAATACCAATATCACTAACATCAATAGTTTCATCAGTAAACAAAAATATAGACTCAATTACAGTGGTAAGGGGATTAAAGAAAATAACCACAGAAGCAGTAGCAAAAGAGCAATATGGAATTCTAGCAGGAAAGGTTGATACATTAGTAGCATTGCCATTATCATTTACGGTAGCATTTGCAACAGCACTAGTACCAGGACTATCATCTGCAAAAGCAAAAAACGATGATGCAGCAATCGAAAAGAGAGTAAAATTATCATTACTTATAACAATATTAATTGGATTACCTTGTGCTTTTGGACTTTGCGTATTTGCAAAAGAAATATTACAATTAGTATTCCCAAATGCAGCAGCAGGTGCAAATATATTACAATCAATTTCATTCTTAGTGGTATTTGCTACACTTGCACAAACCATAAATGGTGCATTACAGGGGTTAGGAGACTTCAAGACACCAGTAATAGCTCTTATACTTGGTGTAATTGTTAAGACAATACTAAATATAGTTATAATTCCAATACAAGGAATAGGAATACTAGGAGCAACAATAAGCTCTCAAATATGTCAATTTATAGCATTCTTTATTGGATTTATAAAATTAAAGAAAATGACAAAAATAAAATTTGATTTTAATAAATTTGCTATAAAACCAGTACTCGCATCAGCCATAATGAGTGCCATATCTTATGGAATATACTATTTACTAGATTTTGTAATTCCACATAAAATTGCTATAATGGTTGGACTATTAAGTGCTATCATCGCATATGTTGTTGCAGTATTAGCATTAAAAATATTCTCAGAAGAAGAAATCAAAGATTTACCAAAAGGTGATAAAATACACAAAGCATTGGTCAAATTAAAAGTTTATAAAGAAGCATAATAAATAATTAAAATATATAAGTAGGAGAAGAAAAAATGAAGAACGTAAGTAATATAAATGAAAAAGAATTAAAAGAAATAGACAAAGAATATGAAGATTTTGTACAAAGTCATTATAAAGGACATTTTGCACAATCAATAAGATGGGCCAAGACAAAAGATGAATGGCAATATGAAACAGTAGTAGTAAGAGATGAAAATGAAAAAATAAAAGGCTCAATGTTACTATTAATTAGAAAGGTTCCAGGTCTAAATGCTAGTATTGTATATTCACCAAGAGGTCCAGTATGTGACATTTATGATGAAAATACATTTGCAGAGCTAACAAAAAAAGCAGAAGAAGTAGCAAAAAAACACAAAGCATTTTTATTAAAAATGGATCCAGATATACCAAATGATGATATGGAATTTAAGAACATAGCTAAAAATAATGGCTATAAAATAGTAGAAAAAGTAAAAGACTTAAATGAAATTGCACATCCTAGAATTGTTTTCAGATTAAATCTAAAAGACAAAACAGAAGATGAATTATTTGCATCATTCCACCAAAAAACGCGTTACAATATACGTTTAGCAATTAAAAAAGGCGTTACAATTAGAGAAGGGAAGAGAGAAGATATTGCAGAATTCCAACAAATAATGGAAGTTACTGGACAAAGAGATAAATTCCCAATTCCGTCTGTTGAATATTTTGAAGAGCTTTATGATATGATGGGTGAAGAACATGTTAAAATATTATTTGCCGATTATGAAGGACAACCTATTGCAGTTACATATAACTTTATATATGGTGACAAAGTATGGTATATGTTTGGCGGAAGTTTAAATGAAAAACGTAATTTAATGCCTACATATTTACTACAATGGGAAAATATCAAATGGGCTAAAGAGAAAAATTGCAATGTTTATGATTTTAGAGGAATTTGTGCTGTAGATTTAGAACATAGAAATGAAGGTTTATATAGATTTAAAAAAGGATTTAAACCAGATTTAATTGAATTTACAGAAATTTATAAGGTATATAATCCATTTATGTATTTTGCTTTTAAAAAGCTTTTTCCTGCTTACAGAAAATTTAGAGTTATGCTGATGAAAAAGAATAAAGAAAAGGAAGAAAAATAAGATAGCATTATTAACGCATCAAAATAATACTAGGAGGAAAAATGTCTTTAATAAGTGTAAATAATTTAACATTTGGATATGATGGGAGCTATAATAATGTATTTGAAGATGTATCATTTAATATAGATACTGATTGGAAATTAGGATTAATTGGTAGAAATGGTAAAGGGAAAACTACATTCTTGAAATTGTTACAAGGCAAGTATGAATATAAAGGAACAATATCAAAAAAAGTTGATGTTGATTATTTTCCTTTTGAAATAGCAAATAAAGATAGAATGTCAATACAAATAGTAAACGAAATTGCTCCAAATGTTGCAGATTGGGAAATTATAAAAGAATTGAATTTACTTAACACTGATACAGAAATATTATATAAGAATTTTAATCTTTTGAGTGGTGGAGAGCAAGTGAAAATACTTTTAATAAGTTTATTCTTAAAAGGCAATAATTTCTTACTTATAGATGAGCCTACAAATCATTTGGATATTGAAACAAGAGATAATTTAGTTAGCTACTTAGAAAAGAAAAAGGGATTTATAGTTGTTTCTCACGATAGAAATTTTTTAGATAAAGTTGTAAATCATATAATTGCTATAAATAATACCAATATAGAAATACAACAGGGCAATTTTTCATCTTGGAAAGAAAATAAAGATAGACAAGATAATTTTGAAAAAACAGTAAATGAAAAATTACAAAAAGATATAAATAGACTTGAAATTGCTTCTAAAAATTCTGCCAAATGGTCAAATGAAGCCGAAAAGTCAAAAAGTAAAAAATACAATTCAGAAACTACGATAGACAAAGGATATGTAGGACATAAAGCTTCTAAAATGATGAAAAGTTCAAAAGTTATGGAACAAAGAATTGAAAAAGCAATGGATGAAAAAACTAATCTATTAAGAAATATAGATAGGAATGAAACACTAAAGATTATTCCTTTAGAAAGCAATAAAAATCCGTTAGTTTTAGCAAATAATTTACAGATAAAATACAATGAACAAGCAATATTTAATCCTATTTCTTTTGAGGTAAATAATGGAGATAGAGTTGCAATAGTTGGTAAAAATGGTATTGGAAAATCAAGTATATTAAAGCTTATTTTAGGAAAAGAAATACAATATAATGGAGATGTTAAAGTAGTAAATGATTTGAAAATATCTTATGTATCTCAAAGTACAGAAGATTTAAAAGGAAATTTGAAACACTTTGCACAAGATAACAAAATAGATGAAAGTATCTTTAAAGCAATGCTAATAAAAATGGGATTATCAAAATCTGACTTTGATACTAATATACAAGATATGAGTGAAGGGCAAAAAAAGAAAGTTTTGATTGCAAAAAGTATATCAGAACAAGCTAATATTTATATATGGGATGAACCATTGAACTATATTGATATATTAACAAGAATACAAATAGAAGATGCTATTTTAAATTATAAACCTACACTTATTTTTGTAGAACATGATGAAACATTTATTGAAAAGGTAGCAACAAAAATTATAAATATAGAAAAGAGCAAGTATGGTAATAGAGAATAAAAAGAAAAATTACAATTACAAGAGGTGTTGGGAATGAGCAAATATGAACCATTATGGAAGTATTTAAAAGAAAATAATAAAGAAAATTATAAATTATCTTACGAAGAAATCAAAAATGTTTTAGGGTTCGATATAGACCATTCATTTCTAACTTATAAGAAAGAGTCTAAAGAATATGGATATGAAGTTGGTAAAATATCAATGAAAGAAAAAACAGTAATTTTTAATAAGATATAATTAGAGATTACAATATATAAAGGAGATGTAAAAGCTATGAATAATATAACAAGTATATTAAAAATGAAAATAAAGTGTTACTACTATTTGAAAGAATTGGAGAAATATTAGTAACTTGTTTATCATTGATATTATGTATAGCAATTTATTAGGAGCACCAGTTGCAGGTGCTACGCTACCTGTAATCGCATTTTTATTATTAAGTGTATATGGTAAAAATTTATTCTTATTTATATCAGTAATTATATTAGGAATCGGACATATTGGAATACACTTAAATCATAAAAAAGAAGTTATATAAATTACAATTTTGTAGTTTGAAAGATTTATAGTAAGTTGTCGCTTGGATTGAGAATAATAAACACTATAAATATGAGCAAGTGAAAAATCTTGCTCAATTTTTCTAAAAAAATGAAAAGAAGTGTAACCAATGAAAATAATTTCTGTCTTTATAGATAGGAAGGGGGAAAATATGGAAGATGAAGAAATAATAAATTTATATTGGAATAGACAAGAAAAAGCAATATATGAAACAGATAAAAAGTATGGAAAGTATTGTACTACAATTTCATTTAACATATTACAAAATAATGAAGAAACCAAAGAATGTGTTAATGATACATACTTGAAAACTTGGAATAGTATTCCTCCACAAAGACCAAATATCCTAAAAGTATATTTAGGAAGAATTGCAAGAAACTTGGCTATAAATCAATATGAAAGAAAAAAAGCGAAAAAGAGAGATTATACACTAGAAATTGCTCTTGAAGAACTAAATGAATGTATTTCTTCAAAAAATAATGTAGAAGAAGAATTTGACTATAATGAGTTGGTTAATATGCTTAATGTTTTTTTGTCGAAATTATCACAGGATAAAAGAAAAATCTTTTTAGAAAGGTATTGGTATTTATATTCGATTAAAGAAATTTCTTCTAATAATAAGATAAGCGAAAGTAATACTAAAACAATACTATTGAGAATTAGAAG
The DNA here is from genome assembly GCA_949443285.1 of uncultured Clostridia bacterium. GTDB lineage: Bacteria > Bacillota > Clostridia > TANB77 > CAG-508 > CAG-269. Next base: position 92,995 of record CASSLW010000001.1, read on the forward strand.
TCAACTTAAAGATTATTTGAAAGAAGGTGGTTTATATGAATAATAAGGATTTATTAAAAGCCATTGGAGATATTGATGACAGATACTTAATAGAAGAGAAAAATCGAGTTAAAACCAATAATATGGTGAATATTATGAAAAATTTAAAATTAAAATATGTTCTTGCTCCAATTTGTATCGTATTTATTGCAGTTATAGGAATTTATAAGAGTGGTATATTTACCTCAAAGCCAGATATTGCTATTTCAAAAAAGGATGGATGGATTATTAAAGAGGTAAAAACTGATAAGACAACTACATCAGATACTGCAATACTACCAAAATGGAATGAAATGTCTATTAGTCAGCAATTCGGAGAAGTTGAATATACTAATAGTAAATACTCAAGTAAAATAGCCAAAATTTCAAAAAACAATATAATAAAAAATATTGGAAATACAACTTTAACAGGTTATGACACATATACTAAAACAACTTATAGTAAAAAAGGAGATTTATATTCAATAAAAGGTATAGCCGAAAAGTGTGCTATTGCTGTTAAATTTGAAAGAGATACAGATTATTATGTATATGTAAATTCATATTATAGACCAAAGACACTTGGCGAATTTATTGAAGTTTTAAATCTAAAAGATAATATTTCTTTTGGAACTATATACTATAACTATTGGGATAAAGATTCAGAAGAAAATATAAATGTAGAGTTCTATGATGTAGATAATGAAATTATCTGGAATAAATTATTTAGTAATCTAAATTTAGAGAATATATATAGTGATAACGATGCAGGAAAATATACATCAGAAAGATTTAGTCAAAGTATAAGCATAAGTGTAGACATTCCATTATTAGGATACAAAAACATAAGTGTATCATTAACAGATAAAGGTTATATGCTAACAAATATTCTTGATACAGGTAAAGGATTTTATATTGGGGAAGATAAAGTAAAAGAATTTTTAGAGTATATTAAAGAAAATTATGATGGATATAAAATTGTTTATGTTGATGAAAATGGTAAAGAAATAACAGACAAAAATATGGAAACAGAAAACAATATGGTAGAAGAAAAAATAATGATGACAGAAAATACAGTAAATGGATATGTTACTAAAGAAGTAGAAACAGATAAAATAACAAGTAATGAGAATAAAACAGAACCATATATACCTAATAATTAGTTTAAAATAAAGTAAGTAATTAAAGTTTTGAAAATTACTTACTTTTATGTTATAATCATCTCGAGAAATTATAATAAGTAGGGCAGGTAATTGATTTGAAAATTATTTGTCCTTTATGATATAATCGAAACACAAGATAGTAAGTTGTAGGAAAGATTAATTCCTAGTTAAAATAAAAACTAATTAAAATTTACAAATTTTATAGACAAACTTAAAAGAATATTGTAGAATAATTACCATAGGAAATGATGATAAGCAGATGTGGTTTTGCCACCAATTTTTACGAATCTTCGTAGGAGAGGTGGTGATGTTTATGGTTAAAGTGATAATATTTTTTATAATATCTTTAATGTTATCTTTAACATTAAACGTTGCCTTGACAGCAGTTCTGTATAAGAACTGGGTTGATAAGCAACTACATAAATAAAAAAAGCTCACATCTGTAACTTTGGCGAGTTAGGTGTGAGTTTTACAACTAATTTCGGCAAAACCACGTTTGTGGATTTGTCATTTCCTATATTTATTATATTCTATTTATAGGTAAAAAGTCAAGAAGACATGATAAAATTTATAATAAATAAATAGGTGCAAGAGAATGTTTAGAAAATCATTTACAATATGTTTGCGGAACTTGTGGTAGATGTATTTGTATTGACAAAGATAAAATAAGAGGTTTACAAAGATGGAACTTTCCATTTATGAAATAGAAAATTCAAAAGGAAGAAAAACGTATAAGATATTTGCTGATAATATAGAACTTAAAGAATATTTATCAAAGAATAAAGATAAAGTATGTAAAGATAATAAGCCAATGTTTAAAGCTAATGAATATAGAGAATATTCTAATACTAAAATAAAAAATTTATCACAAGAAGAAGTTGAAAAATATTTAAGTGAAATGTAACGCATAAATTACAATTTTGAAAGGAGCAAAAATGGAAACAAAAATTATAAACGATATAGCAATAGTAAAAAGCAATGAAATTATAATAAAAGATGTTCAAACAGCAATAGATTTTATTATGACTATCAAATATGAAACAAACTGCAATAAAATAGCATTGAATAAAGATGCAATAATAGAAAAATTCTTTATATTAAGTAAAGGATTAGCAGGAGAAATTTTACAAAAGTTTATAAATTATCAGACAAAATTTGCTATATATGGAGATTATTCAAAATATACAAGTAAACCATTAAAAGATTTCATATATGAAAGCAATAATGGAAAAGATATATTTTTTGTAGAAAATGAAGATGAAGCAATAAAAATGTTAAGTAAGTAGAACAAAAAATTACAATTTGAAAGTAGGTAAAAATGAAAAAGAAAGAGTTAATTATAATTGGCATTCTCACAATATTATTAGCATTTATGGATATAAGTGGACTACCTAGTGCATTATTTATAAATATTGAAATTTTAGATATTACACCATTTTATTGGACTTTGATGTTTAACTTTATAATTATTGGAGTAATTGCATTTTTTACACTAAAGTATCTTTGTCCTAATTGGAAATTAGGACTTAATAAAAAAGAGTTGAAAAGTGGACTGAAAAAATATGGAATAGTAGGAATTATTGTAGGTGTTATGTCAGGAATAGCATTTTATATAGGCTTAAAACCTTTTAATTATAATCCAACAATTTGGAAAGTTTTAATTGAAGGAATTATATATTATATAGGTGTTGCAATAGTTGAAGAATTATATGTGAGAGGCTTATTATTAAATCTTATTGAAAAATTATGCTATAAAAAAAGAAACAATACGATTATAGCAATTATTGTATCATCTGTTATTTTTGGATTAGGACATATATTTGGTGTTTTAGAGCAACCGTTACTTGTTATACTTACAAAAGTAGTATGGACTATTGCTATGGGAATATATTTTGGAACAATATATAAGAAAACTAACAATTTGTGGTTACCAATTATTTTACATTTTATAATAGATGTATGTGCCTTACCATATTGTTTTACAACAATAACAACTTATCCAAATATAAGTTTATATATCATTTTACCAACTTATATATTACTAGGAATATATAGTTTAAATATTATGAAAAGAAAAAGATAAATTACAATTTTATAAGGAGTTAAAAGTGAATGAAAATATTGATATAACAGAACAATTAAAGTGCCTAATTGAAAATTATGATTTTAATGTAGAAACATTGTCTAAATATTTAAAATTAGATGATAATCAGATAAATCTATTAGCAAATGGAGATGTGAACTTTCTACCAAATGATAATGAATATAGATTTAATCTATTTAATAAAATAAGTTTTCTTTATTGTAGTGCAATAGATGAAAAAGATTTTAAATTAGATGCCTTTTTAAAGGTATTACTGTCTTATCATAATATATCAAAAAAGACAATTTCAAAAATGTCAGGAGTAAATATAAAAGAAATAAACAAATTTTTATCACTAAAGAAAAGTAAAATTTCTGTTGAAGATAAATACAAACTTGCTATAACAACTATGTCATTGAGATTTTTTCTTAAAGATATTGAAAAATAAAATATAGCGAAAAATTTAAAATTGAGGTGTTATTTATGGAATATGACAAATTAGAATTTGAAACAACTTTTAAGAATAGAGATATGATTCCAATAGAATATACTGGATATGGAAAAAATATATCTCCATAATTTAGAATTAAAAATTTATCAGGTAGAGCAAAAAGTTTAGTGATAATTTTAGAAGATTTAAGTCATCCCATAAAGAATTTTACTCATTGGCTTACTTGGAATATAAAGCCAGATTCAATAATTCCAGAGAATGTTGGCAGTATGAATACTGTTAGGCAAGGTATTGCTTATGGCTTTCATAAATATGCAGGAGCAAAACCACCAAAGTTTCAAAAACATAATTATAGATATTCGATCTATTCATTAGATACTATTTTAGAATTATCATCTAATATTATGAAAAAGAAATTATTAAAATCAATGAACGGACATATTTTACAAAAAGGAATTATTACAGGATACTTTAAAAGATAATTTATTTTACAGATTAGTTTGAAATATAACTAATCTTATTTTAAGCAATTTTTTACAAGAAATATTGATAAAAAAGTGATATTGTTATATAGAACTGTGAGGTATTAAATGATAAAGGAAGAACGAAAAATTGTATATGATGAAGAACTAGAAATAGAAACTATTACTTTTAATGGTATTCATCAACCATTTACTAAACATTTTCACGATTATTATGTAATTGGAATTATGAGAAAAGGCAATAGAAAACTTATTTGTAATGGGGCTGATTATAATATTCAAAAAAATAATATCTTACTTATAAATCCAAATGACTATCACGAATGTTTAGGTGTAGATGAAGAAAGTTTAGATTATAGTGCAATTCATATTTCACAAAAAATAATGAATAATCTGGTAAATGAAATTTTTAAATCAAAAAATATTGTTATTTTTAGCAAAAATGTAATATGTGATGACAGTTTATTTAAAGAAATTAACATTTTAAGTAATTTGGTAGTTTCTAATACAAAAACATTAGAGAAAGAAGAATTGTTTTATATGATTTTAAAGGAATTATTAGAAAACTATGCTGATTTCAAAACTATTGATGAAGATATAATGCTAAAAACAAAAGAAGTCTGCGAATATATAGAAAATAATTATACAAGTAATATAACATTAGATAAATTAGCAGAAGTTGGAGCTATTAGTAAATATCATTTAATAAGACTATTTACAAAAGAAAAAGGAATAACACCCTATAAGTATTTAGAATTATATAGAATAAATCAAGCCAAAAGAATGTTACAACAAAACAATTCTATATTAGATGTATCTATACAATGTGGTTTTTCAGATCAAAGTCATTTTACAAATTTGTTTAAAGAAACTATTGGAATTACACCTAAACAGTATCAAATTATATTTGAAGAAAGGAATAGCAAAAATGAATGAAGAAAGAAAATGTGTTATGGTAGTTGATGAAAACTTACCACTTGGAATAATTGCTAATACAACTGCAATATTAGGAAATACATTAGGGAGTCATTATCCAAATGCAGTTGGAAAAGATGTAGTAGATAAAAATGAAAATGAACATTTAGTACCTATACCAATATTGAAAGGCAATAAGGAGTTTTTGAATAATTTAAGAGATACTTTATATAAAGAACAATATAAAGATATGATAGTTGCAGATTTTTCTGATGTGGCACAATCTTGTAAAACTTATGATGAATATATTGATAAAATAAGTAAAATAGAATCTAATAATATAAATTATTTTGGAATTGCAATTTATGGAACAAAAAAACAAGTGAATAAATTAACAGGAAGTATTGGACTATTAAGATGATATTGATATAGAGCAGATAATTTTTGAAATTATCTGTTTTTTATGGTATAATCATCTCGAAAAATTACAATTTATTTGAATAATTACTTGACTATAACCTTACAGGTTAGCTTACAATTATAACAGAGGTGGTTATAATGTTAATAAATGAAGTTGCAAAATTGTGTAATTTAACTAAAAAAGCAGTTGAATATTATGCAGAGCAAGAGCTAATATGTCCAAATATCCTAGAAAATGGATATAGGGATTTTTCAGAGCAGGATATAGAAATACTAAAACAAATTGCTTTATATAGAAGATTAGGATTAAGTATATCTGAAATTAAAAGTGTTCTTGATAATCCAGATGAATTAAAAAGTATTCTATATAAGAAAACTCTTGAATTAGAGCAAGAAAAAGCAAAAAATGATATTCTACAAAGGCTATGCAATGGAGAAAATTTAGAAAAATTAGAAAAAGAAATAAATAATATAAATTCTAAAACAATTATTATTAAAAAACTGATGGATTTATTTCCTAGCTATTATGGAAAATTTATAAGTTTGAATTTTTCTAGGTATCTTACAGGAAGAATTGAAACAAAAGAACAAATGGAAGCATTTAAAGAAATTATTGATTTTTTTGATAATGTACCTAATATTGAAATACCGAAAGATTTACAAGAATATTTGGATGAGTATTTAAAAGAATACTCGAGTGAAGAAGGTCAAGAAAGAATAAATAGTCTTCTTCAAGCTAGGGATAAAAATATAAAGAATATAGATGAGTTTGTAAAGAAAAATAAAGAATCACTAGATAAATATAATGAATATAAAAAAACAGAAGAATTTAAAAATTTACCTGCAAATAGACTAATGGAACTAATGAAACAAGTTTGTAGTACCAATGGATATTATGAAAGGTTTATACCTGCAATGAGAAAGTTAAGTCCATTATATAATGAATATTATGAGCAAATGATAAAAGCAAATGAACAATTTATCAAGAACTATCCTGAATATACAGAATAGTATCTATTACACAAATTACAATTCATAGGGAAGGTAATTAAGTTGAAAATTGCTTGTCCTTTATGATATAATCGAAACATTAAGATAGTAAGTTGTAGGGTAGATAGTTTAAAATTATCTGCCCTTATTTTATTCTCTCAAAATAATAATTTATAGAAAATAAAAAATTTAATAAAATTTTAAATCTTTTTTGCGATTTTTTAGGTTATATTATATGTAAGCTAGTTTATAAAAAAAGAAAGGAGGTATTTACTTGGAAGATAAAGAATTAATCTATAAAATACAGCACGGAAATAAAGAATTATTAAAGATATTAATTGAGAAATATTATGATGATATTTATAGATTTTGTTATTATAAAACAGGAAATAGCTCACTTTCTTATGATTTAACACAGGAAACATTTTTGAAATTGATTAAATATATAGGAACTTATAAGCATAGAGGAAAATTTAAAAGTTATTTAATTACAATAGCAATGAATGTGTGTAACACTTATTTTGATGAAAATAAAGTAGAGTTAGAAGAACTGGATGATAATCAAACTTATAAAGGAAATGATTCTAATGAATTATCAAAAATAGAACAAAAAAATTCAATTGACAAAGCATTAAGAGAGTTACCAGAAAAACAAAAAGAAGTAATTATTTTGAAGTATTATGAAGATTTGAAAATTAAAGATATATCTAAAATACTTGATGAAAAAGTACCTACCATTAAATCAAGGCTAAAACAAGGATTGGAAAAATTGAATAGGTATTTAGGAAAGGAGGACTTTTATTGATGGATAAGTGGAGAGAAATTTTAAACAAAAGAGAATTGCCAATTATAGATGAGAATAAAAAGAGGCAATCAATAGAAATATTAAAAAAGGAAATAGCAAATATAGAAATAACAGTAAAAGAAAGCTATTTTGAAAAGATAAAAAGATATGTTCCTTTTATGAGTAAAATAACTTTTCTTATTCAATTTGTATTGTTGATAGTAGGAATATTTGTAATAAAGTCATCAACTTTTGAAAAAACAAGATTAATTCTATCATTAGTTATGCCAATATTAGCTTTTCTTCAAATGATGGAGTTACAAAAAAGTTTTAAATATAATATGTACGAAATTGAAATGAGTTGCAAAATGGACTTAAAAGAGTTAATTTCAATAAAGCTAATTATTAATACAATTACAAATTTAATAATTATGACAATATTTGCGAGTTTAACTGCTGTTCATTTTAGAAATGAAATTTATTTGCTGATTATCTATTTTTTAGTACCATTTATGATAACAAATGTTATTAATATTGGAGTAATGAAACTATCAAAGAATAAGTCAAATGAAATAATCAATATAACAGTAACAACATTGATGAATATTATTTTGCTTATACTTAATATAAAATTTCCTTGTGTATATGAAATGTCAAGTATTTTAGTATGGATAGGTTTATTATGTATAACAGTATTTTATTTTACAAAAGCTGTTTATCAATTTTATGAAGAGGAGGAAGATTATATATGGAACTTGCAATAGATAGACTAACGAAACAATATAAAAACAAAATTGCAGTAGATAGATTTTCTATAAATTTAAAACCAGGAGTTTATGGATTACTAGGTGCAAATGGAGCAGGAAAAACTACACTTATGAGAATGATATGCGATATTCAAAAACCAACTTCTGGTCAAATTAAATATAATGGAAAAGATATTAAACAATTAGGAGAGAATTATAGAACAGTTTTAGGATATTTACCACAAGATTTTGGGTATTATCCAGATTTTACAGCTTATGACTTTTTAATGTATATTGCTGCATTAAAGGGAATATCAAAGGAAAAGGCTGAGATAAGAGCAAATGAATTGTTACAAATAGTTAATTTAGACAATGAAAGAAAACAAAAAATAAAAACATTTTCTGGAGGAATGAAACAAAGATTAGGAATCGCACAAGCAATGTTAAATAATCCAAAGATTTTAATTTTAGATGAACCAACAGCAGGACTTGATCCGAAAGAAAGAGTAAAATTTAGAAATTTAATTAGTAGTTTTTCACAAGACAAAATTGTTATATTATCAACTCATATTGTATCAGATATAGAGTTTATTGCAGATAGAATAATCGTTATGAAAAAAGGTAATAAAATATTGGAAGGAACACCAGAAGAACTTTTAAAGAATCTAAACGGTAAAGTATGGAAATGTAATGTTTATGATAAAAAAGAAGTAGCAGAACTTAATAGTATTTATTGTATCATAAATATTCATCAAGAAAATGATTGCACAGAATTAAGAATTGTGAGTGATAAAAAACCATATCTACACGCTGTTAATGTAGAGCCAAACTTAGAAGATTTGTATTTAGCATATTTTCAAGATAGTGAAAAATAAAAGAGAAAGGAATGAACAATATGGGAACATTAGTAAGATTTGAATTAAAAAAATTATTAAGTAAAAAAATGAATATTATTGTAATTATAGTTTGTTTGATTTTGATAACTTTACTATTTTCTATGGTGACTCAAGAATTTTATGCAACTGATAAGAATGGAAAATCTTATAAAGGTAAAGAGGCTATTAGTGTTAGAAAAGAACAAATAAAAGAAATATCTGGTATATTAACCAATGAAAGAATTATGGAAGAAATAAAAAAATTACAAGATTTGCGAAATGATAAAAATAATATTATTACAAATAGCGATGGAGAAATCGATTTTAAACGTGAAATTTATAATGAATATTTGAACAATAGACTTAATTTATTAGTAAATATAAATCGTGTGTATGCAAGCTATGATTCTATCTATATAAATGAGTTATTGAAGCTAGATTTAGAGAAGAACTCAAAAGATTTTTATGAAACAAGAGAGCAAAAAATAGAAGAAAAATTGAATCAAAATTATGATGGAAAAACATATACAAGTCAGGAAAAAGAATATTGGAAAGAAAAATCGAATAATACAAAGACACCTTTTGAATATGAGTTTTATTATGGGTATTCTAATTTGTATAATGTTTATGAAATGCTTATTATTGGAGTAATTGCTATTTGTATATGTTTAGCTTCTGTTTTTGCAGGAGAGTATCAAAATGGTACAGATAAAATATTATTAACCACAAAATATGGAAAAAGTAAAGATGTAATTGCAAAAATAATTGCGTCTTATATATTTGCAACATTAGTATTTACAATATATTTAATATTTGCAATAGGAAGTGTATTCTTGATGTTTGGTACAGATGGAGGAAATTTGCCAATACAGCTTTCTAACATATTAAGCCCATACGCATTAACTTTCTTCCAATCACTTTTATATAATATAGCGATTTCATATACAGTATTGTTTGGAATGGTAGGACTAACATTATTCTTATCATCTAAACTTAAAAATCCTATGACTGTATTAGTAATAGATATTGCTATTATTATGCTACCAGTATTTTTAACAATAAAGTCAGCTTTGGGAATATTTAATAAAATATTATTCTTAATGCCATATAATGCAATTTACTCAAACTTTGCTCAAATGGTATCATATAAGTTTGGAAATATTATTATTGATTTACCTATGATGACTATAATTACTTATATTTTTATAATGGTTATAGCATTAATTTGTGCAAAGAAAACATATAGTAAACATCAAGTAGAATAATAAGGTAAGATTATATAATTTTTAAGGAGAAAAATATGCATAGAATAGAAGCTTATATTAGATTAGCAATAATTTTTATTATGATAATAACTATATTATATTTTCCAGTTTTAATGATTTTAAAGAAAAGAGGAAAAAATATAATTAGGCAATTTGGTAATTTAGGACTATGTTGTTCTATATTTCTAATTATATTTGCTACTATTTTATTTGTACCAATTACTTTTCATCCAGAACAGTATATTGTAAATTTAGTACCATTTAATTGGACAGAAGATACAAATCAAATTATAGTAGAGGTTATACCTAATATTATGATGTTTGTGCCTTTAGGATTTTTTATTCCTGTTACTTTTAAGAATAAAAGAAAACTATATAAAACAACTATAATGGTATTCTTGCTAACATTTAGTATTGAGTTTTTTCAATATTTTATTGGCAGATCGGCAGATATAAATGATATTATTACAAATTTATTAGGTGGAATTATTGGATATTGTATATTTAAAATTTGTAATGTAATATTCAAAAGGACAAAATGGTGGAATAAATTAATTAATTGTAAGGGAAAATAATTGAAAATATACCAGTTAAAGAGAAAAAACAATATAAATTTTGACCAATAGAGGAAGCAAGTTGAATGATTTGCTTCTTTTTGAAATTTATAATATAATCATCTCGATAAATTACAATTTGTAGGAGGGAAAATAGTGAATAAGAAAATGAAGATGTTTTACATAGTAGATTTAATAGTTATATTCATAAGTTTTGTAGGAATGATAGTAGTTAATCATAAAACTAAATTTGGATTAGCAGCATTGACTGGTGTTGGACATTTTGTTATCTTGTTATCTGTATTTTTAGTAAGTGTAATATTGCTAATAATTGTTTCTCTTATATATTATTTTAAAGAAAAAGCAAAGACAAATAAGTAAATAAGAAATTACAATTTTTAGATTAGTTTGAAACATATCATTTATCAAATTGGATTTATAAGTTGGGAGGAAATAAGAATGGAAAAGAAAAATAGAAAAACACTAATTTTAAGTGTAATTATATGTCTATTACCAATGCTTCTAGGTGTTATACTTTATAATAAACTGCCAGAACAAATGCCAATTCATTTTACAATAAATGATGTACCAAATAATTATGCACATAAAAATTTTGCATTATTTGGAATACCGCTAATTATGGCTATTGTTCAAGCAATATGCTTAATATCTGTTAATATGAAATTGAATAAATTAAAAAATGAGGAAAAACCGAAAATATTAAAAATAATGGAATGGTTTATTCCTGTTGTAACAGTATCGATATATGTGATTATGATAGAAGTGCCACTAGGAAGCACAGTATATGTTGGTAAAAGTGTATGTTTAATATTAGGAATATTGTTTATGATTATAGGAAATTATATTCCTAAAATGAGTTATGAGATGGGAAGAACAACATTCCATCCAATGCCTAAAAGTGAAAAATCATTTAGAAAAATGAGTAAAATTATGGGATATTCATTCATCATAATGGGAATAGTTTTGCTAACAATGATTATATGGATATAATTAAATTTTACATAAGAAATAGAAACTAATAATTTATAGAAAAGATGGGAGTGTTAAATATGGCTACAACAAATGAATATATAGAATATGTATGTGAACAAATAAAAGGGGTTGGAGAAATAAGATATAAGAAAATGTTTGGAGAATTTATGGTATATGTTAATGACAAGCCCGTTATTATTGTTTGTGACAATGTGCCTTTTGTTAAACAATTAGAATGTATTAAAGATAAAATGCAAAATGCTGAAAAAGGCTATCCATACAATGGAGCGAAGGAACACTATGTGTTAGACATTGACAATAAAGAGTTTTGCAAATCCATTGTTACAGAGTTAGAGAAAGTAACGCCATTACCCAAAAAAAGAAAGTAAAGAGAACTACAAAAAGGGGGTAACAAGATGAATTTCGAAGATGAAATATTTAAGAGATATACTGTTAATTATGAAAATTTACTGAAATATGGATTTATTAAAGAAAATAGTGATTATAAATATTCAAAGGAATTTATGAATAACATTTTTAGAGTAGATATTTATATTTCAAATGATGGTAAAGTCAAGGGAAAAATAATCGATTTATCTTTTAATGAAAAATATATAAATTTTCGAATAGAAGAACAAATTGGAGAATTTGTAGGACAGGTTAGAGAAGAATATAAGAATATTTTGTTAGATATTAGAAATAATTGTTTTGAAACGAACTACTTTATATACGAGCAGACAAATAGACTATCAAAACTAATAAATGAAAAATATAATGTATTTCCAGAATTTTTGTGGGAGACAGCACCAAATTATGGAGTGTTTAGAAATATAAAAAATAATAAGTGGTTTGGAATTATAATGAATAAGGAAAGAGGAAAAATAGTAAAAAGTAAGAATTGGAGGTCTTGGAATGAAAATAATAACATTATGTGGAAGTTTGAAATTTCAAAAAGAAATGATGATGGTTGCAGAAAAAATGGCTTTGAAGGGTAATTGTATTCTTACACCTACTTATCCAGTAATAGATGATATTGAAATAACGGAAGAACAACTTGTAAAATTAAAAGAAGCACATTTTAAAAGAATAGATTTTTCTGATGCTATTTTAGTTTTAAATGTAAATAATTATATTGGAAATAGTACAAATTTGGAAATACAGTATGCTAAAAAATTAGGCAAAGAAATTATATATTATACAGATTTGCTAATAGACAAACATTAGCAAGAAAAATCGGGTATAATAATGATTTTGAAATAGCAGCAGGATATAATATTGAAATGTATTCAAATGATGACGAACTACTCAAAACCAACGAATTAATCAATACAAAAAAATGTATAAAAAAGGCAAATAATTTTATAGTGGGGAATAGGGGAATCAAATAAAATAAATATAAAGAAAAGTTTTAAATAAAAAATTTTTATAACCAATTTAAAAACGAACACTTGTTATAATTTATTATATATATCTAATTAATAATTTTGTATTAATATTTATAAACTTATTATTGAAATTATTAAAGTATAATCACTAATAAAATATTTTATATTTATGAAGCTTTAAAATCATTTTTTAAGACATTTTTATATTTAATCAATAATTGCATATTTAAATTTTTGTATGGATATTCTTAATATAGTATTATATCTAATACAAATTTACTAAAATGTTGATTATAAGTAGTTTTATTAAAGTAACTGAAAAAGAGCAAAAAAACGACGCACGAGAATCGATTTTAAGCCGTTTTTTAAAATTAGACATATAGTTTGTTGTCTATAAAATCGAGTAAAATGCTGACATATAAGGATTTAAAAAAATTTTGAAAAAAATACTAAAAGATCATTGACACATTTATTAATCATGTGGTAGTATTTAATTATGTTTTGTTTGTTTTAAGCCAAAATATGGCATTAGGTAAAATGGAAGTAAGGAATAGAATAAAAGTATTCTTTTATTTTTTCTCCTACTTCTGTTTGCGCAAAAGATTGATTTTGTGCAAAGTAAAATATGTATAATTAAAGAGAAATATATATCTACTACTCTTCTCTCTCCTTAATTATACATATTCATTTTACACTTATTTAAATTTACTTATAAAATGTTCAATTCCGGAAATAAACTCATCATTATTGTTAGTTTGAGTCATAAGACTAATAACCTGTTCAGTAACATCTGCAACTGGCATACTATTCATAGCTTTTCTCAAAGCAAAAACAGTATCTTTTTCTTGTTTAGTCAACAATAAATCTTCACGTCTAGTACCAGACTTATTAATATCAATAGCTGGGAAAATACGTTTTTCAGACAATTTTCTATCCAAGTGAACTTCCATATTACCCGTTCCCTTAAACTCTTCAAAAATAACATCATCCATTCTACTACCTGTTTCAACTAATGCAGTAGCCAAAATTGTCAAACTTCCACCAAATTCAATATTTCTAGCAGCACCAAAGAATTTTTTAGGTTTATGTAGAGCTGCTGGATCGATACCACCTGATAACGTTCTTCCTGATGATGGAATTACTAAGTTGTATGCTCTTGTAAGTCTTGTAATACTATCTAATAATATTACAACATCTTTTTTATGTTCAACTATTCTTTTAGCTCTTTCTAGTACCATTTCAGCCACTTTAACGTGATGCTCTGGTAATTCGTCAAATGTTGAATGGATTACTTGACCTTTTATAGAACGTTTCATATCTGTTACTTCTTCAGGTCTTTCATCTATTAATAATACAATTAATTCAACTTCAGGGTTATTTTGAGCAATACTGTTTGCTACTTTTTTTAACAATGTAGTTTTACCAACTTTTGGTGGAGCAACTATCATTCCCCTTTGCCCTTTTCCTATTGGAGACATTAAATCTATTATTCTTGTTGCATAGTCTTTTGATGTCGTTTCTAGTTTTAATCTTTCATTTGGATATATTGGTGTTAATTCGTCAAATCTTTTTCTCTTCATTGCTTTTTCTGGGTGCTCTCCATTTACTTCGCCAACGAATATTAAAGATGGGAATTTTTCTCCTTCTCTGTATCTAGAAATTCCTTTTATTATATCCCCTGTGTCTAGTCTAAATCTCTTTATTTGAACCATTGATATATATACATCTTTGTCACTAGATAGGTAATTTTCACCTCTTAAAAATCCATAACCATCTGGTAGAATATCTAATATTCCTTCTACTATTTCGTCCCCTTCGTTTGTTAATTTGTAGTCTACTATTGCTTCTCCATTTGTATCATAATGTCTTTCAGTTGATTTTTTTTCTGATTTTTCTTCTAGTTCTGTTTTTACTATGTTTTCAGTTTTCACGACTTGTTTTAAAACTGATATTAGTTCTTCTTTTTTTAATTTTGTAATATTTTTTATATTATTTTCTTTTGCTAATGCTTTTAATTCTATAAGTGTCATTTCTTCTAGATTTGGCATAAATACCTCCTTGTATTTTTTATATTTATTATTTTTATAATCTTGTTTTAATTTTGGGAATTTTTAACGAAATAATAACATAATTATTATAACATACTTTTTGGATTTTTGGAACAAAATTTGGTAAAAAAGTAAATTTTTTTAAACTTGTTTTTTGACAATTATAAAAGAATGTAATTATATTACATTCCTGTATCAATATATACTCTTTCATTTGGATAGTACATATCCAATTTTTCTCTTGCTGTTTGTTCTATAAATTCTAATGAATTTACATCATCTTTTCTTTTAGCAAGTTGTTCTTTGTTTTGTTGCTCTTCTTCTATTTGTTTTGATAATTCTATACTTTCTTGATTATATTTATTTAGTGTTTTTTGTTGATTTATTACAGTAAAAGCTGCATATATTATTAATATTAATATAAATACTTTTTTTAATTTTTTCATCTGTTATTCTCTCCAATTCAATTGAATAAATCCTTACGGATGCTATACTTATATATTTCTACAAAAAGCTAAAAAATCCTTCTTGTTTTTACATTATTTTTTGCTTTTTATTGTTCTTTGTCATTTTGGCTAAGTTATTATACATATTTGTAGTATTTTTTCGTATATTTATAATTATAAAAGAAATAGGTTTTAGGAATAATTTTTTTATTAGCTTTAAAATATATTTAAATGGAAGTTTTATTATATTAAATATTGTTAATATTATTTTTTTGAAGAAATTTATAATTGCTACATTTGTTTTTATAATAATTGAACTTAACATTAGCATGTACATTGTAATTCCGATTGCAATGCCGAAAAACATGAATAATCTAATTTCGCCATTATTGAATACAAATATACTGTAAAGTATAGTAAGTCCTGTTAAAATCCAAAATAAGATGTCTTCTATATATGTTATAAAGTCGCTTGTTTTAAATGACCTTCTCAGTATTCTAAATATGTCAAATAATAGGCCTATTACTATACCATTTACAACAAAAATTAAAAATAAATATGCTTGATTTGTAATCATTATAAATTTCTCCTTGGATTAAAATTATTTGAATATTTTGCTAATCAAACTTCCTTTGTTTTTTTCAACAGTTTTGTTGTCACTATATGCAAGAGAAGCTATATCTCCTTCTACTATTACTTCTGACGTGTCGATGCTTAACTTGTTTATTCTAAGATTTTCTCCTTTTACTGTTAAAAGTCCTAATTCTGTTTCTAATATTACAACTTGGTCATCAAAACTAAGTACATCTAAAACTCCTGAAATACTAAGTTTTCCTCTGTTTTCTAAAATTAAGTTTTGTATTACACTTGTGTTTAATGCTTTTCTTTCATCTATTGTCATTTGCCCTACCTCCTATTTTTCCTGTTAATTTATATATATGCAGGGTTTGTCTTATTTAGAACAAAAAAGAAAACCTTATATTAGGTTTTCTTTTTAGGAGATTATAAAAATTTGCTAGTAATAACTTTGATAGGGTGGACTGTAGAAATCCGGAAAAATCTATCATTATCCATAATTTCTACATTTTTTACTTTTACATTTTTTAAAATCATTTCTCTAAATGCATACTTTGTAGCTATTTCCCCATGGTTAATCAAAACTGAATTTAAATTTTTAAATTTCTTCAAAAATTCAATCATTTCGTCAGCTTTAGCATGAGAAGAATCTTCAGAAGTAAACTTTACAGTCCCTCTCTTAATAATCGTTTTTTCACCAATATGCACAGTATCATCATCAACAGTTTCTTGGAGTTTTCTTCCTAATGTTCCTTCAGCCAAGTAACTTGTAAAAAGTACTAATCCGGCTTTATTTTCTAAAACATCAAGAATATGAACTCGTGCTGGACCAAAGGATCCCATACCTGAACTTGTAAGTGTGATTTTAGGAGTAGGGTCAAGCATATACGCTTGTCTAGTTGATTTGTCTATGAACTCTAATCCTCTTGGTAAAAAGTCTGCAATATCATCTTCTATGTAAAGTTCTCTGTTTGTGTACAAGTTTGTATAAGTTTGTGCAAGTTTTCCATCTATACCAATTCTATATGAATTTGGTATAAGATTCTTGTCCTGCATATATTTAATTTTATACAATTCTTTTTGCATACGGTCTAAAGAGATACATGGAATAACAATATCTTTTGACTTTCGAGTGGCTTCATAAACAGTTTCTATGAAACTGTATTCTACATCAGTAGAAAGAGAGTCTCCATATGTTGCTTCTGTAATTACAGTTAATGGTAATTCTGTTACCCATTCTGGTAATTCAGGAACTTCGAAGAACAGATTAGTGTTGTTGTAGTCACCTGTAAAAAGTAAATTGATGTCTTCATAGCCGATTTCCGAAATCTGCACTAAAATTAATGCAGCTCCTGGTATATGACCATTTACAAAAAACGTTACTTTTACATTTTCAGCAACAGAAATAGTTTTATTGAATTCTACTGCCTTTACCTGTGATATGGTATTTTTGACATCTTGCATTGTGTACATTAAAGCATCAGAATCTTTTTTCAATATTTTGTAACTATCTTCTAATGCAATACCCATAATGACTTTTGTATCATATGTGGTATAAATCGTTTTAGTAAAACCTTGTTTTACGGCCACTGGCAATCGACCAATATGGTCAATATGTCCATGTGTTACTAATGCAAAGTCTAATTCCTCAACTTTAAACGGAAAATCTTGATTTAAATCTTGATATTTCTCTTCTTGAAACATCCCACAATCTACGATAAATTTAATCCGTTTGTTTGTTGGTGATTTTACAGATATAAAATGCAAAGATCCAGTAACTTCGCGATGGAGTGCAAACATGTTTACACTAGCTTGAGATTTTTTTGTCATTTAGAATTCCTTTCCCTTTCTATTCTTGACAAATAACAAATTTTTATGATTATCTCCCTTCTTTTTAAGCTAAACTATTAGCTTATTTCCCTATAAAAATCATAGGATATATATATTATATAATGAAACTTGACATAAATCAACAAAAATATGCAATTTTATGTAAAAGATTTAAAAAGTTTCAAAAAACGTCTCCAATTGTACATTAATTGGAAACGTTTAAATAACTTTCTATAAAACCATCAATTTCACCATTCATAACAGCCTCTACATTACCCACTTCATAGCCAGTTCTATGGTCTTTAACCATAGTATACGGGCAAAAAACGTATGAGCGAATTTGACTTCCCCAAGCAATATCTTTTTGCTCGCCTTTTAAGTCTTCTATTTTCTCTTTTTGTTCTTTTTCTTTTAAATCTAACAATTTTGATTTTAACATACGCATAGCTGTTTCACGGTTTTGAATTTGAGAGCGTTCAGATTGACAAGCTACTACTATGTTTGTTGGGATATGTGTTATCCTAACTGCTGAGGACGTTTTGTTAATATGTTGTCCCCCTGCTCCTGAAGCTCTATATGTGTCTACTCTTAAATCATCTTGATTTATTTCAATATCAATATCATCTGTTATTTCTGGCAATACTTCTACTGAAGCAAATGATGTATGTCTTCTTCCGCCAGCATCGAATGGAGAAATTCTAACTAGACGATGTACACCCATTTCTGATTTTAAATACCCATATGCGTTTTCTCCAACAACTTCAAATGTTACACTTTTCAGACCTGCCTCTTCCCCTTCTAAGTAATCCATTTCTGTTAATGTATAGTTGTTTTTGTTTGCCCACCTAGAATACATACGATATAGCATTTCAGCCCAGTCTTGTGACTCTGTTCCCCCTGCTCCTGGGTGGATTGTAATTATTGCATTATTATTGTCATATTTTCCAGATAAAAGAGTTGTTAATTTGAATTTTTCTAATTGCTTCTCAACTTTTTTTGTGTTTTTCAAAATATCCTTTGATATTTCTTCATCTGGTTCTAATTCTACAAGTTCAGTTAATTCTTGCAAATTTGTTATTTCATTAACGATATTTTCGTAATCTGTACATTTAGATTTTAACTGCTTGATTTTTGTTAGTACTTTGGTAGAGTTCTTACTATCATTCCAAAAGTTTTCTTGTACTGTTTGTTGCTCTAAATCAGCCAGCTCATCTTTTAGTTTTGATATGTCAAAGTAACTCACCCATTTCTTTGATTTTTATGTACATACTTTCTAGTAATCTAGAATTTTCTTCAAGCTCTAACATCTTATCACTCCTTTTTAAAATAAAATTTTGGAGACGGATGATGTTTTTTTGCTCCGTCCCCAAAAACATTAATTAGGCATTTTTTCCACAACAATTTTTGTATTTTTTACCTGAACCACAAGGGCAAGGATCGTTTCTACCAACTTTAGGTCCATCATTACGAACTGTTCTATCAATATCAGAACCAATTTTAGCTCCACCATCTACATCGTGGATAGCTTCTAGTGCTGCACCTGTAATTTTAACAGTTTCTTGTCTAGTCATATTTTCTTGTTCTTTAATATGCATTAATATTTTTGTTACATCAAATTTAATATCATTAACCATTTCTTCAAACATCTCAGAACCTTCTAATTGATATTGAACAACTGGGTCTTTTTGACCATATGCACGAAGTCCAATTCCATTTTTCAATTCGTCCATACTATCAATATGAGCCATCCATTTTTCGTCTACAACTTTTAGCATAACAACTCTTTCAAGTTCTCTTAGTTTTTCTGGTTCAATTTCTTGTTCTTTTTGTTTGTATGCTTCTAAAGCTTTTTTAGTTAATTCTTCTGATATTGCGTTTACATCATCTTTATGTTCTTTGATGTAATCTAACATATTTATTCCTAATTGGTTTATTATTTCTGTATTTAGAGATTCTATGTTTAGTTCTCCACTTTCTCCTTCAATATACATATGTGGAAGGTTACTTGCTACAAATTCAATCATAGATAATATGTTATCATGGATATTTTCTCCGTCTAGTACTTGTCTTCTTTGAGTATAAATTATGTTTCTTTGTGTGTTCATAACGTCGTCATATTTTAAGACGTTTTTACGAGTACTAAAGTTTCTGCCTTCTACTTTCTTTTGAGCATTTTCTACGGCATTTGATATCATTTTTGAGTCTATTGGCATATTTTCATCTGCACCTAATGTATTATAAACTTTTGTAATCATGTCTCCACCAAAGATTTTCATTAAGTCGTCATCTAATCCTATATAGAATTTAGATTCTCCGACATCACCTTGACGTCCAGAACGTCCACGTAGCTGATTGTCAATTCTTCTTGATTCATGTCTTTCTGTACCAATTATTTTTAAACCACCAGCATCTATTACTTTTTGTTTTTCGTCTTTTATTTGTTCATCATATTTGTCTACTAATTTTTTGAATTGTTCCCTTGCATTTAAGATGTCTTTGTCATCTGTCTCGTAATATGTGTTTGCTTCTTCTATTAATTCAGGAGCTATTTTATTTTTTCTCATTTCTTCTTTTGCTAAGAATTCGCTGTTTCCACCTAACATAATGTCAGTACCACGTCCTGCCATGTTTGTTGCGATTGTAACTGCTCCATATTTTCCGGCTTGTGCTACAATTTCAGCTTCTTTTTCATGGTATTTAGCATTTAATACTTCGTGTTTTATTCCTTCTTGTTTTAATAGTTTTGAAAGTTTTTCTGATTTTTCAATTGAAACTGTACCAACTAGTACTGGTTGCCCTTTTTTGTGACTTTCTTTTATGCTTTCTACAATTGCTCTATATTTTGCATTTTCATTTTTATATACAACGTCATTTTCGTCATTACGAACCATTGGTTTATTTGTTGGTATTGCTATAACGTCTAAGTTGTATATTTCTTGGAATTCAGCTTGTTCTGTCATTGCAGTACCTGTCATTCCTGATAATTTGTCATACATTCTAAATAAGTTTTGGAATGTAATTGTTGCAAGTGTTTTTGATTCGTCTGCAATTTTTACTCTTTCTTTTGCTTCAATTGCTTGATGTAATCCATTGTTGTATCTTCTTCCATACATAATACGTCCAGTAAATTCATCAACAATTAGAACTTCTCCGTCTTTTACTATATAGTCTATTTCGTTTTTCATAACTCCATATGCACGTAGAGCTTGGTTAACGTGGTGTACTAGTGTTGAGTTTTCTAGGTCATTGAAGTTTTCTAGTCCAAATGTCTCTTCTGCTTTTTTAATACCTTTTTGTGTTAGTGATGCTGATTTTGCTTTTAAGTCTACTATATAGTCATATTTTTCGTTATCTTCTGCTTGGTCAAAATCTTTTACATCTTCTTCAACGATAACTTTTGGTGTTAAACGTCTAACAAAGCTATCTGCCTTTTTGTAAAGGTCTGAAGATTCGTTTGCACGTCCTGATATAATTAATGGTGTACGTGCTTCATCAACTAAAATACTATCGATTTCGTCCACTATTGCATAGTGTAGTCCTCTTTGTACTAATTGATTTTTATAAATAACCATGTTATCTCTTAAGTAGTCAAAACCAAATTCATTGTTTGTTCCATATGTTATGTCTGCATTATAGGCAGCTTGTTTTTCTTGTGGTTCCATTCCTGCTATTACTAGTCCAACAGATAGTCCTAAGAATTTATATAGTTTTCCCATCCATTCACTATCTCTTTTTGCTAGGTAATCGTTAACTGTAATTACGTGTACACCTTTTCCTTCTAGGGCATTTAGGTATACTGGTAATGTTGCAACTAATGTTTTTCCTTCTCCTGTTTTCATTTCGGCAATTCTACCTTGGTGTAATATAATACCACCTATTAATTGTACGTCAAAGTGACGCATTCCTAAAACTCTTTTTGATGCTTCTCTTACTACTGCAAATGCTTCTGGTAGTATGTCGTCTAGTGTTTTTCCGTTTTCTAATTCTTTTTTGAAATATTCTGTTTTTCCTTTTAATTCTGAATCACTTAATTTTGAGATTTCTTCTTCTAATCCATTGATTTTGTCTACAATTGGTCCTAATCTTTTTACTTCTTTTTCACTGTAAGATTTGAACATTTTACTAAATAAACTCATTAATTTCAATCCTTCCTAATGTTATATTTTTCTACTTTGTTACTATATCACTAAAAATTATTTTTAGCAAGTTTTTTTACTACTTATTTAAGAATATTTTTATTAATTTTTCATAAATTGAAATAAGAACTTATATTTTAGAAATGAGGAATTATTATGTTTGTTTATAATTTTAAAATTAATGGGAGTAAAACATTTAAATTAGTATTTGTTATAATGCTAATTATACTAATATGTGTCTTAGTATCTGTGACTTTTAAAATATTTACTGGTGCTGCAAATTCGGCCTCTTCTTGCCTTCCAAGCAAAAATGTTAATAAAATAACTTCAAAGAATTATACTAATATTTTAAAGGCTGTGCACGATAATATTGATGAATATGTTGGAACAAAAGTTAATTTTACTGGATATGTATATAGGGTTTTAGATTTGAAAGAAAATCAGTTTATACTTGCTAGGGATATGTTGATATCTTCTGATTTTCAAAGTGTTATTGTTGGGTTCTTGTGTGAGTGTGATAATGCTAAGGATTTTGAAAATGGTTCTTGGGTTGAAGTTACTGGTCAGATTTATAAGGGGGATTATCATGGTGCTATGCCTATTGTAAAGGTTACTGCGATTAATAAAACAAATAAGCCTAATGATGAGTATGTTTATCCGCCTGATGAAAGCTATATCCCGACTTTTGGAATTTTATGATAAAATAAGAAGTAAGACAGTTTTTATCTTACTTCTATTTTTTTATTACAATCATTGGAACTTCCATTTCTTCTTTTGTAAGTCCACAATGTGTAGATTTTTTTACTTTCTTTCCTTCAGCTAAGAATGTCTCTAATCTTATCATACTACCTGCTATTGATATAGCAACATAGTTACCAATAAAATCATCTATCTTAGGATGTTTTTCTCCATAGCCTAACAAGTGTTTATCTAAGAGTTCTTCCTTTTTCAATAACAAGAATTCTTCGCCAAATGTTTTATTAAATCTTTCTTCAAATTCTTTTTTCATATTTTCTTTTACCCAAAAACTTAGAAAACGTGACTCCAATGAAGCTGGCAAAATTAAACACTCTTGAATTTCTGGATAATCTAATATTGTGTATGCCTTTTCTATATCTCTGTGTCCATGGTCAGCTGAAATAATTAATACAGTATCTTCTGGTAAGTTCTCACACATATTAGCTATCTTATCTTCTGCACTAATAATAAACTCTTTTGCCTCTTGTGAAGTTGTTCCAAATTTATGCAATAGTCCATCCGGGTTATCTGAATATGCAAATATAAATTTTTCTTCAGGATTTTTACATAGCATTTCAATGTTTGCTATTATTTCATCTAACGAATCTGCTCTTATGCTTCTTTTAGATCTTTTATCTGAATATGATGGTGTTAATTCATATGATTTAATATTAGGAGATGCTTCTTCTATTCTTTCAAAAATAGGCTTATAATTAACTATACTTTCAAAAACATTTAGGTTTGCATCTTTTATTGATTCCCTTTTATATGATTCCATATGTGACAACATATCCACAGCTCTACCATATTCTTTAAAATATTGTGACCAAGCAATCCAACCACTTTCATAAGGTGGTTTTCCTGAATAATATGTAGTAAGTGCCGCTGTTGTTGTTGATGGATATACTGATGTAATACAATCTAATTTGTGATTATTAAAATATCCTTGTGGTGATATTTTATCTAATATGTGCTCCCCCATTCCGTCTAATACTAACATTATAACGTTTTTATATCTTTTTTGTAATATTTCATCTAATTTTTTTAATGAGCTATGATTTGTTTCTACATTGTAATATTTTAGTATTGATGTTATTAAATTTAGTATAGAGTGGTCATAGTTCGGTAATACTATTCCTTCTTTCATTTATTTTCTCCTTTTTACAAAATACTATTTATAATTATAACATAATTGAGATATTTTTACAATATACAAAAAATCGTTCCAATTATGAAACGATTTTTTGAACAGTTATCTTTTAGAGAAACCTAAAACAAAAGCTTTCGTTCTAGTCCGAATTCTCTGATTCGATTTACTTTTAGCCATTTTCGTAAGTCCCTTGCAAAGCATGTAAAGAGTGGTATGAGTAATTTCTTTAAACTCATTTTGCCTCCAATTATACTGCTCAGGAGCGTAACCAAGTTCTTTAGCCATTACCTGTCGCGGATACTGTCGTTGTACATATACATTTGGGTCCATGCTAATAGTCAAATCTCCACCTGTTCCTTCTTGATAAGAAAAATAGTGTACATCTTTAGCTTTGGAAATATCGTCACATTTGATGAGTTTTACCATTTTCTTATACTTTTCATCCAAAGTGAAGTCAACAACAACATGAGTATGGGCATGTACAATCGATTTCTTGTGAGAACTTTTGCCACTTGGCCCACTACCGTGTTCCATAAATGTAACCACACTTCCATTGAAAGTTGAGAGAAGAATCTTTTCTACGTCTTTGCAGACTTCATAATATTCTTCCATAATTTCGTTTGGAAATTGAGCTACTGATAAAATATGTTCTTTAGGAACAATCATTAAATATCCCTGTTTTAATGCACCAAGTTCTGGCACTACATAAAAGTTAGGACTTTCATAAATAATGCAGTCAACTTCATTGTCAACATATTGGTTGTACAGGTCCAAACTTCTAAATCCACGATAATTTGCAATTTCGCATAAGAAGCATCTTTCGAGTTTTGTATCATACACTTTTCCTGTGATGTACTCTCCACTTTCAAAGCCATGCTCATGACAGAATTCAATGAATTCTTCTGATTTTCCAATCAGTCTATTTGGAATTTTGACAATATCGTAATATTCGATATTTGCCAATTTTTCTGTCACAATAGGAGTTTTATTGTTTTCCCAAATTTCATAAATCTGGGGCATGCTTTCGGCAAATTCGAGGGCTTCGAACTTATTTAGAAAACTTTGGCTTTTCCGTGTTTTTCGTATTGCTAAAATGCATTTTCTTTCAGTTATCACTTAAATTCCTCCCTGTTCTTTCAGAACGGTATAACATATTTACATTATAACATTTATTCCACTTTATGTCAATTTTACTTTCTGTCAAAAATTGTCTTAAATACACCTTGGTCAATCAAATTAGCAAAAATATTTTTAAATATAATCAAAACAATAGGGCCAATTAAAAGTCCAAAAATACCTATAACTTTAAAACCCGTATACATAGCAATTAAAGTAAAAATCGGATGAACACCTATATTCTTACTAACCAATTTAGGCTCTAAAATTTGTCTTGCAACAGACATAACAATAAGCAAAACAATAATTGCAATACCTAAATTAATATCACCATTAATTGCACAAATAATAGCCCATGGAATCATAACACTTCCTGAACCGTAAAATTGGAAGTGCATCAACAAAACCTATAAACAAAGCCATTAAAAGTGGATATTGTACATTAAACCCAGCAAATTCTAGTATATATAAACCGTATTAACGAAATAATAAAAGAAACAAGTATTAAAGTTGCTTGTGCCTTTAAATATCCACCTAATGTTGATATCAAGTCTGTTAAATGCAACTTTAATTTTCTTACCCATACTTTTGGCAGATGATATTCTATTTGGTCTAATATATAAATTTTGTCAACACAAATAAAATATAATGCAACTATAGAAATTCCGACACATATTGCAATAGAAGGCAAACTCGTTACCAAAGTTATTAAACCTGTCAAGAAGTTTCTAAGCCAATTGGAAGCCGTTTCTAATATATTGGTTGTTGAATTGTTTATTACTGATAGTAATTCATTTGATAGTTTTATTTTGTCAAAATTGAATGATGATAATAAAGTTTGAAATTGATTGTATGCTTTTTCAAAATAGTCGTTTAGGCCTTGTAGTAAGCTAGAAGATTCTGAAAATAAAGTTAAAAGTAGCCATGCTATAATTCCTAATAAAATTACCAGAACAATTGTAAATATTATAATTGAACTCGTTCTTCTTGTTAAATGAGTTTTTTCCATTATAAATTTTATGGCTGGTTCTATCATTAGTGATATTATAAATGCTACTAAAAATGGCATATAAAATATCGATAATTTTAATCCTATGTATAAGCTTATTAATAAAAATATTACATATAGTATTCTTTTTCCAACTCTTGTCCAATATGAAACATCAAAAATCATTTGTTCCCTCC
This sequence comes from uncultured Clostridia bacterium, assembly GCA_949443285.1. GTDB lineage: Bacteria > Bacillota > Clostridia > TANB77 > CAG-508 > CAG-269. The sequence goes on from CASSLW010000001.1 coordinate 119,344, forward strand.
TAGTAGTATTAGTATATGCAAAGAAGCGGAATAATATCCGCCTCCTTATTATAATTCTTCTACTCAGCATTTTTATTTGAGTGACAATTACAAATACCTTCAAGTGTTGTACAAACTTCTTGCTCTCCTAGTTGTTGACCATTTTGAGCTAAATCCCCTATTGTTAAAATTCCTACTACTTTATTTTGATTGTCACATACAGGTAATCTTCTAATTTGATTTTGTCCCATTTTTGATTCTGCATTTGACATTTCGTCATCTTCTTTACAAGTACATACATTACAAGTCATAATGTCACTAACTGGTGTTGTTTTTAAATCTTTATTGCAACATACTGAACGAAGTAAAACGTCTCTATCTGTTACAATTCCGCAAATACAATTATTTGTATCACATACTGGAATACATCCTATATGATGTTCTGACATTAATTTAGCTACTTCGTTGATGTTTGTTTCTGGTTTTACGCAGCAAACGTCGCTACACATACAATCTTTAACTTTCATTTTTTAATTTACCACCTTTCAAAGTTTTATAATTTTATTGTTTGTAAATTAAAAAATAATATTCGAAAAAATTTACGTAGAAAAAGAAAAAAATGGAAAAAAAGAGAAGCTATAATAGCTTCCCTTTAGGGCCTTAATACTCTGGCAATGCGTAAGTTCGCCAGTTTACTGCTGCCTGATACAACTCAGCTTCTTTTGGTTTCAAATTTTCAAAACCTAACTCATTGCATCTAGCGATAATATCCCTGGTAATAGCATCCCCCTCTTTCCCTTGAAGAGTGTAGTTGCTACAATCACGCAGTACTCTAGTAAAAAACTCTTTGTAATTTTGTAATGTTTTATCCATTAAGGACCTCTTTCTAGAACCTTTTTGGTTCGATGATATTATTATACAATATTTTACATAAAATTGCAAGTGTTTTTAGTTGTATTCATAAATATCATAGTCTCTTGGCATAATTGGTGGTCTTCCACCACCTGGTCCTCCCGGAAATGGAGGTCTTCCTGGTCCTCCTGGGAAAGGCGGTCTACCTGGGAATGGTGGTCTAGGTGGCCTATGTCCTCCTGGCCTATTTAACAATTCTCTAATAAGCAAAATTCTAATTAAATCTTGCAATGTTCGATTTCGTAACTGTCTATCTTCACTTCTATTCTCTCTTGGTTGCTCCTTTTTTCCTGATGTAGCTCTATTTTCTGTTTTATTAGTTGTTAGTGTACTATTTTGCAAATTGATGTTGACTTGAACTTCATTATTCACTTCTATTGCAGAATAAATTTCATCTGTCATACTGTCAATTAATTCTCTTGTCACTGGCTCTGTAATTCTTGAACATCTATTGGTTATCATTGGATATATTACTCTGTAAATCTCTGGATAACAACTTTCTAATTCTTCATTTCTTACTACTTGTTGTGGCATTGAACTATATTCCATTTGATTATTGTTCATAAACATTGTATTAGTTGCTGGATATCCTAAAACACTTCTTATGTAATCATCTATCGACTCGTCTTGATACATATAAAAAAACCTCCTTATTATTTTGTATATAATATGGAAGTTTTCTGAAATATGTGATTATAATTCATTTACTAATTTTTTAAATTGTTCTCCCCTATCTGCAAAATTTTTGAACATATCAAAACTTGCACTAGCAGGAGAAAACAAAACGACTTGATTAGGTTTAGCAATCCTTTTGGCAAGAGTAACAGTTTCTTCTAGAGAACTGCACATATAAATATCAATTTTAACATTTTGTTTTTCTGCTTCAGCTTTTACACTCTCATATATTTTATTAGACGTTTGACCTAACAAAATTAATTTCTTTACTTTTTCTACAATAGGCTTTGCAATTGGTGTATAATCCAAATTTTTATCATATCCACCAGCAATAAGTACAATTTCTTCATCAAATGAATTTAAACCTGCTATTGTTCTTGTTGGAGAAGAGCTAACAGAGTCGTTGTACCATTTTACTTTGTCTATTTCTCTTATAAATTCTAATCTATGTTCTACTGGTTTAAATTCCTTAATTGCTTTTACTGCTATCTCTTGGCTTACTAATGTTTTTGTTGCTGCTAATGCTGTCGCAACATTTTCAAAATTATGCTCACCCCTTAATATGATGTCTTTTGTGTCTATTATATGTTTTCTAATATCATCTTCACATTCTTTTATTATTTTTCCATCAACTATAAATCCATTTTCTAATTTTTCTTTATGGCTGAAAAATACTACTTTCGATGTTGCTTCTTTTGCTGCATTTCTAGTGATTTCATTATCATAGTTCAAAATTACTATGTCATTTTCATTTTGATATTTGAATATGTTCTTTTTAGCGTCTATATATTCTTCATAATCTTTATGTATATTTAAATGGTTTGGAGTAATATTAGTAATAACTCCTATGTGTGGACTAATTTTCATACCCATTAGTTGGAAACTGCTTAGCTCTAATACAACTATATCTTCAGGCTTCATTTCTTCTAGATTTGTAAATAGCGGCGTTCCGATATTTCCACCTAAATATGTATTATATCCAGCCTTTTTTAGAATTTCATAAATAAGACTTGTTGTTGTTGTCTTTCCATCACTTCCTGTAACGCCTATAACTTTTGCAGGGCACATTTGCATTAACATTTCTATTTCTGTTGTTACTATTGCTCCATTTTTTGCCTCTTCTTCTAACTCTGGCTTTGTTGGCATACAACTTGGTGAACGGAAAATTATATCAAATTCTTTTAGTTTTGATAAGTTATCTTTTCCAAATGATGTTTCAAATTTATATTTTTTTATTTTATTTATTATTTCTTTTGGTATTTTTTCTTCTTCTCTGTCGTCAAATACTGTTACTTTTGCTTTTTTATCATACATATAATCAATTAAAGGTATGTTGCTTACTCCTAAACCAATAATTGCTACTTTTTTGTTAAATAGATTTTTATTGAATTCTTCTAGCTTTTTGTTTTTGTATTCCATTGCTTAACACTTCCTTTTTATTCGTTTCGTCACTATTATATAACAAATAATATGAAAAAACAAATAAAATGTTGTATTACGAGAAAAAGAATTTCAAATTTTGTTTGATTTTATATTTTACTAAAAAACATTAATATTAATCTCAGGTTCTTTACTTATAAATTATATCTTAGTTTTCATTAGCTTCTGTAAGGTGTAATTGATGAGTATCTTTTTTTACTTGTGATATATATACATAAGATGTCTGAGTAAAATTATCACGTATTCTGTACCCTTCTATATATCCTAATTCCGAAATTATTTCTATTTCACATCCAGTTTCTTCTAGCACTTCTCTTTTTAAAGATTCGTCAAGTGTTTCTCCTTCGTCAACACCACCACCAATTAATTTATATTCATTTTTTTAGATTTGTGTAGTATTGCTATTTCTCCTTTTTCGTTTAATAATATGGCTCTAACTGCTGTTTTTTTAGAATTGTTGACTTCAACTAGTTTTTCTTCTATATCAATATCTGTGACTTTTCCTATTAATTTCATATTATAACCTCCTATCTCTATAAATAAACAGATTATCTTTTGATATCTCCATTTATCTTAATTTTTTATTTTTATATTTTAAATTTAATAACATCTTTAATAAACACACTAAAAAGTGTACATTATACTTTTTTATTTAGTTGAAATTTATCTAGAATCTTTCTTTACCATTATCCCTATCTTTTCTCTCTGGATCTGTTTTACAGTCCTTACTATTTTGTGTAAATACTCTTGTAGCCTTATATTCTTCATTTTTGCTTACTACTGCATATATGATTTGTAATATCTTTCCAATTACTGCTACTATTGCTTGTTTTTTCTTTAATTGATTTTCTAATTCTTTCTCTGTTAACTTTATTTAATTTTCTAACATTGCTGCTTCTTCTATATACATTTTTAATTGCAATTCTGCTTTCCTACTAATTCTGCTCTTGTATTTGATAAATTTCTTAACTCTGTCAATACTCCTTATGGTAAATATGGTTCAAAAAACCTTGCATCTTTGATTAGCCTTGCAATTGTTATACAATCTTTTTTATCATTTTGGGTTTGACAATTATTATCAAATTCTTTTGCATTTTTTACGTGAAATGGATTTACTGTTACTACCTTTATCCATTCAATCTCCTTCAAATATCTTGCTTTACTGTTTCTACTAGACTTTTAAATCCTTTTTTGTTATTATGAAAAGAGAAAGATTTTTTTATTTCTTTCCCATTTGGTAGGATTATCCCTGCGCAATGTACATTTTTTGCTATGTCTATTCCTACAATAGCATTAAATTTTGAATTTTGTGATTTAGTCATTATTCTTACCTCCAAATATATTGATTTCATAGACTTTTGAGTTTCTTGTCTATATTGAAATTATATATTAGGGGGTATTTTGTTGTCAAAATTCATTTTTCATTTATTACAGGATGCTTATTATTTTTTAAATTATACCATATATTTCAAAATAATTAAACTTTTTATATTTTTGTTTAGTTTTATGTATGCTTGTCAGCTATAACTTATCTAAATTTATAAATAATAACTAAAAAGGAAGCAAATAAGTGTTATTTTAACACTTATTTGCTTCTTTCCATAACTTAGTCTTCTAAATCGTCTCTAATAACAATACGAAGACCAACATTTTCCTTTCCTTCTTCTGGTTTAGCCCACCATCTTATCGATGGAGGATAGTTTGCTCCAGTAAAGAAAGAAGAACCATAACCACCTCTAATAATCCTATTATGATGATAGAGTTCAGATCTCTCCGTTGTCCAAGTATAACAATTTCCAAAGAAATTATCTATGTGATTTATCGTCCACAAAGGATTTGCTCCTGTTTTAGCCTTTACAAAGGGCTTGGAATAATTTCCTTTATCATTACCAAATAAAAAGACTTCTTCAAAAGTTACTGCTTTTGTTTCAACTAACCACATACATACACGATTATAATCTTCTTTATCTAGCAAAACTCCATCTACCTTTTTGGCTAATTCTACTGAATTATAAAAATTAATATTTGTAAGTGGTTCCTTATTTGGAATTGAACGTGGTATTTCATCATCTCCCATTGAAATTTCATACCTTGAAATCCAAAATCCCTTGACATACATCCCATCAGCAGTGTATCCTGCTGGAATTCTCACATACTGATCTCCGACATCATTTTCAATAACATATCCATTAGTAATATTCCCTTCTTTAAAAGAAAAACCTTTTGGAATGTCTACTTCAATCCGACATCCATCACAATATTCTAGAAATGTTCCTGTCATAAAAATGTCCTCCTTCTTCGATGACTCAGTTATTTCTATGATACCAATTAGCTATTGCTAACCGAATATATTATATATCAAATTTCAAGTTTTGTCAATCACATTTTATGTCTATCGCAAAATACAGCTTACTGCAATCGCACATCTTTATACAAGTACATTATCTATTTATTAAAAATTATACTTGCATCTACTTGATTGTATAAGGCCTTTTCTTTATCATAGTAGAACGCCCATTCTTTGTCACCATATGAAAAATGCCACCATTCTCCGTCATACGGAGCAAATCCGACGCTCATCATTCTCTTTCTTAGTAGACCTCTATTATTTTTAGCAATTTCTGAAATATCATCATTTTCATAATAGCATTTTAGCGTACTATAATCTAATATTTCTGAACCGAAGTCCAATATTTGTTCTATACTTTCGTCATAAATTGCAGCATCAACTGCTCCACCTGTCGGATGTCCTGAAACTAAAGGCACTGCAATTTTTTCATGTATATATTCGTACATTTCCATTGTATCATTAAATTGATCCTTAACTTCTTCGAGTATCTCATTGAAATATTTTTCTTGCTTCTTCATATCTCTAAATCCATATACGACTATAATTTTATAGTTATTATTTACCTTTTTCAATTCCTTCGCTACACTTATAAGCTTTTCATAAACAGTTCTTCTTACAGCAATTTGATGTCCAAATTCCAACATATTTCTTCTTTCTTGGTATTTTCCAATTACATATTCATCTTCTAAAGGAAGTAATACAAATTCTTCCTTGTCTGTTTTTTCATCAAATCCTTCAATACTTAATAAATCCTCATACTTTACAAAATGATTATTTGTCATTTATCTTGCTTCCTTTCGTAGTTCTTTCTATCCTTTTATTTTATCAATTGCTTTCTCGATATTGATTGTTTCTTGCTCTCCTGTAAACATATTTTTTAAGGTAACAGCATTATTTTTGATTTCGTCATTTCCAATTACTATTACATATTTTACTTTTAAATTATCTGCACATTTAAACTTCTTTCCTAATTTTTGTTCTTCCATATTTATTTGTACATTTATATTCTCTTCTCTCAACTTCGTTGCTACTTCAGCACATACTTCATACTGATTCGTCATTGGAATAACCTGAACATCAAAAATTGATTCATCCTTTGCAGAAATTATATTATTATCTATTAATTGAAAAAATAGTCTTGATAATCCTATTGAAATTCCAACTCCTGGCATCTTTTTATCTGTGTAATATTCTGCTAAATTGTCATACCTTCCACCTGAACACACACTTCCAAGATTTCTATATTTATCAAGAAAAGTCTCATATACTGTTCCGGTATAATAATCTAATCCTCTTGCAATTGTCAAATCTACTTTAAAATTTTTCTCTGGAACACCAAATATTCTAATGAATTTTATAACTTCTATTAATTCATTTAAACCGCTTTGAAAAATTTCATTATTTATATCCATATTTTTCAATGATTGTATTTTATTATCATTATTTCCTTTAATTGATATAAATTTCATAATTGTGTTTACTTTTTCTTCTTTAATTTTTTCTAGTAGCTCTTTTTTTATATTATCAGCACCAATTTTATCTATTTTATCTATTATTCTTAATATTTCAGATGACTTATCTTCTAATTCTAAACTTGCAAATAGCCCATTTAGTATCTTTCTGTTGTTAATGCATATTGTAAATTCATTAAAACCTAGTTTTGTAAATGTGTTATATATAATCGATGGAAGCTCAGCATCATTTATAATAGATAATTTTCCATTTCCAATAATATCTACATCACATTGATAAAATTCTCTATATCTTCCTCTTTGTGGTTTTTCTCCTCTATAAACTTTTCCTATTTGATATCTTTTAAATGGAAAACTTAGTTTATCATAATATTCTGTTACATATTTTGCTAATGGTACTGTCAAATCGAATCTAAGTGCTAAGTCGTTATCTCCTTTTTCAAATCTATATATTTGCTTTTCGGTTTCGCCTCCTGCCTTTGCAAGTAACACTTTTGCGTCTTCTATAATTGGCGTATCTAATGGTAAAAAGCCAAATTTTTCATATGATTTTTGTATTGTTTCTTTCATTTTGTTAAATAATATTTGTTCATTTGGCAACAATTCCATAAATCCTGGTAAAGTTTTAGGTTGTACTTTTTTATTCATAATCATTCCCCCTTAATATTCTGGTCTTGGTTTTCTTTCTTTATTATTTCCCTGTTTTTTATGTCTTTCAAATAATTTGTTTTCAATATCTTGTGTTGTCACATTTGTTTTAAACATCAATATCAATATATGATATATTAAATCTGAAATTTCTCCAACTATTTCTTCTTTATTAGCATTCTTAGCTGCTATTACTGTTTCGGTTGCTTCTTCACCAACCTTTTTACATATTTTATCAATTCCTTCATTTAATAAGTAATTTGTATATGAATTTTCTTTTGGATTAATACTTCTATCTTCTATTTGATTATATATATCTTCTAATATATTATTTTCTTTTTTCGTTTTTCTCTCCTCCTAACTTTTCTAAACACAAAATAAACCATGTAAGCAATAGCCTACATAGTTCATTCTTGCAACTAAATAGGCACAAGTAATACTCCCGCACCTATTACAAAATCTATTGTAAAGATACAGGCTTGATATAATGATGATGTATGTTATTATAAATAATTACTGTTATTTTCATTTTAATCAAACCTTTTTCATTATATTTTTATGTATAGAGAAGCTTAATATCGCTTCTCTATTAACAAAACAACGGTTTCTAAAGTTTTCTTTCGAGATATATTTTAATATCATTTTTATTTACTCTCTCATCTGTTCGTTTCATAGTGTCCACGCTTGTAGTTTCATCTAATAACTTAAATCCTAGTTTTATTGCAATGCTATATGACATAGATTTACCAATTTCGAGAGTTTTCATATATACTTTCTCAAACCCCTCTTTTTTAAGCATATCAATAGCATATTTCATTAGGCTAGTACCTATTCCATTGCCTCTATATTTTTTTAAAACTGTCATATCTGCAAGATATGCAACTTTCTCTGGATGTTCATAATAAACAGGGTGATGATCTACAAGTCGCATAGGCCTAAATGTTATAAGTCCTACACACTTATTGTCTAAATAATATCCATAAATGTGACCTGAACTTTCCAAATCTCGATATTCTTCATAAATCATTTCATCTGTCCAGTCTTCGAAATATGGTGGATCTCTAAAAACTCTATATAGTTCCATAAAATCTTCTATCTTATCTCTTGTTATTGCTTTAATATTCCGTTTCATTTTGTTGTCCTCCTCTAATGAAATCTCCATAGAATATGTTTTTCCGTCAGTTTCTACATTGCCTGAAATCGTAGCTTTACTAATATGACCTTCTTCATTAATAATACTTGCTGTAATAACTAATCCTGAAGGTTGTAATATGTCAATTTTTTGGTTTTGCTTCTTCAAAAAGGCTTCAACCATACAAACTGCTGTTGTTCCTGATCCACAAGCTGTTTCATAAAAAAGTGTATCAATGGCTTTAACCCACACAATTGGATTAATCTTTAGCAACTCTTGCTCTATTTCACAGAACATAATACCAACTGCTTCACTATTTTCTAGTTTATATTTGTGAATTAAATTCATTCCTTCACTTTTCAAATTTTCTTTGTTTACAAGAAACTTTTTAGCTACTTCTTTTTGTACAACAACGCTTATCATTCCATTCATCTTGACAATAAAAACTCCATGTTCTATTTCTCTAATAACGTCATTACCATAATACAATGGAATTTCACACCAAGCTTTTCCGTTTTCATCAATTCCTGTATTGATGACATCTTTAGAATTTACAAGCATTTGTAAATTTCCTTCTTTGCCATTCAAATAGATTGATGCTGCACTTCTTGTTGCATTACCACAAAACTCGCCACCCGCCATTTGTAATTCCGGTCTTTTTCCTATTTCCACGAATCCAACCTGTTCAACGTTTGCATGCTTTGCCATAATTGCATCATTAATTTTCTTCTTTTGTTCTTTAGTATAGTTCAATCCATAAACAAATGCTGTATCATTTCCAGATGGTCTGTAAATTGAATACTTTACTTGGAACAAAGATGCGCAATGTTTTCTAGTCATAATGTCTTCTCCTTTCATGCACTAGAGGTTAAGTATAAAATTACTTATACTTAATGTAATATATAAATTACATTAAGTATTATACTTCTATTTTAGCACAAAGTCAAGTGTTTTCAATGTATTTAGTCTTTTTAATATTTTATTATTTATGTTTTTCAATTAAATCAACTAAATTTAAAATTTCTTCTTTCTTATATTTAAATTTTGTTTTATTGCAAATTAGTCTTGTACTAATATTTGCGATTCTCTCTATTACTTCTAATCCATTAGCCTTTAATGTTGAACCTGTTTCGACAATATCTACAATAGCATCTGTTAGTCCTACAACTGGTCCAAGTTCAACGGAACCTTCTAATTTTATAATTTCTACATCTTCTTCTTTTCTTTCAAAATATTTCTTAGTAATATTCGGATATTTTGTTGCTATTTTTTTTCGTCTATTTAAGTTTAAATTTCTATAATCAGGATAACTACACACTGCAAAACAACATTTTCCTATTTCTAGATCTAATAATTCGTAATAGTCTTTAAAAGCATTCTCCAACAATGTATCACTTCCTACTATTCCAATGTCGACAACTCCATGCTCAATGAAAGTTACTACATCATTTGATTTTGCAAAGATAATTTGTAATTTATCTTCTATATTTATTTGTAGTTCCCTGTCCTTATTCATCAAATTAGTAATATCATATCCTATCTTTTCGAAAGTTTCTGTCATGTTTTTTTCAATTCTTCCTTTAGTCAATGCTATCTTTAGCATTTTTTTCACCTACTCTTTCTATCGCTTTTAATATATTATCCATATAATATGCCATTCCAATTGCTGGTATATCTTTTCCAAAATTTTCGTATAATTTATCATATCGCCCACCACTTATTATGGGTTCTTCTACATATTTACTATATACTTTAAATATAATCCCTGTATAATATTCCATATTTGGTACACAAGCTAAATCAAATATGTCTTGTTGTTTCATATGTGTCTTTTCATATATTTTTACTAATTCCTCCATGCCTTCCTTTAACTGCCTATCATTTACTTTGTTTATAACTCTTTTTAAAATATCAATATTTCCATTTAGTCTTGGAAGAGAAATAACAAATTCACGTAAACTTTGTTCTATACTATATCTATCACAGAATTTTTTTAATCCACTAATATTTTTTTGTTGTAATAATCTAGAAAATTCTTCTTTTTTATCGTTACCTATAACTTCGCATAATCTATCGAAAAAACTTGCTGAGCCTAATTCAATTTTCAAATCATTTAATTTAAATATCGACAAAGATTCTTGTAATAAAGATATGCATTCAATATCTCCCTCAATTGCTTCTTTTCCTACTAGTTCTATTCCTATTTGATATATTTCATTGTTTTTTCCTTTATGTTCCCTATTTTTTCTATAAACCTTCCCAAAATAACAATATTTTGCTAATTTATCACTTTTTTGAGAAATATAATATTTTGCTATTGGAACTGTAAAGTCCCATCTTAATGCTAAATCTTTCCCCTCTTTATTTATATATTTAAATAATGTATTTTCATCTAAATTTTTGTAAACACTTTTATATAAATCAACATATTCAAATGTTGGCAATAAAGTCTCTACATATCCTTTCTGATAAAATTTTTCTCTCAATTGCTGTTCGAAATTTCTCAATTTATCAACATTATCAATAACAATTCCTCTACTTTCTTCTGGTATAGCAAACTTATATAATTCCATTTTTTCTCCCCTCTAACAAAAAAACTATATAGATATAATAATCTTATATTATTTACCTATATAGCTTTTTTATATTATATTTATTATATAGGCACATCAATTTAACTTGTGCCCACTACTTTTTTAGACACAAGTATAAAAATGATGATGCACTTTTTTAAATTTTCTTTCTACATCCATTTCAAAACTCCTCTTCCTTTAATAATGGTTTAGATAATATCTTATTTTTCTTATTTTGTCAAGTTAAATTCTATATTTTATGCAAATTTTAAAACTTTCTTGATAAATCTCGTTGATATTTAGGACTTTTTTACTGGGTTGTAGTTATATTAAGTATTCTTGAATTCTCTTGTTTGCGTTCCAATTTTTTCACCTTTGTTATGTCAATAATTATTTGTCAGTACAACTTGGAATTATTCTAGCATTATTAAAAGAGCTATCCAAATGTATAGCTCTTAGATTTTCAGAATATTTCGTTATGAATTTATCAATTCTTTTATTCCTGCATAATCATCAAATGCAAATTCAACAGTTTTACCAGAATCCATATTCTTTACACTGATAATTTGGTTATTCAATTCGTCTTCTCCAATAATAGCAACATACGGAACATTCATTTTATTAGCAAATTTCATACTCTTTTTTAACTTTTGCTCTTTCTTTTCCATATCCGTTTTTACTCCGAATTCTCTCATTTTGGATACAAATTTAAAGGTTTCAATCTTCGTGTTTATTGGTATAACAAATAAATCTACTGTGGAAATTTTTTTATAAGTATTTTTCAAAATTAATATTTCATAAATGACATCTAATCCAAAAGACATTCCAACTGCTGGATATTCAATACCATCATTAACAAACGTTGTAATAATCTTATCATATCTGCCACCTCCACCAATGCTCATATTAAATTCTTGATTTCCAATTCTTCTGTCTTTAAGAAATACTTCCCATACTATACCAGTATAGATGTCTATACCTCTTGCCAAATATGGTGCAAATTTCATAACTTCTAGAGCCCTAGTTCCTGTTAGATAGTTATATAATTCGTCTATCTCCTCAAGACCTTCTTGAATCATTTTGTTGTCATAAATTTGTACTATTTTTTTAAGTCTTGCATAATCTGAACTTAAAATCTCCTGCAAAGTTTTTACTTTTGATTCTTCAATACCTATTTTAGCAAATTCAGCAAATAATTCACTCTCGGTTAATTTAGCAAATTTATCAATTAGCATAATTGATTTTCTTAAAATCTCATCTGATATATTACCAAATACACTATAAATTATGCCACTTAACAATTTTCTGTTATTGAATTCTACTTCAATGTTGAGCCCAAGCTTTTTATATGCTTCACTTGTCATCATCATATATTCAGCTTCTGCTAAAATACTTTTTTCTCCAACAACATCTACATCACATTGCGTAAATTCCCTATTTCTTCCAAATCTGACTGGTCCATCCCTAAACACTTTACCAATTTCATACCTTTTAAATGGTAGTACAACATTTGCATTTGAACTAATCAATTTTGAAAATGTAATTGTTAAATCATACCGTAGCCCTAACTTTCTACTACCTTGATCACTCAGTTTGTATGTTTCATTTAAGATATCAGCACCTTCTGAATATTTTGACGCCAACAAGTCAAATTTACATAAAATCGGTGTCTCAATAGGCGCAAATCCGTATTTTACAAACTCACTTTGCAACACTTCCTTGATATTTTCCCGGACAATTTGTTTGTCTGGCAAATAGTCATAGGTTCCTTTCAGATTTTCAAATTTTTTACTCATACTGTTACTCCTTTCTGAAAATCATGAGAGTTCATATTACTTCACTCCCTCATCTATGCATATTATGCATGCATATGATATCATACTTTTTATATCTTGTCAACATAATATTTTGCTTTTTGTATTTACCCTTAATTTTAAAAGTAAATTCTACATATCTAGAATTTACTTTTGGACTTTTTAATATATAATTTTATTATTACTTCTTATAATATTAGAAATGGAGTAAAATTGAAAAATAAAATAAATACATCTTATTGAAAACATTTAACCTTACTTGATAGAGAAGATATTGAAAAATTACTTAAGTCTGGTTTTAAATTTTATCGGATTGCTGATAGATTACAAAAACATACTACCACAATTTCTAAGGAAATTAAAAAAAATAGAATTGAACATTACCCTCTTGACTTTAACAACAAATCAAATTTCTGCAACAACAAAAACAACTGTAATCTAAATTGTCATGCAGAATGTAGACGTTGCGGAAAATGTAATGGCATATACTCCAAGTTTGAATTGCATATTTGCAAAAAATTATTAAAACATCCTTTTGTATGTAATTCTTGCAGTAGTTATGCACCATGTAGAAAAATTAAATACATATATCTTGCTAGTGAAGTACAAAAAAATATCAAAACTCTTTAGTTGCAAGCTGATCTGAAATAAACATTCTAGAAGAATAGCTTAAACAACTTGACGATTTGATATCTCCTTACTTATGAATATTTTAAAAAATTACTAGAAAAAACTCCTAATATTAATATTGTTGAAATAGACATAGTAATTGGTACATCTGAAAAATGAAAAGTTTTGCTAACGTTACTATTTAGAAATTTTAATTTTATGATAGCAACACTTTTACCTGATAAAACAAGTAGCTCTGTAAAAAAGAATTAGATAATATTAAAAAAATTATTGGGACAAGTCTGTTTTAAAAAATCTTTAAATATATATTAACTGATAATGGAGGAGAATTTCAAAAGCCTAATGACCTTGAAACCAGTATTCATGGTGATAATTGCTGCTGGATTTACTATTGTGAAGCAAATCGTTCAGATCAAAAAGCTAAAGTAGAAAAAAATTATGAATATATTACCTAAATAAAAATATATTATAAGAAGAAACAAAAAAGTAGAATTTAGTCTTGGATTTAAAACTAGAATTTACTTTTGGAATTAACCTTTTTATATTTACACTAATTTCAATTTATTTATATAATTTACAATACAACATATTTTTATTTTTCAAAAATTTTCTATATTATTTTTGAATATATTTAATAATTTTTGTCCAAAATAATATTAAGATTTTGATGGAGGTGCTTTTCAATGTCAAAGAAAAATAATAAAGAAAACAAAAATAACCAAAACAGAAACAACCAAAACAACAACAATAATAACAACAACGAAAGACAAAACAACAACTGCAGATAGTTAAAAATTTATAAAATATTACAAAAAAAGAAATATAAAATATTGAGAAATTTTGAACGGAAAGTATTTGTTATTAGTAGCTGTTAATCAATAATTTAGGAGAATCTCAAACTTGCTTTGAGAGGTGCCTAAATTATTAATATACAGATACAATAACAAATAGCTTGACAGAAAAAATTTCGAACATATTTCTATATTTCTTTTTTTATTAGATAATTTTTATTTAATTCTGTTTTTCGTCTAATTTATATTTATCTCTTTTATTATAATGTGTATGTAACAACTTATGAGCCCTATAACTACCAGGTTCTTCCAAAAACTCTTCATATAGCTTTTTCATAACAGGGCTTTCGTGAGACTTTCTAACAGTACTCTTCTCATCAATAGAATACAAGCTATCAGCCCTTAATTTTCTAACATCCACATCTGAAATTGTCTTAGAACTTTTAATAGGTTGACCACCACCCATAACACATCCGCCAGGGCAAGCCATTATTTCCACAAATTGATAGTCTGCTTTTCCTGATTTTATTTCATCTAATATTGTTCTAGCATTAGCTAATCCACTTGCTACAACTATCTTGACATCTTTTCCTGCAATATTTACAGTTGCTCTTTTTATTCCATCTCCACCACGAACTTGCTCAAAATCAATTTTTTCTAAATCTTTTCCTGTTAATTTATCTTGTGCTGTTCTTAGTGCTGCTTCCATAACTCCACCTGTTGTTCCAAAAATTGCACCTGCTCCTGTTGCTTCTCCCATTGGGTCATCAAATTCGCTATCCTCTAGTTTATTAAAATCAATATTTGCTTGTTTTATCATTCTTGCAAGTTCACGAGTTGTAATTACATTGTCTACATCTAAAAGTTCTTTATTTTTCATTTCTTGGCGAGTACGCTCAAATTTCTTTGCTGTACAAGGCATTACTGATACTGTATATATTTTTTCCGGGTCTATTTCTTCTTTTTTAGCATAATAAGTTTTTAATATTGCTCCAAACATTTGATGTGGAGATTTACAACTTGATAAGTTTGGTAATAGCTCTGGATAATAACTTTCTATAAATTTAATCCAAGCTGGGCAACAAGATGTAAGCATTGGTAAATTGTCATTTTCTGAAAATCTTTCTACAAATTCTGATGCTTCTTCCATAATTGTTAAATCTGCACCTGTATTTGTATCAAACACTTTATCAAATCCTAATCTTTTTAGTGCTGTTACCATTTTTTTAGTAACATTTGTGCCAATTGGCATACCAAACTCTTCTCCAAGCCCTACTCTTACTGCTGGCGCTGTTTGAACCAATACAACAGCGTCTGGGTCTTTTAGTTTTACCCATAATTCGTCTATTGTTTCTTTTTCGTGTAATGCACCTGTTGGACAAGCTTCTATACATTGACCACAAAATGTACAGTTTACATCATTTAAACTTAAGTCTCCAACTGTTGAAATACAAGAGTCAAAACCTCTGTTTATACAATCTATTGCTCCTATTTTTTGTACATTTTTACAAGTTGCAACACATCTCCTGCATAATATACATTTATTAAAATCTCTTACAAGTGATGGAGACAAATCGTCAACTTTATGTTCTGCTCTTTCTCCTTCAAATTCTATTTTTGAAATATTAAATTTTGTAGCTAAGGCTTGTAATTCACAATTTCCTGAACGTGTACAAGTTAAGCAGTCTTTTGCATGGTTTGATATTATTAAATCTAATATTGTATGTCTTGCTTCCATTACATTTGGTGTATTTGTATGTACTACCATACCTTCTTCTACTTTTTGAATGCAAGATGTTGCAAATCCACGTCTTCCTTCTACTTCTACAATACACATTCTACAGTCTCCAACTTCATTAATTTCTTTTAAGAAACATAATGTTGGAATGTCTATCCCTGCTTGTTTTGCAGCTTGCAAAATTGTTGTTCCTTTTTCTACTTTTACTTTTTGATCATCTATGGTTAAGGTTACAAATTTTTTATCCATTTTATTCCTACCTTTCTTTCTCGTTTTAATTTTAAAAAGAATAGTTATATTGCTAGGCAGATTGTAATAAAAAGGCAAGGGCGCATATGGTTTATATGTAACCGCGTTTTTATTACAATCTAACGAAGCAAGAAGGCTATTATTTCTAAAATTTAGCCTATGGCATGAAATGGGCAACTAGTTAAGCATGTGCCACATTTTATGCATTTATCTTGGTCAATAACTCTCTTGTCTCTACCCTCGCCTCTAATAGCATCAACTGGGCAATGTTTTTGACATAAGCCACATCCTTTACATTTTTCTTCATTTACAGTTATTTTTGCCATAGCTTTACACTCTAATGCCCTACATGTTTTAGCAACAACATGTTCTCTATATTCTTCTCTAAAATATTTTAAAGTACTAATAACTGGATTTGGAGCACTTTGACCTAATCCACATATACTTGATTTTTGAATATTTGCAGCTAATTTTTCTAATTTATATATATCTAATTCTGTTCCGTCACCATTACAAATTTTCTGTAATACTTCTAGCATTCTTTTAGTTCCAATTCTACAAGGAGTACATTTACCACAGCTTTCGCTAACTGTAAATTCCAAGTAAAATTTTGCAAGTGATACCATACATTTTGTATCATCCATTACAATTAATCCACCAGACCCCATCATTGAACCTATTTCTTTTAAAGACTCATAATCAATTGGCGTATCTAAGTGTTCTTTTGGTATACATCCACCTGAAGGTCCACCAGTTTGAGCAGCTTTAAATTCTCTACCATTTGGAATTCCTCCACCTATGTCAAATACAATTTCTCTTAAAGTTGTTCCCATAGGTACTTCCACTAGTCCTATATTATTTACATTTCCACCTAGTGCAAATACTTTTGTTCCTTTTGAGTTTGCTGTTCCAATTGATGAATACCATTGCGCTCCATTTAATATGATTTGTGCTATGTTTGCATATGTCTCAACATTGTTAATTAATGTTGGTTTTCCCCATAATCCTGCCTGTGCTGGATATGGTGGTTTTACTCTTGGTTGGCCTCTTCTTCCTTCAATTGATTCTAATAAAGCTGTTTCTTCTCCACATACAAATGCTCCTGCACCTAGTCTTATTTCTATATCAAAGTCAAAGTTTGTTCCAAATATGTTTTTACCTAATATTCCATAATCTCTTGCTTGATTTATTGCTATTTCTAGTCTTTTTACAGCTATTGGATATTCTGCTCTTACATAAATATATCCTTTATTTGCTCCTATACAATATGCTGCAATTGCCATTGCTTCTAAGACAGAATGAGGGTCTCCTTCCAAGATGCTTCTATCCATAAATGCTCCTGGGTCTCCTTCATCTGCATTACATACAACATATTTTTGATTTCCTTCAGATGCTTTTGTAAGTTCCCACTTTTTACCTGTTGGGAAACCTGCTCCTCCTCTTCCGCGTAGTCCTGATTCTGATATTGTTTTTATTACATCATCTGGTGTTAGTTCTTTTAGACATTTTTCTAATGCTTTATATCCGTCAAAAGCTATGTATTCATCTATGTTCTCAGGATTTATTACACCACAATTTTTTAGTGCAATTCTTTTTTGTTTTTTATAGAATGATAGTTCATCCAAACTACTTACTTTTGTACCGTCAATATCTTTACAAAGTAATCTTTCTACATTTTTTCCTTCTATTATATGTGTTTGAATAATTTCTTCACAGTCGTTTGGTGTTACATTTGCATAAAATGTATCTTCTGGTCTTATTATTACAATTGGACCTTTAGCACATAAACCAAAACATCCTGTTTTTATTACTCTTACATTTTCTATGTTTTTTTCTTTTAAGATTTTTCTAAAATTTTCTAAGATTTCAGGTGATTTAGATGATGTACATCCTGTACCATGGCAAACTAAGATATGTTTTTCTCTTGTATCTGTTTTTGTGTTTACTCTTAAATCTAATTCATTTCTTTTTTCTTCTCTAATTTTATGAAGTTCTTCTAAAGTTTTCATCTTTACCTCCATTATTTATCTAATTATTGTTTTCTGCTTGAATTAATTCATCTAGTACTTGGTCTAATTTTTGTACAGTTGCTTTTCCATATACTTCGTTATTTATTGTAAATACTGGTGCTAATCCACATGCACCTACACATCTAGTTTCTTCTATTGTAAATAGACCGTCTTTAGTTGTTTGGCCTGGACCTATTTTTAGTCTATCTGTTAGTCTATCCATTATTTTTTGGGAACCTTTTACATAGCAAGCTGTTCCTAAGCATACTGATATTTTGTATTTTCCTTGTGGTTCTAATGAAAATCTTGAATAAAATGTTACAACTCCATATACTTCTGCAAGTGGAATTGATAGAAATTCTGATAATTCTTGTTGAACATTTTTTGGAATATATCCATAGTGTTCTTGTATTTCATTTAACATCTGAATTAGATTGTCTTTTTCTGGTTTATAAACTGAAAATAATTCTTCTAAAAAAGCGTCTTTTCCATTATTTTCACAACAACAATTTTTGTTTTCGCACATATTTTTTCCTCCCTTTAATAATATGTATTAGTCTACTTTCTAAATTATATCAAACTAGTTTTTTTTATACAATGGTTTTTAAAAATTTTATATTTTTATGTCTTTTTTTGTTTTTTATTGACATTTTTTTAGAAAAATGTCACAATATAATTGTACAAAATAAAAGGGGGGTTTTAATTATGGGATACGATTATCCTAGTTATTATGCAGCTCGTGATTATAGCACTACAGCACTTGATACAACATTATTTGGTGCTGCAATGGGAGTAATGATATTTTCTCTATTAATTGGTCTAGCAATAGCTATCGTTCAATTAGTTGCTATGTGGAAATTGTACAAAAAAGCTGGTCAAGCTGGTTGGAAATCTATAATTCCAATTTATAATCTTGTTACATTATTCAAAATTGCTGGGCTTTCACCTTGGCTAATACTAGTTTACTTACTTATGATTGTTCCTTTTATAGGATGGATTGCTGGAATTGCTATGACAGCTATTCTATGCTATAAACTAGCATTATCATTTGGAAAAGACATCGGTTGGGCTGTTGGACTTTACTTCTTATCACCTATTTTCTATATGATTCTTGCATTTGGAAAATCAGAATATGTTGGACCTGGTGGAGAAGGACCTGTTGAAGTAAACACAGCAGAATAAACTAATAAAAAATAGTAACAATCTCAATTGAAATTGTTACTATTTTTGCTTTAAAAGAAAATGGAAAGTGGTTTAAAACCTTTTTTTCTATATTTTCGAATTTCTTCTTCAAGGCGTTCATCACCTTCAACATTTGATGCATTGTAAGAAATTACTTTAGATGTACCACTTGCTACCATAATAGCTGGCGTTTCAACTACCAAAAAGACTGCTGGTTGCCCATTATATCTGCTTTTTTGATACTGAGCTTTTAACTTCTTGTCTTCGTTGATAATTCCTAATGCAATTTCGTTGTGAAAGGAATTTGTGTTGAAGCTAATCCGACGCTTATAGGATTTCCTTCCAGATTTTACAATAAATCCATTTTCTTTCCGTTTTGATACCATATTGGTATCGTTGTTTTTTTTCTGCATAAGATTCTCCTTTGTCATAAGCCTATTATACCACATTATGTAGATTATGGCAAGAAATTCACATTTTTATTTTTTATTATTCTATTAAATTCTACAACTGTAACATTATTTGGTATATCCTTTAAAACCGTTGTATTTGCTCCAATTTTTACGTTATTTCCAATCTTAATTGGACCTAAAACTTTTGCCCCAGCACCAACCATAACATTATTACCTATATCAGGATGTCTTTTATACTTATCCTTTCCAGTACCACCCAATGTTGAATTATGATAAATAGTACAATTATTTCCAATTGTAGCAGTCTCTCCTATCACAATCCCCATGCCATGGTCAATAAATAACTTTCTTCCTATCCTAGCTCCTGGATGAATTTCTATACCGGTAAAAAACCTTCCTATTTGTGAAACTAATCTAGCTAAAAACTTTAATTTATGTCTATATAGGAAATGTGCTAATCTATGAAACACCAAAATATGAAATCCTGGATATAAAATAATTACTTCTAAAATATTTCTACTTGCTGGGTCTTTTCTTTTTATATTTTTTGCATCTTCGTACAATTCTTTAAAAACTCTCATACATATCACCTTTATTTATAATATGCATTCGACTTCAAAAATGTCCACTGGGGACGTTTCCTTTTGGACATTTTTGTCCATTTAGAAACGTCCCCAATGGACACTATGTTTCTGATACTTCATTAACATTTTTTAGTGATGTAATTGTTCTTAATAATTCATTTTTCTTAAATCCTTTATTGTTATACTCTCCAACTATTTTTATTACTTCTTCCTCAGTATCTGATTCATCTTTATTTGGTCTTTTAATATTTTTTATTTCTACACTATAATCAGTCAAACTATCTTCTATTTCAGCCAAAGTTTCTTTCACATTTTTACTGATTTTTACTTTTAATTCTAGTATAGAAAAATGGTCTAATTTATCAGAGATTTTGTAAGAATAAGATAAAATAAGATATGCAACCAATGTAGCTACTATTCCTCCTAAATAAAATCCTGCGCCAATACTTAATCCGATACATGTAACAGTTAAAAGCCCTGCTGCTGTTGTTAGTCCTTTTACATTAAATCCGTCTCTTAATATTGTTCCTGCACCTATAAACCCTATTCCTGATAGTAATTGAGCTGGTATTCTAGATGGGTCTATATCATATAATTCTGACATATACTCTCCACAAATCATTACTAAAACTGCACTAACGCCTACTAATGCATGTGTTCTAAACCCTGCTGGTTTACTCCAAGATGACCTTTCTAGTCCTATTACTCCTGCTAACATACATCCTAGTACTATTTTTGCAATTGATTGAAACCAAAATGATGAAGCAATGCTTACTATAGTCTCCATTTTTATCCCCTTTCGTATTTCAAATTTTATATCTAAAACTTAACATATTTTTTTGTAAAAGTAAATACTGTCTTTTAATTAAATATAAATTTCTTGTTTTTCAGTGACATACGTGTTAAAATATATGTAAAAATGTCTGAAAGGAGAAAAAGATGTTCAAACTACATTCAGATTATAAACCAACTGGAGACCAGCCACAAGCAATAGAATATTTGAGTAAAGGAATACAAGAAGGCAAAAAGTTCCAAACATTGTTAGGTGTTACTGGCTCTCGGAAAAACTTTTACAATGGCAAATATAATAAACAAAGTTCAAAAGCCAACATTAGTTTTGGCACATAATAAAACACTTGCAGGACAATTATACTCAGAGTTTAAAGAGTTCTTTCCTGAGAATAATGTTGAATATTTTGTTAGTTATTACGATTATTATCAGCCCGAAAGCTATATTCCTTCAACAGATACATATATAGAAAAAGACTCATCTGTAAATGAAGAAATTGATAAATTAAGACATTCAGCAACATTGTCATTATTTGAAACAAGAGATGTAATAATAGTTGCATCAGTTTCGTGTATATATGGTTTAGGTGACCCCGTCGACTACCAAGAAATGATGTTATCATTACGAGCTGGAATGAATAAATCAAGAGATCAAGTATTGAAAAAATTAATAACAATGCAATATACAAGAAATGAAATTGATTTTAAAAGAGACACATTTAGAGCCAAAGGCGATATTGTAGAAATTTATCCCTCAGACCAATCAGAGTCAGCTGTAAGAGTAGAATTCTGGGGAGACGAAATCGAAAAAATAACAGAAATAAATCCATTAACAGGAAAGGCAATTGGAACAAGAAAACATATCTTAATTTCGCCAGCATCACACTATGTTACAACAAAGGATAAAATGGAACGAGCTTTAGGAACAATTGAAAAGGAAATGGAAGAACGTGTTAAATACTTCAAATCTAAGAATAAATTAATTGAAGCTCAAAGGATAGAAGAAAGAACAAACTTCGATATGGAGATGATGAAAGAAACTGGATTTTGTTCAGGAATAGAAAACTATTCAAGACATATTAGCGGAAGACCTGAAGGAAGTCCTCCCTACACTTTGTTTGATTATTTTCCAGATGACTTTTTATTATTAATAGACGAGTCTCATGCAACAATTCCTCAAGTAAAAGCTATGTATAATGGTGATAGAGCAAGAAAAGAATCTCTAATAAATTATGGTTTTAGACTTCCATCAGCATTTGACAATAGACCATTAAAATTTGAAGAATTTGAAGAGCGAATAAATCAGGTAGTATTTGTAAGTGCAACACCTGCTGACTATGAAAAAGAACATGCAAAAGATAATGTTGTAGAACAGATTATAAGACCAACAGGTCTATTAGACCCTAAAATAGAAGTAAAACCAGTGGAAAATCAGATAGATGATTTAATAGAGCAAATTCGAATAAGGGTTGAAAAAAAGGAAAGAGTGTTGGTAACAACATTAACCAAAAAAATGGCAGAAGATTTAACAGAATATTTGAAAAGTTTAGACATTAGGGTAAATTATATGCATTCTGGAACAAAGGCTTTAGAAAGAATGGAAATTATACGTAATCTAAGGCTTCGGAGAATTTGATGTTTTGGTTGGAATAAATCTTTTGAGAGAAGGTTTAGATATTCCAGAAGTATCTTTAGTTGCAATATTAGATGCTGATAAAGAAGGTTTCTTGCGTTCAGAAAGGTCTCTAATTCAAACAATTGGACGTGCAGCAAGAAATACAGATGGAACAGTTATAATGTATGCTGATGAGTTAACAGATTCTATGGATAAAGCAATTTCTGAGACTAATAGAAGAAGGAAAATTCAGGAGGAATATAATGAAAAACATAATATTAAGCCAAAGACAATTAATAAATCTGTAAGAGATACAATTTCTATTACTAAAGCAGATGATATAGAAGTTGAATATAAATTGGAAAAAGATGAAGATATAAAAGCTACAATAGAGAAATTAACTGATGAGATGCTAACTTATGCAGCACAAATGGAATTTGAAAAAGCTGCTGAAGTTCGTGATAAAATTAGAGAATTGGAGAAGCTAGTTGCTGATTAATTTTTCGACGGTAAAAAATAATAAAAAGAGCACGATTATAGTTGTGCTCTTTGTTCTTTAATATCTATATTTATAAGTATTAAAGAATGTGGGATAATCCATGTAATATTCTTCCGAATTTCCCTGTGTATCTTGAACTAAGATTTGGATGTCTTCTTCATCCCATATCTTTGCCCAAAATGAGTAACCAAACTCTTCATAAGTTTGAAGATGTTTGTTTTTCGGATGAACCATGGTGTACTCATCCTCTTTTAAATGTTTCCGGATTGATTTGTTAATGAGTTCCTTTTTCATACTGTGTCCTCCGTAGCCTTTCGGCTTTTATGTATACCTATTATAACATATGTTTATTCTTTAGTCAATATTCATTTTTTAGTAATGAATTTTATAATCTCTTTTCCAAGTTCTTCCCCTCTATCTTTGTATCCATGGTCTGCTCCATCAATAAAATTTATGTCTTTGTTTGGATTTTTTATTATATCATTAATCATATTGACTAAATCTTCTGCATTTTGTAATATCATCTCGTTAACATTTCCCCATCTCATAAATAATGGAATATCAATATTGTTTAGCATCTCTAATTTACTATCTTTTCCATAACTTGCAAAATCTATTTCTTCGTTATCTCTTGCATAACGTAAAAATGTTTTTACACTTACTAGATGTATAAACGCTTCTTTTGGCATCAATTCGTTTTCTTGTCCATTTTCTTCTAAATTTTCTGCATATTTTATATAATTATCTAACTTGTTTCCTAAATATATATTTAACGTTCCTGGAATATCTACTAATGATAATAGTATTATTCCTTTTATATCTTCTAAAATATTACTTGCTTCTCTTTTTAGTTTGTTATATGTGTATACTATTTTTGTACAACCTAAACTGTGTCCTTGTAAATATATTTCTTTATATCCTAAATCTTTTAACTTTATTATTGCTCCTTTTATGTCTTCGTAACCTTCTAATACGTCTTCATAACTAGTTCCACCTAATAGCTTCTTACCGTCTGTACTTCTTTTTATGTATTTTACAAGTTCACTTCCTCTGTTGTTGAAACAAAAGTAGTCTATCTTGTTTGCATTTGCTTGTTTTGCTATTATTTCGTCTCTTTCTTTTATGCAATTACTGCTCATTCCATGCACTGCAAGTATGATTCTTTTTGTTTCGCTTTTGGAATTGTATAATATTCCGTCTAGTTCTATTCCGTCAGTTGCTAAAAATTTTATTAATTTCATTATTTTTGTCCTTTCTATTTTATATTTCCTAATAATCCCATAATTGAGTTATATAAATCATTATCCAATTTTATTAACTCATCTTCACTTAAAGAATTATGTGGCACCCATTTTCCATCTTTATTTACTTCTATTATTGCAGATAAGAAATATCCAGGTACTGTTTCTAGCTTATGTATTCTATCAACCAATCTTGCTTGTATTTTAGATGATGAACCTGCTATGTTTATTGTATTTCTACCTTTTTCTTTTTGTATTGCTATTGCATGTCCATAATTAAATGTAATTGGAATTGAACCACCATATTTTTTTGCTAATTCTGTGTAATACTTTGCACCTAATTCATCTGTAAATTCTCCATATTTTTTTCTTACAGGTCCTTTTATACTTAACTTTGGGTCATCCTCCTCTGATATTCCTTCTAGTTTTATTGTATCATCTTGAGTTAATATTATTGTACCTTCTGGTACATAGTCAATATAGTGCATAGCTTTTTCTACCGCTATTTTTACTGGTGTATTCGCTTTTTCTTCTGGTTCAGGTATGTTTTCTAACCCCATTTCTTTTAATGACAATATTTCATAATTTTGTTCTTTTAATAAGTTCTTTATTCTTTCTACTTTATTTATGTTTGTTGTTGCTACTATGATTTTTTTCATTATTTTTCTCCTTTATTCTACTCTATTCTCTTTTTATAAAGTGCTATCAATTAAATAATTAAATTCATCCTTTTAAATATATCATACTTTTATTTTATTCTCAATCAAATTATAAAAAAATTAAATCTATCAATGGGAATGGATCTAAATGGCAGAAATCTGCCAAAGAGGACCGTCCCCATTGGCAGATTTTTAATAATAATGATATCTGTTATTTGGTGTAGAGCCATAAATTCCAGTAGTAGAAATAGTAATAAATTTAATAGAATATATGTCACAATAAACTAAACTATCGTTTTCAAATGAACGTAGTAAAATATAACTTGCTCCAACATCTTGTAATATTCCTATTCTGTCAACTAAATTATTTGTTCCTATTAAGAACTCTACTCTCATTAGTTTTCCTATTTGTTCTCTTAAAAATGCTGGGGTATAAATGGGGTTAGTTAAAATCTCTGGTGAATTTTGATTAATATCAACTTGCCTTGTTTCTCTTTTGTCTGTTCTTTCTTCCGAAATTGCCATATTTTTCCTCCTTCTATGTTTGGGAATATTTGCTTGTAGGCCTATAAAAGCAATGTTCACCTAATCTTGTATGCAAAGTTCCGGAACCATTACTTGGAAATGTTGAGCCACAGCTTGGTCTAAATGGATTTAAATACCATAGGCAGTTCCCTATTTCGTTTAGTTTATTTCCTGCTAATGCCCAGTCTGCAATATAGTAGTGTACTTCTGTGGGCGTCATATTGTAGATGTTTTGTGGGTTATATTGGTTTCTTATTGTTTCTCTTGCGCAGTCGTATTGCCCTTCTTGAAATATTATGTTTCTTATATTCCCTCCTTGTGAGATTCTTGCATATTCCCCTTCTGTGCTGTTTACTCTGTTCATCGTTACTGTTGCTACTGCTTTCATTCCGTTGTCACCTTCTCCGCCCGTGCTTCGCATTGCACTATTCTTGCTAATAACTCTCTTTCCGAATATGCCATAAAAAATCACTCCTATTACCTTTATTATATTCGGTATTGGAGTGATTTGTTCTAATTTTTAAATTATTTCATCTATAATGTCATTTTTTAATTTTCCTAGCGATACATTAGAAATTTCTTCATTAATAGAGTACCCTAAAAAATATTTCAATTCTTCTTTTGTTATTTTTCTTATCCCCTTTAGTTGATCTAATTCTTCAATATATACTTTTGAATATCGTTGTCTTTTTTCTAGTAAATCACCCACCAGTCTACTATGTGCAATTTGATAGATATCTTCTATTAATAATATTTTATCGTTGTTAACCATTTTATAATTTTCTTTTGATGTAATTATTTTAGGATTTCCATATTCATCTAATTGATAACTAAAATATTTGCTTTCATTTATCCCTTCTTGATAAGGATATATATTATCTTCAAGAGAGAATTCTTTGCTTCCTTTCTTTGTATTACAAATATTACATGATGGCACTAGATTATATATTGATAAAGCTAATATTGGATATAATGATTTAGCAAAGAAATGATCAAATTGTGGTCTACTCTTTCCATTTTTACTGTCACAAGTTGTAGTATATATTCTATTACAATATGGGCATACTGTTACATTTAACATTTTAGCTACTTCATATGACAATTTTATATTATCTTGAATAATTTTTTTATAATCAAATATTCTCTCAAAAAATTTATTACATGCCTTTTGTTCTTTGGATATTTTATGTTTCTTTCCCATTTTCTTTAATTTATTTGGAAATCTAGATTGAATTTCATCGTATTTTTTCAAAAGATTATGAATATCAGCGCCAATAATCCCTTCTATATCTTCTTCTATATATGCTACAATTTCACCATATTTAATATCCTTCCTATTTTCTTTCAACTTTTCTCTAACTATTGGAAGAACTTCTTTTATATATTTTTCTATTAACTCTTTACTTGGTTTGTTTATCTTTATCATTTAATTCACTCATCATCTCTTTTATTTTGTTTTTTAATAAGTCTTCTCCTATATTGTTTACAATTTGGTTCATTTCATTAATTGTATCCAAATCATTTACCTTGTTATTAATATTTTTAAGGACTTTTTCTATTTTAGTTTTAGCAAATTCCCCTATCGTAGAGCTCATAAAGTATTGTTCTTTTAATAGTGTATGTATATTGTTGGCAAAAGTATTTGACAATATTTTATTATTTTGTAGCATTATTACATTATCTTTTGGTAAGTCTGATAATGTATATGGAGAATTTGAAGTAAATATTATTTGTACTTTTTTATCTTTAAAATATTTATTAAAATAATCTATTAATAAATATATCAGTTTTCTTTGCCATTCTGGATGAAAATATAATTCTGGTTCATCCATTAAAATTAAAATCGAATCTGTTGTTATTTCATCTTTTATATAGTAAAATTCCGAGTACATATCTAATAACGCTTGTTCTCCAGTACTTAACCCTTTATATGTAAAATAAAATAATTCTCCAATTTCGCTTGAATTAACTATTGATTTATATATTTTTTCAAAGTCCTGTTTTTTTATCAATATATATGGCTGATATTCGCAATATGGCTTTTGGGCTGAAGAATAACCTGTTTTATAAATTCCTTTTATAATGTGTTTGTCATCAAAAATTTTATCAATTTCACTGAATAAGTTATTATACCTTTTATTTATGTCTTTTAAAAATTCTATACATTCTCTTGAAGCTGCTATGGCAAGTTTTTCTTTGTTTTTATTATCTTCTTCTAAATGCATATAAATTTCACTTAGCTCTTCTATTGTTATTTCTTCTAATAATTTTTTAACTGAACCAAATCCTTTTCTATAATCTGAAATTGCATCTCCTATTTTTTCTTCTATTTTTTGATTTATAAATCTTATAACATTATAATTGTTTAATTTACAGTACAACTCATTAAAGTACTTATCTATGATTGCTAAATTTATAATATTTCTAGCAGTCCCAATATTATTATTTGCATTAGATATTCCTGTAAATTCTTTTGTAAGATTTTGGTAAATCTTTTGTTCTGTAATTGTTGGTTCAATTTCTTTCAAATTATCTTTATTAAAAGTATCATATATTCTCAATTTTTGACTTATAGGGATATCCAAAAAACTCACTTGTTCATTATAAATATTTAATTCCATTTGAATACTTGGAATATTAAATAAGTTATCAAATGTTATAAATTTCAAATTCTTTTCTGTCCTATGATTAACTATTGATCTATAATCATTACTATCAAATCTATCATCTTCATAGCTGTTATTAACCCAATACGAATTCATTAAAAGAAATTTATTCTTATAGTTCATTTGTAAATCGTTCATTAAAGAAATATTATGGAAATTTTTCCCTTTGTTTGTACTTGGAAACAAATTATTCCTTATTCCAACTACATTTGAAAAGTAAATACAATTTATTTTTTTATATATTGTTTCACATATAGCTTCAAAGCGAGCATCTCTTTCGTTATTATACTCGTGCAATATAACTTTAATGTTTAGACCTTTTTGTTCTACTCTTTCAATAAGTCCCTTAGGTGCAATTATATTTAATTCACCATCAATCATAAATACTATAATAACATGCATATTAATATACATTCTAGTATAAATAAAACCACTAAACAAAGCTAATAGAGCTGTCTTTCCAGATCCATTTTTGCCTATTATAGAACTTATATTGGTAATAGTAGCATCTGCATCTCCTATATTAAAAAATTTTTCTATGTAATTATTATTTTTAGATATAGATAGAGTTTTTTCTATATATTTAATGTAATATCTACTATCAAACATAAAATCCTTCTGTAATAAATTTTCTTCTAATTCTCCCTTTATTTGTTCTTCTGCTTTTTCTATTCTAAAATAACATAAACTATTATATTCTTTCATTTTTATTTCTTCCTATTTCTAATTTTTTGTTAATTCTTTGTAATAATAATACATATCTATACACTGTAGATTTCCGTCATATATCTCTTCTGAATAATTGTCTATAAAAAAGTTCTTTACTGTATGATGATACTTTGTAAATCCACTTAAAACATAAAATGGTATCATATTTTCAGTTGTTCCAACAATCATTCTTTTATATTGACTTTCATATTTTTTAAATACATACTCTATCAATTTTTTAGCATATCCTTTTCCCCTGTATTCTTCTAATGTAGCAATATTTTTCAATTCGCATTCTTCTTCATTTACTTTAGTTATTAGTATTTCGCAAACTACTTTTTCGTTTTCTATTCCTATATACATATCGCCTTTGTTTATGTATTGTTTGACAACTTCCGCTTCTGGGTCTGCTTCTAAAAGCAAATCCATATATTTTTCTTTATTTTCTTCAACTTTTTCTATTTTCATATTTATACCTTCTACTTTCTATCAATCAAATAATTAAATTCACTACTTTTATTATCTACTAGAAGTTTCTTTATTGATGTAGGCTTTAAGTCTAATTCTTTAAGTTCTTCCCTGCTTACCCATTTAAAGTGTAATAATTTTATTTCTCCATTGTCATTTTCTTCTATATCCCAATTCTCAGTTGGTAGTGGTGTTTTTGATTTTACAACAAAATAGTTTTCAATCCAATGCTCAACTCTTCCATTTTTATTATAAAAATTTTCGTGGAAGCAGAAGAAATTACATTGTTCTATATCTATATCACATCCTACTTCTTCTTTTACTTCTCTTTGTAAAGCTTCCAATGACGATTCTCCTAATAATACATGTCCACCTGGTAATATGCAATATTCACATTCATTTATTCTCTGTATCAAAAATTTATCGTCTTGTACAATTACTGCCGCAACTCTAAAATGAAAATTATATTCATTATTTTTTATTCTTATATCCGAACTCATATGTTCTCCTTCTTATTTAACATTTTTATTTCTTATATAGCTTTCTTTAAATTCATTAGCTAATACATCCATAGAGATTATATCATAATATTTTCCATTTAAAAATACACTTTCTCTGGATCTTCCTGTTTCTATAAATCCACACTTTTTATAACATTTTAGGGCTCTTTCATTACAACTTAATAACTCTAATTTTATACTATGCAAATTCATATAATTGAAGCCATAATCTAAAACTAATCTGATTGCTTCTGTTCCATATCCCTTGCTTAGATATTCTTTATCTCCTATAAAAATCCCTAATATTGCACTTCTATTTATAGTGTTTATTTTTTCTAGTCCTATTGTTCCTATTAGTTTATTTTCCTCTAGAGTGACTATTACAAATGTGCCTTCCGGATTTGAATTCTCTTCTAAGTATTTCTTTTCTCCTTCTAGCGACATTATACCTCTGCTTCTGCCTGTGTAGTCTGTTACTTGAAAATCATTCATCCATTCTGTAAATTTTTCTACATCTTCATTGTTTCTTGGAGATAGATATATTCTGTCTCCCACTAATTTTTTAAAATATTTCATAACTTTCTTCTCCCTTTATATCACTTCTTAATTTACCATTTAGTTTCCCTGAATTAATCATTATTCCATTTCCTTCATAAGCACAATCTTTATCTAAAAAATATTTGTTCACAAATAAATTGTTCTTAACTGATAGAAAATCATTTAAATCTTCTTTCTTTATCCATATAGGCATCTGTTTAGCCTGTTCTTCCTTTGATGTCTCTTCTTTCTTCTTAGAATTTAATATTCCAAAAACTATATACAAGTGTGAATATCTATTTACCCCTTTATAATCAGCAAAAAAATGATTATGTAATTGAAATATACTTGTTCTTGTAATCGTTATATCTAAATATCCAGTTTCTTCTCTAACTTCCCTGATTGCCGCTTCTTCTGGTGTCTCTTCGCCTTCAATTCCCCCTAATACAAATGATTTACATGTTCTTCTTTGAGAATCAACACATAAATAAGTATTATCTTTTTCATTTTTTATAATAACTATAACACTTCTTCTAAAGTGTGTTTCGAAATTTGGATTTAGTGTCTGTTCTCCTTCACCTTTGAAGTATGGTGCAACTACTTGCTTATATCGTAAATCGAACTCTTCTGCAAGTTCAAAGTGTTCCTGAATGTGTGCTGGTACTAGCATCATTGCAGTGTTTTCCAATTCCTTACTATCTATGACTATTATTGGCAACTTCTCGTTTGTTATTGGATGTTTTGCAAATATTTCTTTTACTTTTCCTATCTCGCTGTCAAGTTTGGTATAATTATTTTTTGTTCCTACTGCTATTCCTGTAACTCCATATATTAGTTCTTTATCTGTTATTGTTGCAGGTATTGTTTCGCCATTTGTTAATTCTAATTTTACTTCTTCCATATTTCTTTCCTTCTATCTATAGTAATTTATGTGTAGAGTTCACTTAATTTTATGCTAATCTGTTCTGCTTTCTCATATAAATTTTCGCATAATTTTGTTCTAAATAGTGCAAAATTCAAAAGCCCTTCTTGACTATAATCCTCATTATATTCTTTATATCCATATGTGCTTCCTGTTAATTGTAATAAATATAGATATGATACATATTTTAAATCATATTCATTTAGTTTAATATATTTTGAAAATTCCTTGAAATAATCTGCTAATGTTTTTATATTTATATCTCCATCTTTAGCATCTTTGTCGATATAGCTATATGATCTTATTACTTCCCATACAATTGGTAATTTTTTTGCTTTCTCAAAGTCTATTATTGTAGGTTCTTGGGGGTCATTGTATATCAATTGTTGAGAGCAAAAGTCTCCATGGCTATTTAGCTTTGTTAGTTTATCTAAAATGTCAAAATCAAAGTTGTTTTTTATGTGATTTAATATTTTTGTTCTATAATTAATGTCTTTTTCTATTTGTTCTTTATATTTGTTGTCTTTTTTTAAATTGCTTTTTAAATTTTCCATTTTTTCAATGCAATTGCATACTCTTTCTTTTGTGAAATACTTATTCATAATGTTATCTTCACTTAGTTCAGGATATTCCATAAGAGCTTTTGTCAGTTTACCTAGGATCGTTGCACATTCTATTGTTTTTTCATAGTCTCCTGTATTGTTTTCAATAGTGTATCCTTCAACGAATTCTTGTACTATTATTATTCTTCCTTCATTTTCTAGGTAAAAATTTTCTTTTTTTGTTTTTATATATGTAGGAACGTTAATATCTTTGTCTTTCAGAAATTCTATTATGTTTATTTCTTTTATGATTGTTTCTTTTTTACTTGTGCTTACAAATTCTTTTAATATGTATTTATTGTTGTTTGTCTCTATTTTGAATATATTTGCTGTGCCTCTGTCTATCTTTTGGATTTTTGTTGCTTCAATGTTGTATTCTTTTTGTAGTATGTGTTTTATTTTCTCGTCATTTAAGTTTGTTTTTTGAACTCCCATATCCGCTCCTTTGCTTTATTACATTTTATAATAATCGTATATTAGAAATATAATACAACTTGTCACTTTCCGTGTCAACAAAATTCTACAAATATCGTAAAAATATAAATAAGAATTTGCTTTTTTCTTTTTTATTTACAAAATTTTATTTTGATGTTATACTTTTATAAGTATACAGTATAGGGGGTATTACATTGGATAACTGTTTTCCAGAAAGATTTGCAATTCTTCTTAGACATTCTAAGATGAACTATGAAGAAGTTGCTCATAAGTTAAATTTAAAATCAAAAGGTACAATTTCAAAATATGCAAATGGCAAAACTAAAAAAATCGAAATATCTATGGTTGTAAAAATTGCTGAATTGTTTGGAGTTTCTCCTATTTGGTTGCTTGGATTTACTGAGGATATGTTCTATGTTATAAAAAGATAATTACAACTTTTTTATAATATAAAAAAGTAGATTTATAAAATCGTCTTTATAAGTCTACTTTTTTGGTGTTTTATATATTATTTTTATGCTCTTTATATGTTTTCTATTTACGACCCAGCACTTTATCAAGTTCAACTTCAGCTTTTTTGACAAAATAATTATCAAGATAAACTGGTATTTTAAAATTTGCAACTTTCTCAACCAATTCTTCTACTGTATCTACATCCTCGTTTTCTCCTATCTCCGCTTCTATCAGATTATCTCCATTTCTTATATCTTTAACAGCAAATCTAAATCCAGCACTTTCATATACTCTATCATCTTCTTGAATATTCATAATTTCTTTATAGCCGATTGCTTTTAATAATTTTTTTGCTGACTGTATATCTAGTACTTCACAATTAATTGAATCCTGATTTAGTATATTGCCATCTGTATCAAATTCTTTAATTTTAAATGTTATCTTTTGACTGACTTCTCCAGATGTTTTCCCTATGATTTTTCTTACTAATACTGCTTTTGATAAAATCTCTCTTGTACTGGTTTCTTTTAAATTTAGTATTTTAGGCACGAAATATGTGTCGTCCATTGAAAATTCGTGTACTATTTTAAATTCTTTATTTTCTATATCATTATAGAACTCGTCTAAATTTCCCTTTATTTTCAATGTTATTTCATTGTCTTGTTTCTTACTCATTTTTCTTTTCTCCTCGTAACTTTCTAAATCTACTTTCTTATATTTATTCCTTCTCTTTTTTATGTATCAAAATATGATAATGATAGGAATTATTAGTTTTGTTTTCTGTTTCATAATAATCCACAACTTGATATACATTAACAATATCAAAGTCCTTAAAAAGCTCTTTTATCAAGTCGTAATCTACATAGAAATGTGGTATTTTATACTCTGGCCCTTCGTCCATTCTTAGTCTAGTATTTGGATCAATCAAAGGCCAGTCCGCTTGTTTAAATCCCCATGTATCTTTTGAACCTAAAGTCAAATAACACTCAGCATCATCTTTCATAACTCTATTTAATTCTTTTATTACTTTTTTCATTCCTTCAGTATCTGTATGAGATATTACATTTCGGCAATAAATGCAATCAAATTGATTATTATTATAAGGTAACTCAAGCATATCACCTACTTTATAATCAAATTTTAGATTTTCTATTTCTGCCCATTCTTTTGTTCTTTTTACTGCTTCCTGACTTATATCAAAACAACTAACATCAAAATCATTTTTGCCAAATAAAATTGAATGTCTTCCTAATCCACATCCTAAATCTAGAAATTTCTCTTTTCTCTGTGATTTCCACCTATTTAACAAATAATAAGATTCAATACTTGGGTTTTTCCAGATTTCTTCTTCATTTTCTTTTAATATTTTCCAATTCCAACCTTTTGACTTTACCATATATCTTCTCCTTATAATTCTATTTTTATCTCTATCTTCGTATCTTTATCTATATTTTCTATTATGGTTCTCATACAATTTGTATCAACTGCAACACAACCAGCTGTTGACTTATTATTACTACAATGCAAAAACACTGCACTTCCCTTTCCAGGTATATTTTGCGGATTTGTTTTCATCTCTATTAGGTATTTGTACTCTATTGGATACTCTATTAGATGTTCCGCTGAATTCCAATCTCTTTCCACTTCATTTTCATTAACTAGTTGATTATAATATTTAGATTTAATATCATCTACCCAGTACATTTCCCTAGTTATTTTTTTATACTCTAATCCATTTTTATTTTGTATTCCAATTTGAGTTCCTAGAATAGTTCCCAATTCAAATTCTCCTATTGGTGTTTTTCCATCTCCTTCTTGCTTTTTTCTTGTTGTTCCATTTCTACCAATATGTGCATTAATTTCAATATTGCATTTGGGATATTTTAATATAGCTTTTTCTTGCCCAAATGATTGAACAAGAATTTTATTGTAATTTTCATTTTCTTTTATATTCTTCACCTCTATGTATTTATAATTTCTTTTATGTCTTCCACTTTCA
The DNA here is from genome assembly GCA_949443285.1 of uncultured Clostridia bacterium. Taxonomy (GTDB): domain Bacteria; phylum Bacillota; class Clostridia; order TANB77; family CAG-508; genus CAG-269. Next base: position 154,553 of record CASSLW010000001.1, read on the forward strand.
TACTTGCCATCATACCATTAGATAATCTTCCAGTTAGCTCTTTTCCAAACCACTTTGGAAAAATAGTATTTTCAGCTTGTTCCTCACTTTCAAACTCTATTTCTGCAAATACAATCCCTTTGTATTCTCCCTCAAATATGTCTAACTCTATAATTAGTCCGTCTTTATATGGTATATTATATCTTGTCTTCTCTATTGTGTGATATTTTGGGTTTAATCCTAACTTTTCATATTGTTCTTTTGTTATTTCACTCTCTATCTCATTTATTGAATAGTTTACTCTTCCTGTTTTTACTGTGTAAATGTATTTTTCTTTGTTTTCTTGTATCGTGTGCCTTTTTCTAATAATTGTTATTTTGTCATTGTACAAATAATCTTGTATAATTTTTTTGCTTTTGTATGTTTCTAATTTCAAGTGTGATATGTCTGGTACTAAAAATTTTCTTTCTATTTCCATTATTGACTTTACCTTTCTCTTTATTCTTATAATATATTTATATCCTTTTATCAATTATCTTTCTAATTTCTTCCAAAGCCTTCTTCCTTGGGCTAATCTCATATTTTTCTTCACTAGTCAATTCAGCCAAAGTCTTCCCACTATCTAATACAAAAATTTCATCAAAGCCAAAGCCATTAGAGCCAGCTGGATTTTGCGCAACATATCCGTGTAATGAATATTCTACAACTTTATTCATATTCTTATCAGCAATAGCAATAGCTGTTGTATAATGACAAGATCTTAATTCTGTTGGAACATCCTTCATTTTCTCTAACAGTTTTAAATTTTTTGTATGGTCATCTGCGTCCATCCACCTATGTGTATGTATTCCCGGAAATCCACCTAAAACATCTATGCTTAATCCGCTATCATCACCCATAACAATCATATTTTCGTCCAATTGATTTATAAGCTCTGTTACTTTTTGAAGTGCATTGTTTTTAAAGCTGTCTGCGTTTTCGTTTATTTCTAGTTTTTTATTTAATTTTGCTTCCATCTCTTTTAATGCAATAATATTAAAATCGCTAAAAATATCTCTTATTTCTCTTATTTTTCCCTTGTTGTTTGATGCAACAAGTATTGTTTTTTCTTTCTTCATATCATTTTCTATCTCCATATATCTTGATTAATATGCCTTGTTAATGCCATAATAAAAGCATTTCTTACCAAATCAATTCTTGTAACTTCGCCTTTCGTCAAATAATTTATTCCGCCTTTTCCCTTTTTTAAATCTTTTCCACTAAATAATTTATCCATAACAGTTCCCAATTCTGTTTCTCTTATTTCATCTATATATTTATTTGGAATTGGAAATCCTTGGCTTATTCCCATACTTTGAAAGTTTTGTTTATCTTCTACGACAACGCAATTTATATCTATCCATTCTCCTAATGAATTTGTAATTCCACCTTCACTTGCAATGTAAAAATCCGCTTCAATTTGATTTTCAGTTGCATATTTTTTTAAGTTTTTAACCCTATTTCTTGCTCCCTGTAAAATTTCTTCATTCACTGGTTGGTCTGCTACATCCGAACTCACATCTATTCCTTCTATTTCAACATTTTCAAAGTATTTTTCAAATGCTTCTTTTGCTCCTTGTATTTTTCCTGGATTTTTTGTTCCTATTAATATTTTCATACTCTTACTTTCCTTTCTTAAGTTTATATTGACATCTATATTTATATCATATCAAAAACTTTTTTATTTTATTAACAACTGTACTATATGTATATAAACTTCCTATCACAAAATTCACAGTATCATCATCTGTATTTAAAGCATCTTGCAGCGCCACATCTAATTCTTTCCTATAAATTCTATCACTGTTTACAAATTCTTTCATGCAATCATATAGCTCATCTTTTGATGCATATCTATCACTATCATTCCCTGATGTCATAACAAATATGGCATTTTCATCTTTAGCTAGTAGCTTTAGCATTCTTCTGTAATCTTTTCTTTTCAAAATTGATATAATATACACTCTTTTTAATTTAGGATAATATATATCAACCATATCTAATAAGTTCCTTATTGCTGGATCGTTATGAGCCCCATCGTAAATAATTTTTGGGTTATTACTCAATTGTTCCATTCTTCCTTTATGAATAACTGTTTTTAGTCCTTCTAATATATTTTTCTCGTTTACTTTATATCCTAGTTTGTTTAATATATTAATCACTTCTATACATATACTTGCATTTTGTATCTGCATTTTTCCCTTTAAATTTATACTTAAATTTTTTAAATCTTTATAGTTAAAATGTTGAAATTCCTCGTCAAAACTATAATTTGATATATCTGAATTGTTTACAATATGTAAATTGTTATTTTTCTTTTTACATTCATTTATAAACACTTCATTTATATCCGCTTCTTGTTCAAATATCACAGTATGAGAATTTTCTTTTATAATTCCTGCTTTTTGATGCGCTATCTCTGTTAAAGTATCTCCTAAAATCTTTGTATGGTCATACCCTATTGACGTAATTACAGACACTACTGGATTTGTTATAATATTTGTGCAATCATCTAATCCCCCAAGCACTGTTTCTAATACAACAAAATCTACACTGTTTCTATAAAAATATAATAATGCCATCGTTGTAATTAATTCAAATACTGTAACCTTTGTATTTTGAGAATGGTTGTATTCTTCTATTAGTGGTTGCAATTCTTCTATTATATCTGACATTTCTTCATCGGATATTTCTTTTCCATTTATGCTTATTCTTTCATTATATTTAATTAAGTGTGGAGATAAAAATTTTCCTACTTTATATCCTTGTTTTTCTAATATATTAGCTATAATTTCTGTGCAGCTTCCTTTTCCATTTGTTCCTGCTATATGAATGAATTTCATTTCTTTTTCGAAGTGCTGAAATTTATTCATAAAATATTGCATTGCTTTTAGTGTTCGTTTTTTATTTGCTTTAAATAAGTTATTTAAATATTCTTCTACATCTATCATTGTTTTCTCCATTTTCTATTTTAACTTTGTTAATTTGTATTTTCAAGTATCAAAAGTGTATTCTCCTATCTACAAAATATTTTACCATAGTTATTATCTTATTAGCAAGTATAAAAATGTAATTTAGAGAACAAATGTGTTGCTTTTTACAAGAAAATATAGTATTATTTTAATAAATTAATATGATATTAGGAGGTATTACTTTGAATATATATTCTAAAAATATTTATGAAATAACAGAAAACGGTAATAAAAAACATATCCTTATCATTTATAACATTTCAGAAAATCACTATGTGGGGTTATCTATTCATAATACAAAAATCTCCGACTTTAAATACTTAAAATCCATAGATAGATTTGTTGATATAGACAGTTTGCAAGAATATAGTCGAAAAAATATTAAACGGATTAGTATATGTAAAAGGTACTTTTTTAAAATTAAATGATGCAGACTTTAATTTAACGATGAAGTATTTAAAAAATTCTTTATTAAAAAAATTAAATATTAACACTGATTATAGAAATATTGAAAACATCAAATATTTAAAGTGGTGTTATGATAAGTTAATATTGGAAACTACAAACAATAATATTTCTCACTTAAAACCTGGTTGCATTTGTTGGGTAAACTTTGGTCAAAATATTGGTTCTGAATTAAGGAAATTGAGACCTGCCATTTTATGGCGCTGTTCAGCAGATAAAAAAATGTGGACAGTTATTCCATTAAGTAGTAAATGCTATAATGATAAGTACTACTTTCACTGCGATATTACTAATTTACCTTGCAGTACTGCCAAGTTAGAATCTATGACAAATTTTAGTTATAAAAGAATTAGAGAACCCTTTTTCCATAATAAGAAAATAGCTCATTTATCAAAAAATGATTATAATAATATTCTTTTATCTCTTAAAAAATATTACATTTTTGACGCATAATATAATAAAATTATTGACTATCTTCAAAAAATGTTTTATAATGTAATTACATTTAATTGTTGCACATCTTATGATGTGGAAGTTGTTCTTCGGAGATTAGGTTTAAACCTAATCTCTGCTTTTTTGTAATAATCCAATTATTATTTGCATATAATATAAATACATTTAATGTTACACATTTAAATGTGAAAAATTCGTTTATAAACGCTTGAAATCTCTCTTATATTAAGAGAGATTTCGCATTTTATATCAAAATTTTCTAAAAATTACAAACAAACATTTGACAAATTTATTTTTTATGATATAATAAGCACAAATGTTCGATTAATGAATAAAAAGGGAAAATAAAAAATGGATACTTTAGAAAAACTACAAATACTAGCTGATTCAGCCAAATACGACGCTTCATGCAGTTCAAGTGGAAGCACAAGAGCAAACAAAAACAACGGAATAGGAAATGGAAGCAAAGCAGGAATATGCCATAGTTGGGGTGCAGATGGAAGATGTATATCATTACTAAAAATACTATTTAGTAACTGCTGTATATATGACTGCAAATACTGTATAAACAGATGTACAAACTCTGTAAAAAGAGCCACCTTTACCCCACAAGAAGTAGCAGACTTAACAATCAACTTTTACAAAAGAAATTATATAGAAGGTTTATTTCTAAGCTCTGCTGTTGTAAAATCTCCTGACTACACAATGGAACTTTTGGTTAAAACTGTTTCTATTTTAAGGAATGAATACAAATTTAATGGATACATTCATTGTAAAACCATACCTGGATGCAGCAAAGAATTAATAGATAAACTTGGAAATTTAGTAGATAGATTAAGCATAAACATCGAATTGCCTTCAAGTACTAGTCTAAAATTGCTTGCACCACAAAAAGAAAAAGACGGAATATTAGACCCTATGACTTATGTATCTAATGGTATTAAGCAAAACAAACTAGAAAAAAGTAAATTTAAGCCTAGTTTTGTTCCTGCTGGGCAAACAACTCAATTAATAGTTGGTGCAACACCTGAAAGTGATTTGAAAATATTAAAACTTTCTGAAGGGTTATATCAAAAATTAAAGTTAAAAAGAGTTTACTATTCTGCATACATAAGCGTAAATAACGACAAAAATTTACCTACTTTAGAAGCCCCACCTCTACTTCGTGAAAATAGATTATATCAAGCAGACTGGTTACTTCGATTTTACGGCTTCAAAGCAGATGAACTATTAGATGAAACACACCAAAACTTTAACCATATATTAGATCCAAAGTGTGATTGGGCTTTACGAAATCTTGATAAATTTCCTATTGAAATAAACACAGCTGATTATTTTACTCTACTTAGAATACCTGGTATTGGCGTAATTTCAGCAAAGAAAATAATTAAGGCAAGGCGTTCTTTTGCTTTAGATTTTGAAGCTCTAAAAGGCCTTGGAGTAGTGTTGAAAAGAGCTAAATATTTTATAACTTGTAAAGGGAAATATTGTAACCAAGTATATAAATTTAATCAAAACTTCATAGAAACAAACTTAATATACCAAGAGCGAAACTCCCTACCTCGCCCAAATTTTCAGCAACTGTCAATCTTTGATAGTCTGCAACCTACAAAGGAGGATAAAATAAAATGCCTAACTGGAAGCTTATAAATAAAACATTTTTATATGATGGCACATTTGATGGATTTTTAACAATTGTTTTTGATTGCTATTCAAACAAAACTTTACCACAAAAAATATTTTCAGAAGCGGAATACACTTTTAATTTTTTAGACCATACCACTTACATAGAAACAGATTTTGAAAAGTCAAAAAGAGTATTTAATGGAATTGAAAAAAGCATTAGTTATACAACTCTTTACAACACTTACTATGCCTTTCTTTCCGACGAACCTGAAAAAGAAATATTTATATTAAAATATTTGTGTAATGGTTTTGATATTGGTCCAAAAATCAACAATATGCTTACTGTCTCTTATGTTTTTAAAGTAATGAATATGAAAAAAAGATGTTTTGGGGAATGTCATAGATTAAAAGGGTTATTGCGCTTTCAGGAAATTGGTAATAATTTGTATTATGCTTCTATTCATCCTGATAACAATATTATAGAACCACTAGGTCATCATTTTATTAGTCGCTTACCAAACCAGAACTTTATTATACACGACAAAATACGAGATTTATGTTTATTATATAATGGCAATGAATATAGAATAATTGATAGCAAAAATATAAAAATTCCTAATATTTCTTACGAAGAACAAAAATATCAAGAATTGTGGAAACTATTTTTCAAAACAATTGCTATAAAAGAACGAAAAAATGCTAGATGTCAAATGCAGTATATGCCTAAAAAGTATTGGCAAGACTTAATTGAAAATCCATAGAACACAAAACCTAGTATATTTGATTTACTCAAAAATACTAGGTCTCGCCAAACAGCATATCCTGCTATTCTCTATTTAAAATTAACTATTACTTCTCCTATACCTGCTTCAATTTTGATTAAAGCATTTCCATTACCAAATGTTTGATGGTTAGAAACCTTTTGTCCTGCTATTTCAAAATTACCTAATCCTGCTTCTGCATTTATTCTGTAATCTTCTTGTTCTCCAACTAAGTTCAACTCAAGCTTTCCTACACCACATTCAATATCTGCATTTTTTAGAACTTCACTTGTCAACACTACCTTGCCAACACCCATATCAACATCAAGTTTTTCTGTTTTTAGATACTCAATATTTGTATCATTAACACCTGTGTCTATGCTAACTTTATCAAATTGCATATTTTCTGGTACATAAATCACAACAGTTGGTGTTATATTATGCATATTTAAGAAGTTTCTATTTAAATGTTTATCTTCAATTTTTAGTTTGCTACCATTTGTTTCACATCTAAATCTATCAGAAATATCAGAAACATTTACTTTTAATGTATCTCCTTTTCTTATATCAAGCTTACATATACTTAAATCTATATCCATTTCAGATATATTAGCATATTCCTGTTCCCAAGCTGTTATTATTTCTGAGCTACTTCCTTCCTCAAGTGCTTCTATACCTGTTGTAATTCCAATCATAGCCGTAATTCCAACAATTATGCCTGTTAAAATCATTAAACATAAATATCCTGCAAATATTAATGCTCCATATTTTACTATTTTTTGAAATGTTGTCATTTTATTTCAACACCCCCAAATATAGCTGTTCCATTAATATATAGTGTTGGTAGATTTTCGCTATAAGTTGCTTGTGCCTTGTTGCTTACTCCTCCGAATATTGGTGTTGATTTTAATTTTATGTTCACACCTTCTGGCACTCTTATTTCAACTCCACCAAATATTGCTGTTGCATTAATAATTTGGTCTTGCTTTATAATAGCTTTTGAAAGGTCTAAATCAACTCCCCCAAATACGGAATCTACATTTGCCCCATTAAATTCTTGTCCTGCAAAATTGCTTTTTTGCTCTCCAAATGTTGCACAAAGTTCTTCTAAGTTTCCTTTATTTTGATTTAATTCTTTTATTTTGTCTGCTACTTTTTTGTTTAAAGTGTCTTTAAATATAAGACTAATCCCTATCATTACAAGTATAAATGGTACTATTAACTTGCTAATCATTGAAAATGATAGTATGTTTTGTGTACATAGTAATAATACAATTCCAATTACTAGCCATATAAAACTCCACATCTTGCTATCGCTTCTAATTAATTCTATAAAGCTAGGTATAATTATTATTAATGTCCACCATCCTCTGAAGAATATGTTAATATTAGTAATTCCTAATGCATTTAATCCAAAGATTACTCCTATTGCAATTAACAAAATTCCCCATAATAAGTTTCCAATTTTTTTCATTGTTCCACATTCCCTTCTTTTTTTCTTCAATTCTATCACAACATTTTTTAATTTACAACTCTTATATCAATTTTATTGTTTGGTTGTTTACTTAATTGTCGCTACTTGGCTTTTCTTTAAAAAGGGGAAACTCTGAAAAGGAGTACCAAATAGCAACAATTAAAATTAATTACTATTTTCTTGTTGTGTATAATTCACTTTCACTTTTTCAGGGAGTTCATTGTATTGTACTTCTTCCCATTTATGAACTCCAGTAGCTAATACTTCTAACTTCAAGTAAGAAGTTTCTTTTAGCTCTCTACTTGTTTTAAATTGAATTTCTTTTTTGGCTCCTTTTTCATTGTAACAGTCTAAAGTGTATTGATATTTCATCTCGTCTGTTGTTGATAGTTTTTTAATTTTAGTATTATCTATTTGAGTGTAATAATTTTCATCATAATTTTCTGCCCAATAAAATACTGCTCCACAAATTACTATTGCAACAATAACTGCGAGTATCATTGGCATTTTCTCTTTTATAGCTTCCATATTCTATTTCTCCTTTATAATATTTTTACTTCCAAAATAAGTTGCTAAGAAATATGACCCATAAATTATTCCTATAATTATGACTGTTGCAACAATTGATGGTAATAAATCTTCTTTACTTGCTAAACCTGCCATTGTTTCAAGTGCAAATTGTATTCCAAAAATTGAATGTATAATCGCAAGTACCATAGGCAATCCGAAGAATATTCCTATCTGTCTAAACAATGACCTATTTATAATTTTTTCGTCACAACCTATTTTTCTTAAAATAGTATATCTTTGTTTGTTGTCTGAACTTTCTGTTAATTGTTTTAATGCTAATATTGCTGAACTTGCTATTAAGAAGATAATTCCCAAGTAAATTGCTATAAATGTTATTATTGTAGCAAGTCCTGTACTTGATTGTATTATAGATATTTTTGTCATGCCGTCAAGTTGAATTCCTTTTTCATTTAAGCTTTGTACAAAACATGAATCTCCACTTTCAAACATCTCTCGTATTTTTTCTTTTTCTTCATCTGTATTTGCATTGAAATTTGCTGCTAATAAGTACCTTTCTTTTTCATTTTCTTTTAATTCACAGTTATCAGGTACAAGAATAATCCCTGTGTTTGTGTGATTTGTTGACATTACGATAAATCCTTCTTTACATTCATTATATTTAGATTTATATTCTTTTCCTGCTATTGTTAGTTTATGTTTTCCATCACTTAATGCCATATTTCTAATCTGTTCCATATTGTCAAAATCACAAAGCACCATAAATTCGTCATCTTCTAGTTCGTATTGTTGTATTCCATATAGCCTTGCTATCTTATTATAATCTGATATCTTTACTATTTGTTCTGCTGTATTATAGCTTAACATTGCAAACTTAGCTTTTACCTCATCTATTTTATCTCCAAAAAACTTCTCCATAGTTATTTCATTTGTTGCATATAGTGGTATTTCTACAACATCTTTTAAATTATCCATATCAAATTTGTTGTTTATCATAGTTTCTTGTATTGATATTTTAGAATCTTCTCTTTGTTCCTTTGTAGTTGTTATAGTTCTGCCATATTGTGTATATGTTTCTGGCAAATTTGCTGTTTTATATAGATTTACATCAACTGGCGTCATATCAATTAAATCTTTTTGCATTGTATTTCTTAGTGCTAAACTTGTTGAAAGTATAGAAATTGTCATAAATAGCATTAAACAAATAACACTCATACTAACTGTGTTTGTATTAATTTTGTTGTTCATTTGTCTTAGTACAAACATATTTGTATCTTTTAAATAAATCTTTTTATTCTTTTGAATTATTTGTAATATAAATCCTGATAAAGACCAGAAAATCAATACTGTACTAACTATTCCCATCATAATAGGTGGTATAATTTTTTCTGCTCTATCTAGTGATTGTGCATCTGCTGTTACTTTCCAATAAGCATAACCTAAAATACTTGCACCTATAATAAATATTAAAATAGAAACAATAGGATTTTTTATTTTTACTTGCTCATTTTTCTTATTTGCATTTAATAGGTTTATCAATTTATATCTTGAAACTGCTATTGTATTAAAAATTATAACTGCAAAATACATTACTGCAAAATATATACAAGTTTTTACACATGCATCTTTTGAAAATACAAATTGGAATTCACTCATATCTGCTTCAAACATTTTTGCCACTAATATTGACATAAATTGTGAAGCAAATATCCCTATTATAAGACCAACTGCAAGAGAAATTACTCCTACAAAAATGGTTTCCATTAAAATTATTTTTGATATTTGCTTTCTTCCCATTCCTAAGGTCATATAAATTCCAAATTCTTTTTTCCTTCGGTTAATTAGGAAATTATTTGCATATACAATTAGTAATCCAAGTACAACAGCTACGAATACTGATACAAAACCAAGCGTTGTTATCATCAATTGTATAATTTCTCTTTGTGACCCGAGATACTTGTAGCATTGCTTGTTGGCTATCTAAAGAGTTGAACATATAAAAAATGCTAACTCCTAGTACTAATGTTAAAAAATATATGCTATAATCTTTTATGCTTTTTTTCATATTATTGAAAGATAATTTAAATAACATCGTTCAAATCACCTCCAAGAAGTGTTTGAACTTCTATAATCTCTTCAAAGAATTGTTTTCTTGTATCATTTCCTTTTACTATTTCATTAAATATTTTTCCGTCTTTGATAAATAGAATTCTTTTTGCATAAGAAGCGGTAAATGCGTCGTGTGTAACCATTAAAATTGTTGCATTTAGCTTTTGATTTAATAGTTCAAAATTCTCTAATAGCTGTCTAGCAGATTTACTGTCTAATGCACCTGTTGGTTCATCTGCAAGAACAAGTTGCGGATTTGATATAATTGCCCTTGCTGATGCAATTCTTTGTTTTTGCCCACCAGATACTTGATATGGATATTTTTTTAATATATCTTTAATACCTAATTTTTCAGCAATATCTTGAACTCTTCTATCAATTTCTTTTGCTGGCACTTTTTGAATTGTAAGTGCTATTGCAATATTTTCATAAGCTGTTAGTGTATCTAACAAATTAAAATCTTGAAATATAAATCCTAACTCTTCCCTTCTAAATTTGTTTAACTTGTTTCCTTTTAGTTTTGTTATATCTTCTCCATTAACCATTATGTGCCCAGCTGTTACTCTATCTATTGTTGATATACAATTTAAAAGTGTAGACTTTCCGCTTCCACTTGCTCCCATAATTCCTACGAACTCACCTTTTTTAACATTAAAGCTAATATTGTCTATTGCTTTTGTTAAATTAGATTTATTTCCGTAGTATTTTTCAATATTTTTTACTTCTAAAACATTTTCCATTTTAAAACTCCTTTCTTTTCTATTTTAATTATAGCTACCTGTTTCTATTATTGCCATCGATTTAGCTTACACAACCTTACGATTTTGTAATAAACAGATATAGCAAAAAGAAGTAACAATTACTTCTTTCTTTCCTTTTTAATTCAACTCTATAAAACTATTTTGTGGAAAAATCAAACTAACTTCTGTTCCAATCCCCTCTTCTGATTTTATATCAATTGATATTCCCAATTTGTTACATAGCTTTTTGCACAAATACAAACCAATTCCAGTAGACTTTTTATTAGAATATCTACCATTAGTACCTGTAAATCCCTTTTCAAAAACTTTCTCAACTTCACTTTTCTTTATTCCAATTCCATTATCTTTTATATGTAAAATTGTACTTTCTTTATGTTTTGTTGCATAAATCTCAACTTTCAAACACTCATCTTTTTTCTTATATTTCACACTATTTTGTATAAGTTGATTTAAAATAAAAACAATCCATTTACTATCTGTACTAATTTTATTATCTATATCATGTATATCTATAACTGCCTTTTCAGTAATCAAAGTATTTTTATTCTTCTTTATACTTTCATTAACAATATCTTTAAGACTAATCTTTTTAATGTAATAATCTTTTTCTACTGTATTACTCCTTGCATAAAACAAAGCCTGCTCTACATAGTTTTCAACTTTGTCCAACTCTTCATCTATATTCTCCATTATAGAAGACTTATTATTTTCAATTATCATCTTACTTGTAGCAATTGGAAGTTTTATTTCATGAATCCATAACTCAATATATTCCTTATAATCCTCTTGAAGATATTTATATTTATTAACGTTCTCAATCATAGATTTATTAATTTGTACCAAATTATCATACGAAATCTTGCCTTCTACAAAGTTTGGCCTTTTAATAATCTCAGTAATCAAATACTTGTCTTCTAACTCTTTTAAAGTATCCTCAAATTTAGAGTAATAACTTCTTTTAATAAAATATTCAATTAAAATTCCAATAAAATATAACCCTATAATCACTGTTGGAATATAGAATTTCACAAAACTTCCAAATGAATATATCAATAAGAAAATCTCTATTGTAATTAATCCAAACAATAACAAAAATATTGTAGGCAACTTATCTTTTATAAAATCTTTAAACTTCATCTTCAATCTCCTTTCGGTGTTTTTTGGGACAGACCTAAAATGCATCATAATAAAATATAGCCTTGTCCCCTTTTAGTTACTAATAATTCTTTCAAATTCAACTCTTCTAACTTGTTTCTTAATCTAGTAATATTGACTGTTAATGTATTATCATCAATAAAGCTTTCATCGTCCCATAAGTATCTCATTATTTCATCTCTTGACACTATTTTTCCTCTGTTTTTTAGTAAATATTTTATTATTTTATATTCATTTTTTGTTAGTTCTATTGTTTTCTCATCTTTTTCTATCGTACTTTTTGACATATTTAGAACAAAATCTTTTGCATCTATTTTCTCATTATTTTCTTCTAGCATATTCGTTCTTCTCAATAGAGAAGCTATCTTTGCAAGTAATATTTGAATATTGAATGGCTTTGTTACATAATGGTCTGCACCATAATTTAGGCATAATAACTCATCAAGTTCACTGTCTCTACTTGTTATTATTATGATTGGCATTGCTGATTGTCTTCTTATTTCTTTGCATATATATTCTCCGTCTGCAAATGGTAAGTTGATATCCAATAATATCAAATCTGGTTGTATGTCTAATATATCTTGTATAGTATTATTAAATTTTTTCAGTGTTTCTGCTTTATATCCATTTTTATTTAAAAATATTTCTAGTTCTTCTCTTAATTTTTCATCATCTTCTACTATTAATATTTTTTGCATTTTTATCAATCTCCTTTGTTTGAAATCATAGCACCTTTTATATTATATTTCAAGTATTTTTTATTTTATACTAGACAGGTTTTATACTTTGTGCTATTATAATAAGGTAAACAAAAGAAATGAAATTTAATTTCAAATGGAGGGTAAATTATGTCAAAATTAAAAAATTCAAAATTAATAATATCAATAACATTAATATTATCATTGGTATTTGTATTTAATTCTTGTTATGCTGTTGGACTAGACTTAATAGATGATTTAAGATCAAATAATGAAACTTCTGATAATAGTTCAACAAACACAAATACAGATAATGATACAGACACAAACACAAACACTTCTACTGATGATAACACTAATTCTTCTAGCAATGAAAGTACTAATACTAATAGTAATTCTAGTTCAACTACACAAGATTATGGCACATCTGCTGCAACTGTAAGTACTACTAATTCTTCATCAGAAAGCGAATTAGATTTAGAAAACATTTTAAACATTCTTTTAATAGTAATTGGTATATTATTAATTTTACTAGCCATAGCAATTTTAATAAGATTAAAAAATTAATTTTCAAAGGTTCTATTTTTAATAGAACTTTTTATTTTACCAATTTTAACTTGTAAATCTAGATTTTTACAAGTTTTTGTCTATTTTTGTATGTATATTTTCTCCAAAATTTTAGATACTATTAATAGAATTTATTTTTCTGATTTATTATGAAAAATTGAAATTTCGAAATTTTAATAGGAGGATACTTTTATGTACAAGAAATTACTTATAAGTTTCGGTGTTCTTGTTGTTTTAGCATTTTCTTTTACATTTTGTTTTGCAAATGATAACAATATGCTTCAAGATGCTGCTAATGGTGTAAGAAATGTTGTTGGTGGTGCTGAAAACGCTGTTGAAGGTGCTGCAAAAGGTGTTACAAATGCATCAAAGAATGTTACAGGAAATATGGAAAATGGCGCTAATAAAGCAGGAAATGATATGACAAATAACGCTGATACACGTAACGATAATAATGATAACGCTTATACTGCAACTAGAACTTCTGCTGAAACTACTGCTAATACTTTTATGGGTATGACTGCTACTGCATGGACTTGGCTAATTATGGGTATCGCTGCAATAGCTATTGTTGCTCTAGTTTGGTATTATGGAATGCAAGTTAATTCAACACATTATGATGATAGAGACTAATTTTAGTTTTATGTACTTCAATTTATTATTTATTAATATTTTGGGGTGCATTTTTATTTTTTTTATGCTATAATTAGCATTAGCTATTTATAAAAGTTATTAAGTAATTTTCTTAATAACAGATTGGAGAATATATTATGGATATAAAATTAATTGCAAAAAATCCTACTGCTTATCACAATTATGATATAACAGACACTTTAGAAGCGGGAATTGTTCTTTCTGGTACAGAAATAAAATCTATACGTGCTGGAAAAGTTAATTTAAAAGATACATATGCTATGCTAAAAAATGGTGAAGTTTTTGTTGTTGGAATGCATATTAGCCCTTATGAACATGGAAATATCTTTAATAAAGACCCTTTACGTGATAGAAAACTCTTGCTAAATAAAAGAGAAATTAATAAATTGTTCGGGCTTATAAAACAAAAAGGTTATAGTTTAGTTCCTATTAAATTGTATTTTAAAGGAAGCCTTGTAAAACTTGAATTACGGTATTGGTAAAGGTAAAAAATTATACGATAAACGTCAAGATATTGCTAAAAAAGATGCTGAAAGACAAATTGCTAGAAATCTAAAAAATTAAAATCATATAAAAAGAAATTAGGTACTATAATAGTATCTAATTTCTTTTTATTCTTTAATTAAATTTTATTACTTGAACCAAAAACATCAACCATTTTATGTTTTACAGTTTCTTTAATTAATTCTCTTGCTGGTGTTAAATATTTTCTAGGGTCAAAAGCATTTGGTTCTTCTGCAAATACTTTTCTTATTCCACCTGTCATAGCAAGTCTTAAATCTGTATCTACATTTATCTTAGATACCCCTGATATACTTGCTTCGTGTAAAATTTCGTCTGGTACTCCTTTTGCACCTGGTATATTTCCACCAAATTTATTACACATTTCTAC
Source organism: uncultured Clostridia bacterium (assembly GCA_949443285.1). Classification (GTDB taxonomy): domain Bacteria; phylum Bacillota; class Clostridia; order TANB77; family CAG-508; genus CAG-269. Next base: position 169,686 of record CASSLW010000001.1, read on the forward strand.
TAATTCTGGGATTACAGTAGAAGCACCATGTAATACTATTGGAGTATTTGGTATTCTTTCTTTTATTTCTTTTAATATATCAAATCTTAACTTAGCTTCACCTTTAAATTTATATGCACCATGGCTTGTTCCTATTGCAATAGCTAAAGAATCGCAACCTGTTCTCTTTACAAATTCTTCAGCTTGTGCTGGGTCTGTATACATTGCGTCAGATGCATCTACATTAACATCATCTTCTATTCCTGCTAATTTTCCAAGTTCTGCTTCTACTACAACTCCTTTAGAATGTGCATAATCAACTACTTTTTTTGTTAATGCTACGTTTTCTTCAAAGTCATATTTTGAACCATCAATCATAACTGATGTAAATCCTGCATCTATACACATTTTTGCTGTTTCAAAATCAGGACCATGATCTAAATGTATTGCTATTGGTACTTCTGGATGTTCTTCTACCGCTGCCTCTACCATTTTCATTAAATAATTTATTCTTGCATATTTTATAGCACTTGATGAAGCTTGTAATATAACTGGTGATTTTGCTTCTGCTGCTGCATCTACTATAGCTTGAATTATTTCCATATTGTTTACATTGAATGCACCTATTGCATATCCCTCTTTCATTGATTTTTCGAACATTTCCTTTGTTGTTACTAACATTTTTCATTCCTCCATTCTTTGGCTGTTTTGCCACTTTTATTTTATTTCTATTTTTCTAATCTGTCAAGTATGAAATTGACTTATATAAAAATTGATGTGTTTTTTGCCTTGTCTCTCAAAAACACATCAATTAACACATTAATCCTCTACATATTCGTAACTTGCACACATAGATTCATCTGGTTGCATTGTCTCGCATTCCATTATAGGTTCTACTTGTATACTTTCTAGTATACACTTTCCTTTTTCACTATTATTGTATTTGCAGCTTGTTACTGAGCATTTTATTTCTTGATTTTTTTCCATTTTATACCTCCCAAAAAATAATAGTATGAACTTTTTTATTTTGCTCATACTATTATTATGTTACAATATAAAAATACTATTCAGCACATTCTTTTTCATCAGATTTTAGACATTTTTTTGGTGGTTCTTCAAAGCTTAAATACCAACTTATTCCATTTCTATTTTTATTTATGTTTTCTACTCTTTCTTCTAATTGATTATAATTCTGTGGCATTGGTACTATTAATGGTTGATTTGGTATCCAATTTGCTCCTGTTGATGCTTTGCTACAGTCTGCCATTTGCAATGCTTGCACTACTCTAAGTATCTCTGGAATAAATCTTCCTACATTCATTGGATAAATTAAAATAGTTCTTATTATTCCTTTGTCGTCTATTATAAATACGTTTCTTACTGTTTCTGTATTACTTATGTCACTTGCTATCATTCCGTATTTTCTTGCTATTTGTCCGTTTCTGTCTGCTATTATTGGAAATGATACTTTTATTCCTGTTCTACAATATATGTCATACATCCATGCTAAGTGTGAACTATTACTGTCTACACTTAAACCTAGTAATTCTGTATTTATTTGGTTAAAGTATTTCTGTGATTTTGTAAATGCTATCATCTCAGTTGTGCAAACAGGGGTAAAGTCTCCTGGGTGTGAAAATAATACTAGCCATTTTCCTTTGTAGTCTTCTAGTTTTATTTTCCCGAATGTTGTTTCTGCTTCAAAATCCGGTGCTTTTTGTCCTATTCTTACGTTGCCATTCATCATTAATTCATAGTCCATAAAAATAAACTCCTCTCATTTTTGTATATTGTATGAGGTAGAGTTTATTTTTGTTACATCTTGTTATTTTTTATTAAACCACAACATATATGTTATGGTTTACAAAAAGGCCCTACCTTAAGATAGGACCTTTTAAAATGATTTTCACTCTAACTAATAAACTATTAATTCAAGTGGTAACTGGTGGCTTAAAAACCACAGAGTAGATGCACTGTAGCAATAAGCACCAGCCTGTGTCAAAACAACAATATCGCCAATATTTGCATGCTCGATATATTCATCCCATGATATCTTGTCTTCAGTCATACACAATGGACCTTCAATATCAACTATCTCATTTGAGACTTCAACCTGTTTTTCGTAGAGTTTGGCAATTTCCATCTCTACTATATACACAGGATGCTTTCTATCAGTTGCAATAGGCAATCTCATGTGGTTTACGCCGCCTGCTGTGACAATATGTTTCATACCTTTACAATCTTTGATATCCACAATACGTGTCACATAATAGCCAGCGCTACCAACAATAAACTTTCCGAGTTCAAGGATAAACTCCTTGTTTTCGAAGGAATACTTCTGAATAAGTTTTTCTAAACCTTCAAAGTACGCTTTTGTATCAAAATGTCTGTCAGATTTGGTATAGTCTATTCCAAAGCCGCCACCAAAGTCCACAACGTCAATTTTGCCGAGCACTTTCTCTGCCTCTTTTACAAACTTAAAAACAAAGTCTGTATACTTAAGCAAAATGCTATAATCCAAAACTCCATCTGCTGCAAAAACATGAAAACCGCAAACATTAATGTGGCCAAGAGAAGAAATGATTTCATAATTCTCGTAAAACTTGGACTGATCCATTCCCATCTTAGTGGACATTCCAGCCATATACTCAGATGCACCATCAAGAAAATAATCTATATTTACTCTTAACAGTACGTCTACCTTTTCTATACCTTCATCTTCCGCAATGTTGTTAATGCGAATTGCTTCAACAACCGATTCAACGTTAATGAATCGTATCTTACTTTTTACTGCTTCTCTAAGCTCAATTGGTGTCTTTCCTGGCCCTGTAAAAATAACTCTGTAATCATCTTCAAGTCCTGCAGCTCTTGCAATATCAAGTTCTCCTGTCGAGGCAATCTCTACACCTGCAATGCCACTGTGTGACAAAACATGTTTTAACACCTCTTTATTTGGATTTGCCTTCATCGCATAATACAGTGTAACGTTTGAGAGCTTTGTACTATCCACCTCATTTATCCGTGCTGTGATTTCCTCCATGTCATAAATATAACATGTTGGATTTACCATAACCTCACGATTTTGAGTAAAGATAGACTTAATATGCTCTTCTACTTTTCTATTCATCATAGCAATACCTCCGTTCTGCGTTAAAAGAAAAGCAATGGTAACACAGATGTAGCTAGTACTACCCTATTAAGTTATCTTGTTACTACATATTTTTTAGTTACAGATTAGGCTGCCTTCTAAACCCGGCTTGAATGCTCATAATAGTAATTATAGTTACCTAAATAACTTGTAAACGCACCATCATCAAGCTCAACCACACGGTTTGCAACCTTGTTAATAAAGTACCTGTCATGTGACACAAACAGCAAAGTTCCTGCGAAGCTATTTAATGCCTCTTCCAAAATTTCACGGTTTCTAATATCCAAATGATTTGTGGGTTCGTCAAGAATAAGGAAGTTCACATCATTTTGAACAAGTTCAGCAAACTTAAGCCTTACCTTTTCCCCACCAGACAGTGAAGAAATACGTTTATTAACCTCCTCACCAAAGAAGTGAAACGCCGCAAGTGTGGAATACACCTTAGTTAAAGAGCCTGTAAAGTGTTTCTTAAACTCTTCAAGAATGGTAATATTTTCATCTTCAAAAGCAACATGCTGGGGTAAATACCCAATCTTAACGTTGCTTCCAAGCTCCACTTTGCCATCATAATCTGTAAGCTGACCTAAAACAATATTAAGTACAGTCGACTTACCTGAGCCGTTTTTACCGATAAGGCATACTTTGTCCTGATAACCCAAATCCATATTTGCTCCACAAAGAATGATATCATCTTCATAAGCAAAGGTTAAATCATCAATTTTTAAAACATCGTTGCCAGATCTTGATTCCTGAGTAAAGTTAAGTGCAATGTCTTTTTGTACTTTAGGTTTTTGAACCTTGTCCATCTCTTCGATACGTCTTTCAAGCTGTTTTGCAACTCTATAGGCCTTTTCAGAACTCTGTGCTCCCCAAGCTCTATTCTTACGAATAGTGTCCTCCATATCAGAAATTTTTTTCTGCTGAGTTACATACGTTTGTTTCTGAGCTTCAAGCTCTAAAGATAAGGCCTCTACGTATTGTGAATAGTTACCAAAATAGGTTTTAATCTTACCATCTGAAATAGCAAAGATCTTGTTTACAGTTCTATCCAAGAAATATCTGTCATGTGATATCAAAATCACAGATCCAACATAACCTTTAATAAAACCTTCCAGCCAGCCCAAAGTTGGAATATCCAAATGGTTAGTAGGCTCGTCCAGAAGTAAAATATCCGGATTTTTTAAGAGCCTACATGCAAGACATACAATAGTCTTTTGCCCGCCACTAAGAGAGTTATAGTCATGTTCCAAAAGATCAGAAATCTTAAGATTCCCAGCCATTTTCTCAATGTTTGACTCAACTTCATATCCACCTTTGTTAAGGAACATCTCCTGCAGATTTCCATAAGAAGACATAGCCTTCTCTAATTCCTGCTTAGAAATGTTTGGATCACTCATAACGCTTTCCAGTTGATGCATTTTTTCCTGAATCTCTGCGATGTTAGTATAAGCAGTTCTTAAAAACTCTCGAACACTCATATCATCTTGAGTCTCAGGTGCAATCTGTGTTAAGAAGCCAATCGTTGCATCTTTGCGTTTAGATACGCTGCCGCTTGTCGGCTTCTCAATACCTGCAATAAGGTTAAAAATGCTTGTTTTTCCAGTTCCATTATCTCCAACAATAGCAACTTTGTCGCCACTGTTAACCTGAAATGTTGCTCCGTTTAAAATGTTTTTAAATCCATAATTGAGAGTAACATTACCGAGTTCAACGTCTAACATAGTATCCCTCCTTTTTAAGTTGTTAAGTAACTTTTCTTCTTAATAGTTACATAGCTCATTGCTTCCATAATCAAATTAACAATTGTTGTTCCCGTAAAAACAGCTCCCTCACATGTAGGATTATACTCCACAAAATCCATACCAATAATCTCATCACAAGACTTTATAATTTCTTTTAGATATTTAAGAGTATCCTCATATGATGGTCCACCTGGTTCAAGACAGTTTGTAGCTGGTGCATAAATAGGGTTTAAAAAGTCAGTATCAAACGTGATATAAAGTTTCTTATCCTTAAGGTATTCCAAAAGATTGTTAAACCTATTGGGGATTTCTACATATGGTATAACCATATTTCCTTTTTCCCTACTCTTGCTAATAGCTGACTCGCAGTTAAGGTTTCCCCTAATCCCGAAATGAATAATTTTAGAAACCTGCGGTATTTTGCATGTCTCATTCATAACAGAACCATGAGGATATTCCTCATACTCATCAATAAAATCGCTATGAGCATCAAACTGTAAAACAACAAACTCTTCATTGTCTACTGCCATTCTTTTTGCCAGCTCATAAGTAACACTATGATCTCCGCCTACAAAAACTGGGATACACCCAGTTTGGAAGATTAACTTAGAAAGATTAGTTTCAAGTTCTTCCAAACTAGATGCACATACATTCCCTAAATCATAAGCTGTTGTATCCTTTAAGATGTATCCCTCTTCAGGACTATATACCTTAAAGGGTAAGCTGCTTCCATCTGCATTTGCATATCTAAAAGATAACTCACGCACTTTGTCTGCTGCTTTTTCAACACCTAAAAGATAATCTGCACTACAGTAGTTAATACCTACAAAGCAAAACTCTTCTGTACCTATAGGTTTGCTTTCAAGTTCAAGAAATGTATTTCTCACATTATCATTCCTCCTTAAACAATTCAACAATACGTCTGAGTCCATCCATAAACTGCTCTGGTCCTCTTGAGATAGTAACTCTAAATCCGAGTTCTTCCAAAGGTAGTCCGAAGACATTACCAGGAGTAACCAGTATGTTCTCTCTCTCAAGAATATACACAAACAGTTCATGTGAAGTAAAAACACCTTTTCTGTGACATGCTTCACTGTTTAAAGTGATATACATGATGTTTCCTGCATCAGGATAGACAACATTCTCTACGACGTCTTTCTCACCCATCAAATAGCTATATGCATTATTAAAGAGCGTAATAATCTGCTCATGATACACATCTTTTTCTTGCATATAGGTAAGAGTATCTTCGTCGGTTTTTCCATCATCTATATTGACTCTTTGAGTCATTTCAACAATTCCAAGTGCTTCAAGGAATGTGGAATTAGAATAATTCGTAGCTTCACCAAGCTCTAAAAGCATATCCATAAACTCTGAATCTTTACAAATCGTCCAACCACACCTTAAATCACTAAGTTGCGGAATATCCTTACTAAATCCCTTTATCTTAACAAGTTTCTTGTAGTCATGTGCCATCTTAAAAATCTGCACCCGCTTGTTTTCAAACATTGGAGCTTCTTCAAAAATCGCATCATAAATAATATAGATGTTCTTTTTTATACAAAACTTAACAATCTTTTCAAGTTCTTCTTCATCAATAAACTTGCAAGAAGGATTAGCTGGATTAGTAATTAAAAGTGCTACCGTTTTATCAGTATATACCTTCTCTACATCCTCAAGCCGCATCTTATAGTCATTATCCTTGTCCATAAGAACAATTTTAGGAATCAAGCCATAAAATGTAAGGCTCTTCATAAGACTGGCATATGCGGGTACAGGATAAATAATTTCTACATCCTGTGCAAAATGGTTCTGTTTTGCAAGAATCTGCGCCACAAAGTTAAGGGTTCCAGTTGTTCCATTGCCGCCGACAATAACTTCTTCGGGTGTAATCTCTTCTCCTTCAAGGAAGCTTTCGTGACGAGCAATAAGCTCTCTTAACTTGTTCTTCCCGCCAGGATAAGAATACCCCCAATCCATGTCTTCATCTGGATCTTCTAACGTCCGATAAATCTCTTTTCTAATACAAGAAAAAAGTGGGAACGTAAACCAATCAAGGTTTGAAGCATCCATTAAAAGTGCATTCCGTTCAAGTCCGATATCAAAATATTCAGACATTGTAAGCTTTTTCTTATGATCATTCATAATTCATACCTCCGTTCTATTCTTGCAAGTGATAACAGCCACTATCGTCTCATCATCATTGTGCCTACCATATTTTTTTACAGCTGCCATTACAGAAAGTGAAGTATAGTCGTACTTACGCTCAAAATCAGGATGAGTCAGAATAAAATCATCAATTTCATAATCACTGACAGAAACAAAGAACGCTTCGTTACGACTAACCATATCAAAAATCTTCTTGTAATTAAAACAAGTATCATTGGATAAGATGGTTTTGGATTCAATAGGTTCATCAATTACATAAAGGTAATCATTTACACCTTTTGCATACCCCTGTTCTATCGGATTTCCTCCAGCAAGTTCAACCACTCCAATTTTTGGGATTTTGGATATCACTCCTGCATCATACATTTCTCTAAACGCTAGATTCTGCGCTAAGATGTCCATCCCACTTCCACACGGAATAAATACTGTATCTGGTGCATAACCTAAGTCACAAACAACCTCATAGGACATAGACCTAAGTCCAAGCATATATGAAATATTTGTGTTTAAGAAACCACAAAATACATCACTACTGTGTTTAAGTGAGTACTGCATAAAATCTTCATAGCTCTTAATAAAAGTTGAACTATAAAAAACTTCATCAGCATTTGAAATAAGTTCTAAACTAGCCTTTGAAATGCCTTCGTGAATGAAAGCAAGTGATTTAATGCCATATTCCTTAGCATAGTTAATAATTGCTATAGCTCCACTGCCACAAGAGACAACAGAAACCTTATCTTTACCATGCATAAGAATTTCGTTCATAATGTTATCCATACCTCTGTCTTTAAAGCTGCCCGTAGGATTAACAGATTCATCTTTTAAAAAGACATTTGGTAAATATTGAATCAGCGGTGTATTACCAGCCTTAAATTTAGACACCTTCTTAACTTTTGGAAGGATCACTTTACCATCTTCAGAAATCTTAATTTCAAATTCAGGTAAGTAATCCTTTATACCCCAAAAGTTAGGAGGAACTAAATCTAATTCAACATCTCTATGTCTGTGATGCATCTGTTCTACTGGATAATCAAATTCCCGTTTACAAATATCACAGATAACCTTCATAGAGACTATCACTCCTTTCCAAGAATATCATGAATACGCTCCGTAATGCTGCGTGAGTCTTTGATTCTTTTTGTGTCCTGCCACAATTTATAGCAATGCTTACAAGGCTTAACCAAATCCAAGTCTCTCACGTCATACGTCATGTTAAACTGTTTAATTGCATCAACAAATTCATTAGTACAATGACCACAATTGCTGGAAGTCATATGTGGAAAAATCTCATTTCTCTCAGTAAATCCTGCCCCTTGGCTGCCACTTAACACTTCTTCATCGAAATATCCACCAAGTCTAATATCCAATTTCATAGATTCAGTCTCATCATATATTCCATGAATAATGTCTCTTAGGCTCCAAAGCCATGGTACTCTGTAAAGACCAAGATCATACATATAATTTGCTAAGGAATTCTCCTGCAGTGATGTGGGTTCAATTGAAACCGCATCGAAATGAAACTTTTTAAAGCAATCTACCGATGTCTTAATAGCATCAATAATAGCTTCGTTTTCAGTAAGAAAAACAGGTTTGAAATTAACATAGGCCAGTGCCTTCATGCCATACTTATGCAATGTATCAACAGCTTCTGTAAGAATAACTGTATCTTCAATTGCCTTATGATGACAAAGCTCGCGAACCATAAAATCCGTTGACTCTACGCCAATTCCAACCTCAACTACGCCATCGTATACTTCCTTAATGGCTGCAAGGATTTCATCCTTTACATATTCAGCTCTGGATTCAATAATAACCTTCTTTACACCCTTGTGTGCATTAAGCGTACCAAAGATATATTTTACAGTTTCTTCCTGAATCTCTTCGCTGTTTAACAAGCTGCCTAAGTTGTATAAACACACAACTGGAAAATCATTAAGAGAAAAATCTCTTTTTTCACCTTCCAAAAAGCTGCCATCAAGTACCGAATTCCACTGCTCAACATAGTTCTGATGAGTAATTTTCTCAGTAAGTGGTGCGCCGTTTAAATGTGCACACATTGAGCATCCGCCGTTTGTCTTGTAATGCTGACATCCATTAGATCTTAAAACAATCATAATTCTGTCAACAGCCTTGCCTTCATAAAAGAATTTATTAATCTCAACTTCAGCAAGCTTCGTTTTCTCAAACGGTAAATTCGGAGTATTGGCTCTTAAAGCCTTAATTTTTTTCTCTACCAAAGTAGAAGCAGACTCTAAGTCCTGCCGTGCAATTTCTGCCTTAACTTCCAAAAAATCGTTACCACTTTTTCCCATAATGTCTACCTCCTAATCAGACTAATCACAGGTCTATACTTTGTTCCTTTGTCATAAGGTAATTCATGCACTTCGTGAACATGTACCTTTGTTGAACGTGGTACCAAAGTATAAATTGTTTCTTCGAGTTCCTTAAGTGGTAATGAATACTCTCCCTCAATAATATAAAGATCAAGTCTTCCTACCTTTGGCTGAACAAATTGGTATCTAAGTCCATGAACAGGAATGTTATAAACTAAAAACCAGTTATATGCAATATCCATAAAGCACGAAGCTGGGATACTTTCACCAGTATCGGTTATTACGCAATCCATATTACGTCCTTTTACACCTTCGATGATTCTTCCGTTGTTTCCACAATCGCAGGTCTCATCAGTTGTAATTTTTGCTAAGTCCCCTTGAACATAGCGAATAATTGGTGTTGCGGTATTAAGTAAATTAGTACCAACAACTATTCCCACCTCTCCATCTGGAAGTTTATTGCCATCTTTATCTACAATTTCAATAAAACAAGCATCTTCTTCTAAATGATAGTGATGATTAGGACATTCCAATGCAATTCTTGTAAGTTCCTCACTACTATATTCATCAAGAACTTCCACATTAAGCATATCCGCAAGCATCTTTCTTTGCGTCTTGTCTGACTGCTCTGAATGAACGATAACAAGTTCAACACCATAATCTGAAAGTTTTACACCTGTTGATGCAATTTTTCCCAGATACGTTGGATAAGTTGAAATGTATCGTGGTCTAGTTTGTTTTATATGCTCTATAGCATCTGTTACTTTTGTAGTAGTCGACAAGTAATCCTGCACATACTTTCCTTTTATCTGGCTTGTCCACCAAGGACAAGTATAAATAAATAAAATAGTATCATCTGCGCAGTATCTCTTACCTGACTGCATATAAAACTGACGAATGGTTTGTAATGTGTCTTTGTATATTGCCTCTTGTGAAACAGCAATTGTTACAAACTTACCACTCGAACCTGAGCTTCGGGTTGAAAGCATAAAGTCATCAATATCCTTTACAATTTCACCAGGGAATCCGTTAATTAATTCTTCTTTACGAAGATATGGTAGCTTATAAAAATCATCCCATGTTTTAATACTTCCTTTTACATATCCAACTTCAGAATATTTCTTCCTGTATAACGGAATGTTCTCAAAAGCATAATCTACGAGATACGCAATTCTTTCAAGCTGCCATTTATGGATTTCATCTGGAGAACTGTTAAGAAAACTGTTAAGACTTTCTAATGTCTCATCTACCTGTTTTTGAAGATTCTCTTCATGCATCGGTAGAGACATATAACTTTCTCCTTTTTTTCTTAATGTAACATACTCTGTTTTAGAAATGTGCTTCATACTAACCTCCTCTTTTAAAAGCTCCATCTACTAAAAAATGTTGTTCGACTATCTATATATGCTGTGTAATCACACATGCATTTGTTCCTGCTAAAATCATTAAAAGCAAGTATACTATTGATAATCGTTATTTATTATACATCGTAAGTAACATAATGTCAATATTTTTTGCTTTTATTAACATAATTTTTCATTTTCTAAATCTTGACTAAATCTTAATACATATCCATTTGGATCTTGCACTAAGAATTCTCTACAACCCATTAAAATATTATCTTTTCTATACCAATGTTCTTCCATATCTACAAATATTTTATAGTTTGCTTTTTTTAATCTATTATATATATCGTCTATGTTAGTTACATCTATTTGAAAGTTAATTCCCACTCCAAGTGGATATTCTATTTTTCCTGTTTCCCATTTATTGTTTTCTTTATCTATTTCTTGTATCATAAGCTGTACATTTTCAAACTGCAAAAAAGCAAATTTATCTTCTTTTCTATCATATACTATATGAAATCCAATTAAGTCAATATAAAAGTGTAAACTATCTTCCAAGCTAAACACATCAAATTCTGGCAACATTTGATTCCATTCCATTTGTATTTCCTCCTCATATTATTTTATCTTACTATATCATATAAAAAAGAAAAAAGAAAGATTATTTTTTAATTATGAAAATTTTGTAAAGTATTACATCTTCTGTTTACTTTAAAAATATATAATAATTATTTATGCATATTAATTTATTATAAATAAAGGCTTATTAAATTTTCTTTATTTTACTAAAATTCGTTATTTATATAAAACAGCTACGCGTCGCTTATATCAAGCACTTTTTTATTTTTCTACAATCCACCCCCAGATTAGTATTATACGGGTGTAAAGTCTCCGTGGATGTGAAAATAGTACTAACCATTTTCCTTTGTAGTCTTCTAGTTTTATTTTTCCGAATGTTGTTTCTGCTTCAAAGTTTGGCGCTTTTTGTCCTATTCTTACGTTGCCATTCATCATTAATTCATAGTCCATAAAAAATAAACTCCTCTCATTTTTTTATATTTTATGAGTTGGAGTTTATTTTGGTTACTTTTTTCTTTTCATAATATATTGAACTATAGTTCCCTTGAATATTTCTAAAATTACTAAATGTGATTTTAGCTTTTCCTTTATAAGCTTTTAAAACAGTTTCTCTTTTTTTCCAAAATTTTTCTAATACAATATCTATTAAAAACTATAAACTAAATAAAATATCGCTAGGAATTTTCCTAGCGACAACAACTATGACTTTAAAACCCAAACCTTTCTTACCTGTGATTTCTTAATTTCCCAAAAAGTCGCCTGAATAAATTTGTAATTATCTGTTGGAAAGCAGATTACTCTTTTCCAACTATTTTCTTTATACAACCTTTGTTCTTCAACAGATAAACTATAATAATACTCTAACTCTTTTTCTGATAATAAATGCCATTCTTCATCTGAAATACCTTCTACATAATTTACCTTAAAATTCAGAAAATCATTAAGAACAGAATGCCACATAGTATAATCCGTAAGTAATACATCTGTATCTGGAATTTCCATTTCTAAAATTACAGATTTTTCACTTACTGCATATTCAGTTTTTCTCATATCAGGTTTTTTGTTTTCACCCTCTACTCGAAACCATGCCCATATAGGATATTTTACTCCTTCTGGTGGATTTCCTATTCTTTCTTTCATTTCTTTTGAAAGCCAGTCATACGCATTTATAAAATCCTTATAAATTAAGTTAGATGATAACTCAGGAATACATCTGAAAATTCCATCACTCTGTAAAGTTTCATATACACAGTAAGGCTGAACTGTCCACAATCTCATATTTTAGGTTTCCTTCTTCCCATTTTTGGGGTATAAATATATTATAACTCTTTTGTATACATTATGTCAAACAATTTTAACAATACTGTATCTGATTTATACCATTAACTTTTATTTACGAAAAATATATTATCTCATTATTTGGAAAGTACTTACTCATCAAATCTCTAAAAAAGACTTCGCCTTCTTGTCTTACAAACTGATTATAAGTATATTTTCCCTTTCCTCTCACTGTCATTATTGCTCATTCTTATAATTATTTTCCCCTGATGATTAACATTTAAAATTGAATCAACCATATCAAATTTAGTCGGAAATGTAAGTTTTCCTTTCTTTGAATTTCTAAAATTCTCTATTGTCCATACCAAATTATTTGTTATAGTATTTTCTAATATTAAATCGCTGTTACTTCCAATTTCAAATACATAGTCTTCTTCTGCACATGCGCATAGCTGTACATCCCGAAGATGTGTATGGCACTAAAAAATTTGATATTTTATAATTAGGAACGTATTTATGTGTTTTTCTTGTTCCGATAATTAAATTTCTTTTCATCTTTGGAAATTCTGAATTCTCTTTTTTTCTCATTTCTTCAATGTTGTTAATGATTTATTTATACTATAGCAACACATTTTTACTCTCGTCTTTGCACTTTTCTTATCATTTTTGAAAAGCTAGGCCTATCAAACGTATATCCTGAAACATTGTCATCAATAAAAAAATCGTCATTTGGTATTTCCCATCCTCTTGATATAGCATATTCTTTTGTTAAGTATATTTGAAAATATGTTGTTTCTGCTTCAAAGTTTGGCGCTTTTTGTCCTATTCTTACGTTGCCATTCATCATTAATTCATAGTCCATAAAAAATAAACTCCTCTCATTTTTTATATTTTATGAGTTGGAGTTTATTTTGGTTACCTAATAAATTTATCTATGTATTCTATCATAAATAATGGAATATTGATTACATTACCATCTTTAGCTAGATTGTTCATTGAAAATCTTATAGATAAATCATTATTATTTTTTTCATTATATCTTGTTAAACTAACATTATTCGTTGACTTGCTTGCCTTTACTTCTATAGGAATTATTCTATTTTGATGCTGAATTACAAAATCAATTTCATGCCTATCAAAAGTAAAATAATTTGGTACTTTATTTAAAACAGCATTTAACATATTTAGCACATAATTCTCAGTAAATGCCCCTTTAAATTCTTCAAACAATTTATCTCCCTCAATTACAATTTTGCTATCTAAATTTGCCATATTTCTAAGTAATCCCACATCATTCATATAAATTTTAAAAGAACTCAAGTCATTATACGCTATTAACGGAAAATCCGTTTTAGTAACATTGTAAATTTTGTAAATTAAATTTGCATCATTTAACCAATTTAGAGCTCCTTCATATTCTCTCGCCCTTGCACCTTCTTTTATAGTTTGATATAAAAATTTCTTGTTTTGTTTTGCAAGCTGTGATGGAATACTATTCCAAATTAGAGATATTTTATTTGCTTCACTATTTTGAGTATGTTTAGAAAAATCACTCTCATAAGCTTTTAATATGTTTTTCTGCACTTTCTCTACCAATTCTATATCTTTCTCGTTTACCCAAATTTGAACAGCTTCAGGCATCCCTCCTATTATAAAATAGGCTTTTAATTTTTCTTCTAATTGATTAAAAAATATATCTGGTATTTTTTCGATATTTTCTATTGATTTCATATAGCTTACTAAATTTTCGCAATTATCTGCTATTAAAAATTCACTAAATGTCATTGGATACATATCTAAAAAATCTACTTTTCCAACAGGAAATGACGTATGAGATAATCTAATGCCTAATAAACTCCCTGCGCTTACTATATGGTATTCATTTGCTTCTTCTTGAAAATATTTTAAACTATTTAATGCATTGGGGCATTCTTGAATCTCATCGAAAATTATCAAGGTTTTTTCTGGTTGTATTGCTTTTTTATATATGAATGTCAGTTGTTCAAGTATCCTTTGAGGATTTTTCGTATTTTCAAATAGGTTGTACAAATCTTCGTCATGGTCAAAATTAAAATATGCAACATTTTCGTAGTTTTCTTCTCCAAACTTCTTTAAAATATATGTTTTTCCAATTTGTCTTGCTCCCTTTAATATTAATGGTTTTCTATATTTGCTTTCTTTCCATTTTACTAAATCTTCTAATATAAAACGTTTCAAATTAATCACCTCTTATATTAATATATGTTTCTCTACATTAATTATACGCTCAAATCACACTTTTGTAAAGTTTTTTCGCTATTTTATCACACTTTTGCAAGTATTATTGTGTGTTTACCACATTTTTTATGTTTTTGAAATTTATTTTGGTTACTTTATTATATTAATTACAAATTTTATAAATTAACTCCTGATATTGTTTGATTAATTTTTTATAGCTATCTATTGATATATGTTCATTTACCTCATGTGCTGTTATTGGTCCAGTACCTAAAATAATTCTTTTAGAGCCTTTAATATGACTTGCTTCAGTCATATAATTTGCTGTTTTTATTTCACTTAAGAAGTCAATTTTATCTAAGAACGGATCTATCTCTTCTATAATATTTATATTTGCTTTATATTTTTGAGCTAATTCTTCTATTTTACTTTTAATTATTTCTATATGTTTCTTCTTAGCTATACGAAAATCTATACTAATTTCACAATTAGCTGGAATTGAATTTTTAGCACTTCCACCTTTTATTATTCCTACATTCATTGTAGTATATGGAATTTCATAAGCATTCTCTTTATCATTCTTTATATTAATATTGTAAAATTCATTTAATTCATATATAAAATTTACCGCGTTTAAGTTTGCACTTATTCCTTTATCCGGATTACTAGAGTGTGCTTTAATTCCTTTAAAATAAATTTCATATTCAAGTAATCCTTTTCCTCCAGTCAGTAATTCATTGTGAGTTGGTTCTCCAAAAATCATAAATTCAGGAAATTTTTCATTATTTTTTGTTAGCTCATAAATTCCACCAAATCCTATTTCTTCGTCATATGTAAAATAAAGTTTCATTCCATTATTTAGCTTGCTAAAATCAATTGTTGAAACAGCATCTAACATTGCAGAAATTCCACCTTTCATATCACATACTCCTAGTCCATATAAATCCCCATCTTTTATAGTTAATTCAAATGGATTTTTAAATTCTTCTATATATTCCACAGTATCTGTATGTCCTAAAAAACCTAACTTTGGATTTTCTCCAATCGACATTACTAAATTTTTTGTCTTGCTTTCTGTTTTAAATCCTAATTTTGTTAAATACCTTTCTATGTAATTTATAATTTCCTTATTGCTCTTATCTTTGATTGTATTAAATTTTACTAAATCCTCTAAAATCTTAAATTCTTTCATTTTCTAATCCCCCATTTTCTTATAATAGTTATAGCAAAGGAGCATTTCCCTATAGCATAAAAATAAGCCTTGCAAAAAAATCTTTAAGACTCCTTTGCAAGACTTATATATCTTACTTCGTGTAAACAATCACTTATTATTGATTGTCCTTTACCGCTTGGAACTTTTCGTTCCTAGATAAACTCTTAATTATGTTTTATATTTTAGCACACTATTTTATTCTTGTCAAACTGTTTTATTTCTTCTTTTGGCAAATGATTTTATTAACATAATCTTTTATTTTCTATATCTTGACTAAATCTTAATACATATCCATTTGGATCTTGTACTAAAAATTCTTTACATCCCATTAAAATATCATCTTTTCTATACCAATGTTATTCCATATCTACAAATATTTTATAATTCACTTCTTTTAATTTTCTATATATATCATCTATGTTAGTTACATCTATTTGAAAATTAATTCCTACTCCAAGTGGATATTCTAGCTTTCCTGTTGACCATTTATTATCTTCTTTATTAATTTCCTGTATCATAAGTTGCACATTTTCAAGTTGCAAAAAGGCAAATTTATCTTCTTTTCTATCATACACTATATGAAATCCAATTAGTTCAATATAAAAATGTAGGCTATCATCTAGATTAAAAACATCAAATTCTGGCAATATTTGATTCCATTTCATTACATTTTTCCCTTTTCATTTATAAAACATTAGAATATTTCTTCCAAATTTCCAAATACATATTTGTATCTTTCAAGTTATGCCTTACACATCGAATTATTCTGTCAAACAAAATAAGAATCGTCATTGCTTTAACTTTTTCAATGGGTTCCTTATTTAAATCGTTACATATTTGTTCTATTGTCACGTCTTTGCAAAACATTATGTCAGAAAAAATAAAAAATATGTAATCATATATACGGTCGCCTGATATAGGTTGCGGGTCAATAACTCCAATTAGTTCATTCTCCTTAAACAATAAATTATGAATACCTAAGTCTCCATGTAGTATTGTTTTTTCAAATTTATACTTATCTATTATTTTCAACGCTTTTTCTACTTTTAAATACTCTTCTTTTGGCATTAATTTAAAAGCCTCTTCTTTTCTCCAATTCATCTCAAACTCAAAGAATTCTTTCCATGTATCTTTTTCTTCAAATAAATATCCATAACCATTCCATTCACAATTTTTATATGAAAAAACGTAATCTTTCATTTTCTTCGTTAATTTTTTGACATTAATAGCAGTTTTGTCAATGTCATCATTTTCAATAAAATTATAAACAATAAAACTATAATTTTTATTGTCACATAATATTATCTTTTCATTATATTGATTACTATTATTTTCAAAAAATACCTTTTCTCCTTTTATGGTTATAGTATTATTAAATTTAACAATATATCTTTTGTTTAGTAAGTATACATTACTATGCACACCCTTCGCCATTCTCTTATGTTCTAAATATGGTTCACCTACTTTTTCTAAGATGTTTTTTAATGCTCTTTTTTCTTCTTTTATTAGTCCCATTTCCTATACCTTCTTTATATTTTACTAATAGTCTTTTTCCATTTACTCTTTAGTTATTATTTTCAAATAATTCTTTAATATATAATTCTGTATTTCTAAGTTCATTATTTTTACCTTGTAATAAATTTTCAAAAAACATCACTATATAATCAAATGTAGGGTAAATTCCTTTTGGAATGTTTCCATAGTTACTTCTAACTAATGCATTTCTAAAATATAAACTTTTATCTTTAAACATATCATTATTAACATTAAATCCCATATTATTAAGATATTTTTCAATAAATACTGCTGTAGTCCTAGTATTACCTTCTCCAAAAGGGTGTACTTGCCAAATGCTTGAAGTAAATTTTGCAATATGTTTGATTAATTCATCATTATTTAGTTTTGAATAATCAAAATCTTTTTCTTCTTTAAAATCATAGTCAAAATAACTTTCAATATCTTGATAATTTACATATTTAACAGTATCTCCATTTAATATGTCCTCTTTTTTGGTAATATTATAATTTCTATAGTTACCAGCAAAATTATAAATATCTTTGAATAAGTATTTATGAATATTCTTTAAAGTAATAGGACTGAAACCAAAACTTTTATCTTCTAATAGTTGTGCTATTCTTAAAGATACTAAGTCACATTCTTTTTCTTTTTGAATGTTTATATTGTTAAGATTTTGTGTTTCATAATATTCTTTTAACAAATTTTCTACTTCGTAATACTTTAGTTCTCCATTAATATTTTTTTGAGATAAGTCTAATAAATATTTAGAAGGCTCTAAATTATCAACTTTATTTAACCCAATACCAGTATTCCAATATTCTTGTTTTTTTGTGGTATCAGTTATTTCATTTTCAATTATATAATTTTCTTCACTAGACATATAAAAACCTCCTAAAATTTCTCTTTTTCATACCTTAATATTATACCATAAAATGCCTAAATTTACTATAGTTTTGCCTAAAATTTCCAATACTACCTACTACTCTTATTATATCTAATTTATCCCATTAATTTTTATTTATGAAAAATATATTATCTCATTATTTGGAAAATACTTACTCATCAAATCTCTAAAAAAAGCTTCGCCTTCCTGCCTTACAAACTGATTATAAGTATATTTTCCCTTTCCTCTCACTGTCATTATTTCTTTATTATATAAATCTATAGAATTAGGAAAAGCTTCACTATTTATCGCTTTATGAATATAACTATATGTCATAAATATGAACTCAAAAAACACTTTCTTTTTTGCTTTTTCAGTTAATAATTCATTAATCTCTTCAAACAATTTCCCATATAATAATTTCCAATTATCTATCAAAATTATAGGCGCAACCAATATTCCTACTTCATAGTTAGCTTCCACCAATTTATTAATTGCTTCGATCCTTTGTCTTAACCTTGACGTACCAAATTCAAATTTGTTTATTATTTCTTCGGGATTGATGCTCATTCTTATAATTATTTTCCCCTGATGATTAACATTTAAAATTGAATCAACCATATCAAATTTAGTCGGAAATGTAAGTTTTCCTTTCTTTGAATTTCTAAAATTCTCTATTGTCCATACCAAATTATTTGTTATAGTATTTTCTAATATTAAATCGCTGTTACTTCCAATTTCAAATACATAGTCTTCTTCTGCACTGTTTGCAGTTTTTATTATTTTGTTCAACATTTGCTCTCTGTTAACAAATAGCCTTAAGTAAGCACATTTATTATAGTTACATACTAAATAACAATACATGCACATAGCTGTACATCCCGAAGATGTGTATGGCACTAAAAAATTTGATATTTTATAATTAGGAACGTATTTATGCGTTTTTCTTGTTCCAATGATTAGATTTCTTTTCATTTTTGGAAATTCTGAATTCTCTTTTTTTCTCATTTCTTCAATGTTGTTGTGGTCATCAATTATCGTTTTAGGAACATCTTTGTATTTTTCTAATAATTCTTTTCCTAATTCATAGTTTTCAACTTCTTGCTCGTAATATATTTTTTCGGGTATAAACATTTAAATCACCTCTACAATTATCTTTTGTAAAAATGATTTATTTATACTATGTTTTATTTATCTTTAACACTTTTTATATTTTGTAATTCAAATCTATATTTTTGCTTTACATTTGGATATTTTTTGTGGTCAACTTCAGAAGCAAACATTTCATATGGTCTTATGTATAGTCCTGTATCTCCATATAGTGCTCTATATACTACATATTTTTCTCTTGTTTCGCTGTGTATCGCAATGTCTTCTACTAAGTATAGATCTCCTTTAAAGTGTTTATAAATTGATTTAACTTTTATTTCGTTCATTTTTAATCTCCCTGTAATTTTTATTTTTCAAAAGTCTTAGCAACTTTTTCTAAATCTTCTCTTATATGTAAATGCTGTGGACACACTATTTCACATTTACCACATTTAATACAATCCGAAGCCTTACCACAATCTTGTGTATGTACCCCATAATAAAAATCACTATTCCAATCATTAAACTGCACCTTTGCATTATAACAGCCAAACAAATCTGGAATTGATATTTTCTTTGGACAACCTTCTACACAATATCTGCAAGCTGTACAAGGAATCCCTCCCAAATCATTTAATATATCCACAACTTTTTCTATTGCTTTATATTCTCTATCTTCAAGTGACTTAAACTGCTTCATATAGCTTATGTTATCTTGCATTTGCTGTAAATCACTCATTCCTGATAACACTTCGGTCACTCCCTCAAATGACGCCGCAAAGCGAATTGCGTAACTTGCATAACTTAGTCCATCTCCTAAATTATCAAAAACTTCTTTAGCGTCTTTGGGAAGGTTTACAAGTCCACCACCTTTTACAGGCTCCATTATTAATACTGGTTTATTGAACTTTCTACAAACATTATATACTTGTTCACTTTGTACACTTGGGTTTTTAAAATCTATATAATTAAATTGTATTTGTACAATTTCTATTTCTGGATGTTCTGTTAAAATTTTCTCAAGCGTTTCTGCTGTATCATGAAATGATATTCCTAAATGTTTGATTTTCCCTTCTTTTTTTAATTCATATGCTACTTCATAAGCTTTTGTGTTTTGGAAATGCATGTAGTTTTCCCTATCTTGCGAATGCATTAAATAGTAATCAAAATATTCTACACCTGTACATTCTAACTGTTTTTCAAAAAATGGTCTAATTTCTTCCTTTGTTTTAAAATATGTTCCTGTTAATTTGTTTGTAAGCACATAACTTTCTCGTGGATATCTTTTTACTAAACACTCTCTTATTGCAATTTCACTTTTTCCTTCTATGTATCCATGTGCTGTATCAAAGTAGTTAAATCCTTCGTTCATATATAAATCTATCATTTTATTAAATTCTTCGTAATCAACTTGTTTTTCTTTCATTGGCAGTCTCATACAACCAAACCCTAGCTTTTTTTCCATTTCGTTTTTCCTTAAATAATTTTATTTCTTTATTGTTTCAACCTTAAATATCCAAGTTCTTCCCAAACATTATAAGCAAGATTTAACCTAAACAACAACGTAGGCTTAGCACCAGCTCTATTTTTATCGACAACACAAGCATAATACCTAACATCAGGGTCATCATACTTCTTCAAATCAAAAAACTTAGTATCAACTTCATTTAAAGAATACTCATAATTTTGCAAAGTATCCCTATTAATCTGTTTAATCAAGCACAATGTATCTAAAACTTCTTTTACAGTTCTGCTTACAGCTAAATCATTTACGTTCAAGTTTACTGGTAAAGTATTACTCTCAGCTAACTGTAAAGTTGAGCATATAAACATATTAAAGTTCTGTGCTAAATTTGAAAGTATTGTAGCAGTCTTCTTCAATTCCTCACCAACACCAATATTAGCAGTATCAGTCTTCAACGTATCATAAAATACATACTCAATTTGCTCTTTGTAATAATAGTTCATTATTACTTTCTTTAGCTCATCATTTGTATGGTCTGTTATATTAATAAAATAAATTGAATTTTTTATTTCTTTATTTGCCCAATTTGTTATTTCTATTGTCTCATTAAATTCTGTTGATTCTTCAGATAATCTTTTTACAAATTCTTTTTGAGTTTCTTTTTCTCTTCGCAAAATAAAACCATCTTCATCTACTTCTACATTTTTCTTATTATCTGGTCTAAACTTGAACTCTAAAAGTTCTCCTTCAGTTTTACTTATTTTATGCCCATGTAACTCTTGAATTGCCTTATTGTTTATTATTGTAGTAATCAAGCAAAGTCTCATTTTCTCTTCTGACATCTCGTTAGAAATAACAAGCACTTTTTTCTTATGTACTAAAGCTGTATGTGCAGCTAAATCTGTTGTAAACCTACTTTTACCAGCATTTGAAGGCATTGCATATGCCATTGTTTCCCCTTTTCTTATTCCCTTAAACACATCTGTTAATGTTGGAAATGGCAATGGTAAACCATTTCTTAAATTATTATCACCTTTTTTTAGAAACTCTGTAAGGTCTTGGCTTAGTACTGCTCTTTTAAATTTCTCAGTATCATTTACTTGTATAACTGCATCTTCAACTTCTTCTACTGACATTTTATCATATAATTTATAGTCAATTATTTCTATTACTTTGTCCTGGATACTTTGTATTGGAATAGCTAGATAACTTTTTCTTAATACAAATAACTTGCTAAGCTCTATATACACTTTTTCCATATTATAGTTTTCGTCACGCATTTCTCTTTTTAATTCACTTTTTAGCTTAAAAGATTGCTCTGTATCTTTTGCAAAATTATATCCTTTTTTTGCAGCCTCAGAGCTATACGCCCCACCTTCTGTAAATAAAATACTTTTGTATATATTTTCTAAATCTGCATCTTCAAAATAAAAATTTTCACGTAGGAAATAAAATTTCACTATTAATTTAGGGTTTAAAAGTAATAAACCTATATACTCACGTTCTAGCTCTTTATTACTTAATTTCTTAGGATAAATTCCTACCATCTCTTCTTTTTTCTCATTAACTTTCGGAGCATTCAAAATCTCTTTTTCGTTCTCTTCCCTTTGATTAACTATTTCTTCAAGCTTTTTTAACGCTTCAATATAATTTTTATTGGATATATATTCCTTTACTTCTTCAACAGCATCTATATTCCATTCATTTATTGGTATTTGATTTAAAAGCTCTTGTATCTTTTCTTTAGTCTCTTCATTCATGTTCCAACTTCATCCCTTTCTTTTGCATTAATTATATACTTACAAATTATTTTTATCAATAGATTTTTTATAAAATTTGTGGTATGATAGACTTATGCCAATGGGGACGGACCTTTTTGGCAATAAATTGCCAATAGGGACGGTGCTTTCTGGCAATAAATTGCCAAAAAGGTCCGTCCCCAGTGGCAAAAAAGGAGAGATAAGAATGGCATTTGATGGAATTGTTACAAAAGCTATTGCTTCTGAGCTGCAACAGCTTTCAGGGGCAAGGATTGATAAGATTTTTCAACCTAATTCAAATAATGTAGTGTTAGGTTTTTATTTGGCTGGTACAAATTATGCGCTAAATATTTGTACTAATTCGCCTAATTATAGAGTTCATTTAACTACGCATCCAAGACCTAATCCTAAGGTTGCACCTAATTTTTGTATGGTTCTACGTAAGCATTTGCTTGGCTTACATATAAAAAATATAATTACAAATAATTTGGAAAGGATTGTAACTATTGAGTTTGAAGGGTTCGATGATGTTGATGATGTTATTTGTAAAAAATTGATTGTTGAATTAATGGGAAAACATTGTAATGTTATTTTATTGGATGATGATAATACAATTATAGATAGTTTAAGGCACATAAATAATGAAAATACTTCACGTATTATTGTGCCACATATAAAATATACTTATCCTCAACCTACAAAGCAAAACTTTTTAGAATGTGTTGATTTTAAAGATTTTGAAGACGCTATTTTATCAAGTGATGAAAATGATATTTCTACTGCTATTTCAAATACTTTTAATGGCATTAGTAAAAGTTATATTGATTTTATAATTAGCAAACTTCATACCAACAACCTAAAAGACATATATGATTATTTAGAGAAAACAATTTCAAAAACAGAAGCTCAGACTTTAAATTTTAAACAATTTGAAAATGATTATTTTTTAGTTTCAGATAGTAATACTGATACTGATAATTTTGCTTTAAACTTTTTTATTGATGATTTTTATTATGAAAAAGAGGCCAGCGAAGATTTGAAATCATATAGAAATAGCATTTTAAAGCTAATTTTATCTACACTAAAAAAGTACAATAAAAGACTTCAAAATATAAATAAAAAATTAGAAGATTGTTCAGATATGGATAAATTCAAATTATATGGCGAATTAATTACTGCTAATTTATATAGGATAAAAAATGAAAATTTAAATCAAATTGAATTAGAAAATTATTATGATAATAATAATCTAATAACAATAAAACTAGACCCTGCCTACACCCCAGCAATTAACGCTAAAAGATTTTTCAAAAAATATAACAAACTAAAAAATGCACTTGAAATTGTTGGAATTCAAAAAGATGAAACTTTAAAGGAGTTAAATTACATTGAAAGTATAGTTTATGAGTTAGAAGTTGCAACTAGTATTGAAGAAATCTCTGATATATACGAAGAGATTTCAGAAAATGTTATTTTTAAATCTCAAACTGATAAATATAAAAAGAAAAAAACTACAAAAATAAAGAAGTCATCACTTACAAAAAACAAAGCTGTAAACTTCAATCCAATAAAATATACAATCGATGGCTATACTCTTTTAGTTGGTAGAAATAATAAAGAAAATGATTATTTAACTTTAAAATACGCTAGAAAAAATGACTTATGGTTCCATACAAAGGATATTCATGGAAGTCATGCAATTTTGGTTTTAAATAATGTTACTTCTTCCCCTTCTGATGAAGTTTTGACAAAATGTGCTGAAATTGCTGCCTTTCACAGTAAAGCTAGGTTGTCTTCTAATGTTCCTGTGGATTTTTGCGAAGTTCGCTTTGTTAAAAAGCCTAATGGCGCAAAACCTGGTATGGTTATTTATACAAATAATTCTACTTTGTATGTTTGTCCTAATGGGGACGTTTCCATTTAAGACAAAATGTCCAAAAAGAAACGTCCCAAATGGACATTTTGTCCAATTTGGGACACATCTATTTTACCAGAATATTAACAATGTAAATATTGTTGCAACTATTATTTCACTCTTTGTCCATTCTTCTGGGATTAATTTTATTTCCTCTGTATCTTTGTGGTCAACTATTGATACATTGTATGATGTTACTTCATTCAATTCAAAATATGCGCTAAACTCTTGAGTTGTTGTTGCTTGAGTAGTTGTAATTGGTATATATTTTGTTCCTACCAAAATATCTCTTTTTGAATAAAAGTCTATTCTTACATATTTTCCTGTTAGGTAATCATCACTGGTATTTGTAATTGTACCTCTCATTCTTCCGTTTACCAATGTTGCTTGGGCTACTTCCATTTGAACCTGTGTAGTTTCGTCTTTTCTCTTGATATTTTTATATGATGAGTTCAATCCTACATTTATTATAAATTCTGAAAATATAAAAAATAGTATTAACCATATCGCATATTTCAAAAAAGTTCTCATTCTTTTCATAATTTTTCTCCATTTCTTACTTCGATGTCTATATTATACCAAATTTCTAGTTAAATTTCAATCTCTTTTCCCAAGTATACAGAATATATATATTTCTTCCATACCTTTTTATCCAAAGCAGCTTCAAGAGCTCTTTGATAAAATTCCAACTGTTTTGAATATTTGCTTACAAGTTCATCTTCAATTTCGACAAAATCTGTTTTGTAATCTACCAAAATAAGATTGTCATTTTCGTCAATATAATACAAATCTATAACACCTTGCACTAAAATGTCTTCTTGCACCTCTTCTTCATATACTTCTGTTGCAGGTATGTTGATATAAAATGGTTTTTCTTTGTATACTTCTTTTGCTTTTCTAACCTGTTGCCAAATCTTAGTTTTTGTAAACTCCAAAATTTTAAATGGATTTATTGCTTTGGCTTCTTTTTCTGTTATTATTTGTTTTTCCAGTAAGTCTTTTATTAATTCTTTTATTTTATTTAAGTCATAGTCAACTTTTTCATTTAACCTTTGCATGCACATATGTACTAATGTACCTTTTTTCGCTCCAGTAATTTTTTGTTCTTCGTCTTGCCTTAAAAATTCTGGTTTTGCCAATTCTGTTATTGTTACATTTTCACCTTTTAAGCTTGTTACTGATGTTTTTGTTGGTATTAATATTGAATTTTCGTATGGATATGTATAGTTTAATATATCTGTTATTTTTTCTGTTTTTGCTTCTTCAAAGCTATATCCTTCTAATAATTCTACAACATCAATTTCTTCTTTGTCCATTTTTTCAAAACTGTTAATCACTTCTTGTTTTTTCAATACATTAAGTTCTATTGCTTTTGCTGTCTCTTTTTCATATTGATAAACTAGTAGTATCCAATCTAAATACTTTTTATATTTCTTAACTAATATAGGATTGATTTTCCCTAAGTTTTTTTGATATTGCTCAACTTGCGTATTCATTTTGTTGGATTCTTTTTCGTAATTCTTACTAAGTCCAGTTATTATAAGCTTTTCCTTAGCTCTTGTTAAAGCAACATACAAAATTCTCATTTCTTCTGATAATGTTTCTGTAAACATTATATTTCTTATGGCTGCTTTAGTTAATGTATCATATTGAATTTGCATATTATAATCAATATATTTTGCACCTATTCCCAACTCTTGGTGTAGCAACACATTTTGGTTTAAATCCATTAAATTGAATTGCTTTGCCGTGCTTGATAAAAATACAACTGGGAATTCTAATCCTTTACTTTTGTGGATACTCATAATTCTAACTACATTGTCATTTTCTCCAATAAGTTTAGCTGCTCCCATATCTCCACTACTTAGTTTTATTTTATCAATAAAATTTATAAAATTATATAACCCTTTAAAATTAGCACTTTCATATTGCTTTGCCTTTTGAAATAGCATTTTCAAATTTGCTTGTCTTAGTTCTCCATTTGGCATAAGTCCAACATAATTATAAAATCCTGTGTCTGAATATATTTTCCAAATCAGCTCATCTAAAGCTAGATATTCTTGCTCTTTTCTCCACTCTTCTAGCCTATTTAAAAATTTCTCTATTTTAGCCTTTAAGTCTTTTCCCACATCTATCATTGCCTTTTTCATACATGTATAAAAATTGTCATATTTATCTGATAATCTGATTTTTACTAACTCGTCATCTGTAAATTTTGCTATTGGTGACCTTAACACGCTAACCAATGGAATGTCTTGAATTGGATTATCTATAATTTTTAGGACTGACATTATTGTTTGTATTTCCATCGATTCTAAATACTCTTGTGAACTATCTGAAAATACTGGCATTTCTAATTTTAGAATTTCTCGTTCGTAAACTGGCGCTGCATTCGCAGTAGACCTTAACAAAATTACTATATCTTTATATTCGATATCTCTGTATGCTTCTTTTTTTCTGTCCCAAACTTGATATTTCTCATCTATTAACTTTTTTATTCTATTTGCCACAAACCTTGCTTCTAGCTCAAGGTTTTCAATTTTTTCATCATCTTGCTCTTCATTTTCAACTTCTTCTATCTCTTCTTCTGATAAATCTATAACATTTATTTCTGTGTCCAAATTTTGGTTTATATCAGGATAACTGGCCCCCAAATTCAGGTATTCTTCTTCGTTATATTCTATATCCCCCAGCAAATTACTCATTATATCTTGAAAAATTAAATTAGTAAAATTCAATACATTTTCTCTACTTCTAAAATTTTTAAACAATTGTATTTTTAACCCATTTTCTGTACTTTTATTTTCTTTGTTTTTATATGTTTCATATTTGTTCAAAAACAACTCTGGCATAGCTTGACGAAATTTGTATATACTTTGTTTTACATCCCCTACCATAAATATGTTATTACCTTTTGAAACTGATGTTAAGATATATTCTTGCACTAAATTACTATCCTGATATTCGTCAATTGCTATCTCTGTGTATTTTTCTTGATATCTCTTTGCAACTTCTGTTGCTTCTATTTTTCCTTCTTGTTCTTTTATTAAAATCTCTAATGCAAAATGCTCTACATCATTAAAATCAACTATATTTTGATTTCTTTTTCTTTTTGAAAACTCTTTTCCAAATTCCAATATTAAATTTTGTAGTTTAGTTAAAATTTCGTACATATCAAAAATATCTTGATTAGCTTGTTTTGAGTCACAAATTATTATTTTATTTAGTACTTTTTCTAGTTTCTTTTTTACACTATCTCTTATTTGCTTTGCTTCATCTTTTTTTATAGAATCCACTTTTTGCCTTGGCCAAGTTATAAATTTAAGTGTTTGATTTATATTATATGCTTTGTCCCAACTATGCAAATTGTTTTTCAACCCTGTTAGCATATCTATATCATTTCTAATTGTTTGTTCAAATTTTTCTAAATCTGGCTCTAAACATAGAATTTTCCTAGCATTTTCTAGACTTTGAATACCGTCAATAAGTTCTTCTTCAATTTCTTCTAATAAAACCTTCCCCCATGGTGTATTTGCAAAATCTTCTTCTAGTTTTTCACTTAAATTGAACATATCTATTTTTTCTTTTAGCCACTTTTCTGGGAATGGATTACTTTGTATGTAACTATATATCTTTAAAACTAGGTCTTTTAGTGGTGTGTCGTCTCTATAACTTGTATATGTATTTATTAGTTTTGTAAAATCTTTGTCATCTTCTTCATATTTTTTCTCAAATATATCTTCTATTACTTCTTGTTTTAGTAGTTCAATTTGAGCTGTATCAGCTATTCTAAAATTTGGTGCTACATTTTCTAATTCATAAAAGTTATTTCTTACTATTTCTAAACAAAATGAATCTATTGTACAAATGTTTGCTTTGTTTATTAGAGTCACTTGCCTTTGTAATTTCTCGTTTTCTGGGTCTTCATCTAATTTTTTATATATTGCTTTTAATACTCTTTCTCTCATTTCTGATGCTGCTGCATTTGTAAATGTTACTACTAATAGCTTGTCTATATCTATGTTTTCGTTTATTATTTTGTTTATTATTCTTTCTACTAGTACTGCTGTTTTTCCACTTCCAGCAGCAGCTGCTACTAGTATGTTTGAACCTTTTTCATATATTGCGTCTTGTTGCTCTTTTGTCCATTTTACTTCACTCATTTTTGTTTTTCGTACCTTTCTTTTTTTATGATTTTATCATATTTCGTTTTGGAATTCTAGATATTATATAAAAACTATTTTCTTTTCTATTTTTATATCGTATAATAATCTTAGATAAAATTTTTAGGAAGGAGTTGAGAAAATGGAAAACGAAATTAGTGTAGAAAACAAAATATTCGGAAAAACATTCTTTTGGATGTTTCTAGGGCTACTTGGCTCAGGTATTGTAGCTTGGTATACCTACTCTTCTGGCCTATTCTACAAAATAGTACTTGGTGGATATTTTAATATGTTATTAATTTTAGAATTAGTAGCTGTTTTAGTGTTTAGTTTATTATTCAGAAAACTGTCACCAACATTTGTAGGAATTCTATACTTTGTGTATGCAATGCTTGACGGTGTGACTTTAGCTGTTGTCTTTGCTGCTTTTCAACTAAGCTCTGTTATTTACTTATTTGTAATTTCTGCCATAATTTTTGGAGCTCTAGCACTAATTGGCTATAAAACAAATAAAGATTTAAGCTCTTGGAGCCCTTACATCACTGTGTTTTTAATTGCTGGTATCGTTCTTAGTTTGATTAACTTGATATTATTAAAAAGCTCTATGCTAGATTTAGTTTTAGATTGGGTTATTTTAGCATTATTCTGTGGTATTACTATTTACGATATTAATAAGATTAAAATGCTTCAAGCTGAGCCTGATATTAATCAAGAAAAAATACATATTTATTGCGCTATGCAATTGTATTTAGATTTTATAAATATCTTTTTAAGAATTCTTTCTATTTTTGGAAAGAGGAGAGATTAAAAGTGAAAATAGCAATTTACCTTAAATGTTATAGTAAATTGCTATTTTATTTTATTCTTCAACTTCTTCAAATTGCGAATTATACAAATCAAAATAAAATCCCTTTAGCTCAAGTAGCTCTTCATGAGTACCCTGCTCAACAATATCACCATGGTCCATAACTAAAATTAAATCAGCATTTTTAATAGTTGATAGTCTATGAGCAATAATAAAACTCGTTCTTCCCTTCATCAAATTATCCATAGCCTTTTGAATTTCTATTTCTGTCCTTGTATCAATCGAACTTGTAGCTTCATCCAATATTAATATTTTAGGGTCTGCAAGAATAACCCTTGCAATTGTAAGTAATTGCTTCTGTCCTGCTGAAACATTGCTTGATTCCTCATTTAAAACTGAATTATATCCTTTTGGTAATGTTTTTATAAAATGATGCACATGTGCTGCTTGGGCTGCTCTTATAACTTCATCATCTGTTGCATTTTCATTTCCATATTTGATATTGTCTTTTACTGTTCCACCGAATAACCAGGTGTCTTGTAATACCATACCAAACATTTTACGAAGTTCTCCACGATTAAAGTCTTTTATGTTATGTCCATCTATTTTTATTTCTCCTGAATTTACATCATAAAATCTCATTAGCAGTTTTACCATTGTTGTTTTTCCTGCTCCTGTTGGTCCAACAATCGCAATTTTTTGTCCATCTTTTATCTTTGCATTAAAATCATTTATTATTGTTCTATCTTCATCATATCCAAAATGAACATTTTTAAATTCCACATTTCCGTTTAATTTTTCAACATCAATATTTCCTTTTGCAGTTTCTTGTTCCTCTGGTTCTTCTAAAAACTCAAATACTCTTTCTGCCGCTGCTGCCATAGCTTGTAATGTTCCTGATATTTGAGCAATTGCACCTACTTGGTTTGTGAACTGTTTGTTATATTGTATAAAACTTTGAATATTTCCTACTGTTATTGTTCCCCTTATAGCTAAATATCCACCAACTACTGCTACACCAACATATCCAATATTTGAAATGAAGTTCATTAATGGATACATTAATCCTGATAAAAATTGTGCTTTCCAGCCAGCATGATAAAGTTTATCATTTGCTTTTTCAAAATCATTTTTTGTTTTATTTTCAGCATTAAATACTTTTACTATATTTAACCCTCCATATATTTCCTCTACTTGACCATTTACTTCTGCTAAATAGTTTTGTTGTCTTTGGAAATATTTTTGTGATTTTGCAACAATATTTTTTACCATTATTCCAGCAATTGGAATTATTATAAATGATATTAAAGTCATTTGCCAACTTATTGATAACATCATTACAATTATTCCTACAACTAAACATAGTGTTCTTATTATTTCAGTTATACTTTGGTCTAAGTTCATACTTAATGTATCAATATCATTTGTTATAACAGATAACACTTCTCCATGTGTTTTTTTATCGAAATATCTCATTGGTAATCTATTTATTTTTTCTACAATATCATTTCTAATTTTAAAAGTTATTTTTTGTGCTACATTTGTCATTGTAAAACCTTGTACAAATGAAAATACTGCACTTAATACATATAAGCCTAACAATGTTAATAATATCTGTCCGATTTTACCAAAATTTATTCCTTCTCCACCAGATAGTTTACTAACTAATCCGTTAAATATTTCTGTTGTTGCATTTCCTAATATATTTGGTCCAACAATAGTAAATAATGCACTTCCTACTGCAAATATAAATACTATTAACAATAGAAATTTATATTTTGATAAATAATTTTTTATTAATTTACTTGTTGTTCCTTTAAAATCTTTTGCTTTAACTTCTTGACCTGCTTTTCTTCTTGGTCCTCCCATTGGTCCTGGCATTGCTATTCCTCCTTTCCGTCTTTATTTTCTTCTTGAAAATTAGCAGTAAGCTCTTCTTCAGATAATTGTGATAATGCAATTTCTCTATAATTTTCATTATTTTTCATTAATTCTTCATGTGTTCCAATTCCAACTACTTTTCCTTCATCCAATACAATAATTTGGTCTGCATTTAAAATCGTACTAATTCTTTGCGCTACAATTATTACAGTCTTATCTTTTGTCTTTTTAGATAGCTCTTCTCTTAATTTTGCATCTGTTTTAAAATCTAATGCTGAAAAACTATCATCAAATACAAATATTTCTGGATCTTTTGCAATTGCTCTTGCTATTGATAGACGTTGTTTTTGTCCTCCTGACACATTTGAACCACCTTGTGCTATTGATGCTTCATATTTATTCTCTTTAGCCTCTATAAATTCTGTTGCTTGAGCTATTTGAGCCGCATTTATCATATCCTCATCAGTCATATTTTCATTTGAATATTTGATATTTGATTTGATTGTTCCAGAAAATAATACTCCTTTTTGTGGCACAAATCCAATAATATCTCTTAAATCTTTTTGAGGTACTTCTTTAACATTTACTCCGTCTATTAGAAGCTCTCCACCTGTGACATCATAAAATCTTGGTAATAAATTTACTATTGTTGATTTTCCACTTCCTGTACTACCTATAATTGCAGTAGTTTGACCAGGTTTTGCTGTAAAGTTGATGTCTTCTAATATTTCTGTATCAGCATCAGGATATCTAAAAGATACATTTTTAAATTCAACTAATCCTTTTTTACTTTGATCAAATACTTTTGTCTCTTCTTTATCTTTTATACTTGGTTCTTTTTCTAAAACTTCATTAATTCTATTTGCTGAAACTGTAGCTCTTGGTAGCATTATTGATGTCATTGATATCATTAAAAATGCCATAACAATTTGCATCATATATTGAATAAATGCCATCATATCTCCAACTTGTAGTAATCCTTGGTCAACACCATTGCCACCTACCCATATTACTAGAAGTGTCATCCCATTCATTACTAGCATTAACATTGGCATCATCATTGACATTGCTCTGTTTACAAACATATTTGTTTTCATTAAATCTCTGTTTGTTTTTTCAAATCTTGCTTCTTCTCGTTTTTCTTTGTTAAATGCACGGATAACTGGCAAACCTGTTAATATTTCTCTTGATACCAAATTTAGTTTATCTGTTAGCTCTTGCAACTTCTTGAATTTAGGCATTGCAATTATAAATAATGTTCCCACTATAAATAAAATTCCAAGTATTCCTACTCCAATAATCCAAGCCATTGAATTGTCACTGTTTGTTAAAACTTTTATAAATCCACCTATACCTATAATTGGTGCATATACTACAACTCTAAATAACATTGCAATCATTTGTTGAATTTGTTGTATATCGTTTGTACTACGTGTAATTAATGAAGCTGTGGAGAATTCATTTAACTCTTCATTTGAAAATTTTAAAACTTTTGTAAACACTTTCTCTCTTAGAGTTTTTCCTAATCTCGCAGCAACTCTAGATGACAGTAGCATAATTGATATTGCTGAAAGCATTATAACTAATGCTACTCCTAGCATTTGAATTCCTGATAGTATTATGTAATCATTTTGAAGTTTTTCTGTATCAACACCTAACTCTGTATAAATCTCTTTTACTGAAGCTACTGCCGCTTGCTCTTTTATTGAATCTTGCATATTATTTATTTGCTCAGAAAATTGCTCTAAAACAGCCTTTCTTTTGTCCTCTGGCATATTTTTTACAATTTCAATTAAACTCATATTTTGAATATATTGCTTTTGCTCATTTGGCATATTAGCAATCATTTGCTCTTTTATTTTATTAGCTGTCTCTTCGTTTTTTATAGTAGAAACCTCTAAAAGTGGTACTGCTAACAATTTTGATAATTCTTCAGTCTTATCTTCATCTATATCATTTAATATATAAATCTCATTTGCTTCTAATTTATAATCTTTCCCTAAATATTTCTTTACTATTTTTTCTTCCTCTTCTGTTAATGTACTTCCCACTAAAGAATAATTATTAGTTATTTTTTCATCATCGTCTGAAAACATTAATAATAAATCCATATTTTCTTTTGAAATTACTTTAGGTGCTGCATTTTCTATGCCACCCGCCTGTATTCCAACATTAACTATTTTCGATGTGTAGTCTGGTAACGCTAAATCTGCTGATGCTTGTATACATAGTAGAATTACTATCATTACTACAGACCCAAATGTTTTCTTTAAATTGCTTAATAATTTTAACATCTTTTCCTCCTTTTCGCATAAATAAATAACACTATATCATTATATGTGACACAGTGTCATTTAGTCAAGCTTTTGTATGTGAATTTTTTGTGAATTTACATTTTTCTAAACACTCCTGCTACTTTTCCTAGTATTTCACAGTTTGGTACTATTATTGGGTCCATTGTGCTGTTTTCTGGTTGTAATCTGATGTGGTCTTTTTCTTTATAGAATGTTTTTACTGTTGCTTCTTCTCCTATTAAGGCTACTACTATTTCTCCATTGTTTGCTGTGTTTTGTCTTTTTATTAGTATGTAGTCTCCATCTAATATTCCAGCTTCTATCATACTTTCTCCTCTTACTGTTAACATGAAGCTTTCTGAGTTTCCTACAAAGTCTACTGGTATTGGGAATGTATCTGTTACGTTTTCTACTGCTAGTATTGGTTCTCCTGCTGTTATTTTACCTATTATTGGTACTTCTACTAGTTCTTTTTGTGTGTAGAAGTCTTTACTTGATGTTTTCTTCGCTTCTCCTGATCCACCTTTTAATAGTCTTAGTGTTCTTCCTTTTTTGTCTTGTTTTTTGATATATCCTTTTTCGTCTAATTTTCTTAAGTATCCATGTACTGTTGCTGTTGAACTTAGTCCTACTGCTTTTCCTATTTCTCTTACTGATGGTGGATATCCTTGTGTCATTATTTGTTTTTCGATAAATCTTAGTATTGATTTTTCTCTTCTATTTAGTTCTGGTTTTTTTCTAGGCATTTTTATCACTCCTATTTCTTCTATTTTTCCATATAATATCACACAAACAAAAAAATGTCAAACATATTTTTGACATTTTTTATTTTTGTTTCCTGCTTATGCTGTTTTTAATTTTTGTAATTGTTTTTCGTCTATTTTTGTTATATCCATTATATCTTCGTCACTCATTTGCTTTTGTAACATTTCTTTTACCATTTGTTTTATTGCTTTTGCTATTCCTATTTTCTCCCCACGCTTTTCTCCACGTTTTTCTCCAATCTTCTCTCCCTGTGCTCTTTCTTCTCTTTTTTCATCTTCTAACCATTCAATAAAATATTTTTCAAATCTC
>CASSLW010000002.1 GCA_949443285.1 uncultured Clostridia bacterium
GAAGAATTAAGAGCAAACTAAAAGGAATGTCCCCTGTTCAATATAGAGAACATTCCATATTAGTAGCCTGATTTATACTGTCCAACTTTTTGGGTTCAGTACACCGTCCCCTTTGGCAATTTTTTATTTTTTCGCAGCTAATTTTAATTCAACATAATCTTCAACAACAATTTTTACAACAGCGATAACTGGTACAGCTAAGAACATTCCTAGCACTCCAAAATATGCTCCGCCTACTGTTACTGCAAAGATTACAAGTAATGGACTTATTTTTAGTGATTTACCAACAATTTTTGGGTTAATAATATTTGCATCAATTTGTTGCAAAATAGTTACAACTATAAGCATCCATATAGTTTGTGAAACCCCGCCTGTTATTAGAGTGATAATTACTGCAATTCCAACTGCAATAATCGCTCCAAAGTATGGTATCATATTAAATAGGCCTATCATAAATCCTAGTAATGGTGCAAATTTGACATTCATTATAGACATTGCAATTGTTACCATGATGCCTACAACAATGGCATCTAAGAATTGGCTTGCTATGAATTTGAAAAATATTTCATTTGAATGATTAAAATATTTATCTATGTTTTTATAAGTTTTGTCTTCAAACATCGCATTTGCACATTTCTTTAAGAATTCTATTATTTGAGTTCTTTCCATTAATATGTAAATAGATACGATTACTGCAACAAACACATTAAATATGCTTGTTACTGCGTTTACAGCACCCATTACATATTCTAAAATTTTGTCTAGTTTAAAATATTGTTTAATATCAATATTTTGTATATTTGAAATAGCTTCTTTTACTATATCTCCCTTTAATATTGAATTTTCTGGAAGTTCATTATATTTATTAATTGCTGTTTCAAAATAGCCTTGTATATTATTTATCAAGTCGACAACGCTTTCTACAACTACTGGCAAAATAACATTTACCAAAATTATTAGTAATACTGCTGCTATTATATAAACTGTTGCCACACTTAAAACTCTTGACTTTTTCTTTATTAGCTTCGATTTAGATTTCTTATATGTATTTTCTATATTTCTGCAAGGCATATATAGCAAATACGCTATGAAAATTCCTGCTAAAAACGGACTTAAAATAGCCAAAAATTTGTGAATTCCGTCCATTATATCTCCAAAATTATCTAGCGCTTTGTATAACACAATAATTGCTGCTCCTAGCAAAAACCAGTACACCCATTTTTTCCAATGATTTTTTACTTCTTTCACTTTCCTACCTCCTTGTGTCTATCAGGGACGTTTCTTTTTGGACAAAAATGTCCATTAGGAAACGTCCCCATTGGACATTTTTGTCCACTTGGGACACATCTATCTATTTTATAATTCTATGTCCAATTCTACTGGGCAGTGGTCACTTCCCAGTACTTCTGTATGTATTTTTGCTTCTTGTATTTTGTTTTCTATTTGTTTTGATGTTATGAAGTAGTCTATTCTCCAGCCTACATTCTTTTCTCTTGCTTTTCTCATATATGACCACCAACTGTAGATTTCTTCTTTGTTTGGGTACAAATGCCTAAATGTATCTGTAAATCCTGCTTCTAGTAATTCTGTCATTTTGTTTCTTTCTTCGTCTGTAAAGCCTGCACTTCTTCTGTTTGTTTTTGGATTTTTTAGGTCGATTTCTTTATGTGCTACGTTTAAGTCTCCACACATTATTACTGGTTTTGTTTCGTTTAATTTTAGTAAGTATTTTCTTATTTCATCTTCCCATATTTGCCTATATTCTAGTCTTTCTAGCTCTCTTTTTGAGTTTGGCGTATATATTGTTACCATATAGAATTTTTCAAATTCTAATGTTATTACTCTTCCTTCTTTATCGTGTTCTTCTATTCCTATTCCATATGTTACATTTATTGGTTCTTTTTTTGTGAATATAGCTGTTCCTGAATAGCCTTTCTTTTCAGCACTGTTCCAGTAACTTTTGTATCCTTCAAATTCTAAATTCACTTGTTCTGGTTGGCATTTTGTTTCTTGTATGCAAAATATATCTGCATCTATTTCTTTAAAAAAGTTAGTAAATCCTTTTTCTAAACATGCTCTTATTCCATTTACGTTCCATGATATTAACTTCATTTGCATTCATCCTTTCTCTTTCCTGCCATTAAGGTCCGTCCCCAGTAGCAGTTCTCTTTGGCACGCTATTATTTTACTATATTTTTAGTATGTTGTCTAGTAATAAAAAAACTCTCTTGCTTAAGTGCTTGAGAGTTTTAATTATTTATATTATTGTACTACACTTACTGGTAAGTATCTTACTCCCCATTGTAGTGCTGCTGCGTGTGAATTTACGTATATATCTATTTTGTTTCCTTTTATTGCTCCACCTCTGTCTTCTACTGTGTAGATTTGTCCACCGATGTTTAATTTTGTTCCGAATGCGAAGTTTGCTGGTGCTGCTACTGTTCTTCCTGCTGTTGCTTGTGTTCCTGATGCTGTTCTTCCTGTTGATTTTCCACAACATTTTGCACATGAGCAGTATGCTGTTATTTTGTATGTTGTTCCGTTTGTTGGTACTGCTGCTGTTCTTGGTGTTGTGCTAGCTCTTGATGTTGTTTGTACTGTTTTTTGTACTTGTACTATTTTATTTACTGGTTCTTTTATTATTTTTTCTGATAGTACTGTTCTTTCAATTTCCACGTTGTTTTGGATTTTTATTTTATATGTTACTTCTTTTAATCCATTTTTTCCTTGTTTTAGTACTTTACTTGTCGTTCCTTGTTCTGTTGTTGTTGCGTTTTTTGTAACTGTTTCATATGGTATTTCTACTTGTTCTGTTACTATTTTTTCAGTAATTGGTGCATAGTTTTCTAGTATTTGTTCTAGTGTTGTTTGTACACCTTCTTCTGATATTTTTGCAATTTGAACTTCGTTATATGTTTTGTCTGTTATTTGTATACTTTGACCTGTTGTTATTTCTTGGTTTAGGTCTGGTATTGTTTTTTGATTTTCTTCTAGTACTATATTGTTTTCTTCTAGTATTTCTGATACTGTTGTCTTTCCTGTTAATGTTGACATTTCGTATCCGTTTTGAAGAATTATTTTTACGTCTTTTAGGTTTGTGTTTACTGCCATAACGCCGATTCCTGATATTAAAATCATTATTATGGTTACACATATTATTTTCATAATGGAAATTGAAGCTTTTTCTTCTCTTTTCATATTTTCTATTACCTCCTTTTGGCAACGTATTCATTATACTATATTTTTTCAGATTTGTCAAATTTTGCCGTTTCCCTACGCTTTCAAGGCTTAAAAACATATCATTTTTATGAAATAATTTGTCCTTTTTGCTCGAATCGCTTATTTCCGTAGGCACTTACTATATATTATATGTTTCAGTTTTAAAAATATTACTTTTTAATTTTATTTTTTTGCATTTTTCTTGTATTAAAAATCAGAATATGTTATTATCTATTTGTATATTATAAGAATAGGAGGATTTATTATTATGTTATGGATTATATTAGCTATTTTAGTTGTACTTGTTATAGCTGTTATAGGAATGTATAACGGTTTAGTACAATCTAAAATAAAGGTTGACAACGCTTGGAGCCAAATCGACGTTCAATTACAAAGAAGATTTGATTTAATTCCAAACTTTGTTGAAACTGTAAAAGGTTACATGGCACACGAGAAAGAAACTTTTGAAAAAATTGCTGCACTTAGAACTTCTTGGGCTAACACAAATAGTGTTTCTGAAAAAGCTAAATTAGATAACGAATTATCAACATCTTTAAAAACAATAATGGCTGTTTCTGAAAGCTACCCAGAACTAAAAGCAAATCAAAATTTTTCAGACTTATCTGAAGAATTAAGAAATACAGAAAATAAAATTTCTTTTTCAAGACAATTTTATAATGATGCTGTAACTATGTACAATACAAAATTACAAGTATTTCCTTCTAACATTATCGCTGGAATGTTTAATTTCACAGCACGTGATTTATTTAAAGCTGAAAGTGATGAAGCTAGAAAAAATGTTAAAGTTGACTTTGGGAACTAAATATCTAATAGATATGTCCCCGATGGACATTTTTGTCCATTGGGGACGTTTCCAAATGAAGGAGTGTCCCTTGTGGCAAAAAATTGCCAACAGGGACGGAGGTAAATGGCAATAAATTGCCAAAAAGGTCCGTCCCCAATGGCAATAATGGAAAGGAATAATTTTTATGTTTGAAAATGTTAAAAGAAATAAAATACAATCTGGAATAATTGTTAGTATATTTATATTAGTAATTACTTTAATAATATATTACGTATGCAATGCTTTAGATTTAGGAGTATTTTCAATTGTAATTGCTCTTACCGTGTCTATTGCTTCTGCTTGGGGGTCTTATTATTATAGTGATAGAATTGTTTTGTCACTTAACAGAGCAAGACCTGCGACTAAAGAGGAAGATTTGAAGTTGGTTAATATTTTAGATGCTTTGATGATTTCTTCAGGGTTGCCTAAAAAGCCTAGACTTTATGTGGTTGATGATGCTCAGCCAAATGCGTTTGCTACTGGTAGAAATCCTGAGAATGCGGTAATTTGTGTTACTACTGGTCTTTTAGAAAAGTTAGATTATTATGAATTAGAAGGTGTAATTGCTCACGAAATGAGCCATATTAAAAATTATGATATCTTGCTTAGTTGTGTGGTTTCTGTTATGGTTGGGTTTGTTGTTATGCTTTCTGATATAGTTTCTAGAGCTCTTTTCTGGGGCGGTGGCAAGGATAGCGATAGTAATAGTGATAGTGGAAATGGAATTTTGATGTTGATTGGATTAGTTTGCTTAATTCTTTCTCCTATTTTTGGTTCTTTGATGCAACTTGCTTTGTCAAGAAAGAGAGAGTTTTTGGCTGATAGTACTGCTATTGAGTTTACTCGTAATCCTGATGGTCTTATTTCTGCTTTGCAAAAGTTAGAAAGCGACCCTAATCAGTTAAATACTGCTAATAGTGCTACTGCTAGTATGTATATTGTTAATCCTTTTAGAGGTGATACTAAGGAGGGTAAAAAGAAGAAGTCTTCTAATATTTGGTCTACTCATCCTAGTACTGAAGATAGAATTGAGGCTTTAAGGAATTTGAGATAAGTTTACTAAACATTTAAGCTAGAGTATGTATGTGTACTCTAGCTTTTTTGTATTTATTATCTCTTAATATTATATTTCAAAAATTCTCCTAGCATTTTCATAAGTGAGCTCTGCTACCTCTTCCAAAGAAATCCCCTTAACATCCGCAATCTTCTTTGCTGTCAACTTAACATTTCTAGGGTCGTTTCTCCTTCCTCTTAAAGGCTCTGGAGAAAGATAAGGGCTATCAGTTTCAATTAGCATTCTATCATTTGGCACAAGATTTATAATTTCATCTGCATTTTTTGAATTCTTAAATGTAACTGGTCCTGCAAAAGAAATGTAAAACCCTAGTTTTAAGGCTTCTTTTACTAGTTCTCTATTTAGTGGGCAACAATGAAAAATTCCTTTTTTGATAACTTCATTTTGTTTTAAAATGTCAATTGTGTCCATTACAGCTTCCCTTGTGTGAATAACTATTGGTAGTTTTAATTTATTTGCCATTTTTATTTGCTCAATAAAAGCTAGTTTTTGTAATTCTTTATTTTCTTTGTTCCAATAATAGTCTAACCCAATTTCACCAACCGCTACTGGGCCGTTTGGGGACGTTTCTGTTTTATCCCTTTCTGTTTTTTTAATATTTGTTTCTATTATTTGCTCGATTTCAGCTAAATCTTTCCACAATTCGTCTTCTGTTTGTGGAATGTCGTTTGGTGATATTCCACATATTGGATACATGAATTTATATTTTTTGCATAGCTCTATTGCTTTTTTTGAGCTTTCTATGCTGTATCCTGCTGTTATGAATTTTTCTATTTCGTCGCCCTGTATTTTCTCTATTAATTCTTCTCTGTCTTCGTCGAATTTTTCATCATTTAGGTGTGCATGGCTGTCAAAAAATTTCATTTCTATTTCCTCCTATTTAACACTACAAATTAAGTAACCAATATGGAATGAAATACAAATTATTTTCTGTTTTTAAAATATCTTTTGTAATCACAATTCCATATTTAGTTCTACCTAACTTATTTTGATTATTTTTCTCTATAAAGTTTTTGATAGTTGTTGTATCGGAATTTTCTATTTGATTTGTATATTTTACTTCTATTGGTATTATATCAATTTTTCTATCTAAAATGATATCAATTTCTTCTTTATTGGCATTTCGATAATAATATTGATTATAGTTTTCTTTTTCACAAAGTAGACGTATATCAAAGTCAGCCATTGCCTCTACAATATGCCCTGCATCGTTGTTGCTTATTTCTTTTTTCTTTAAAAGACTGTTTTGTATTCCATTATCTAATATACTTAGTTTTTTATTAGATCTTATTACCTTACCAATGTTTGTTGAATAGTTCTCTAAAACGTTTATCAAAAATGCTTGTTTTAAATATCCCACATAGCTTATCAAAGTTACTGTATCTATACTAAAATTTTTAGTCATACCACTATATGAAAATGTTTGTGAATTATTGTCTGCAATATAGTACATTAGTTTTTCTAATATCTCTGGACTTTTTATGCTGTATATTGTTAAAATGTCTTTATAAATTCCACGAGTTATAATGTCATCTGCAAGTCTTTTTTGCCAAATGTCAATATTTCTTTCTTCAAAGTATTCGGGATATCCTCCAACTAATATATATTCATTTAGTACTTTTTGAATGGTAATTTTTAGTTCTTCATTATAATATCTCTTTTGCAATTTCTTAAGGCTTTCTTCTGGTTTGTCTAAATCGAATTTTGGTATATCTATATCTTTTTCCTTTGATACATACGTTCTATGGAAATTTAAAAATTGATTAAATGTTAGTGGTAATACATATAAGTTTTCGATTCTTCCAAGCAACGACTCATTTGCGTCTTTAAATAAGTGTAATGACGATGAGCCTGTTACAATAAATTTTATATTGTATTTTCTATCAAAGTATGTCTTTAAATAATTTTGCCAGTTTTTAATAAAATGTATTTCATCTATAAAAATATACACTTTAGAACTAATTTTAGTTATGCTTTCTTGCAATATTTCATTAAAATATACTTCTAGTACATCAGATAGTTTATCATTCTCATTGAAGAATAAGCTTGGATCGTCTCCACTAAAGAATAGTATTCTTTTGGAATCAATTTTTTTCTCGTTTATTAGATAATTTATTGTTTGGTATATTAGCGTAGATTTTCCCACCCTTCTTGGTCCTATAATGCTTAATATCCTTTTACTTTCTAAGTTGTTTATTATTTCGTTAAACTCTTTTCTTTTTCTTCCTAATAAAAATTGTGGGTTTATTTTTTCTCCCTTCCACCATATATTATTTGTTATTAAACTTAGCTTTATATCCATCTTTTCACCTTCTTTTTATTATCATATATTTATATTGTACCATTTTTGTTGAATTAATTCAATAAAAGCACTGAAATTTGTTGAATGAATTCAACAAAAATAATAGTGCCAAAATTTTTTCTTTTCTTGGCACTACATTTCTTATTTAATCAAAATCGTTACATTTGCTGTTGCATAGTCTTTACAATGTGATATACTTACATCTATGCTTTCTATGTCATTTAAGTCTAACCCTATTATTTTAAGTTCAGGTTTGCCTTGGTTGTTTACAACTGTTTCTATGTCTTTCCAACATATTTGATACTTGTCTTTTAATTTATATGATATTGCTTTAAATGCTGCTTCTTTTACTGCAAATCTTGCTGCATAGCTTTGATATTTTTGTACTTTTTTGCTTTCACAGTATTGTATTTCTTGTTTGGTATATATTTTATTTAGAAATTTTTCTCCTAAGTTTTCTATGTTTTCTTTTATTCTTTCTATTTCTATTATATCTGTTCCACAGGCTATTTTCATAAGGGGCCTCCTTATTTCTTCATTAAAACTATAAAATTTATTATGTTCAACGCTAATGATGCCCCTAGCATTATAGCAATAAAAATTATCAATTTCCTATTTTTCTCTACGTTCATGTCTTTATACAAAACATCATATTTTCCCTTAACTTCTGCATACAATTTTTCTAACTCCAAAGTCTCCTTGATTTTTGTGTCTAATTCTGTACCTGTCTCATCTTCAGTTATTTCTTGCACCCAAAGTTTCTTTGTAAAGTTTGCAAATTGTTTTCTTGCTGAATTGACCTTTTTAGGTTTTTTAAATTCTGCTTGTAATTTTTTTAGATATATTTTTTTATACAAGTTTAAGATATATGTGTAAAGATATTGATTTTCATATTCTGCTGGGAGTATTGTGTAATTGTTCATTTCCGCACTTGATGATAACAATACTACTGATTGCTTTGTCAATCCTAGTTTTGCATATTTTCCTTTTGATACTGTTACTAGTCTGTTGGCCTGCGTTGATTGTTCGTTTATATCTTTATCAGCTGGCAAAATATTTGCATATTTTATAAAATGATGTTTTATTTTTTCAAATTCATTTGTTGTATTCCAAGCTTCTTGGTCTACACACAGATATGAAAAAGTTAAAAATCTTTCTACATTTATGTCTAATTCCATTGCGTCTACATTAGAATCTGTTATACTTTTTATTAAATCTCTAAAAGTTTTTACATCTGCAAAGTCACTTGTTTGCAAACGAATATTGTCATATGCTTCTAACATATTTCCTTCTTGATTTATATCTCTAAATTTGTAATTGAAGTTTAATATGTTTGCAAAGCTTGTCTCTTCTTCTACATTTGTTTTTATTAAGACAAACCCTATTCCTGTTCTGAAACATACAACTTCTATTTTTTGTATGTTAAAGAATATTCCTTTGCTATCATCAACTTTTCCTTGGATATCTTTTTTCAAATTATATTCAAATATGTTACATGAATATTTGCTAAGTAGCGCTGCTCCGTGTTTCTACTGGCAGTTCTCCAAGATTTTTTATTTTTTCGCTGTTTAGCCCAAAACTTGAAAATAAAAACTCTCTAGCTTTTGGTAAAAAGTATTGGTACATTTTTAGGTCTTTTTCTCTTTGAAATACTTTTAGTTCAAAGTTTTTGTCTTTTAACATTTTTTGTATGTATTTTTGGTATTTCCCTTCTTTTATTATAAAGGGATGTATAAAGTATGTGTATTGATAGTTCGTCTTTAGTTCCATTTTTTCCACCTTTCTTATTATAATTGATTATAATAGTTCATATTAAGGTCTTTTCCTAAGTGCCATCTTCCAACAAAATCAACTTTTAAATAATCATCTAAATTATATGTTGGTTCTTGTACAAGTTCTCCTTTTGCATTTATTGCTCCCCATTTTCCGTCTTTTTTCACCGCTGAATATCCATATATATTT
Source organism: uncultured Clostridia bacterium (assembly GCA_949443285.1). Classification (GTDB taxonomy): domain Bacteria; phylum Bacillota; class Clostridia; order TANB77; family CAG-508; genus CAG-269. The sequence goes on from CASSLW010000002.1 coordinate 9,403, forward strand.
TGATTTCCTGCATCATCATATTTGTAATCTACTACAACTTTTCCGTCTTTATCTACAAATCCATATTTTCCGTCCTTTTTACTTACAAATAGAGTTGTTGTTGCAAATATGTCTGTTTCTTTTTTCTCTTCAAATCTGAAATTGTAATATTTATATTCGTCATTTTGTCTTAACTCGATATAACCTTTTTCTTCGTTTAAATCTGTTAATATTCCTGCTTGTTTCACTTGGTATTCATTATTTAAAATTTCGTCATTGTATTCTTCGTCTTGAGCAATATATAAATCTGCTTTTTCGTTATATATTATTGATGTATATTTGAATTCTACTTTTGTATTATTCTCTAAATCGATTATTCCGTATTTTCCGTCTTTCTTTGCAATTAATATTCCTGTTTTTGCTTCTTTTAAATCGTCATATGTTGCTTCTATTGTCTTTTCGCCTGTTTGCTTCATTACACCATATTTGTTTTTGTTTTTATAGATTACTCCATTTTCTGCATTTTTTAATATTTCTGTTATTTCCTCATATCCTTTGTTAAGCACTTCTGTTCCATCTTTTTTTACTAGAACTTGTTTGTTCCCTTGAGTTACAACATATAAATCATTTCCATAAACTTTTGTTACACCATCATATTTTGCTTCTAAAATTTGATTGTTTGAAAAATCTACAATTCCAAATTTTCCATTCTCATTTTTTACTATAAATCCGTCTTTATTGTCTTTTCCTAGGTCTTGAATATCTTGATATTGTGGCTGAATTATGATTTTCCCTTCATTGTCTGCTATTCCAGCTTTACCTTCTTTTGATATTTTTAATGAATTTTTCACTCCTGATTGTGCCACTATTTCGTCATATTCACATGGTAATAATTCAGTTCCACTTAAATTGATTGTACCGTATTTTCCGTTCTTTTTTACTCTTAGCACATTTTCTTCATACCATGCGTTGTTGTTTTGGTCCATATTTTGAATTGCTTCTATTTGCTCATAGTTTGTGAATATCTCTTCATTTTTACTATTTAGCGCCTTTGTTTTGTAAGTTCCTGTTGTGTAATCTACATCATATGTACAAATAAACACATCATTCTTACTGTTTGGAACTATTATCATCTCCGCATATGATGGGTCTATTACATAGCTTCCAGCTTCATCTATTACTCCCCACTTATTGTCTTTGTATGCAGCAAAGTAACTTTTGCTTGTTATTCTGCCCTCTTCTTTGCTCTTATCTATTATGCCTTTTATTACGAAAATAGACATTATTAATACTATTATTGCTAGTATTACTGCTATCACTTTTTTAATGTTTAACTTTGGTTCTTCGTATCTTCTTCCCCTATTTGACCTTGGCATTTAATTCACTCCTTTTTACGCTTACACTATATCATATTTTATAACTTATTGCAATCAGTTTTTCATGTTTTTTGCCACTGGGGACGGACCTTTTTGGCAATAAATTGCCAGAAAGGTCCGTCCCCAATGGCAAAAAATTGCCAAAAAGGACCGTCCCCTTTGGCAATTTCTTATTTTTCAATTATTCTGAATGTTACGATGCTCATGTCGTCTTTGGCAACTCCGAAGTTGTTGTCTATTGCTTCGTTCAAAATCAAATCGGCTATTTTTTGGGTGTTTGTTGTTTCTATGTCTTCTAACATGTATTTAACCCAAAGTTCTTTGTTTTTATATTCTATGTTGGAGTCTAAGATTCCGTCTGAGCACATTAGTATTATGTCTCCTGTTTTTATGTCTTTGTCAAATGTTTCTACGTCGCTGTTTTCTACTATTCCGGTTGGCAGTGAGCTTGATTTTATTAGTTGTACTCTTTTTTTGTTTTTTATGTATGTTGGGCAGGCTCCACTTTTGATAAATTCGATGTTTCCTTTGTATAGGTCTACTATTGCGATGTCTAGTGTTGCAAATGTTTCTATGTTTTTGTTTATTAGTGATGTGTTTATTAGTTTTAGTGATGTTTCTTTGTCAAATCCCGATAGTAGTAAATTTTCTAGCATTTTTAGTGCTTGTGCACTACTTTTTTTGGCTTCTTTTCCTGTTCCCATTCCGTCGCTTATTGCTATTAGGTATTTTCCGTCTTTTAGTCTGATGTTTAGTATGCTGTCTCCAGATTGCTCGCTTTTGCTTTTGGTTGCTGATGTCATTCCTAGTGCCATTTTGTATTTGTCGTCTGATAGGAAGTTTAGGATTTTTTCTGTGCTTGCGTCATAGTTTAGGGTGATTTTTTCTTTTAGTACTTTTGTTAATATTTGTTCAAGTGTTTCTATTTCTGATGTTTCTAAACTGGTTGCACTGTATATTTCTATCATATATCTTGTTTTGTGTTTTATTACTAGGTCTTCTATTTCTATATTTTTTTGTTTTATTAGTTCTATTATTTGTAGTTTTTCTTTTTCATATTTTTCTTCTGATTGTATGTCTTTTTCTATCCCTCTTGCCATACTTCCTATGGCTTTTGAGACTTCGTTTAGTTGTTTTTTGATGTTTTTTTGGTTTTGTTCTACTTTCTTTTGCCAAATGAAGTCTGATTTACTTACTTTGTATGATAAGTTTATAATTCTAACTATTTGTAAAATGTCATTTTCTAGTTTTTGGCTGATGTCTTGGTCGTCAAAGCCTATTATGTAGCTATTATTGTCTGCAAATATTTTCAGCAAGCTTGTCCTATCTATTTGTTGTTTTTCTATCATGTATTTGAATATACTGTCAACTATTTCTCCTTCTGCGTTTGATAGGTCTTCAAATAAGATATTTTCTTTATGGTTGTCTAAGTTGTTTAATAATTCTGAGATAAATATTTGCTTATTTTTAGCCATTAGTTCTTCTTGCGGCTTGTTTTCTTCTATTTTGTATGTAGTTGCCATTTCTTGTATTGCTTCTGATACGTTGTTTAGGCTTGTTGCTACTTCTTTGCTTTTGTTTAATGCTCTACTTGGTACTACTGGTAGAAATTTTCCATTTCCTATGAATTCTTCTAGGTCGATATTAAATGTTTTTGGTACTGCTAATAACCCTATTGATGCTACTAGTATTTCTTTAAAGTGGATTAGTTCGACCGTGTAACCGTTAGATGCGTAGGCTAATACGATATTGCCAACAGCGAATCCTGCAACAACCCCTATCTTTCCAAATCTATTTAGTAACCCTGCAATTAGTCCTGAAATTGCATATGCGGCTATCATTATTGGCTCTGTACCTGTTATGATGCCTAAAGTTACCCCTATTGTTACACCTGAAGTTGCACCAACTAAAACTCCGTTTTTCCAGCCTAAAATCATCACAATCAATATGCTTAATATGTTACAAATGCTAAGTCCAAATATGCTTAATTCACCAAATCCACATACAGCAATTGAAAGCAATAAACTTGCTCCTATCACTTCTTCTATTGAAAAAGCTCTTTGTTTGTAAAATTCTTGAACTAATATTACTGAGTTTACAAATATCTTGTAAAATACTAGCGCTATTATTGATACTGTTATTGCTGATAACACATCATATAGTGTAAATGTGCTCATAGCAAATTGCACTACTTGTACTAGTAGTGTTGATATAAATATGTTTTTACCTATTTTTATTTTTTCGTTTCTTTCTTTTTCGTTATAATATGGCTTGATTATGAAAAAGCTTGCTATTATAACAAGTGCTGTTAAAAAATAGCCCAACGCTCCGCCTATGCCAAATTTTATTGCGTTTCCTACAATTGATACTATTATTACTCCTAGTAATGGCACAGAAGAAGCAAAGCATGCTCCTAACATGCTTATGCTGAATATTGAAAATTCTCCGTTTAAACTAACTAATGACAGCATAAATGATACAAGATATATTGCGATATTCTCTTTTGTGAATACTTTTGAGAATAAGTTTATTTTGTGTTTTGCTTCTCTTGTATTTTTGCTATCTATTTCTATTGTGTCTTCATTTATATTTTGAAACATCCTTACCACCTCTTTTTATTTATAGGCTTATTTTACTACTTGTCCTTTGTGGTTTTTGTCTTTTTTGGTCTTCTTGTTTAAAAAAGTTTTCTACTTTTTTTGATTTATTTATTTTTGTTTTTATTTCTTGTCCTATTTTGTGATTTTTATTTTATTACATATTGTCGAAAATTGCAACAAAATTGGCGAAACTTTTAAAATTGCCTGCCAAAGGGGACGGACCTTCTTGGCACAAAAAAAGAACGAGATAAGTTTATCCCGTTCTTCAAACTTTTGCTTTTAAAACTTTTTTGGCCTGCCCCAAAAAGTCTTTTTATTTAGAACTTTTTTGGCCTGTCCCAAAAAGTTTTTTAATCCAAACTATTCCTACTCCTAAAATCGCCAAAGCGCTCATTCCTATTAAAATTGGTAATACATAATTCAAATTTGAACCTGTATTTGGAGTTACTGTAAATGTTTGAGCCATATCGTCATCATCTTCAACCTTCTTACCTGCTCCTGGCACATAATTTCCTGGTATTATCTTTTTGCTTCCGTCTTTAGTTGTCAATGCTCCTCCACCTGTTTTAGTAATCTGTGTAACCTCCGCTTCGTTGTCTAGTTCTATATCTGAATTATTTATTGTTGTTAGAACTTTTGTAGCTGTTAATTTTAATAGATCCGTTTTTTCTCCTGTTGCTATACTATTACCTTTTAGTTTTTCTGTTTGCAATATTATTCTATCTTTTATTAATGTCTTTTCCTTATCTGTTCCTTGTAGTACTTTTGGATCTACTTGACCTTCAAGTTGATTTATTGTTTTCTTTTCCCATTTACTTTCTACAAATGTTCCTTCGTTCTCATTTACTGCCCATTCTTTATCTAAGTAATCGTTGATTTTTTCGATAGTTATTCTTGTTGCTGTTCTCTTTTTATCTTCATCATTGGTTGGTATTCCGCTTTTTCCATATGTGTAGAAAGCTTTATAAGCATAGTCTATTTCACTTGAATTTTTTACGCAAAGGCTATATGTTAGTTCAACCGTTGCACCTTGTATCAATTCGTTGTCCATTTCAAGTTTTACAAGTCCATTTGGGTATCCTTCTGTTCCTCCTACTACTGGCTTCATAGATGTTAGTGATGTTGTTCCGTCTGGAGTTACTTTATAGTCATCGTCTATTTTTGCATCTACAAGTACTTGTCCGTTTTGCAACGTTACTTTTATTGTATCAATTTTCTTGATTAGTTCATAATATTGCCTTGGTCTTTCTATTATACCAAAGTCTACATTTTCAATCGTATGTTTTTTTGATGTACCAAAGTCTGTCTTTTCTGTATCTTTTGCAGGTTCGTCAATTGGATCTGTTGTTTTGTATTCTATGTCTATTGCCATTTCGTTTGTTTGAGATACCATTACTTTTGTTTCGTCATATACTTTGTCATATTTGATGCTTTCTGTATTGATGTCTTCGTCTATTGTTTCTCTTGTGTCCAAAATTCCTTCAGAAGTGTATTTCATCTTATCTGTCTCATCGTATATATCTTTTGCATCTGAATATCTTGGCTCTAATCCTTGATACCACTTATTAGCTGGGTCATTATGTTTTGATTCATCAAATATTGTTGCCTTGTAGTTCTGAGCTGTATATTTTTTGTTTACATCTACAATGTGTTCTTTTCCACCCCATGTGTATCTTATTACATAATCTCCTGCTGCAAAGTCTTTTATTGTATATGAACCATTTTCGTCTGTTGTTGTTGTATATTCTGGTTTTAGTGTCCATTCTCCATAAGTTCCGTTTGTTCTTGCTTCTTTTCTAAGTAGTTCTACTTTTACTTTTGGAATTCCTGGCTCTCCATTATCTAATCTTCCATTTCCTTCCCTTATGTTTTGATTTAACAACTCATTAATTGGTAAATCTTCAAATACATTTCCTGAAATATTTCTTTGTACATTATATTCTAATCTTAATGATGGCGCTGCATCTGTATCTGCCTCATATGTATCTCTGTTTCCTGGTACTGCGTTTCCTGGATTTGAGTTTTGGTCAATTCCTGCATATACTGCACCATTTTGGTCGAATATTGAGTATGATGTTATTTCTGTTACATTATCTAATGGTTCTTGTGTTGTTCCTTCTTCTCCTAGAATTTCGTATACTAGCTCTCTACTTAGTTTGAATTGTACATATACAGTTTTAAATGATTGTTTTTCAATTCTTCCTAATTCTGATGTGTCTATTTCCATTTTGTTGTATTCATTTTTATTTGCATTATGATTATTTCTTAAATCTTTAAATGTTATTTCATTTGTTATTGTTGCATCTTCTGTTAGTCCTGTACCTACTTTAATTTCTGCTCCATAACTGTTTTCTGCATATCTCTTATCATAGAAATCTACAATTTGATTTATTTCTGCAGATATGTTGCTTGAGTTATTTTTAATTCCTATTGCATATGTTAGGTATAATTGTAACTCTCTGCTTTTATCAGCACTTTCAAACGTTACGTCTGCTTTATAAATTGGTCTTGTGTATTTCATTTTTCCGTATTTATTTCCGAATTTTACCCCCAAATCATATCCGTCTCCTGCGCTTTCGTTCATATGTGAAAATCTCTTGTCATATTCATATATTTGCCCTTTTCCATTTACAAGTATTTTTACATTTTTTATGTCTTTCTTGACTGATAAGTCCGGTTGTTCTCTCTTAACTAAACCTAAGTTTATATTTGTTAATTCAGTAATCTTCCCTTGTTTTATCTGTTGTGCTGTTTTTATCTTATCTAAACATCCATTGTATGTATCTCTTGTGTTTGCATTTATTAGATATTTATCTGCTGTGTTATTTATTGGATATGTAGCTCCAGTATATCCATATCTTGGATTTCCTTCAAAGTTTAGCGTACTTCTATGATTTGTTATTCCATCATATTTTAAGCTTATGTCTCCTGTATCCCCATTTGCATTGTTGTTTGTTATTACTTTAAATTTATTGTTAAATATTTGCCTTCTACCTGATTCTGCAGCTTTACTTGTATTCCAATCTGATAAATTTATTAAACTTACACATTGATAGCTCATACCATTATAAGTAAATTCTATGTAATATTTATTTAAGTCATCTATTAACACTTTAGTAAATTGATATTGTCCATTACTATTAGTTGTCTTGGTATCTATTGTTCTTCCGTCAATATGTTTTAAGTTTACTGTTACGTTTTGTACTAATTTGTCATCTTTATCATTTTCATTTTCTTTGTATATTAAGTTACCTGCCAATTCTTTTCCGTCTTCTATTAATCTATCCTCCCATACAAAACCTGAAACTTTTATATATTTTTGTGTGTTATATATTGTTATTTCTGCATTTGCTCCTATTGCACTAATAGTTACTTCTCCTACTTTTAGTGGTTTGCTTTTACTTACTTCTTCAAATCCATTGTCAGGTGCTCCTGGATGCACCACCTCATATATTACGTATTTCCCTTTTTTAGTAAGTTTTTCTACTGTTACTTCTCCTTTGCCATTTGTTGTATGTATTGTAGCATCATTTATGTTTGCTACATATTCAACTTTTGTGCCATTTAATCTTACATATCCTTTTGCCTCTTCTGAATATAGTACAAGTCCTATATTATTCATAGTTTCACCAGTTGCACTATTTTTCTTAATAATCTTTATTTTGCTTTCTCTTACTCCTGGTAATGTTAAATCAATACTTTTTGATTTTACATAGTTTTGCAACTCACTACCAGTTAATTCCTTTCCATAAAACACACCAATATTTTGAGCTCCACCTCCACCAATAGGTGATGCTAAAACTATTCTAGCTCTTATAAGTTTACTAATTGAATATGTTTTTTCAAGTCTATATGGTCTACTGAACTTACTTCGTTTTCAGATACGATATAAAAGTCATCTCCAGAATAATCTTCAAGTGAACCTAAATTTTTTATATTGGTACCATTTGTACTACATAGGCTTGTTTTTATTTTTCCTCCTTCTCTTGTTGTTATTTCAGCTGTTTCTGATACAGTTCCGTTTTGATGATTTAAATTATATGGACCTATAAATGTATATTTCTTACCACTAATTGTTTTCTCTTCTATTGCTTGTCTTGCACCTTCTTCATCTTTAGATGTTGTGCTAAATGTTACTGTTGTTTCAGAATTTGTTAGTGAATTTGCATATGCATCTGCTTCTGAAAAATCATTTATAGTTGCATCTCCACTAGGTGTTTGACGATTTATTCCTAATTTAAGATATTCATTATCAAGCCAACCTCTAATGTGCTTCTTATAATTGGAAAGGTTGCTAGTTTCTTGATTTTTTGTGGCTTTTTCAACAAAGTAAGCTCCTTTATAATACCAGTTTTTATCTCCTTCATTAGTAACTATTTCGTATCCAGGTGTACCTACTTTATAACGTTTTATTTCCTCTCCTATATCTAAAACTGCAATCTCAACTTTTGACGTGTCTGTACCATATGCAGAAACGTGCCCAAAACATATTCCACCTCTAGAATGAATAATTGTTCCTATATCATCATCTGTATCCCACAATGAGTGTTGCCCTAAGAATTCACTTCCCCATTCTCCTGTATGGTTTCCTATATCTGTATCAAGCCAAGCATCTCCATATAATCTCATTGCATGCCATATTGCTCCTAATCCTCTATTCAACACACCGTAATCTGGATTACATTGTGAACAAGCAAATTCGGCTGCCATAGAAAATGTAGGCACTAAAAATATCATTATTATCAACATAAATATTAATGTTTTAATTTTCTTCATATTCACTTGTCCTCCTTTATCCTATAATTACTTTTTTCTTTATAAAATATATTCCAATTCCAATTATAGAAATTGCTAATATTGTTATAGAAATATATGTTAATATTCCACCTGTTTTTACTGATATAATAACATCTGCACCACTCATATCATCTTCTTTTTCATTTTTATTTGCTGGTTTAGAGTCAATATCTTCTATCATATATTCATTATAATACTTGCTTATTTCTGCTTTATTTATAATTGTTCCTGTATTATTTTGTGTCATTGCTTTTGTTAATACTAAAGTTACTGACTTCGTCTCTCCTGGTGATATTACCTCATTTTCTAGCTGAGATGTATATAAGTTTCCATTACTATCTTGTGACCATAGTGAATTTATACTTTTACTAAATTTTAAATCTTTTGGCATATAATCTACAATTTCGCTTACATATCCTGGTACATCACCTTCATTTGTAACTTCAATTACATATTCAATTGTAACATTAGAATTTGTAATTCTTTTAGCATCTATTTCTACTTTTGCTAGTTGAGACTTATCGTAAGATATAGTTCTATTTTCATTGTTGTTTTGTACTGTTATTTTGCTAACATATTTATTTAATTTTAAATCAAATATTTTAGCTTCAGTAAACCCTGCATCTATATTACTTAATACTTTATCATTTATTTCTAGAATCTTAGTTTTGGCACATTTTACTGCATTTCCATCTAACTTAATCTCAACACTTATTACATCTGAATTTAGATTTTCACTTACGCCTTCTTTTTGATATTGTGTTACATTATATTTTTTCGTATCATATATAAATGCCACAGTATATTTACCATTTTTTAAATTATTAAATTCATATGTACCTCTTTGATTTGTAACTGTAATTAAGCTATTACCATTTTTGTCTTCTGCAACATTATGACTTTCTTCATCTAACAACATTACAGTAATATTTGGAAGCATTTGCTCATTGCTTTCTCTATTTCCATTTCCATTTTCATCTAAAAATGCAAGTCCACTTATACTATTAGTATTTCTTGGATTATCTGGATTATTAGGGTCTTCTGTTGGATTTTTATCTTCTTTTCCTTTTATTGTAAATTCTATACTATTTGCTTCTATGCTTAATCCTGGAGAAGAGAAATTTATAGTATTTACTATTTTATTTCCATCAACTAATTTACTATCTAATGTTGTGTCTATTATTATTCTTACCTTATCGTTTGGCTCCATTGTTACTGATTTAGAGAATATATTATCTATTGTTTCTTCAGTTTCTTCTTCATTGTGAATTATTTTTACACCATTAACCTTTAATCCAAGTTGAATAATATCATTTATATAAACACTAGTAGCTACAACACCTTTATTCTCTAAGTCTATAATAAATTTAATGTTTTCTCCATTTTCTACAGTATTACCTTCTATATTAGTTGTTTGCTTAGCAACAATTTGTGCCTCACCTTGTAATATTGTTCTTTCTATTTCATTTGATATATAGGTTGTGTTCTCATTTGTAGCTGTAAAATATTCTAAAATCTTTGTTTCTGTTTGTTCAGCAGGTATGCTATTTGTTGGCAAAGCTATTAAGAACTTTGTATCTTTTCCCGCTTCTAATTTAGAAATTTTAAATTTGGCTATATTGTCTTTGTATTCTATAAATTCACAACCTTGCTCTTCATCAATCGTAATGTTTTTTGTTAAAAAGTCTGCTTTATCTGACACTGGTAATTCAACAATTATATCTGTTAAATCTTCACTAGATATGTTTTTTACTGTTAATTCCATTCTAAATAATTCTTTAGTATATCTATGCTCATTTTCTGGGTCTGCATATAATAAGTTTAATTTCAATTTTCCTTGTTCAATTCTATTTATGATGTTATCTATAGTATTTTTTTCTTCATTATCTACTATTAGTTTTATTTGTCCTGTTAAATTTTCGTTTTCTCCTTCTATCTCTTTTACAGAAATTTGATAATTTACTTCTTTTGTTTCCCCTGCTTTTAATTCTCCTATTTCTATTACTTTTGAAGTTAAACTTTCGTCTTCTACTAATTTAACCTTATCCATCATGTCTCCATTGACATTCTCTTGATATTTAATATAATTGTAATATATTGCATTTGTATTAGTAGCTTCAAGGGTTACATTTTGCATATCCTTATTAGTATTATTAGTAACTTTAAGAATATACTTAATACCTTGTCCCTCTAAAACAGTATCCCCTTCTTGTAAATATCTATCTCCTGTTCTTGCTAAAACAGAAATTGATAAATCTTCTGTATCTTCATTAATCTCAACCGCTTGAGCAACGCCTTGTTGCTCATTAGGCATAACTTCCATAGCAGGAGCCTGTTCTTCACTTTCAACTATTTCTTCAGGTTTTGCAGTTATTGTAATTGGCACATCATAATTAAATTGCACATTAGCAGAGTTTTCATTTGAATACAACAATTGTATTGTTTCATTTTTTGTTTCAGTTGTGTTCTCTACATCTATATCTCCAAGTAAAACCACTTGGATTCCGCCAGCTGTACCTTTTGCAAAACTTACTTGTTCTCCTTCTAAATTTATTCTTATAACCTTTTTGTTATCTTCTCTTGTTGTCATTCCTATTTTAGTAATTTGAACTTCATTTTCAAAGTTTAGTTGTGCTGTTTTCTTTACATCAATGTTTAATTCTTGTGGTAACACAATGTCAACAACTGGATTTTTGTACAAATCATATTTAGCGCTATCACTTAATAGTGTTATTAAGAATTGTACATCTTGATTTTTTTGTGCTGCTGATAAGTTTGTATTGCTTATTTCCATTTTAGCTTCTGTTACAGTATCATTTAAAATTATTTCTGTTTTACTTTCAGCTGTATTCTCTCCGTTTATCACATTACAATTTAATACTATTTTATTAATTGTTTTTAATTGTTCTTTTGTATATCCAGTATTTCCTTTTATCGCTCTTGTATTTTGTATTGTAATATTTCCTTCTTCTTGTGGCTTTGATGTCATTATTTTAATGTAATTTACTTCTGCACCATAATTTACTGTGATGTTTCCTGCTTCGTCACTTTCTGTTACATTTGATATGTTTGCAATTTCGTTATTTTGGTTATCTACAATCTTTAGTTCATAGCTTTGCCCAAATATTTTTTCTAAATCGTTTTTATTTACTGTTGTTGATTTATAAATCATATTTGTTGTAGAATCATATTCGTTGTTGTTTTGGTCTACAAATACTTCATTTGGGTTGATTATTTCTATTGTTTCTATTTCAGATGCTTTTGCTATTTTTATTGTGTTTTTTTCTGTGAATGTTGTTTCATCATTTGAATTTGCATACATATATCCTTTGTATAGATTATTTGTTGCTTCTTTTGTTACTTCTACCAAATTACCTTTTGCTTCTATTTCTACTGTTTCTTTACTTTCTTTCACTATTGCATCTGGTCTTGTATATAGTTTTATTTCAACAACTGTTTCTAGGTTGAATTCTCTTGGCTCTGCTATTTCTTCTGTTTCATATGTATATATTACATTATACTCATTTATGAAATTTCCCCATTCTATTTCGCCATTTTCGTTTTTCTTTTTGACATTAACTATTTCTAGTGTTCCATTTTGTTCGTCATAGTTTATTCCTTCTTTTAATTTTTCTCCATTTGCTATTACTATTACGTCTTTAGGATATATTCCATTTATTTGCTGTGCTTTCGTTTTTATTGTTTCTGATTCTCTTGGTAATATATTGTCTTGTACTGCTGTACAAATATTTTGTTGTATTAATATTTTTCCGTCATTTAAATTCATATATTTTTCAATATTTTGAATAAATGCTGTTTCTAGTTCTTCTGTCCAATTTAATCTTATTGTTCTTTGCGCATTTACCGCTTCTTCTGTCTCGTTTATATATGTTCCTGTTAGTGTTATTGGAACATCTTTTTTAAAGTAGTCTTCTGTAAAACTACTTGTTTTTTTGAATTCTATTGGTATTTCTATTGTAGTTTCATTTGAATATATTATAGAATTTAATTCTATTTCATTTGTTTCGGCATTTATTTGTTTTATGTATTCGTTTTCTATTTCTTCAGTAATAATATTAAAGTTTGTGTTGCCTATATTTATTTTGGCATCTCTTAATACACCTTGGTTATTAACTTTAACATTTAAAACCAAAGTTTCTCTTTCTGTTATATTTGCTTCTTTTTCGTATTTTTTACCTTCTCCTGTTTTTAAATATGCGTCATATTTTACATTTTTTATATTGGTGTCTTCATTATGCATTTCTAATGCATTTGCTATTGTTTCTCCTAAAATTACAATATGTGCTGAAAGTAATAAAATTATTAAAATAAAAATGGTTATTTTTCTAATTGCTTTTTTCATTGAAACTCCCCCAATTATTAACATTTTTCCACTATTAATGATACAATATATTCTCATTTTTTCAATACTACTATTTTTCTCCGTATGTGATTCATGCTAAAAAAACTTAGGGATTGTCGTATTACAGTTTGCATAGTAATTGTATTACATTTTTATTACTTTTTTGTGTCGTTTTTTACTATTTGACCTGCCAAAGGGGACGGACCTTTTTGGCAGGCATAAAAAGAACGAGATTAATTTATCTCGTTCTTAAAATCTTACTCAGATTCCTCTTTTCCAATTATCACTAGTCTTATAATCATAATTACACCTACTGCCAAAATTACTAATGCTCCCACTCCTATTGATATTGGTATTACATAATTTAAGTCTTCACCTGTATTTGGTGTAATAAAGAATGTCTCTGATTTGTCGTCATCTGGTTCTATTTGCCATCCTGAGCCTGGTACAAAGTTTCCTGGAATTATTCTTTTTCTTTGTTGAAGTTTATCATCTCTTCTTCCGCTTTCTTCAATTACTGTCTTTCCTTCAATATTTTCTTCCGGTACTCCTCCACCTGGTCTTTGTATTTCTATAATTTCTGTTTCGTTCGCTAGTACAACATCTGTTGAGTCTATTGTTGTTAGGACTTTTGTTGCTACTAGTGTTAGTCTTTTGTCTTCTTTTCTTGTGCCATATTCTTTTAAAGAATTATCTTGTGTTCCTGTTCTTGATGTTGGGTCATTTGGCACTAATGAAATTCCGTCTCTTGATAATTTGTCTGTATATAGTATTATTCTGTCTTTTAGTTCACTATCTTCTTTTGTATATACGTCTGGATTTACTGGGAATTCGTCTTCGCTGTCTTTTCCCACTTGTAATGTTTCTTGGTCTTTTTTCTTCCATGTTTCGCCGTTTATTGGTATTGTTTCGTCAACAGCCCATTCTTTGTCTAGGTAGTCTATTACTTTTGAAGGTGTTATTCTTATTACATCTTTTTTATAGTTTGTTGTTGCATTTGTTCCGTGTTCATAGAAGTCTTGGTTTGCATAGTCTAGTTCACTTGTGTTTTCTATGTTTACTTTGTATGTTATTTCCAGTGTTGAGCCTTGTATTACTTCGTTGTCTATTTCTAGCTCGATACTTCCGTTTGGATATCCAGCTTCATTGCTTTTTCCTGTTAAGAAACGACTGCCAACTCGTGGTAATGGTTTTAGGAAGTTTGTTACTCCTTCTAATCCCATTGAATATTGCATTCTTCCATCAGTGCCTATTCCTGCTGGTTTTACTATTACGTCTGCATCTACCAATACTTGTCCATTTGGCAATGTTACTTTTACGTGGTCAATGTTTTTAGTTAGTTTATAGTTTTGTAGTGATCTTTCTGTTATACCAAAGTCTATATTTGTAATATCGTACTTGTATTCGTCTCCAAATACTGATGTACTTATAACGTCTGCATATTCTACTCCTATTGGTATTTCTGGTGTTGCAGATGTCATTGAATTTGTTTTTATTCCATCAGTTTCAGTGTTATATCTAAATGTAGATATTTCGCTATCTATTTGTTTTCTTGTTTCATAGTTATCTTTTGCATCTGATAGTCTATTGCCTTCTCTATACCAATAATATTTTTCTGTTCTTTCTTCATTTCCGTAAGTTGTCGCATTTAGTTTATGTGCGTTTTCGTCAAATATTGTTGCTTTGTAGTTTTGTACAAGTATATTAGGATGTATTGCACTTGTTCCATGCTTGTTATCATTACTGTTGTCCCATTTGTATGTTAGTTGATAATCTCCTGCTGCAAAATCTTCAAATTGGAATGTTCCATTAGCTTTTGTTCCTTCTGCTCCTGTTTCTTTTATGGTTTTCCATTTACCCATATCGTCGTAATCTCTTCTTTGAAGCTGTACTACGACTCCTTTTAATGGTCTATCTCCTTCTCCTTGATTATAGCTTCCATTACCTTGTCTTATGTTGTTATTTACGGTTGCATTATCCTCGTATGCCAATCCATTTATCGTTCTGTTATTTTTTGCTACTGCTAATTTAACTGCTGGTGAGTAGTCTGTATCATCTTCATATGTTGTGTCATCTCCTGGTTTGCAGTTTTCTGGGTTTGAATTTCGGTCAATTCCTGCATATACTGCTCCAGTTTGGTCTTGTATGCTGTATGATTTTATTTCTACAACATTTTTTAGTAACTTATTATCTGGTGCTTGTATTCCGTTTTTTATGTTGTTTATATCTCCGTCACATAGTATTTCTACAACCGCTTCTTTATTTAATTTGAATTGAACATATACGTAATCTTTGCAAGCACTTTGTTTTTCAATATATCCAAGTTTTGATGTGTCAATTACTATTTTATTGTATCCGTTTACACTGGTTCCGAACTCTGTTATTTTTATTTCTTTGTTTGGATTAGGATTTATTGGATCTGCAACATTACTTAGCTGAGTTCCAACTTTTATTTCTTCTTTGATATATCTTGCATCATAGTAGTCCACTATTTCGTTTATTTGAGCTTTTAAATTAGCTGAATTGTTATTTAGTATTATTTTGTATGTCAAATATACTTCTAATTCTCTACTCTTATCTGGAGTTTCAAATTCGACATCTGCTTTGTAAATTGCTCTTGTGTATGGTTGTGCTCCACGTCTATTTTCGAATTTAACTCCAACATTGAACCCACCTTTATAGTCACCTTCGTTTAGATGTCTAGTTTCATATTTGTATATATGGTTATATCCATTTATTTTAATTTTTGCATTGTCTAGTTGTTTTCCATATTCATATGATTTTGTTTTTTCATTATATTTGCCATTTATTCCAAGGTCTGGTTGTTCTCTTTCGTATAGCCCTAAGTTTACATTGTTTATTACTTTGATGTCTTTTTCTCGTATCTCTTGTTTTGATTTTATCTGGTCTAATCCGCCATTGTATGCTTTTCTTGTATTTGTTGTTTCTTTTCCTTCTGATTTATTATTTGGGCTCATTAAATATTGGTCTTTTGTATAGTTTACTGGGAATCTTGCTCCTGAGTATCCGTATTTTGGATTTCCTTCAAAGTTTAATGTACTTACATGGTTTGCAAAATCATATGACACGTCTAATCCCCCAACATCACCATCTGCATGGTTGTTTGTGATTACTTTGTATTTGTTGTTGAAGAATTCTCTTGAATTTGATTCAAATTTTGTTTCCCATACGTTTTCTTCTATTGCTTTACTTGTGTTTGAAGTCGCTTCTGCTAAGTATCCGTTTTTTAGGTCGCTATATGAACCGTTTTTTAAGTCTATTGCTTTATAACTTAATCCGTTGTATACAAATTCGATGTAGTATTTGTCTAAGTCTCTTATTAGTACATTTCGGAATTCGTATTTCCCGTAGTATTCATCTCCACTTCCTTCAACTCCTGTGTCTATTGTTCCATCTACGTCTTTTATTCCATCTTTTGTTTTTGCTTTGATGTTTTTAACTATTTCTACTTGTCCGTTTTCATTTATGCTTTTTAGGTTTACTGTTACATTTCCTAGTAATTTGTCATTTCTGTCTTCTGTTCCTTCTGTTGGCGTTTTATATATATTATTTCTTATTGATTTTTTTCCATCAACCATATCTTCCCATACTAGACCTTTAATGTCTATGTATTTTCTTTCGTTTTTGATTGATATTTTGTCTGCTGCGCCTCCTATTCTCTCTGTATCTTGTGATTTTTGCCTTGTTATTTTTACTTTAGGTAGATTTTTTGTTCCGTTACTGTTTACACTGTTTGACCATTTGTTGCCATTTGCATTACTTGACCATGTAATGTAGTTATCGTCTACGTCAAAGTATCTATTTTCTTCGCGTTTGTCTGCTCCTACTGATACTTCTTTTATTGTATATGTGTCTATTAGTAAATTATAAATTTCTATGTGACCTTTACTATCTGTTATGAATTCTGTTGCTTGATTTATATCGTTTGTTCTTTCTAGGTCTGTTAGCAATATGTATTCTTTTACTTTGTCTCTCTTTTTCTTGTCTGCTCCTGTTTTTGCTATGATGTATCTTCCTTTTGAGTCCATTAGTTTGAAGCTGAAGTCTTCCAGTAGCTTTCCACTTTCTTTGCTTGTTTTTTCTATTACTAAATTTCCTGTTACTTTTACGTTCTTTTCTATTGGTGTTCTGTATTGTCCTGTTGCTACTCCTATATTGTCTGATACAGTGTTTATATTGATTATGTCTGATGATACTGCTAAGTATCCATAGTTTGTGTTTGATACTTCTCTTATGCTGTATGTTCCTGGTCTTATGTTTTCTAAGTATATTCTTCCGTTTGCGTCTGTTGTGTATTGTCCTAATCCTGATATTTCAAATGTTACTCCACTTAGCTTTTTGTCGTAGTTGTCTGCGTCTACTTTTTCTATTTCTAGGGTTCCGTTGATATCTGTCCATTCTGTGTAGTCACTTTGGTTGAAGTATTCAGACCATTGACTTGAACCGCCATCTTTAGTTATGCACACTGGTTGCTCGCGTTTACATGTTATCGCCTCTGGTATTGGAATCTCAAGTTTTTCACCAAAAATATTAAATTCTATATAATTCCACCCTATTATTTCTACTGTAATACGACTATAATGATCCCTAACTATTTTCTTTTTATAATGAGTTAATTCCTGTTGCCCTGCTACATTTAGTTTTACTCTAGATATTCCGTTTTTGCAATTGCCTTTTGGAATTATTAAATAAAAACTATTATTCTCTCCGATTATTTAAAATTCCCGTACTACTTACACCTGATATCAGATTTCCACTATGGTCGTATACCTCATAAGAATAACTTGTTCTTATTCCATCAGCTTCATATGTAAATGGCCCATATACAAAATTGTTTCCATCTGAGTGCATTTCTATTTGACTATTAGTTCTTTCAACATATACATTTGTAGTTCTCGTTTGATATTCATATTCAACACTTTCTGAGCTATTAAGAGACCATGTACCGTTCATCACTTAATATTGTACCATCTTCACAATATGCTGTTCCTATATCGCTACTCCAAGAATGTGTTGTTTGTGGGGTAAAATAAACATTATCTGCTGCCTGAGAAATGTGGGTAACTATTGTTGCTATAAAAGCTATTGCCAAAAATGTTGTTTTACCAAATTTTCCTATTCTTAATTTGCCTTTTTTAGTAAGGTATATAGCAATTGAACCAAGAACTGCTAATATAGAGATAATAATTGCTATATATACATATATACCCGTACTAATTGAGATTATAAGTTCTGCATTTGATGTGTCATTTTGTGAATTTGCATCTTGAAGTCCTGTTATACTTAATACATTTTTTATTGCTACTTCATTCTTAAAATTACCTACTGTGTCTGATGTCATTTTCTTTGTTGCACTTATTGTTAATGTTGTACTTTCCCCTGGTTCTATTTTTAAATTAGCTTTACTCTTATTTACAAATTCACCTTTTGAATTTCTAGGCCAATTCTTATTTGATTCATTTGAAATTGCAAATCCCTTTGGCAAATTATCACTTATCTCTCCTATTGTTCCTGCTACATTACCTTCATTTGTTACCACTATTTTATAATCTACAGTAACTACTGCACCGTTAATTTCTTTTGCTTTTATTTCTACTTTTGCAAGGTTCTCATTATTATAATTATATTCCTTTACTCCACTTTCAGTTTTTACTGTGACCTTAGATATATATTTATCTATTTTGAAATCACAAAATTCTTTTTTTATCTGTTCTTTATCTTCATTGTTTGGTCTATCTGGTACATTTGGAGTATTGGGTCTATTGGGATCTTCAGGATTATCTGGTACGTCTGGTACATCTGGAATATCCGGTATATCGGGATTATCCGGTACATCTGGTACACTTGAATTTTGATAATTATATGGAAGTATTGTGTGAGAAATTTTATTACTTATTTTATTTTGTATCATTTCGTCGCTTTTTACTGTTACTACGTTTTCTACTGTTGTTTCTTCATACACAAACCCCGCTTTTGCTTTTATCTTTATATTAGCAGTTTCTCCTTGTGGTATTATAATGGGAACATCCACATCTGCTAATATATTTCCTTCTTCATCTCTCCTTTTCCCAGAAACACTTAAAATTGCGTCGTCTACTTTTTGTATTAAAATCTTCTTATCCTCTTGTTTATTTGGATTTTCAACAAATTCCCAATTATTATATATTACACTTTCTGGTTTAATCTCTTCTGGCAAGAAATCTACTACATTCACTTGTATATAATCTGAAATTTCTAAGTTATCTTCTGTTAAGCCTTTACCAATATTTTTTATTTTAATTTCATATTATATATCTTCATTATATTTAACCTTTTTCCCTGCGTTATTAGATATCATAGTAACTTCTATATTTTTATATGCTGCTTCTATTCTATTTTCATTTGACATATAAACGCTATCACTTGTTTCTGCATATGCTGTTACGTATTCTTTTGAATTTTCTGAAGTCCCAGATATCTTTGATGCATCCAAAACTCCTAAAAATCTATAGCAATGATTTGTTTTTAGTTTCGCTGTAAGTATATTGTCTTCTGATATTACCACTTCTCCCAACGTATTAGTATTATTTATCATTTCTAATATATCTTTTAGCCTTAATCCTTCTACTTCCTTAACATCCTCTATTCCTTCGATTTTTTCTAGTTCTTGTAATTTATTAAAATCTTCCTCTCCTAACATTTCTTTTAAATCTTCTATGGTATATTCTTTTCTTTCTTGACCTTCTACATTTGTATAAACAATCTTCCCGCCATCTATCTGTGAGTCAAATCTATCAATATCTTCAAATTCATCAACCATATATGTAATAAAACTTAATTTAAAGTTTTGTGGAAAATGTATTTTAACTTCTACCTCTTCTTGAGTATCTGACTTAATGTTTAAACCATATTGTTTACCACCATATTGAGTAAATGACCCTAGAAACAATTGTGTATCTGCTGAGTTTATCACATTTCTTAATTGATAGCTTTGAGCTAATTCTTCACCTATATATGAATTCACATTAGCAACAATTTCTTTTTCTGTTTCTCCTTCAGGTAAGTCTTTAACTTTCACTTCATAGAAAATCTCTTTACTTTGTCCTGCTTCTATTGTACCTACTTCTATCGTTTTCTCTGTAAGTTCTTCGTCAAAATTATAAAAATATGATTGTCTGAATTCTTCAAAATTCGAGTTTAATTCTCCATATTTCACACCGTCTGGTATTGAAGCAACTATTTTCACATTATCAATGTTTGCTTGAGTTTTATTTGTTAATCTAAAATTGTATTTTATATACTCTCCTTCATATACAATTCCGCCATCTTCAAGCTCTGCTCCACCCCTTGTAAGCGCAACCTCTGTACTTAGACTTTCTGTATTTGATGTAGTTAATCCTGTGGTTTTGTAAATAACTGCTTTTTTCTGTTCAGGCTCACTTGCAAATACAACACCATTGTTTTTTGTTTTTCCTAATAACGTTATACTTATTGCAGATGATATGCATAGTAATATCACTAATATTGCTAGCAAAATCTTCTTTCCATATTTTTTTAGTTTCAACATACGCCAACTCCCTAATTTATTAATATTTCTCTAGTATCAATGATACAATATTTTTAAATTTTTTCAATATCACTTTTTTCCATTGTTGCAAATATCTCTCTAACTTGCTTAGGGAAGGTTGTTCAAGGTTTTCTTTGTCTTTATGTTTACATTTATATTACATTTGTGTGTCTTTTCTCTTTTGTTTGTTTGAGATCTCTTTAACAGCTTAATTGCGTAGGGTCTCCTGCCAATGGCCTAAAAAGAACGAGATAAATTTATCTCGTTCTTAAACATCTCTATTTAGAACTTTTTTGGTCTGTCCCAAAAAGTTTTTTTATCCATAATACCCCTAAGCCTAAGATTACTAATGCAGCTATACCCACTGATATCGGTAATATGTAGCTTTGGTCTTCACCAGTATTTGGTGATACTTTGAATGTTTGTGCCATGTCGTCATCTGACTCTACTTTTTTACCTGTGCCTGGTACATAGTTTCCTGGTGTTGATTGTTTGAATATTCCTCCACCGTCTTTGCGTAGAGCTATAACTTCTGCCTCGTTTTGTATGTCTATGTCTCCTGAGATTGTTGTTAATACCTTTGTTACTGTTAGCTCTAGTGGTTTTGTTTGTGTTGAAAGTCCTGCTACTCCTGATTTTTCTGCTACTAATCCTCCTTGGTTGTCTATTTTTGTTGTGGTTAGGATTATTCTGTTTGCTATTGCAGATTGACTTTCGTCACATACTTTTTCTGCTACTTCGTTTGATTCTTTGTATTCGTTTAGTTCTCTTTTTGTCCAGCCTGAACTTGTGTAGGTAGCTTCATTTTCGTTTACTGCCCATTGAGCGTCTGCATAGTCTGCTATTTTTGTTATGTTTATTTTTACTGGGTTTGTTGTGTTTAGAGTTCCATATGTATAGAATTCTTCATTTCTGTAGTCTCTTTCACTTGTGTTTTTTACTTTTATTTCGTATTTTATTTCTATTGTTGAACCTTGTAGTATTTCGTTGTCTATTTCTAGTTTTGCATATCCTGGGTCTTTGTCTACACTTCCTTCTGCTCCTTTTATAGCTGTAAAGTTCTTTCTTTGATCACCTACCGGTTTACCATCTTCGTCTAAGTCTGTATTTACAAGTTCTTGACCATTTGCTAGTGTTACTTTTACGTGTTTCATTTCTTTTATTAATTCTATACTTTGATGTGGTCTTTCTATTAGTCCAAAGTCTACATTTGGTATATGGTATGTTTGCACTTTTTCGTATCTAACTTGTCCATTTGAAGTTGTAATTGGTATTTGGTCACCATCTCTTGATGTTTCTATTACTGTTGGTGTTCTTAAGTTTTCTATATCTATTGCCATTCCTGGTGTTGATGATATCATTTTCTTGCTTGTGTCTGTTGCTTTATCATGTCTTATTTCGTCTGCATTTAGCTCATTGTCTAGTGCTGTTCTTGTTTCGTAGTTGTCTCTTGCATCTGAATATCTTGGAGTTGTGTCTTGATACCATTTTGTTCCACTGTGTTTTTCTGCGTTAAATATTGTTGCTTTGTAACTTTGTACTGGATATGTTTCGTCTCCCCATGTAAATCTAACTTCATAGTCTCCTACTGCAAAGTTATTAAATTTGTATTCTCCGTCAGTTCCAGTTGCTTCAAGTGTATCAATTAGTGTCCATTTATTGTATTGTCTTGTTTCTGGGTCTACTTCTTTTCTCCAAAGTTCAACTTTGACGTTTTGAATTCCTACTTCGTTTGCATCTAATTGTCCATTACCTTGCCTTATGTTTTCTTTGGTTAGTTTATCAGCAATTGCTTGGTCTTCGAATATTTTACCTGATATTTCTCTTTCTTCTGCTGTTGCTTTAGCTTCTAATTGAATTGGTGGTGCCCAGTCTGTGTCGTCTTCATATGTGCTCTTGTTTCCTGGTTCTGCTGTTCCTGGATTTGAGTTTCTGTCAATTCCTGCATATACTACGCCATTTTGGTCTAATATGCTGTATGATGTTATTTCCATTACATTGTCTAGAGTTTCTCTTGAGTTCATAATTTGCACTACCGCTTCTCTGCTAAGCTTAAATTGTACATATATTTCTTTTGAACTTTGAGCATTAATTGCACCAATTTCACTAGTGTTTATAAGTAATTTTTTATAATTGTTATTATAATTTTGTTTTGTAAAGTCTATTGGATTTGTTACATTCGCATTTGCATCTACACCTTTTCCTACAACAATTGAATCCTCTTCATATCTACTATCGTAGAAGTCTGCAATTTCATTTACAATTGCTTGTAGTTTGCTTGAATTATTTTTAATTCCTAGTTTATATGTTAGATATACTTTTAATTCTCTATCTTTGTCTGCACTTGTAAATTCGCTATCTGGTGTGTAAATTGCTCTTTTATATGACATGTCGCCATATTCTTTTTTGAATTTTACACCTATTTCATATCCGTCTCCACCGCATTCCTCTGGATTTGTAAATTTTCTGTCATATTTGTAAACTTGTCCACGTCCATTTATTGTAAGTTTTACGCTTTGTAGGTCTTTCTTTACAGATAAGTCTGGTTGTTCTCTTTCTTCTATACCTAGGTTGATGTTTTCTAGTTCTTGTGTTTCTTCTCTTCTTATTGCTTCTGGTGTTTTTATTTTGTCTAGATATCCACCATATCCGTTGTATGTTGTTGATCTTATCATGTATTTTTCTGCTACTCCAGTGATTGGGAAGTTTGCACCTTCATATCCTTTTTGTTGATTTGTTCCTTCTAGGTCTAATGTACTTGTATAGTTTTGTTCAAAATATTTTAATGTTGTGTTTCCTGCTCCACCGTCATTTGCATTATTATGTGTTATTACTTTAAATTTGTTATTAAAGTTCGTTCTTTCATTTACTTGTTTTCCGTTTTCTGCTGCTTTGCTTGTATTTGCTGCTAGCATATCTTTTAATGGTATTGATTGATAACTCATACCATTGTAACTAAATTCTACGTAGTATTGTGTTATTTTGTCTATTTCTATATTGTAGAATTTGTATTTTCCTTCTTGTAATCTTTCTGTTTTTTCTACATTTTTACCATTCTCAAGTCTTGTGTATTTTAGTGTTTCACCTGTTTTTACTTGTTGTATAATATTTCCTTTACTGTCTTTTAAACTTACTGTTACGTGATTTACTAATTTGTCATTTGCGTCATTTATTCCATTTGTTGATGTTTGATATAAGTAGTTCTTTATCCAGTCTTTTCCTGCTCCTTTGTCTTCCCATACAAGTCCTGATATTCTTATGTATTTTTGTGTGTTGTTTATTGTTATGCTTTTTGTTCCACCTACGGCTTCAAAGGTTACCCTTCCTACTTCTAGTGGTTTTTCTTTGCTTACTTCTTCAAATCCGTTTTCAAATGCTCCTGGATGTACTACTTCGTATATTATGTATGTTCCTTTTTTTGTAAGTTTGTTTACTGTGAATTCTCCGTTTTGGTTTGTTTTAAATACTTGCGCATCGTTTATATTTTTTACATATCTTTGGCTTGTTTGGTTATTTGTGTTTACATATGCTTGTTGGTCTACTGAGTATACAACAAATCCTATGTCTTTCATTGGTCTGCCTGTTCCACTGTTTATTTTTTTGATGTTTAGTCTGCTTTCTGCAACTCCTGGAAGTGTTAGTGTTTCTTCTGTTTCTGTTTCCCTTGAGCCTGTACCATGAAAAATCGCTATTGATTGATTTGACATAAATACTGGTTCTCCTAATACTATTCTTGCTCTAATTACATTTTGTTTTAGTTTACTTGTTATCTTTATATTTTCTACTGAGTCTACTTCTCCTTCATATACTATATAAAAATTATCCCCATTATAATTTCCAAGTTCTGATAATTTTTTTACAGTTTTTCCGTCTGTACTATATAAACTTGTATTTATCACTGTTTTTTCTTTTGTTGTTATTCTTGCTTGTCCTTCAATTCTTCCGTCTTCATGGTTTAAATTGTATGGACCTATAAATGTGTATTTTCCGTCATAATTTATTTGTTGTGGTTGCCCTTCACCATATTGTGATGTTGTACTAAATTTACCTGACTTTTGGTTTAGGGCTTCTTTCGCTTTATTTTGGGCTTCATTATATAATGGGCTTGAATAACTTGTATTATTTTCTCTAAGTCCTGAATTAATCGAATCATTATCTGTTCCTAAATTATACCCATGTTCTCCTAGCCAACATGCTATTTGGGCCTTCCAAGTTCCCCAAACGCTACTTCCTGATTCTCCTGCTGATGATTTGCTTATATAATATCCTAATCTATAATATTCAATTTTTTGGCCTGAATCTGTTATATTTTCAATTCCATTATTACTATGTTTTACTATTATGTCTTTACCAATATCTATAATATATTTTATTCTCATTCTATATCCACCAGCACCTTGACTTCTATGGCCTATACATTGAGCTCCAACATCCCATATTTCTCCACCTGGATTTGTTCTAGATTGTTGGTTAGTACTCCATAAACCACTTATGTCTGGAAGTTCAGAATCTAGCCATGCATCTCCCTGACGCTTTATTGCGTCAAATATACCATAGAATGATGGATTTTCATAATAACCCTCTGTGCTATAAAAGTATGCAGCTGTAGAAAATGCTGGAAGCATAAATATTATGGCTATTGCTATTAAAATTATTGATATTATATTCTTTTTCATATTTATCTTCCTCCTTTCTACCCTAATACTTTTTTCTTTATAAAATATATTCCTGTTGCAAGAATTGCAATTGATATTATTGTTATTGTAGTATAAAGTATTATACTACCTGTTTTTATTGATATAATAACATCTGCATTACTCATATCATCTTCTTTTTCGTCTTTATTTCCTGGTGTCGAGTCTATATCATCTAACATACGTTCATTATAATGTTTGTTTATTTCTGCTTTGTTTAATATTCTTCCTGTATTGTCTTGTGTCATATCTTTTGTCAATGTTAAATTAATTGTTTTTGTTTGTCCTGGTAAAATTACTTGGTTTGCTAATGCTGTTGTATACAAGTTACCGTTTGTGTTTTGCTTCCATCCTGAATTTGATTGATTACTGAATTTTAAATCATTTGGTAAGTAATCTACAATTTCATTTGCATAACCAGCAACATCTCCTTCATTCGTAACTTCTATGCTATATTCTATTGTAACTTTGCTATTTGCTATTTTTTTAGCGTCTATTTCGACTTTAGCAAGTTTTTCTTTGTTGTATGAAATTACTCTAGTTCCATCGCTATTTTGTACTGTTATTTTGTTTATATATTTTTCTAGTTTTAAGTCAAATATCTCTGATTTGATAAATCCTGCATCTATATTCGCTAAATTTATATTACTTAAGTCTAGCTCTTTTGTTTTTGCACACTTAATTTGCTCATTTTTTAGTGTTATTGTAGCACTTATTACATCTGAATTTTGACTTTCTGCTACTCCTTCTTTTTGATATTCTGTTGTATAGTAATTTTTGCTGTCATATATAAATATTACACTATATTTACCTTTTTCTATTTCTCTGAATTCATACATACCTTTTTCATCTGTAGCTGTAATCAGTTCATTTCCATTTTTATCTTTTGCAATATTTTGAGTTTTTTCATTTAACAACATTACAGTTGTATTTGGTAATCCTTTTTCTTGAGCATCTCTATTTCCGTTTTTATTTTCATCTATCCATGCTTTTCCACTTATGCTCTTTAATTCTTTTTTAGCTGGGTCATCTGGATTAACTGGTTCTTTGCCGTCTATAATAAGTTCTAGAGTATTTATATTAGCAGTAACTCCATATCCATTTATATTTACTGTATTTATTATTTTGTTGCCTTCTACTATGTTACTATTCAAAGTTGTATCTATAATTATTTGTATTTTTTCTTTTGGCTTAATATCTATTGTAGTTGATAATATTCTGTCATTTTCCATAGATGTCTCTTTTCCATTTTGTATTATCTTAATATTGTTAATTTTCAGTCCTTCCGGAATAACATCTGATATATTAATTCTCGCATCTATTATTCCCTTGCTTTCTATATCTATTGTTATAATTATATTGTCTCCGTCTCTTACTGTATTTTCTTTTATGTTTGTATTTTGAGTTCCAACTATTTCTACTTTGTTTTGTTTAGCATATCTTTCTTGATAGTTAGATGTATATTTTACTCCTTCATAATTAATGTTAAAGTATTGTGATATCAACATACCTAATTCAGTATTTGGTATGGTTTTAATATAAAATCTTACATATACTGTTTCTGTCTGCCCTTCTGCTATTTGGCTTATTTTAAATCTTGCTATTCCGTCTTTATATTCTAAGAATTCTCCTTTTTCCACATAGACATTTGCTGTAGAGAAATTTAAATTTTCTGATACAGGTATTTCTACTATTACATCTCTTACCTCTTCTTTAGAAATATTTTCTACTTTAAATTCTAATGGATATGCGTCATCTCCATTTAATGGTATATCTAGTGATGTTGTATCTGCTAATGTTAGTTTTAGTTTTCCTTTGTTTATTTTATTTGTTATGTTTTGTATTGTCTTCTCTTCCATTCCTTCTGCTGTCATCTTTATTTGTCCTGTTATTGTGTGGTTGTTGTCTGCTACTTCTTTTATTCCAACTTGATAGTCGACTTCTTTTGTTTCTCCTTGTTTTAACTCTTCTATTTTTATTTGTTTTGAGTTTAAAGTATTGTCTTCCATATATTCATATCTTTTTTGCATTTGACCAAATACTTCCTCTTCATGCTCTACTTCCCCATAATAAATAGCATTAGTATTTGTAGCTTCAAGAGTCATATTTTTTATATCTTTACCTGTATTATTTGTTAATTTAAGCACATATTTTATAGCTTGACCCTCTATTACTGTATCATTTTCTTTTAAAGTTTTATCTCCACTCTTAGCCTGTATTTCAACACTTATACCATTAACATCCTGAGTAATTCCCGAAGGTTGTTCTGCTGTGCTTCCTTCTGCGCTTAATCCCATAGCAGAAATTGTTGTTTCTTCGCTATCTTGATAATTGTACTGTAATTGTGTTTTTGTATATAAACTTTCCCCACTTTCCACATTTTCTGGAATGTATAAATTATATTCTGTACAAAAGCTTTCTTTTGGTTGTAATTCGTCTTCTAGTACAACTTTAAATGCTTTTACTGTATTTAGTTCTTCTGTTGTTGATTTCCATTGTTCGCTTTGTGCTTCTAAGTCACTTCTATCAGTAAAATATATACTTGCTTTTTTGTTTTGCGCTGCTATTACATTTTGTAAATTTGCTTCTATTGTTGTTTTAAATGTTTGGCTGTCTATTTCTTCTTCATCCCCAATTTTACCTAATATAGATACATCTTTTATTGGTTCTTCATAGTTGTTTATTACATTTATTGTTCTTTTTGCAAGTTTTGCTTCTTCATTTGTGTCTAATTTTGCCATAACTACTTTGTCATCATTTGTTTCTATTGTTTCTCCTGAGTTAGAGTAGTTCTCTAGTTTGTTTGTCATTAGCACACCATGTTTTGAGTTTATTTTAATTGGTACTTCCCCTGTAAGTGCTTCTGTTGGTCTATTTTCATTTGTATATAATAACTCAATTTTTTCGTCTTTTGTTGGTACTGTATTTGCTATTGTTATGTCTGCAATTATTGCTATTTGAATTCCTTGTGCAAGGTTACTTGCAAAGTTTTTTTGTTCACCTGATAGTTCAAGTATTATTTCTTTTCTGCCATCTTTTCTGTTTTGTAATCCTATTTTTGATATTTTTATTTCGTCTTCAAAGTTTAGTTGTGCTGATTTTTTTACGTCTATATCTAATTCTTGTGGCAATACGATTTGTATTTTTGGATTTTTGTATAAATCATATTGAGCATCGTCACTTTTTAGTGTTAATACAAATTGTACATCTTTATTTACTTGTAATGTTGATAAATTTGTATTGCTTATTTCTAGTTTTGCCTCTGTTTTTGTGTCATTTAATACAATTTCTGCACTGCTTGTAGATTGTTTATCTCCATTTGTTAGTGTTCCATTTAGGTTTAATTTAGTAAAGTTTTTTAGTTGAGCTTTTGTGTAGTTTGCATTTCCTTTTATTGCTTTTGTATTTTTTATAACAAAATTTCCTTCTGTTTGTGGCTTACTTGTTACAACTTTTATGTAATCAGTTGGTTCATTATAATTTACTGTAATGTTTCCTGTTTCATCACTTTCTGTCTCATTTGTTATTTTTGCTATTTCATTATTTTGTTTATCTAATATTTTTATTTCGTAACTTTCGCCAAAAATTCTTTCTAATTCTGCTTTGTTAAATGTTGTAGCTTTATATATTGTTACAGCATTGTATTTTCTGCCCTTCTCATCTGAGAATGTTTCTTCTTGATTTGTTAATTCAATTGTTGCTACTTGTGTTGCTTTTGATATTTTTATTGTGTTGTTTTCTTCAAATATTGTTTCATTTTCTGGGTTTGCATACATGTATCCTTTATATAGGCTATCTGTGGCATCTTTTGTTACTTCAACAATATTCCCTTTCTCTTGTACTTGTACTTCTACATTTTCTGATTTTACTATTGCGTCTGCCTTTGTATATAATTGTGTTGATACTGTTGTATATAAGTTTACTGTTGCATTTACTGTTTCTACTTCATTGTATGTATAAATTACATTATATTCGTTTACGGCATTTCCCCAGCTTACTTCGTTGTTTTCATTTAATTCATTTGAATTTACTATTTCTAAACTTCCATCTTCTGAATTATATTTTATTTTGTCAGCATCTAGCTTTACTCCATTTGCTAATACTGTTACTTCTTGTGGATATTTTCCACTTATTTGTTGTGCTTTTATATTTATTGTCTCTTGTTTTCTTGGCAATATATTGTTTGGAACTTCTGTGTTTATATTTTGTTGTACTAAAATCTCTTTTTCGCCTAACTTTATGAATTTTCCAACTTCTTGAGTAAAACTAACTTCTGTATCTGCTGTCCAATTTAATTTTATCTTTCTTTGAGCTTCAACATTTGTATCTATCTCATTGTTGTATGTTCCTGTTAAATTTACATTTATCTCTTTTTCAAAATAATCCTCTGTAAAATTGTTTAGTTTTTTGAACTTTATAGGAAGTTCAATTGTCGCATTATTTGAATATATAATAGAATTTAACTCTATTTCATTTTTATCTGTATCAATTTTCTTTACATATTCACTCGTTATTTTTTCTTTGATGATAGTAAAGTTTGGATTTTCTATACTTATCTTGGCATCTTTTAAAACACCTTGATTTTTAACATTTACATTTAAAATCAAAGTTTGCTCTTCTGCTAAATTCGCACTTTTTTCATGCTCTTTACTTTCTTCTGAATTAAAATACACATCAAACTTAACATTATTTGCGTTAGTATCTTCGCCTTGGCTCTCTATTCCTACTGAAAGTGCAATAGACATCGTCTGACCTACTATTACAAAATATGTTGACATTAGTGTAATTATTAAACTTATTATTACCGTTTTTTTAATTGTTGTATTTTTGATTATTGTTTTCATTACAACGCCTCCAAACTATTAATATTATCCTATTATTAATGATACTATATTTTCTAAATTTTTCAATAGCAGTATTTTCCTTAATATAAAAATCCTTCCAATCTCCCTTACGGAAATACATTCGTCGCTTTTTGTATATAATATATTACATTTTTATTACATTTTCGTGCCAATGGGGACGGACCTTTTTGGCAGATTTCTGCCATTAAGGTCCGTCCCTAATGGCACGCGCGTTAAAAAGAACGAGATAAGTTTATCTCGCTCTTTAAATTATTTTACTTGAAAATATTTTTATTTCCCCAAAGGGTCTTTTTGATTAGAATTATTCCTACTCCTAAGATAGCTAATGCTCCTATTCCTATTGATATTGGTAGTATGTAATTCATGTTTTCACCTGTGTTTGGTGTTACTGTGACTGTTTGTGCCGTATCGTCGTCTGGTTCCGTTTGTTGTTTATATCCTGTTCCTGGTACATAGTTTCCTGGTGTTATTGTTTTTGTTTTTGTTGGGTCTTCAGGGTCTGCTATTGTTAATAGTCCTCCTCCTGTTTTTGTTATTTTTGTGATTTCTGCTTCGTTGTCTAGCTCTACGTCCCTATCGTTTATTGTTGTTAGTACTTTTGTTGCTGTTAATATTACTGGGTCTGATGTTTGAGTTCTTTCTAATTGTTGTCCACTTAAGCATTCTGTTTGTAGTATTATTCTATCATTTATTTTTGTTTCTCTTCCGTTGTATACTTCGTCTGTTATGTCATTTCTTATTTCTTCTCGTGTTTTCTTCTCCCAGCTATATCTTTTGAATGTGCTTTCGTTTTCGTTAACTGCCCATTCTTTATCTAAGTAGTCTGTAATTTGTTTAACTGTTATTGTAATAGGGTTTCTATTAACTGCTGTTCCTGTTTTTGTGTTTCCATATGTGTAGAATAGTTTGTTTGCATAGTCTACTTCACTGGTATTTTGTACTGAAAGTCCATATGTTACTTGTAGTGTTGAACCTTGTAATATTTCGTTGTCCATTTCGATGCTTACTACTCCGTTTGTTGCAGTTTCTTCGTTATTTCCAGTTGATGGTAGTGGTGGTAATGATTTAATACAAGGGGCATCTTCAGGATCTTTAGAATAATCATCTTTTATGTCTACATCTATTAGTACTTGTCCATTTGATAGTGTTAGTTTTACATGGTTTATCTTTTTAATTAATTTGTAATTTTGTCTTGGTCTTTCAATTATACCAAAGTCTAGATTTTGTATGTTATGTTGTCTTTTTAATCCATATGTATTTTCTTCATCTTTTTCTGATTCTTCAGGTAGTGAATTTTTGTCATTTTCATTGTATTCCACATCTATTGCCATTTCTGGAGTTTCTGATACCATTACTTTATTTGTGTCAGGTTCTGTGCTATGGTTTATTTCTTTTAGTTGTTCATCTATTGAAAGTCTTGTATCTTCAATGCTTTCTGAAATTAGTTTATTTTTGTCTGTATCGTCATATGTGTCTTTTGCATCTGACCATCTATATCTATTATCTTCATTCTTTCTCTCATCTTGATACCATTTTGTTCCAGTATGTTGTTCTTCATTAAATATTGTTGCCTTGTAATTTTGTGCTGTGTATTTTTTGTCTACGTCTACTATGTGTTCTTTTCCACCCCATGTGTATCTTATTACATAGTCTCCTGCTGCAAAGTCTTTTATTGTATATGAACCATTTTCATCTGTTGTAGTTGTGTATTCATCTTTTACTGTCCAGTCTCCATAAGTTCCGTCTGTTCTTGCTTCTTTTCTAAGTAGTTCTACTTTTACTTTTGGAATTCCTGGCTCTCCATTATCTAATCTTCCATTTCCTTCCCTTATGTTTTGATTTAACAACTCATTAATTGGTAAATCTTCAAATACATTTCCTGAAATATTTCTTTGTACATTATATTCTAATCTTAATGATGGCGCTGCATCTGTATCTGCCTCATATGTATCTCTGTTTCCTGGTACTGCGTTTCCTGGATTTGAGTTTTGGTCAATTCCTGCATATACTGCACCATTTTGGTCGAATATTGAGTATGATGTTATTTCTGTTACATTATCTAATGGTTCTTGTGTTGTTCCTTCTTCTCCTAGAATTTCGTATACTAGCTCTCTACTTAGTTTGAATTGTACATATACAGTTTTAAATGATTGTTTTTCAATTCTTCCTAATTCTGATGTGTCTATTTCCATTTTGTTGTATTCATTTTTATTTGCATTATGATTATTTCTTAAATCTTTAAATGTTATTTCATTTGTTATTGTTGCATCTTCTGTTAGTCCTGTACCTACTTTAATTTCTGCTCCATAACTGTTTTCTGCATATCTCTTATCATAGAAATCTACAATTTGATTTATTTCTGCAGATATGTTGCTTGAGTTATTTTTAATTCCTATTGCATATGTTAGGTATAATTGTAACTCTCTGCTTTTATCAGCACTTTCAAACGTTACGTCTGCTTTATAAATTGGTCTTGTGTATTTCATTTTTCCGTATTTATTTCCGAATTTTACCCCCAAATCATATCCGTCTCCTGCGCTTTCGTTCATATGTGAAAATCTCTTGTCATATTCATATATTTGCCCTTTTCCATTTACAAGTATTTTTACATTTTTTATGTCTTTCTTAATTGATATGTCTGGTTGTTCTCTTTCATATAATCCTAAGTTGATGTTTTGTATTTCTGTTGTTCCGTCTTTTCTTATTGCTGCTGGTGATTTTACTTTGTCTAAGTTTCCGTTATATGCATTTGCTGTTGTTGATTTCATTATGTATTTATTTGCTACATAGTTTATTGGTAGTCTTGCTCCGTCATATCCGTATGCTTTGCTACTGTTTGTGATTTCGTAATTTAAATCACTTCTATGGTCTATTATTCCATCATATCTTAATGCTATATCTCCTGCATCACCATTTGCATTATTGTTTGTTATCACTTTGAATTTGTTGTTAAATTCTTGTCTTGCATTTCCTTCTGCTGCTTTACTTGTGTTCCATTGTGTTAGTCCTTTTAAGTCTACACTTTCATAGGCCATACCATTGTAAACAAATTCTATATGGTATTGATTTAATTTGTCAATTTCTACTCTGTCAAATTTGTATGTATGTTCGCCTTCTTTTAGCTCTGCATTTTCTACTACTGTGTCCATTGTTCTTAATATTGTATCATTTTCTTTTAGGTTTACTGTTACATTTTTTAGTAGTCTATCTGCATCGCTGTTATTTGCTCTATATATTCCATTTCTTCCTGTTTCTTTTCCGTCATCTGCTGGGGTATCGTCCCATACAAATCCTGATAAATCAACATATTTTTGTCTATTTTTAATAGTTACTAGGTTTACACTGTTATTTGATGTATTACTTGTGTTAACAGAGCTTTGCCTTCCTACTTGTACTGCTGCTGTATTTCCATTTCCTGAACCTTTATTGCTTGTCCATGAAATGTAGTTTGCATCTACTTCATAATATTTGTTTTCCCCTACTGATGTTTCTGTTATTCTGTATGTGTCTGCTAATATGTTATAAATCTCTATGTTTCCGTTGCTGTCTGTTATAAATGTTGTTGCTTCATTTGGATCTGTTGTTGTTCCTTGGTCTGTTAATTGAATTTTTTGTTTCACTTCTTTTTGTACTGCTTTATTATCTCCTGTTTTTGCTATGATGTATTCTCCTTTTGAGTTTGATATTTTGAAACTAAATCCATCTAAGGCTTTTCCGTTATCTGTGTCTTGTTTGTGTATTTTTAGGTTTCCTGTTTGTTTTGTATTTTTTATTGTTGTTGTTGCTGCTTGTGCTGATTTTACTGTTATGTTTGCTGATGCTGTTGCATTATATCCATAGTGTGGCATATTTGTTTCTTTTACTGTGTATGTTCCTGGTGTTAAGTTTTCTATTCTTATTTTTCCGTCTGTTCCTGTTTTAACTTTTTTGTTGTAGTTGTTTGGTCCCGTTATTTGGAATTCTACATTTGCTAGTTTAGTATTTGCGTTGTCTGCGTCTACTTTTTCGATTTCTAACATTCCGTTGAATTGTGTCCATTCAACTTTTTGGTCTTCTTCAATAGGAACCTCACGTTTTTCAGTTTTTCCACGATTTTCTACTTGATTTGCACTTACAAGTTGGCAATCTAAATTTTGAAGTCGATATAATCCTTTTCCCCATCTTGTAGCTTGATATACATCAATTCTAGTTCCAATTCCTCGAAGTTCTATCTTTGATATCCCATTAGCCCATATACTCTTTGGGCCTGTTATATAAAACTCTTTATTATTTCCATTATCATTACCGTCTTGTAGGTCTAGTCCATTTCCATTGGCATCACAAGTAGACCAATAATCAATCGATTTTCCATTTGCATCTTTTATATATACAAGAAATCTGTTTACATTAGCTGAAGAATATCTAAATGGTCCATATATTAAATTTCCGCCATTTATTCGCATTCCTATTCGATCATTTTTATTGTTAGATACTGTTACTCTATTCTTTGACTCTATTTTTTCTTCTGCTGAATTCCATTCACTAGCACCAACATATACAGCGCTTCCTTCCATTGATAAGGCCAAAGGCTCTTCGCACCAACCGCCTTCTCCTCCTGGTCCGCCATCCCAATTTCTATTTCCTTCTATTATTACACCATTTTCATAGCTAAAATATGTACTAGAAGGGTATGCATATACTTGAGTTTGTACAAACATCATTAATGCTATAAGTACAAATAAGCTTATTCCTCTAATTCTTTTTATATTAATTTTTCCCTTCTTGTATAAAACTATTGCAGTTATCGTAAGAATTGCTACTGCTAAGATTGCTATTGCTATATACACATAAGCTCCTGTACTAACAGCTATAATCAATTCTGCACTTGAAGAATTGTTTCCTGAATTAGTTTCTGATATTCCTGATATACTCATTGCTGTTTTTATTTCTGCTTCATTTATAAAATTTCCTACAGTTTCTGATGTCATTTGTTTAGTAGCACTAATATTTAATGTTGAACTTTCTCCAGGTTCTATTCTCAAATTAGATTTGCTTGTATTTGCATATTCCCCTTTTGCATCTCTAGGCCAGCTTTTATTTGATTCACTCGTAATTGCAAATCCACTAGGTAATTTATCGACTACTCTAGTTATTGTACCTGCTACTTGCCCCACATTTGTTACTACTATTTTGTAATCTACTGTAACTGTTGCTCCGTTTAATTCTTTTGCTTTTATTTCTGTTTTTACAAGTTTTTCGTTATTGTAATTATATTGTTTTGTACCACTTGCAGTCCTTACTGTAACTTTAGATATATATTTATCTATTTTAAAATCACAAGTTCCATTTTTGATTTGTGTACCATTTCCAGATGGTGTTTCTGGATTGTTTGGATTTGTTGGATTTACTGGGTCAACTGGATTTATTGGATCGACTGGGTCAACTGGATCGACTGGATCAACCGGATCAACTGGGTCGACTGGGTCAACTGGATCGACTGGGTCAACTGGATTTTCTGGATCAACATAGTCATATGGAAGTATTGTATGTGAAACTTTTTCACTTACTTTATCTGATATTTCTTCTCCCATTGCAATTGCACTATTTTCTACTAGTGTTTCTTCATATACCATTCCTGCTTGTGCTTTTATTGTTATGTTTGAAGTTTCATTCCTTGGTATATTAATTAATAAATCTACATTAGCAAGTTTATTACCATCTTCATCTGTTCCAATACTTGAAATATCTTCTGTAACTTCTGTTTTTTTCAAGTCCGATAAACTAGTTACTCCATCTTCTTCCTTTTCAACTATTTCCCATGTTTCATATGTTACACTTACTGGCTTAATTTCTTCTGGTAAATAATCTAAAAGTTTTACTTGCAAAAAGTCAAAACTATCTGTATCACCTATGTTTTTAATCCCATTGTTTTCAATTTTAAGATTATATTCAATTTCTTCATCATATTTGACTTTTCCGTTTGCATTTGGTGATGTCATTGATATGTCTATATTTTCTAAATATCTCTCAATTCTATTCTCGTTTGAAACATATTTTCCATCTACTGTCTCTACATATGCTTTTAATATTGCTCCCTTACCTTCGTTCTCATCTGCTAAAATATTTGACATATGGTATACTAAAAAACTATATGAACAATTAGTTTTTAATTTTAGTGTTGCAACATTATCTTCAGAAAAGTCTACATCTACTGTATTTTCTGTGTCCGGCATTAGCTCTGGATTATTATAAACATTAACAGCTTGATGTTCACCTTCTTCAACTTCATTAATGTTATCAAGTGCAAAGCGATCGAACTCTTTTATTCCAGGCAATATTTCATTTATAGAAACTAACTTGGCTGATTTTGGGAAATGAATTTTTACATCTACTTCTTCTTGACCTTCTTTCTTTGATGCTATATTTAATCCATATGTTGTACCGCCATAGTCTTCAAATGCTCCCAAAAAGAAGTTAATTTCTGCTGATTCTATTGTATTTGTCATTTCAAATTTTTGTATTAACTCTTCACCTTTATATGAATTGATTTCTGTATTAATTTGTTTTGAAGTTTCTCCTTCTTCTAAATCTTTTACTTTTACTTCATAATAAAGGTCTTTTGTTTCTCCTGCCTTTATATTCTCTATTTCAATTATTTTTTCTGTAAGCTCCTCTGAAAATGTGTATTCATATGGCTGTGTAATCGCGCTAAAATCACAATGTAACTCTGCATATTTCACACCTTCTGGTATTGTAGCAACTAACACCACATTATCAATATCTTCTTCTGTTGTATTTTTTACCCTAATATTATATTTAAGATACTCTCCTTCATGCACAACATCATCATTATTAACCACAGTACCACCACGGGTAACCACAACTTCAGTAGTTAGATCCGCTTGTTCTTCTGTAGCTTCTGTTGTTGCCATTCTATCTTCTTTTGCCACTATAGTATCATTTTTACTTAGACTAATACTTAGTGATATGTTAGTCATAGTTATTAGGCATGTCACTATTGTCAATATTAAAAGTGCGTTGATTAATAGCTTAGACTTTCCAGTTACATTTCCGCTTCTCATATATTTCCCTCCAAAATATCATTATTATCTAATATTAATGATACAAGATTTTTTTATTTTTTCAATAGTAGTTTTTTCCTAGTTTGCTATTTTTCTCTTCTAGTCGCTTAGGGAAAGACGTTTGAGCTTTGTTGCATTCTCTATTTTTACATTTCTATTACATTTTTGCATATTTTTTGACATTTTATTAAAAAAGTTTTGAACTGGTTATTTACGTAAGGATTATATCCACAAATGAAACTTTTTTGGCCTGTCCCAAAAAGTCCAAAAAATCCAACTCCTATTTCAAGAGTTGGATTTTTACATTTAGCTATTTAGTTTTCTTTTTATCTAAAACTTCTCTTTTTATAAAGATTATTCCTGTTCCTAGAACTATTAGAGCCATAACCCCAATTACTACCGGCATTAAGAAAGCTAAGTTTTCTCCTGTATTTGGTGCTACCACAAATGTTTCAGCCATATCATCATCCTCTTCTACTTTGTAGCCTGAACCTGGTACATAGTTACCTGGTGTTGAGTTTCGTAATGTTCTTCCACCTGTTTTCTTTAATTCTATAATTTCTGTCTCATTGTTTAATTCTATATCGTTATCATTTATTGTTGTTAGAACTTTTGTTGCTTTTAGTTTTAGTGGACTTGTTAAGCTTTGGCCTGGTTCTAGTGTTATTCTGTCTTCTTCTATCTTGTTTGTATATAATATTATTCTGTCTTTTATTTTTGAGTTTTGGTTTTCATATACTGAACTTGAAACTTCACCTTTTATGTCGTTTATTTCTTTGTTTTGCCATTTATTTTCTTGGTTTATAGTTTCATTTTGATTATATGCCCAACCTTTGTCTAAATAGTCTATTACTTTTGTTGGCATCATTACTACTGGTCTTCTTTCTGGTATTGTTCCATATTTATAGAAGCCTTCGTCTACGTAGTCTAGTTCACTTGTATTTGTTACATTTATTTCGTATGTAATTTCTACTGTTGCTCCTTGTGTTATTTCGTTATCTAGTTCTAGTTTTGCCATTCCGCTTTCATATCCTGCATTTGATCCTTTTACTGGTCCTAGATATACAAGTTTGTTTTGCTCTCCTGTTATTTTTCCGTCTTTTATTGTTGCGTCTTCTATTACTTGACCATTTTGTAATGTTACTTTTATGTGTCTAATTTCTTTGTCTAGTTTAAAGCTTTGTACTGGTCTTTCTATTATTCCAAAGTCTATGTCTTTAATTAGATATTGATATTTGTCTCCTGTTGATGCTGTATATGCTGAGTCATATTCTACGCCAACTCCAAAGTTTGGTGTGTTTGATTTCATCTTGTCTATTGTTGTCTTTGTGTCATGTCTTAGTGTTTTTATTTCTTCGTCTATTGCTAGTCTTGTATTATAGTCGTCTGTTGCATCAGATAGTCTCTTGTCTACGTTTTTATACCATTTGTCTCCTTGGTGACTTGCTTCATCAAATATTGTTGATTTGTAATCTTGTACTGTGTATGTTTCGTCTCCCCAAGTGTATGTTATTACATAGTTTCCTGGTATAAATCCTTCAAATTCAAAGTCTCCGTTTTCGTCTGTTGTTGTTTTTACTGGTTGTATTTGTGCATTTTCGTCTATTGTTGCCATTTCTACTTCTACGTTTTGTGTTCCTACTTCGTTTTCGTCTAATGCTCCATTACCTTGTCTTATATTTTCTTTTTCTAGTTTCTCTTTTATTGCTTGGTCTTCAAATACTTTTCCTGTTAATTTTCTTGCATTATCTGCTACTTCTAGTTGTAGTGCTGGTGCATGGTCTGTATCATCTTCAAATGTATTTGTATCTGTTGGGTTACAGCTTCCTGGGTTTGAATTTTGGTCTATTCCTGCATATACTCCATTTTCATCGAATATTGAGTATGCTGTTATTTCTGTTACATTGTCTAATGTTTCCCCTGAACCTAGTATTTGTTCTACTGCTTCTCTACTAAATTTGAATTGTACATATACGTCTTTAGCACTTTGTCTTTCTATTTCTCCAAGACCTTCTGTGTTTATAACCATTTTTCTATATTCATTGTTGTAATCTCCTAGTTGTGTTGCATTTAGTTGTCCTGTTATATTTCCTGATTGGTCTATTCCTGTTCCTACTACAATATGGTCTTGTTCGTATCTGTTATCATAGTATTCTGCAATTTCATTTACTTTTGCAATTAGATTACTTGAATTATTTTTTATTCCTATTCTGTATGTTATATATACTTTTAGTTCTCTACTTTGGTCTAGTTCGTTTCTGTATTCATAGTCTGCTTTGTAAATTGCTCTTGTATATTTCATTTGTCCATATCTATTTCCGAATTTTACACCTACATTGAAACCGTCTCCATATTCACCTTGGTTTAAAAATCTTTGTTCATATTCATAAATATGGTTATATCCATTTATGCTTAGTTTTACGTTTTTGATATCTTTTTTAATTGATAGGTCTGGTTGTTCTCTTCTATATAGCCCTAAGTTGATGTTTGTTAGTTCTTCTGTTGCATTTTTTCTTATTTCTTCAGGTGTTTGGATTTTATTTAGATATCCATTATATACGTTTCTTGTGTTTGCATCTATTAGATATTTTTCAGCTGTGTTGTTTATTGGCGCTGTTGCTTCTGGGTATCCATATGTTGGGTTTCCTTCGAAGTTTAGTACACTGTTAAGAACTGTTCCGTTTTCTTCGCTTGGTACTCTGTCATATTTTATATCTAATTCTCCAGCTGTTCCAGTTGCTTTGTTGTTTGTTATTACTTGGAATTTGTTATTAAATTTAGTTCTCATATCTCCTTCTGATGCTTTACTTGTGTTTGATGCTTTTAGGTCTCCTATTTCTACATTTTGATAACTCATTCCATTGTAGATAAATTCTATATAATATTTATCTAAATTGTCTATTAATACATCTGCAAATTCGTATTTTCCGTTAGCGTCTGTTAGTTTTGTGCTTATTATATTTCCGTTTACGTCTTTTAAGTTTACTGTTACATTTGCTACTAGTTTATCGTTTCCGTCTGCTGTTTCTTCTCCTGGCGTGTTGTATTTATGGTTTCTTATTGCTTTTTTACCGTCTATCATGTCTTCCCATACAAATCCTGAAACTTTTATGAATTTTCTTTCATTTGGTGCATTTATTTTAGATGTGATATTTGGTAATACTGGTTCTTGTTTTGTTGTTGTAAATCCTTCTGTATATATTTCGTATCCATAGTGTGGATTTTTTGTTTCATATGCTTTGTATTCACCTATTAATAAGTTGTTTAATGTTATTTCTCCATTTGCATTTGTTGCAAATTCTGTTGCATTTTCTTTGTTTTCTACATATGTTATTTTCCCGTCAGTTTCTTGTTTTATGTATTTACCTGTAACTGTATTTTGGATTATAAATCCAACTCCGTCTAATCTTTGTTGTGTGTCTTTGTCATATTTTATTACAACTAAATTTCCTTGTAAATTGTATGTAACGTTTAGTTCTACTGGTTCTTTTCTTTGTGATGGTTTTGCATTCATAAGTGTTTGGAATGCATTTGAGTATATGTTTTTCCAGATCCATAATTCTGCACCATATACGTTTACACTTTGTTCTCCTTTTAGTGTTATTGTTCCTGTTTCAAAGTCTTCTAGTGGTACTGATACATAGAAATCTTGTTGTGATTTTATTTGACTTGCATTTACTTCTTTACGTGTTGTTCCTTCATATACACTATATACCGCTTCTCTTATTTCTCTTGTTCCATTAGATGCTGTTATTTTGTCTAGTTTTTCAAAATCCCATTTATATGGTCCTGTTACTGCATATTTTGCATTGTTTCTTGTTTCTAATGTTACTCTTATATTGTTTTTGTTTGTTAAGTCTTTTATGTCTGATTTTTTGTAGTTTGCTTTTGCTTCTTCCATTGTGAATATTTCATTGTCATATGCTGTTAGTCCATATCCACCACCATTATGAATGTAACAGTTACTTGACCAGTTTCTGTATGCTGGGTTGAATTTTCCTAACCAATCTTGTGCTTTTCTCCACATTGTTTTTTGTGTTTTTTGCATATTTTTTGCTACTATTGAGTTTAAATTATATGCATTTGGTACATTTGTTGCATTGTTTATTGCATATGCCATTAATATATTGTCGTCACTTGTTACTGTTCTTATTGGTTGCATATTTTTGTTATATTCTGTTGCTTTGTCGCCTTCTATAGTTATTTTAGTCATTATTTTGTAAACTTGACCACCTGTGTAGTCTGTATCCATTTGCAAACAGTAGATATAGTTGTCTGTATAATGTTTATAGTAATCTATTACTATTGGTGAACCGCTTCTGTAATATGAGTCCCAATCTACACCTTGTGACCAATTACCCGCTAGTGAAGTTGTGTTTATTCCTATTATTGCAATTATTGCTATTATACAAATTGCTAATATACTTTTAATTTTCTTCATTTATTGTTTCCTCCTTTCGCCTATATTTTGAATTTCTTTATATTTATTTTTTCTTTTTTTATTAGAACTGCTATTGTTGCAAGTGTTGCTATTACAATTATTGCAATTATTACATATGTTACTCCACCTGTTCCAACACTTAAGATTACATCTGCTTTTCCAAAGTCATTTTCTGTTTCAACTTTGTTTGCTGGTGTAGAGTTTATATCTGCTAGTCCTTGTTCGTTATAAATTTCTGCTATTTCTGCTGTATTTGTTACTGTTCCTGTATTTGTTGCTGTCATTCTCTTTGTTAATGTAAGTGTTACTTCTTTTGTCTCTCCTGGTGCTATTCTTTCATTTGCTAAA
Source organism: uncultured Clostridia bacterium (assembly GCA_949443285.1). Lineage (GTDB taxonomy): Bacteria > Bacillota > Clostridia > TANB77 > CAG-508 > CAG-269. The sequence continues at coordinate 51,494 of CASSLW010000002.1, forward strand.
CTTGTTGTGTATAGTGTATTTTCTGTTTGATACCATGTTCCATTTAGCTCAGAGTTGAATGTCATTCCTGTTGGTAAGTAGTCTGCTACTTTTCTTGCATATCCACTTACTTCACCTTGGTTTGTTACTTTTATTTTGTATTCAACTAATACTGTTGTTTCCGCAAGTTGCTTTTTGTCTATTTCTGCTTTTGCTAGTGTTTCGTTGTTGTATTCTCTTACAAATGTTCCTTTTGAGTTTTGAATAATTACTTTGCTTACATATTTGTCTAATTTCATATCAAACATTTGTGATGTTACTAGTCCTAAGTTGATGTTTTCTATACTTGTGCTTGTTATTTTTATTATGTCTGTTGATGCTAGTTTTTGTTGTTCTTCTCCTATTTGTAGGTCTTTTAGTATTGCGTTTGAATTTTCTTCTTCGCTTGCTCCTGTTACTTTATATGTTGTTAAGGCATATTCTTTATTATCGTATTTGAATATTACTATATATTCTCCACTTGATAAATTGTTTAGTAAATATCTGCCTTCGTTATCTGTTTTTACTTCAAGCACTTTTCCGTCTTTGTCTTTTACTAAGTTATTTGTTCTTGCATTTAGTAATTGTACTGTTATATCACTTAGTGTTTTTTCGTTTTTCTCTTTTTTACCGTTTTGGTTTTCATCTAGCCATGCTATACCAGATATTGTTCTATCTCCGTTTGCTGTGTCTCCTTCTTCTGGTTTTATTACATCTGCTGGTTTATTGTTGCCTTCTTCTGATTGTTCTACATCTTTTTCTATTATGTATGTTTGTTTTGCTGCTGTTACTTCTTGCCCAGCAACTTCTGCAATACTTTCAACTGTTACTTCTTGTGTTTCGTTTCTTGCTTCTGAATAGTCCACAACGGCTTCTACTTCAATTATTCCTTCTGCGTTTCCTTCCATTGTACGTGTTATTGAGAATTTGTTTCCGTCTATTGATAGCACTTCTCCGTTATAACTGATTTTCTTTACTGTAAATTCGCTTGGTATTGTTGTTTTTGTAGTTGCATTTACTATAACATCTTCTTTATCCATATTAGATTTTACATTGATTGTAAATTTAACTTCGTCACCTGATTTTAGGTATGTTGAGTTTTTGCTTGATGTTATTGTCATTGCCATATTTATTGGTGTTAGTCTGTCTTCTATTTCGTTTGAACGATATGTGTTTCTTCCTTCTTTTACATTTGCTGAGAATTTTATTGTATTTGCTGTGTTGTTTTGGTCATTTATGTCACAAGAATATTCTAATACTTTTACTTCTCCTGGTTCTAGTTTGCCTATATTTAATTCGTCTTTATATTCTATTGTTTCTTCTTGTAATTCTTGTTTTTCTACTGTTCCATTATATTGGTACATTCCTACTACTTTTGCAAATTCTGGTAATTTTGTATTTACTACAACGTTGTTTTTGGCTTTGTTGCTTATATTCTCTACTATTGTAAAGTAACGTACAAATCCACCTTTTGTATATATTGGGTTATTGCTTTTTGTTATCTTTTTAACTGTTACCCTTAAGTCTGAACTTTGTGTTTTTAGCGTTATTTCGTTTGTGTCTTTTTTTAGTTCTCCATATTTTATTGTTGTTTTACTTGATATATTTGTGTCTTTTAGGTCTTTGTTTACTCTTATTTCATACTCTTTTGTTATTGTTTCTCCAACTTTTAATAAATCTATTTTTGATTTATAATCTGTATCTTCTTGTTCTTCATAGTAAACTGCTCCTGCATATTCAAAGGCTTCTATTGGTTTTACTAATGTTGTGCCTTCTGGAATTTTGCTTGTTAATTCTACATTTTCTATGTCTACTGAACCTGTGTTAGTTACTCTAACTTTTAGTTTTAACACTTCTCCTGCTCTTATTGTTGCTCCATTTTCCACAGTTTCTCCACCAATTGTGGCAAATAAACTTGTGTCTATTTCTGGTCCTACTCCTGTTCTTAATCTGATGTATGTAGAGTTTATTTTGCTTATATCTCTTATTTTTTGTTTATTATATTCTACTTTGTAACCAATATATGCTTCTTGGTCATACATTAGTTTTTCTGGTATTTCTACGTCATATCCAAATTTGATACTTTCTCCTACTTTTTGTTCTTTTGCAACAATTAAGTAACTTCTTACTTCTTGTATATTATCAACCTCTTTTGTCCAACCATTTTCTGCTTTTTCTAAGTCACTTGTTGCATTTTCATTTTTAGAGTAGTATATTTCTGCTTTGTTTTCTTCTACAGTTATGTTGCTTCTGATTATTGCATTTAAGTTGTTTTTTAGGTTTTCATTATTTAAGTTTAGTTCCCCATTTGTTGGAAATCTTCCTAATATTGATGTGTTATTTATTGTGTCTTCTGTGTTGTTTATAACTTCTGATGTAACTCTTACTAGTTTGTTTTCTGCTCCTACTTCTAAGTTTGTGTCTATTTTTGTTTCTTCACCAATTGTTTCTATGTTTAATTCTTTAATACTGTTTATTGTTATTATTTCTTTTGGTGAAATTACTTTAATTTCTTTTTCGTTTTGGCAAACGTTTTCGTTGTTTACTACTGTTACTTTTATTGTTCTGTTTGCATTTGGAGCTTTTTTGCTTAATTGAACATTTGCGTTTATTACTAGTAATGCTCCTTCTATTCCTGCTTCTTTATATGCTGTTTGTTCTCCTTCTAAGTTTATTGTTATTGTTCTTCCATTTATTTCATGGTTAACAATTTTTAGTTCTGTTTCATAAAGTAGGTTTATTGCATCTATTTTTATTGCTTCTATTTCTTCTGGTAGTTCTAGTGTAATTTGTGGATTTTTGAATAATTCATTCTTGTTTGCATTTGTTTTTAGTATTACACTCATTTCTATGTTGTTTTCTATCATCGTTGATAAACTTGTTTTGTTTAGCGCTAGTTTCACTTCTGGTTTTGTGTCTAATAATTTCATTTCAATACTATGTGTTGAGTTGTTTGCTTTTATTGTTTCTTTTAATGTTTGTATTGATTTTATTTGTTCTTTTGAATATCCTGTGTTTGCTTTTATTGCTTTTTGATTTTTTATTTCTAATGTTCCTAATTTCTCTGGTTTTGAAGTTTCTATTTCTATTTTGTTTGGAAGGCTATTTTCATAGTTTATTATTATTTCTCCTGCTCCATTTGTTTCTGTGTCTTTATTTATTTTTATTTCTTTGTTTTCATATTTTATTGTTATGCTTCCGTCTTTACCTAGTAAGTCTAGCATGTTATCTTTTCTTATTATTGTTTGTTTGTAATATGTACTGTTATTTGTAGAATATGTTTCTTCTCCATTTGTGAAGTTTTCTTCTTCGTTTGTAATTTTTATATTTTCTACGTTTTCTAAGTTTGATATTTCTATTTCATAACTTTCTGCATATTTTGTTTCAAATTGATTTGCTTGATATAAATATCCCTTATATATTTCGTCTGTTATTTGCGCATCTAAAGAAACACTTTCTCCTTTTTGTTCAAGTGTTATTACATTTTTATATTCACTTACTATTTGTTTGCTTTCTGTTGATATTTTTATATTAGAATTTAGCTCTATTTCTTTTTCTTGTATGTCTTCTATTTTTGCATCGCTATATTCATATATAATTTTGTATGTTTCTTCTCGTTTATTCCAAGAATCTGTGCTACTTTTTGAATTTAAGTTTATTGTTAGTTCTCCGTTTTCTGCTTTATAATTATAAGCATTTGCTTCTAATTCTTTACCTTCTAGTAGTATTTTTGCACTTTCTGGAAATTTTTCGTTAAGTTCTACTGCTTTTGTTTTTATTGTTTCTTCTTGTTTTTGTGCTTCTTTACTTAGTTTTACTACTATGCTTTCTTGCATTAATAGTTTGTCGTCTTTTAGTTGAATTAGCTTTTCTACTTGCTGTTGTAATTCTGCTTTTAGTTCTTTTTCTTCTTTATTTTCGCTAACTCCTATTGTCTCTGCTGCTTGAGAGATATTAGCCCCTAATAATAAAAAGTCACTTAATAGTAGTGTAGTGGCTATTATTAATATTATAATTTTTTTCATTGTCTTTTTCATAAAAATATTCCTCCCATTTATATTTTTTATTATTGTATGTCCATTTTTCTATTTCTTTACAAAATTATATTTTATAAAAAATGTCCCTATTAATTATTATACTCCATTTTTCCATATTTTTCAAGGTTTTTTAAGGTATTTTTTAACTTTTTATGTCAATTTTTCCAGTATTTTTTTGTGTCTTTTTTTATTTATTTTGAATATATTTATTTAGAGGTGATTTTTTTGGATAATTTTAATATTGATGAGAATATGGTTAACAAATTAAAAGGTATGGTGGATAATGGTGAACTTTCTGATGTTATTTCTAAAATTCCGCCTGAAATGATGCAAAATTTTTCTTCTATGATGAACAATAATGGTAATTCTAATAGCGGAAATACTAACGGAAATAAGGGCTCTGGCAGTTTTGATTTTAGTAATATAGATATGAATACTGTTATGAAAATGAAGTCTATTATGGATAAAATGAATGCTAAAGATGACCCTAGAACAAATTTGCTTCGTTCTTTAAAACCTTATTTGAGAGATGAAAAGAAGGAAAAGCTTGATCAATATGCTAATTTAATGAATGTTGCAAAGGTTGCTGAGTTGTTTAAAAATGATGGCAAGGAGAATAATGGTAATGGTTTATCCTAATTATTACTATCGCTATAATAATTATTATAATAGAAGAATGGCAAATTATGATTTGCCAGAGGAAGAACATGTTGAAAAAAGAATATCACCTAAACGCAATTCTTTTGCCAATTTGAATTTTTCTAATTTGTTTTCTTCTAATTTGGAAGAACCTATTTTAGAAATTTTAGGCATTAAATTGTATTTTGATGATATTCTTATTATTGGTTTGCTTTTTTTCCTTTATAATGAAGGGGTTAAAGATGAGTTTTTGTTTATTATTTTAATTTTGTTGCTCCTTGGTTAGGATTATTCTATTATAATGTTATCTTCAACAATGCTTATGTATGCTTGTTTATGCTGTGGCTCTTCGTCTCTGTTAATTTCTTTTACTATGTTTGCAATTCTTATCTGCACAGCATCAAATAGTCCGAGCCGATACTATTGCTTGTTTATTTCCTTTCGCTCCAGCATGTGCCAAGCCTCTTAATGCTCCAAGCACTACTATGTTGTCTGATGCCACAACTTCTGCTCCTGAATTTACATCTCCTAGTATTACTAGGCTTCCTTCTGTTTCTAGTTTTTGTCCTGAACGAAGTGAACCTCTATGAAATTTTGTTTCTGAGACTGCTATTTTTCTTTCAAATGTTTTTCTAATGTTGTGTAGCCCTAGGCCTTTTGGTGATTCGAAGCTTATCTCTACATCTATTGTTGACTTTATTAAGTTTTGTATTTCGTCTATTTCTTTATTTTTTAGTACTTTTCCAACTACTCTTATTGGTGTCTTTTCGTCTTGATATAATTTTTTTAAGTCTGGTAGTTTCTTTTTTAACCTTGATATTATCTCTCTTTGTTCTGCATCTTCACTTAGTTTTATAATTATTTCATTTTTTCTTAAATTAATACTAACACTATTTCTCATTTTAACATCCTTTCAAATTAATTCATTATTTGAACATATGGTGTTGCACTCATATCTTCTTCTACATTTTGTGTATTCATTCCAAAGTATTCTGACATTATATCTCTTACTACTTCTGCTGTGTAGTTTCCGTGTGCACCGTTTTCTACCATAACTACTATTGCTATTTCTGGATTTTCAAATGGTGCAAATCCTACGAACCATGCGTTTACTTTATTTCCTGGCGCTTCTGCTGAACCTGTTTTTCCACCTACGCTTATGTTGAAATTTCTAAATATTGAATATGCTGTTCCTGATCTATCTGATGTAACAGATTTCATACCTTGTAATACTGCATTTAAGTAGTTTTGGTTTATATTTATATCTTCATATTGTTCTTCTTGTATTCCTAGTTTTGCGTTTACAAATTTATCTATTTCTTCTCTTGATGATTCTGTTCCGTCTGCATTTCTTATTGTTTTTATTATTGTAGGAGATACTCTGTGTCCGCCATTTGCTAACATACTTATATATCTTGCCATTTGTACTGGGCTAAATTCATTATCTCCTTGTCCTATTGCTGCATTTAAGCTGTCTCCTGGATTCCAGTTTGGAGAATCTGTATGTATTTTTGCTTTTGCTTCTCTACTTGCTAATACTCCTGATGTTTCTCCTTGTAGCTCTACTCCTGTTTTTCCGCCTAATCCAAAGTATTTTGCTACTTGTACTAGCTTGTCTATTCCCATTCTGTCTGCTGTTTCGTAGAAGAAGTAGTTACAAGATTGTTCTATTGCTTGAGATACATTTATATTTCCATGCCCTCTGTGATAGTCTGTATATACCCAACAATTCATTGTTATTCCAACTTTTGCATATTTTGTATATACACCTGTGTCATTTATTCTTGTATTTAGGTTTATTACTCCAGATTCTAGTCCTGCTATTGCTGTTATCATTTTGAATGTTGAACCTGGTGAGTATGAATTTTGTATTGCTTTATCTACTAGTGGTTTTGCTTCGTCATCTCTGTATTTTGCCCAATTTTCTGAGCTTATTCCTCCTACGAAGTCTGCTGGATTGTAGTCTGGATAGCTTGCCATTGCTAGTATTTCTCCATTTTTTACGTTCATTACAACACATGCTCCTGCTTTTGTGTCATATACTTTTCCAAATCCACCTGTTGATATTTTTTGTATGTTGTTTCTTAATGCATCTTCTGTTACTTTTTGTAAGTTTGCATCTATTGTTAATACTACGTCTGAACCTGCTATTGCTTCTTTTGATATGTATTCTGCTGTTGTACTTCCGTCTACACTCATATCTATTTGTTTCGTGCCTTTTTTTCCTTTAAGGTATTCTTCAAATACATATTCTATTCCTGTTTTTCCTATTAAGTCGTTTTGGTCATATGTATCTTTTCTTTTACTATATTCTTCTTGACTTATTTGTGAAGCATATCCTAAGATATGTGATGCTAAGTTTCCTGATGCATAACTTCTTACTGGTTGCACCACTATGTTTAACCCAGAGAATTTGTTTGAATTCTCACTAAATTCTGCTACTGCTTCTCTTGGTATGTTTTTTGCAATTGTTATTGCTTTTGTACTACTATATCCTTTTTGTGATATTTCGTATCTTATTGATATTATTTTTCTTAGTTCTTCTATGTTGTTTGTATTTTTTATTTTGTATTTAGTTACAAATTTATTGAATGCCTCTTCTGCTGTTGCACTTGCTTCTAGGTTGTTTGCTTTTTTCCAGTTTGTTAGTGCTTGTTCTGATATTTTGAATTCATATGGATTTATACTGATTGGAAATGAATCTACATATGATACTTGGTATTTTTCTAATACTTGTACCATGTTTAGTATATCCCTATTTAATGTATCGTTGTCTACTTTTGTTTTGTACATTTCTAGCGAAAATCTCATTGATGATGTTACTAATGGTGCTCCTGTTTTGTCTAAAATTGCTCCTCTTGCTGCTTCTAATGTACTTTCTCTTGTTAATCGTGTGTTTGATTGTTCTCTATATTCTGCTCCATGTACTATTTGAAGTGAAAATAGTTTGACAATCAATATTATTCCTACAATATATATTAATACTGTTAGTATATTAAATCTTAAGTTAACATTGGCTTTTTTTGTTTTATTTGTCAAACTCTTTCCCTCCTTTGGTTTTAGAAGTATCTTGTTAGTATTTTGTTTCCTTTATATTCGTTTTCGATATAATATCCTGCTTTTTGCATTAGTGGATATAATATTATTGTTAGTATTACATTAAATACCATTTCTATTGCTAAAATTATTGCAAAGTTTACTATTTCTACTTGACTTCCTACAAATATATATTTTAATATCCAGTTTAGTATTTCATATATTGCTGTTGCTCCTAGTGACATAACCATTATTGTCATTCTGCTATCTTTAGAAAAGTTTTTGTCAAAAACTCCTGCAAGAAATCCAATTAGCCCTAGGGATACCGCATATATTCCAGTTTGTTTTCCTAATAATAAATCTAATGTTATTCCTATTCCTATTCCATATGCTGTTCCCATTGTTTGACTTGCAAATAGTCCTACAAATAATACTAAAATTATATATAGGTTTGGCATAACTCCTGATATGTTGAACCAACTAAAAAAGTTTGATTGTAGATAATATATAATTAGTGCTGTTATTATTAGTGCTATGTTTATTATTAGCTTTTTCAATTTGTTCACCTCTATCCAATGTTTTTGGGGACGGAGCAAAAATACATCGATTACTTTTTATGGTGATGTTTTTTTGCTCCGTCCCCAAAAACATCACTTTATTGATTTTTTATTACTAATACTGTGTCTAGTTTGTCAAAGTCTACTGCCGCTTCTACAATTGCGTATCTATCTGTTATATTTTGTGTGTTTGTTACTTTTTTTACAGTTCCTATGTGAATTCCTTTTGGATAAATTCCGCCTAATCCTGATGTTTCTATGCTGTCTCCTTGAATGATGTTGCTTTCTGTTGGTATATACATTGCTTTTAATGCTGATTTTTCGTCTAGTGTTCCTTTACATACTATGCTGTCTTTTGTTGTGCTCATTGAGCAACTTACCGAACTTGCTGTGTCTATTATTGTTTGTACTTTTGCTGTTGTTTCTGTTACTGATATTACATGTCCTACTAGTCCTTTATCTGCTATTACTGTCATGTTTTCTGTTACTCCGTCTTTTTTTCCTATGTTGATTACTATTGTTTTTGAGTAGTTGCTTATTTCTTTGTTTATTACATAGCCAGGAATTGTTTTGTATTCACCATACTTTTCGCTTAAATTCAAGTATTCTGTTAATGTTTCGTTTTGATTTTTGATGTTTTCTAGTTCTCTTAATGATTGTTCTAGTTCGCTGTTTTTTTGTTTTAGTTTTTCATTTTCGCTTTTTAAATTGTTTATGTCTGTAAAAAATGTGTTGTTTCCGCCTAATTTGTTTTTTAAGTATGTTAATCCATTTTGTATTGGCATTACTAGGTTTGTTGCAGCATTTTCAAAAAAGTTGCTGTTTTTTTCTCCATTTGAAAATATTACAATTAATATTAATAGTATTATTGTTATTACAATTCCTATTATTCCGCCTTTTTTGTTTTTGTACATTTTCTACTCCTTCTTTTCCTTTATTTTGCGTTTTACCAGTTTATCTTCTTGTTCTTGCGTTTTGTAATACTACTTTTAGTCTTTCTAAGTCTTCTAGTGTTTTTCCTGTTCCTCTTACTACACAGTCTAATGGTTCTTCCGCAATGTATACTGGCATTCCTGTTTCTATGCTAAGTAGCTTATCCAAGTTTTTTATTAATGCTCCTCCACCTGCTAGTACAATTCCTTTTTCCATTATGTCTGATGCTAATTCTGGTGGTGTTTTTTCTAATGTTACTTTGACTATTTCTACTATTTTACTTATTGATTCTTTTATTGCCTCTTCCACTTGTACTGAAGTTATTTTTACTGTTCTTGGTAATCCGTCATTTAAGTCTCTTCCTCTTACTTCAACTGCACTTTCTGTCATTAGTGGCATTGCACATCCTATTTCCATTTTTATTTGTTCTGCTGTTGTTTCTCCTATTGCTAGGTTCATTTCTCTTTTTATATAGTTTACTATGTCTTCGTCTAACTCATCTCCTGCTATTCTTAATGAGTGACTTACTACTATTCCACCTAATGAAATTACTGCTACTTCTGTTGTTCCTCCACCTATGTCTACTATTATGTTTCCGCTTGGTTCTCCTACATCTAGCGATGCTCCTATTGCTGCTGCCATTGGTTCTTCAATTAAGTATACCTCTTTTGCCCCTGCTTGTAAGACTGATTCTTCCACTGCTCTTTCTTCTACTTCTGTTATTCCTGATGGCACTCCTACTACTATTCTTGGTTTTCCAATGTTATATTTCTTTGCCACTTTTTGTATTATATTTTTTAGCATTAACTGTGTTGCTGTGAAATCTGCTATTACTCCGTCTTTTAGTGGTCTTACTGCTTTTATTTGTTCTGGTGTTCTTCCGTAACATTTCTTTTGCTTCGTTTCCTGTTGCCATTATATTTCCTGTTTTTCTATCTATTGCCACAACAGATGGCTCTTTTAGTATTATTCCTTTTCCTTTTAGTGTTACTAATATATTTGCTGTACCTAAGTCAATTCCTACGTCTTTTGATCCTAGTGTTAAAAATTTAAACATCTTAATTTTCCTTCCTTCCAAACTTTATCGCTTTTTAATTGTCTTTCAGTTATCATCTTGGTAAATATGCTTGTATAATTCATATCTCCAATTACTATATGGTCTACTAGGTCTATTCCTAACAACTCCCCTATGTTGTATAAATTCTTTGTAAATTCTATGTCTTTTTTACTTGGTGTTGGGTCCCCAGTTGGGTGGTTATGAACTAGTATTATCTTTGGTGCTTTCATTTTTATCGGTTCTGATAATATTTCTTTTGGTGATATATTTGCAAAATTTACTCCCCCTGCTGCTATTTCTAATATTTTTAGTATCTCATTTTTTGAGTTTAATATTATTTCTTTTATTACTTCTGTTTTTTTGTGTTTCATTTCACTCATTAACATTTCTGCTATATCGTCTGGATTTTTTATTTGTTTCTTTTTGTAGTTCGTTTTTTGAAATGTTCTTTTTGCGATTTCTCCTACCGCTTTTAGTTGTATCGCTTTTACTTTTCCAATTCCTTTTATTTGCATTAGTTCTTCAATTGTTAGTGTTTGTAAATAGCTTAGGTCTTCATCTGTTGTATTATTTAATTTTAATAATCTTTGTGCTACTTGTACTGATGTTTCTTCCTTCGTTCCTGTTTTTATTATTATTGCTAATAATTCTGCATTTGATAGAGCTTTCTCTCCATATAACTCTAATTTTTCATACGGTCTTTCTAATTCTGGTAATTCTTTTATTTTCATAGGCATTTTCTCCTGTTCTTTATTTTAATGTTTTGCCCCTATTTTTATTTCTATATTTTTTTGTATATGAAAATTGCTAATACCATTCCTATTATGCTTGACACACTTATTTTAAACATAAGTGCAAACGTTATTTGCATTATACTTAAATCTAGTGTTACTGGACTTTGTAGCCCAAAACTTTGGCTGTATGATAACCACCATAGCCATGGTACTCTTCCTGCTAACTCTCCAAGTAATCCTCCTACTACTAGTCCTGATAAAATAAATATTAATAAAATCCATATATTTTTTTCTTTCGTTGCCATCTCTTTTTCTCCTCCTAAAAGTTCAATTTTTCCTTACGGCTATTTATTTTTTACCACGTTCCTATTATATATTGTATTAGCAAATTTTTCAAGTCCATTTGGATATTTTTTACATATTTTTTATTGCCAACAGGGACGGTCCTTTTTGGCAATTTTTTGCCATTGGGGACACTCCTTCTTAATTTGTTTTTGTTACCAAATTTTGTGGATTTAAATATAATGATATTAGTAGTATAATATAATTAATAAGTGTTTTAAGGAGGCCCTATATTTATGAAAATAGAAAAACTAACAGAAAATAAAATTCGAGTACTTATTAACCCCTCCGATTTCGATATAGAAAATCTATCTCCTACGACTTTTATTGATAAGGCTTTGGAAAGCAATTTTTTGCTAGCTGATATCTTAAAGCAGGCAGAGTGCGAAGTTGGATTTAATACTGATGGTTGCAAGTTATTAGTTGAATCTTTTTCCTCTTCTGAGAATATTTTGGTTTTTACTATTACTAAATATTCAACAAAAGTGCAAAAAAAGAAAATAACTGCAAAGAAGAAATTTAATACCTGTGCAAACTCAAATTCTATTTTTAAATTTGATAATTTTGAAGATTTTTGCTTATTATGTGAGCGAATAAATCAAATTTCTATAAACGATATAAAGAAATTCTCTAAGAATATTTCTTTATACTTATATGATAATACATATTTTTTACTTATTAAAAATGCTAATGTTTGCTGTGATTTTTCAAAGACTTTACTTTGCTTGATTGAAGAATTTGCTAAGCCTTTGCCTTTTACTTTAGGGCTTGAAAGCAAGTTGTTGGAACATGGCGAAATTATTATGAAAAATAATGCCCTTTGGACTGGTATAAAATATTTTGCCCATATGAAAAAACCTAAACTGTCATGAGTTTAGGTTTTGTTTTAATATACGTAATTTTGTGGGTTGTATGCAACTCCATTTACTCTTACTTCTAAGTGTAAGTGTGGTCCTGTTGAGTTTCCTGTAGACCCAACTGTTGCTATTGTTTGTCCTTGCGATACTTGTTGTCCTGCTGTTACATTTAATGTATAGCAATGTGCATAGTATGTTTGAACTCCATTTCCATGTGAGATTACTACCATATTTCCATATCCGTGTGAATCTCTCCCTGAAGATACTACTGTTCCGCTTGCTGCTGCTTTTATTGGTGTTCCTTGTGCTGCTGATATGTCTAATCCTGTATGTGCTGAGCGTCTTACTTTGCTGATTGAACCAAACCTTGATGTTATTATTCCTGATATTGGTCTTATTAAATTTATTCCTATATTTGCGCTTCCGCCTGACATTGATCTTGTTACATTTACGTTTCCAATGGATTTATATGTATTTGTTTTCTTTGCTACTGTAACTACTTTTGGTTTTTCTACATATAATTTTGATACTGCTTCTTCACTTGATACTATTGATGCCATTTCTGTTTCATATTTCTCTAAAATTGATATGTCATTAACATTATTGCTGTTTTTTTCTTTTAATTGATTTACTACTTTTTCTGCTTCTTCGAAGTTTGAAACAAATAGTTTTTCTTCTCCTTTTTCAGCTATTGCATAATATCTATAATATGTAATTCCTTCTTCTTTAACTTTCCCTAGTATTTCGTCATCATTTGTTACTATATCTTTTTTCAATAAACACAATTTATATTCTGGAAGCTTGTTTACTTGCACAAATGCAACGTTTTCTTCTCCTTCTCCGTTTTCAACATAATTGTTTATTGTGTGTTGCAATGTGGATTTGTTTTCTGTATATCCAATTTGCTCTTCTCCTATCCACACACTATATGTTGGCTTATATAAAAATGCTATTGCTCCTACAATTAGAAATGCTGCAATTACAAATAATACTGTGAATTTTATGCCTCGTCTTGTATGTATTAATATCTTTTTTAACATACTTACTTTATCTCCTTTGTATTTTTGTTTTGTATTTCTTTTGTAATAATATTGTAATATTTCATTTTTTGCAATAATATCACATGTTTATATTTTGTAGTTTTTATTTGTTTCTCTATCATTTACTCTTTTTTTCTTCATTTATCTCCATTTTTCATTTTTAAAACTTTTTGGGACAGGTCAAAAAAGTTTTATCTGCAGACGTTTCGGGCCTGTCCCAAAATGTCCACAAGTTAAATTTATTGGGCCTGCCCCAAATTGTCCATTAGTTTGACATTTCTGTTTTTACTGTGTTGACTTCTGTTACTGTTGCTTTTTGTGCTGGTACATAGTAACCTTTTGATTGTGCTATTTTAAATAGTTCATATTGGAAGCTTTCATCATTGTTTCTTATTTGTTGAAATGTTTGTCTTAATTGCATGTTTTCTGCTTCTGATATTGCTGTTTGATATGCTAATAAATCTGATTTTACTCCGGCTAAAATGTCATTTACCATTATTTTTTCATCCATTTTGTTTTCCTCCTCTTAATTATTTAGAAAATTCATTAATTTTTGTTTTGTGTTTAATGCATCTTGTGCTGATTTTGCAAATACTTGCTTTATTTGTGGGTCTACTGCTTGTGAAGAATAAGTATTTAATTTTTGATATGCTGTTTCATGTGCTCCTATTAGGTGTCTTAAGTGTTGTAGTTCCATTTGGTTTAAATCTGCCATTTCTATCATTCCTTTCTTTTTCTTATTCTTTTCTATTCTTTACCTTTTTCGATTTTTTATTCAATTTTTGTAACTTTTTTGTTGCATTTTCAATTTTTCTGTGATACTATATTTGCAAATTATTTTTTATTATTTATTTCTTAATAATTTTTATCTTATTTATCCCAATTTACAAAATAATACAAGGAGAGTGATACATATAGAACTTTTAAGTCTGAAAAACGATTATACTTTCAAAAGAATTTTTGGATATCGTGGAAATGAAGCAATAACAATTGATTTACTTAATTCTATTCTAAAAGATAAGGTTTCAAAAATCAATTTGAACTGCGAAAAAATTCTTGAAAAAGATTTATACGATGATAAGATTGGCATATTAGATATTCGTGCCACAATAAATGATAACATCGATTGTGATATCGAAATGCAGGTTGTTGATAAAGATAATATTGAAAAAAGATTACTTTTTTATTTAAGCAAAATGTATACAGGAAATTTAACTCAAGGTACTGATTATTCCAAACTAAAGAAATGTATAGCGATTTTATTCACTGATTTTAATCTAACAAATTTATCTCATATTCCTAAATATTTAACTAAGTGGAACTTTAGAGAAGAAGATTATAGTAAAATTATATTGACAGATGCCATAGAAATTTATATAATTGAAATGCCTAAGGTTGAGCAATATAGTAAAAATTCAGAACTAGATTCTTGGGTGAAATTTATAACTAAGTCAGGAGATATTGATATGGAGAATTCTAATGATGCTATAAAAAAAGCTAAGGAAGTATTAGAAGAAATTAGTCAAGATGAACATGAAAGATATTTGGCTCATTTAAGACAAAAACATATTTTAGATCAAAATGCTATTGAAAAAGCTGGTTTTAATAAAGGATTAAAACAGGGCATTGAACAAGGCTTAGAACAAGGCACAAAATCTAGCCAAATTCAGATTGCTAAAAAATTAAAAGAAGAAAATTTAGATGTAGATATAATATCAAGAACTACTGGTTTAACAAAAGAAGAAATAGATAATTTATAATTCTAAAATTTTATTAAGAAATAAATATAAGAAATAATAGTATACTTTGTTATCAAAATTTTCGCCTACGGTGGACACAATGGCCCATCGTAGGCGATTACTTCTTATTTCAATATCCAAGCTTTTCCTTGTTCACTTCCGTCTTTTGTTGCATCACTTGTGTCTATTTGGACACTAGAATTTAGATTTACAATTGGGCGGACTGCACACGCACGCAAATACTCATTAGGGCTGCCGTTAGTATTCGCGTAGAACAAACCACAGCCGCGAACACATCCGCTAGCCACATAACGAACATTGAAGTAAGAGGCAGCATTGCCCGCATACACGCCACGAGAAGCCAGCCAATAGAACATTGGATAATTATCTTCACTATAATCTCCTGTATAAGTTTTTGATTCTTCCATTAATGTGTCATATAATTGCATATCTTCGTTAACTGTATAATAGTAATCCGTATACTCTACTATTACAGGTTTATCTGTTGTTGCTGTTCTAAAAGTGTTAGTATCTTTACTCCAAAATGGTCCCCCTGATGTATAAGTATATGGCTTATTATAATTTGTTGCATCTGTCTCAGGTCTAAATTCTGTTAAGCTATTTATATCAGCCACATCTATACTTCTTGCTGTTCCATATGTTGGATTTGCATATAATTTTGAACATAAATTATTTAATACAGTTTCGGCATTTAAAAATCCATTTTGGCCTTTTAAATATAAACCAGTAGTTCCGTCATTTGATAAAGTATTATTAACAGCTACTATTTCTACATTTCCATTTGCTTTTTTATTTATAACTCTCCACAATGTAGTTGTATTTGTATTAAATGTTTGTGATGTTTCATATCCTGTGTCTGGTTCTCCATTTTGTTTTGTTACGTAGCTTTGGGATGTCAATTTATCTCCGTATTTTACATAGTCCCCTACCTGTAAGTCTGATACTGTAATTATTCCTTCTCCATTTAGTTGTTTCTCTAATAATTCTAATTTTTTTCTTCTGTTTCTCTTGCTGTTTCCGTCTTTTCCTTCGCACTTACTGCTTTTGTTAGTACACCATTGTCTCCTGTTAGTGTTGCTATTGCTACTCCTGCTAATATTAGTAACACTATAATTGTAATTACCAGCGCTATTAGCGTTATCCCCTTTTCTTTGTTTGGTTTCATTTTTTCAAAACTCCCCCTTCTTTTGTTTAATAAAATTTTATACTTTATGTACAAATTACGTCAACAAGTAGCTCTTTATTTCATAGTATTTACATTTTCTATTTTGTTATTCATTACTCATTACATTTATATTGTACACAAACCGTCATATAACGTCAATATGTTAGTTATAAGCTTTGAAAAAAATAGAAGAAGCTTTATGATATATAATCATTGCTTCTTCTTTACAAATAAAACTTTTTTGCTCTGTCCCTAAAAACATTCCTTTCGTCAATAAGTTTTAATCTATTATTTGCAAGTTTGCAAATTTCGCCATAAGTCTTTTATGTCCTGATTTTGTGAAGTCTATATCTACTTTTAAGTCTTCTCCTTCTGCCTCTACTTTTCCTATAATTCCTTCACCAAATTTTTTGTGCATTACTTTTACTCCTGCTTTGTATTTTGATAAATCCACATTTCCTGTATTTGCTTTTGTTGATAGTGTGTTTAAGAAACTTTCTGCTGTTCTAAACATAAACCCTTGATTTCCTGTTTTGTTACTTGATGCTGCAGCTGCTACGGCTGGCTCTTTTTCATTTATTTTGTAGGTTTTTATTCCTCCATTACTATTTCCAACATTGCCATTGTTCTTGCTTCCATATGTCCAACTATATTTTGAATCTTTAAATATTGTTTCTTTGTTACTTGTTTCCCCAAAGGCTTCTTCATATCCTTCTAATAGTTCTGGTGGTATTTCTGTTAAAAATCTTGATGTTGGGTTATAGCTTGTTGAGCCAAATATTGTTCTTTGTTTACTACATGTTAGGAATAAGTTTTCTTTTGCTCTTGTTATTCCTACATAGCAAAGTCTTCTTTCTTCTTCTAGTTCTCTTGGTTCTGATATTGATTTATATCCTGGGAATATTCCTTCTTCTAAGCCTACTAAGAATACTGCTGGGAATTCCAACCCTTTTGCACTATGTAATGTCATTAGTGTTACGTAGTCCTCTGTTTCTTCTAGGTTATCTATGTCACTAGATAGAGTTATTCCTTCTAGGAATTGGCTTAATCCGTTTTCTGCTTCCTCCTCTTCAAATTCTATTGCTACTGTTAAGAATTCGTCTAGGTTTTCTATTCTATTTGTTGCTTCTATTGTGTCTTCCGCTTCTAAGGCTCTTGTGTAGCCACTTTTCTTTAATGTTGCTTTTATTAATTCTGATATTTTCATTTCGTCTTTTTTAGCTTTTAGCTCTTCTATACAGTTTACAAATTCTCTAGAGTTTAGGTATACTCTGTTTAGTCCGTATGTTTCGGCATTTTTTATTACTTCATACATTGATGTTTCGTTTGCTTGCGCCATTTGTTCTATTTTATCTAAACTTGTTTTTCCTATTCCTCTTTTAGGTTCGTTTATTATTCTTTTCAAACTTAAGTTATCATTTCCATTTTGTATTAATCTCAAATATGCTATGATGTCTTTTATTTCTTTTCTTTCGTAGAATTTTAGTCCTCCTATAATTTTGTATGGTATTCCTTCTCTTCTAAGCATTTCTTCTATTGCTCTTGATTGTGTGTTCATTCTGTATAGTACTGCAAAGTCTGAGTATTTGTAGTATTCTTCTCTTTTTAGGTGGTTTATTTGTTCTACTATGTATGTTCCTTCATCATATTCATTTTGCGCTTGATATACTCTTGGCAAATTTCCTTGTTCGTTGTTTGTCCATAATTCCTTTTTGTATTTTACTTCATTGTTTTTTATTACACTATTTGCAGCTTTTAATATGTTTCCTGTACATCTGTAATTTTGTTCTAGTTTGATTATTTTTGTTCCTGCGAAGTCTTTTTCAAAGTTTAGTATATTTGATATGTCTGCACCTCTAAATGAGTATATTCCTTGGTCGTTATCTCCTACTACTGTAATGTTTCCGTGTTTTGACGCCAACATTGTTACTAGTGTGAATTGAGATTTATTTGTGTCTTGATATTCGTCTACTAAGACATATTTGAATTTGTTACTGTAATATTCTAATATATCTTCATTTTCCATTAATATTTTTATTGTGTAGTTTATAATATCATCAAAGTCTATTGCATTGTTTTCTTTTAGTCTTTTTTGGTATAGCTCATACACTGTTGCTATTTTTTCTTTTCTGAAGTCTCCATTTGCTCTTGCTTGATATTGGGCTGGTTCTAGCATTTCGTTTTTTGCATTGCTTATTTCTGATAGTACTGCTCTATCGTTAAATAGTTTGTCGTCTATACTTAGGTCTTTTAGACAGCTTTTTACTAGTGATTTTTGGTCTGATGTGTCAAATATTATAAATGATGTATCAAATCCTATTCTGTCTATAAATCTTCTTAGTATTTTTACGCAGATTGAGTGGAATGTTCCCATCCATAGGTCTTTTGCTGCTTCTCCTATTAGGTTTGCTATTCTTTCTTTCATTTCGTTTGCTGCTTTGTTTGTGAATGTTATTGCTAATATGTCCCATGGTTTTGCGCTTTTTTCTTCTATTAAATATGCTATTTTGTGTGTTAGTACTTTTGTTTTTCCGCTTCCTGCTCCTGCTATTACTAGGCATGGGCCTTCTGTTGTTACTACGGCTTCGTGTTGTTTGTCGTTTAATCCTTTTAATATATCTTGCATTTATATGTTCCTTTCTTTTTTCATTTGTCTGCTCTATTATAGCAACATTTGTTCTCTTTTTCAATGCTTTTTTGAATATTTTAAAAAAATGTCCAATAGGGACGTTTCCTTTTGGACATTTTTGTCCATTTAGAAACGTCCCCATTGGACATTATCTATGTATCTAATTCATAGATATAAAGAATATCTTCATCTGTATCAAATACAGCTACTGTAAAATTATAGGAATGTCTATCTTCATTAAAGAGTTCTTCTGAATTATATTTGTCTCTTGCTCTACTATGTCTATCTAATACAAACCAATAGCCGTTGTTTACTTCTGGTATGTTCATATCCTCATCTATGGCATATTTACATACTTTGTTATATAATCTTTCTGTTATAGGTAATTCTCTCCAATTAACATTCTTTTTTGCTCTATTTACAAAATTATCAGCCTGTTTTTCTGAGAAATATATTTTTTCTAATAATTCGCCATCGTTATGAAATCCTCCATGTGTATTTTTTTATCCTTCTTCGCAAATATTGGTATATAATTTTCTATTTCTATTGACATTAATACTCGTTCTTCTAAAGTAAATGCATATATTAAGTAAATGACAAACAGTGATAATAAAGATATCAATAGTATTTTTAAACTTTTCTTTATATTCATTCTATTGCTTCACCTCATCTTCATTTGTTTTAAAGTTGATATAAATCATATATTCTTTATTCCTATTATATTAATATGGTTTTTCACAAAATTCCTTTTCTTTCTATTTTATACAAAATGCAGCATATAAAGGTATTGATTTAATATTGTTCTCAAACCCAAAGTTTCTGGTTGAAAATCTTATAGAATATTTTGGTTTATATTCTTTTGCATATATATTTAAACTAATTGATTTTACATTACTGCCACTTTTCACTTCTATTGGTATTATTCCATCTTCATTACTATATAAAACGAAATCAATTTCTGCATTTCTATTGGAAGTCCAATAATATAAAGATTCGCCCTTTGAAGTCAATTCTTGCGCTATATAATTTTCAGTAATTGCTCCTTTGTATATAAATGTTTTATCCAACATAATATCAGGAAATTTAATTTCACTCATACATGTAAGAATGCCAACATCACTTAAATAGATTTTGAATGTGTCTTCGTCTATATAGACTTTTAGCGGTATTTCCATTCTTTTAGATTTATAATCTATTAATATTAGTTTTGATGCTACGAGCCAGTCTATTGCACTTTCATACTTTCTTTTTCTTGCATTTTCATCGTTTTTATCTATACAGCTATATTTAAAATTTTTCTTATCTTTGGCCAATTGACTTGGAATGTTTCTATATACTTTTTCAATTTTAGTTGCTTCGAATTCACTAGCTACATACTTTTTCATATCTGCAATGTACGAATCTTTAATGTCTTCAATAATGTGTGAATCAAACTTTAATATGTCTAAGTCATTTTCAACAAAATTTTTTACAGCCTCTGGCATTCCACCTACGCATAGATATTGTCTATATAAAGTAATTGCCTGTTCGTGCGCATAATCTGGCATTGGACTCATATTAGAATAGCATTCTTTTATTTTGTCTCTAAGCATTTCTTTGTTTGTGGCAAGTAAAAATTCCTCGAAGTTCATTGGATACATATATTCCATCCTCACTTTTCCAACTGGAAATGAACCTTTAAATCTATTAATTTTCACACCTAGCAAGCTACCTGCACATATTATTTTATATGGTTTTTCTGATTCATTAAAATACTTTAGCGAAACTATACAGTTTTCACTTTCTTGAACTTCGTCAAAGAAAATTAATGTTTTTTCAATATCTATTTTTTTGCCAAGATATAATTCTAATTCGCTTATTATTTTTTCGTCATCTATTGTTTTTTCAAATATGTCTTTTACTTCTTTGTTTTTCTCTAAATTGAAATATAAGTATTCGTCGAAATTGTTTTTACCAAATTCTTCAATAGTAAATGTTTTTCCAATTTGCCTAGCTCCTACAACCATTAGTGGCTTTTTCATACCTGTTTCTTTCCAGTCTTGTAAGTTTTTTTCAAAAAATCTTTGCATATTATTTCCTCCATTCAAGTTAATTTTATCATATACTTGATAATTAATCAATATTTATTGCCACTTTTCGCAGGTATAATTTTAAGATTATCGCCACTTTTTGCAGGTATAAAATTAAGATTGTTGCCACTTTTTGCAGGTATGCTTTTATAAGCTTGTTGCAAATATTCCTATTATAAATCCCAACATATTCCCTACTGCTGTCATTCTACCATTATATAATTTATTTGATTCTGGTACAAGCTCTCCGTGACACAATATACAACATTGCTCCAGCCGAGAAGCTTAGGCAAAAGGCTATTACAGCTTGTGATATTCCTCCTATTATAGCTCCAAAAAACGCTCCTATTCCAGTTGTTATCCCTGATAAAATTACATACAAAATTACTTTTCCTATTTTCATTCCACCATTTTTCATCGGTACTGCCATTGATATTCCTTCTGGTATATCATGCAAGCATATTGCTATTGCTAGGCTAAGCCCTAGTTTTATGGATGCTTCAAATCCTGAACCTATTGCTAATCCTTCCGGAAAATTATGTATTGCTAGTCCTATTGATACTATTATCCCAGTTTTTAATAAATTATTTGTGTTTTTTTCCATTTTATTGTTGAATTTCTTTTCTACTAATAAGTCACAGAATATCATTGCTATTATTCCTACTATCGTCCCAAATACGACTGTTGTTATTTTGCTTATTCCAAACGCTTCCGGTAATAAGTCAAAGCATATTACTGCCATCATTAGTCCTGATGCAAATGCTAATATGAAACTTAGAAATTTATTTGAGTGTTTTTTTATCGTTACTCCTATTATTCCGCCTAATGTCGTTCCAAACGTTCCAAAAAATAGGCCTAATAATGTTGTTTTTAATATTTCCATTTAAATTCTCCTTACTATAAGTTAACTGTTATTATTTTAATTTATGTAAAAATTCGCATTTTATTACAATTTAGAATTATATAGAAAAAAAACAAAGACCATTGTTAAAACAACAGTCTTTTGAACAAATATCCTATTTAAAATATTCATTCACAATATCTTCCAATATCGGTACATTATTTGGAAATACTAATTTTTCATTTAACAATGTCCTTATTTCTTGAAGATTTGCCCAAACTATTTTCTTGGTCTCGTTAGTATCATATTGATACTCAGTTTTTGTACACAAACTTCCATCAATTTTATATACTGCAACACTATGAAATACAATATCTCCCGAAGGGTATCGAGTGATATGTTTTGGGCCTGCATAAATTTTTAGCAATTTCATATCCTCTGGATTTGCTAAATATGCGGTTTCTTGAAATAACTCCATAGCAGCACATTCTTCATATGTCTGTCCTAATTCAATTGCCCCACCTGGCAAGCCATAAATATTGAAGTCTTTTCTTAACTGTAACAATATTTCTGTTTGTCCTTGCTCATTTTTCCGATAAACAATTACACCTGTTCCAGGTACTTGTAATGCTACATTACCACAACTTTCTCTTACTTTTGCCACATATGGCTCAAATACAATTTCTTCTCCAGTTTCCATGGAATAATAATTTCCATTGTGATAAATTGCTTTAATTGAATAAATTACTACTGCTCCGGTTTCGTTATCCAATTCCCAACCAGTTTTTTTACTGGATGTATACTTTTCCCGTATTTTGAAGATTTGTTCTTTTTTCATTGTCATTCCTCCTTGGGTCTTTATGTCGACATTATAACACATATCACAAGTTATGTCCACTGTTTTTTTATTCTTCTTCACCTTTTAATCTTTCTGCTCTATCTGCTGCAATTAAATTATCAACCATTTCGTCTATATCGCCATTTAGGAAATTTTCCATTTGATAAATGCTCATTCCTATTCTGTGGTCTGTAATTCTTCCTTGTGGGTAATTATATGTTCTTATTTTTTCACTTCTGTCTCCTGAACCTACTTGTGTTCTTCTAGCATTCGCAACTGCGCTATCTTGTTTTTCTTTTTCTATTTCATATAATTTTGTTCTTAGCATTTTCATTGCATTATCTTTATTTTGGAATTGTGACCTTTCTGTTTGACATTCTACTACAATTCCTGTTGGTTCGTGTATTAATCTTACGGCTGATGATGTTTTGTTGATGTGTTGCCCTCCTGCTCCTGATGCTCTAAATACTTCCATTTTAATGTCTGCTGGATTTATTTCTATTTCTACATCTTCTACTACTGGTAATACCGCTACTGTTGCTGTTGATGTGTGTATTCTTCCGCTACTTTCTGTATCAGGTACTCTTTGTACTCTGTGTACTCCACTTTCAAATTTTAGTCGGCTGTATACTCCTTTTCCTGTTATCATAAATGATATTTCTTTGTATCCGCCTAGTCCTGTTTCATTTTCGTTCAATACTTCTAATTTCCAACGTCTTTTTTCTGCATACATTGAGTACATTCTAAATAGTGTTCCTGCGAATAGCGCTGCCTCTTCTCCTCCTGCTCCTGCTCTTATTTCACACATTATGTTTTTATCGTCATCTGGGTCTTTTGGTATTAATAAGAATTTCAATTCCTCTTCTAGTTTTGGCATTTGCTCTTTTGAACTGTAGTATTCCTCTTCTGCTAGTTCTTTCATGTCTGGGTCTTGCATTAGTTCTTCTGCTTCTTCCATTGATTGTTTTACTTTTTTATATTCTCTGAATTTTTGTACTATTTCTTCTATACTTGCATGTTCTTTCATTAATTTTTGCCATTCTGTGTTATTTGATATGACTTCTGGGTCTGCTATCATTTTTGTTAATTCTTCATATCTTTTTTCTACTGCTTCTAATTTTTCAAACATATAAACGCTCCTTTTTGTTAATTTATTCCAAATTATTATACTACATTTTATAGTGTTTTACAAGTACCTTATATCTTATTAAGGTTGTCTTATTTACTTATAAATATTTTTCTATTGTTTCATCTACTATCATATCACCAAATAATATTTTAATAATTACATCTTCTGAAGCTATTTCTTCACTATCTAAGTTTATGTTTTTTGCATATTTTTTAACTTTATCTATATATTCTGAAATTTCTGGTTTAAAACTGTATGCAAATATATTTTCATTTTTTAATAATATTCCACCTATAGCTATATTTGAAATAGCTCCTAACAATAAGAAAATATTAAATACTCCAAGTCCTAGCCAAACTAAAACACTGCATATAATATTAACAACTGATATAATAGCAAATGCTTTATTTTTGCTTCCTTGTATCATATTTTGCTTATTTAATTCATGTACTAACATTTTTTCTAATAAAAATTGACACATTTCTGCTCTTTCTTTATAATATCCTTGTTTTGCTTTTTTTACTATTTCACTCAATGTTATTTCATTTTCAAATGGGAATAATACTTTAGTCACAAATAAATTCTCATATGCAGGAATTCCATTTTTAGAGTATGAATCAATTTGATTTTCTTCTAATCCCTCTATTCGATTCATTCTTGTAAATTTATTATTTTTTAAAGTAAAAACCGTTTCACTTTCTTTTTTATTTACTGTTAATAAATCTCTTTCTATTAAATTTTTGCATTCTGCCAATATTAGGTTGACATCTGCTGTTACCGCACTTTTTCCAAAAAACTGAAGCATAATTGGATTATATGTTTTATTTTCTTCTAATTCTAATTTTTCTGATACTTGTGCATCATCTTGTTTTTTTAACATTAATATTATTAATATTATATTTACTATTCCCACTAAAGAATTTATTATTGTTTTTACTATTTTATTTATCTGAAATAAATCTGTGAAAATAAATATTAATAAAATTATTAAATTTATTAGTATTAAAATTAATAATATTTTTTGTATATCTTTTTTATTCCTTTGTTTTAGAATTTCTATTATATTTTCTATTTTTCCCATTTTTATATTATGTATTTTATAAATTATAAAATACAACTCACCTTTCTTTTTATTTTAATTCTATATTATTAAAATTAATATTTAATTTTTCTAATATTTCTTTTTCTCTATTTGTACAAGTAAAAATCATTATTTGATGTCCTAGGAATTTCTCGTTAATATATTTTAAAATATTTTCCAATCTTTCAGTGTCATAATATGCAAATGCTTCATCTAAAATTATTGGCATTTTTTCTTTTGATAATTCTTCTACCATCGATAATCTTAATGATAAATATAATTGGTCTATTGTTCCAATACTTAATTTAGTTGCTGGTACATAATTTCCATTTTCTAGTTCTACTATCAATCCTTCTTCATCATTAAATAAAATATTATTATATTTTCCATTTGTTATAGCATAAATATTCTTTGATAGTTCCTGTGTAAACTTAGGGGTTACTGTATTTTTCATTTTGTCATAAGAAGTGTTTAAAATCTCTTTAGCAAGTTCAAAACTCAAATTTAATTTTTGCAAAGTTGACATCTTGTTTTTATTGTTAACCAGCTCTTCTTCAATTTTTGATAAATCGTCTAATTTCGGTTCTATATTTTTCTTGTCTAATTCTAAAGAATGCAATTCTATTTTTTTATTATTTATTTTATTTTGCAAATTTTCTATTTCATAATTTTGATTTTCTAAATTAATTAAATTATTTATTTTATTTTTTTCTATTTTATTTAAATAATTATTTATTATTTTTTCTTTTTCAAAATTAATTTTTAAAATTAAACTATTTTTTAAATTATTTATTTCTTTTTCTAAATTATTATTATTATTTTCTAATAAATTAATTTCATTATTTAAATTATTTATTTCATTATTTATTTTTTCTAAATTAATTAAATTGTTTTTTTCTATATTTTTTTCTTTTTTTATTTTCTTATTTTCTAAAAATATAGAAAAAATTAAAAACGTTGGTACTGTAAGAAGAAAAATATATTTAAAATAATTATTTTTTATAAAAATAAATTGTAAAATATTTATTATAATTAATAAAATAAATATTAAAATTAATTTTTTATTTATTTTATATTTTTTATTATTTTTTTCTAATATATTTTTATTTTCTTTTTTTATTTCATTTGTTTTATTTTTTATTAAATTTATTTTTTCATTATTTTCTTTTTTTATATTTTCTTTTATTTTTATTTTTTCATTTTCTAAATTTTCTTCATCTTTTATTTTCTTTATTTCTTTTAATAAATTATTTTCATTTTCTAAATTATAAATTTCTTCTTCTAAATTATTTTTATTTTCTTCTATTTCATATTTAAAATTTTTATACTTTTCTAAATCTTGTTTTTCTTCTTCTAAATTTTCAATTTCTCTTGAAATTATATTTATTGGTTTCTCTCTTGACTTTGTTGTTCCAACTTCATCTAGTTGTCTTCTATTAATTCTATCAATTGCTCTTTTGTAAGAAACATTGTCATCGCCAGTTCCAACTAAATTAGCAATTTTTTGAACTAGTACACTTTGCTCTTGTTTCCCTAGCTTTACATCTTGTTGTCCTACCACAACAGTAGACATAAACAAATCTTCATCCACTTTTGTTTGGTCATAAAAGAATTGATTACCTGCCGTTTTATCTATATTAAAATCCTTTGAAATATCTTCTTTTTTATCATTAAATATTTTTGGATTTTTCTTTTTAAACTCTCTATAAACTTCATATTTATTATTATCATTTAACTCATATTCTATTTTTCCTGAAAATTCCTCTCCTACCCATGGAGTATATTTTTCAAAATCAGAATGTTCTTTTCCTTTTTTATTTTTAGAAATTCCATAAAATGAATTTACTATAAATTTTAATAATGTAGATTTTCCTGCTTCATTTTTTCCATAAATAATATTTATTCCATTTTCTAATTCTATTTCTTTTTCTTTTAATTTTCCAAATGAATTTATTTTTATTTTATTTATTTTCAAAATTTTTCTCCTTTTTGATGTTTTTGGGGACGGAGGAAAAAAACATCGATTTATTTTTATAACAAATTTAATTTATTTTTTATACTAAGTGATGTTTTTTTGCTCCGTCCCCAAAAACATCATTCTAATGCGTCGAATGCTATTTCTATTGCTTTTTCTATTACTTCTTGTTCTTCTTCTGATAAATCGCTTTGTTCATATCTATTTAATATTTCTTTTACAAATAATCCTTTTAATGTTGTTTCATTTTCTAATTTTTTTAAGTCATATGCTATTTTTGTTTTATTTTTTATTTTTATTATTTTTTCATTTTCTATATATTTTTCTATTTCATATTTATTTATTTCAAAATTTCTTTTTCCTATTAATATTATTTCTATATATTCGTTATTTTTTATTTCTGTTTCGTTTATTTTTTCTATTAATTCTTCTTTTGAGTTTAGACCTGTTACATCTATTTCTTTTTTTATAAATTTTTCTTCGTCTAATGGTACGAATTTTAATTCTATTTTTGTTTTTTCTTCGTTTCCTATTTTTTCTATATTTCCTACTATCATTCCATGTTCGCCTGGTTCGTCGAAGCCAAGTGCTGAGGTTGAACCTGGATATACTATTTTGTTTGTTGCATAGTCTGGTTTATGTATGTGCCCTAATGCTACATAGTCAAATCCTATTTGTTCTAGTTGTTTTGTTGTTATTGAGTTATATTGTTTTTCTTCTATGTTTGCTCCATTTAATGTTCCATGTATTATTAATATTTGTGGTTTGCTTCTATTTTCTATTTTTATTTCTTCTATTCCTGAGTTTGTACAATAAAAGTCGTTAAATCCATATCCATATATATCTGCTTCTTGTGTTTCGATTTTTTCGATTTGCCCTTCGAATATTTTTACGTTTTTATTCCATTTATATTTGTTATAATATGAATTTTTTAAGTATGGATCATGGTTTCCCGGTGCTATGTATATTTGTGTTTCTGGTATTTCTTTGAATAAATTGTTGATATATTCTATTGTTGATTGTTTTATGTATTTATGTTCATATAGGTCTCCTGATATGAATAGGTTGTCTACTTTTTCTTGTTTTATATATTCTATTATTTTTTTGAATATTTTTCTTTGTTCTAGTCTTCTTTTGTCTCCAAGTAATTCTCTTTCTGATAGGTTGACAAATGGACTGTCAAAGTGCATGTCTGCTATGTGTATAAATTTCATTTTTTCACCTTCTATTGTTTTTCTTTTGGTTTATTCTACTATAAGTTTTGTTTTTTTTCAATAGAAAAAGCGAAATCTCTTTCGCTTTCTCTTTTATATTTAATTATCATCTATTGGCCCAAATAATTCATCAAATTTGGCTTCTAATTCTTTTTGTAAATCATATTCATCTTCTTCTGGTTCTTGTGGTAAAGTTGGAGCAGATACTTCTTCGAAGTCATCTTCAAAATCGTTTAAGTCTAATGTTTGAATTGGTTTTATTTCTTCTTTCTTATTTTCTACCACTGGCTCGTCCTCAAATAAGTCGTCTAGTGATTCTACTTTTAAGTTTTCTACTGCTTCTTTGTCTTTTTCTTCTACATATGGGTTGTATGGATTATATTTTCTCCATGTTCCCCTCTCTATTGTTCCTATGTCATTGTGGCTTATCTCTAATTCTTTTAGTTTTCTTGCCATTGGACTTTCAAAGTAGTAGAATTTTCTTGTTTTTACTGGTTTTAATCCTTTTACAAAGATTATACATTGGTCAATATCCATTCTACGTAATTCGTCTGGAGTCATTAATGCTCTTGCCATTACTTGGTCTGATACAGATTTTCCTGTTCTCCAATTTTGTCTATCTCTATTTATTGATATACTATCTCTTTCTATTGTTTTTTCTCCTAGTTGTTTAGAGAAATATTCTACTGTTTTATATGAGTTACTTCCTAAGAAAAGGTGGGTATCACAGTTTCCCATTATTGTTTCATATGATTTTTCATATACTGCTTCTAATTGGTCTACGTTTTGTAGAATTACACTAAATGATATTTTTCTACTTCTTGATGTTGATATCTTTTTATCAAAATCTGGTATTTTTCCAATGTTTGCAAACTCATCTAGTATAAAGAATGTTTGCTCTTTTAGTGCTCCTCCATTTTTGTCTGCATGGTCATATAATTGTTGTATCATTTGTGAGAAGAATATTGTTAATAGGAAGTCATATGCAGTGTGTGTGTCTGATGATATTACATATACTGCTGTTTTTCTATTTCCTATATCTTCAAAGTTTATCGTATCTGTTGATGTTAGTTCAGCAATCTCTTTAGAATCAAATTTTCCTAGTTTTGATTGCAATGAACTTAATATACTGCTGTATGTTTTATCTGATGCAATTTCTATTGATTTATAGTTCATTCTTGCTGGGTGGTCATATGGTAATTGGCTCATTAATTCTGTTAATAGATTTCCGCTACCATTGTTGTTTGCAGCTCTTACTAGTTCTGCACAGCTGGCTAAATTTTGCTCTTCTTCTGGTCTTGTTGCTATTAAGTAATAAATTAATGCTTTTAATAGCATTTCTGCCATGTCGTCCCAATATGGGTCTGAACCACTTTCAGATTTTTGCCCTTTTACTATTGTGTTTGCAATAACGTCTACATCTAATTCTGAATTTATGTGTGCTAATGGATTATAACCATCACTATATTCTGGTCTTACTAGGTTTAATACTTTTATTTCATATCCTTTTGATTTTAAATATCCTGCTGTTCTGTCATATAGCTCCCCTTTTGGGTCTGTAAATACATATGAACCTAAGCATTGGTATGCATTTGGTATTGAATATGATGCTGATTTACCAGAACCTGAACCGTCCTACTACTAATACGTTTACGTTTCCACGTTTATCTACTGGTAAGTAATTGTCTTGTGCTAGTATTATTCCTTTATTTCTGTTTAATATTGTATATTGCTCTCCATGTTGACTCCAGTCACTTGAACCGTGTTCTATGTCTGTGTATTCATTTTTTGGCGCTGACCTTACAAATCCTATGAAGAAGAATACTGAGAAAAAAATTGTTGCTACAAGTAAATGAGACATATAGTCTCCTACTACTCCGTTTTCAAATATGTTTCCTAATGCTCCAAATGGGTTTGTTATTGATGCTCCAAATGTTTCTACAAATGCTACTACGTCAAATTTTCCGTTTATCCCTGCTGCATGAATACTATTAGTCACTGACGGCACAAATACTATGGCTATAATTATCCATAGTATTGCAAATATTATAAAGTTTTTTCTGCTTCTTCTTATTGCACCTTCTATTTTATAATTCATATATTTCACCTACTCTTTTGTGTTAACCTATTTTTCCATTCCTTTATTTTCTTTCTTTTTGTTGTTTTCCATTGGTATTGTTAGTACTAATTCCTTATTATCTTTAAATTTATATTGGAATGTTTTTTCTGGTGGCCAATATAATGTCATTCTTTCTCCTCCTTAATTAATCTGCAATTTTTGGGGTTCCCCCAACCAAATTAATTTTGCCCTCTTCTTCTCTCATTTCAAATACAAAATAAGGTTTATGAGGTCTTAATTTACACTTTCCTTTTACATCATTTGTTTCTTCATCAAAATAAAGTGTTGGCTTTATCTCTTCTGTTGTTTCTGGGTCTATTATAAATATTGGTCTTTTTAAATTAGGTGTGTATGTTACGTTTTTGTATTCTTGTGGTTGTTCTGTGTATATAGTATCAAATTTATATGGCATTGGCTTTTTTGATATTCTAACTTCATCATCATCCAAAATTCCATTATTAATAACTACTTTATCTTTTGCAAAAGATAAAATAAGTATCTGATTTTTATTTTTATCAAGCTCGTCAACGTAAAAGGTTTTTCTATTATAATTGCCGTACTATTTCTTCTGAATAATCTAATCGTTCTGCTGTATACTTTGGCGAATTTTTTAGAAATTCTTTTTCAGTTTTATTTACTTGATATATTACTGTTTTTACTCCTTCTGGATCTGTTATACTAAAATGTTTTCCTTGTATAGCATCCATTTCTTTCACACCCCTATTCTATGCATATCTCATAGATTTTCCTTTGTTTTATTGCTGTTCAATATTATATATCACATTTATGTAATTGTCAATATTTTCTTTATGTAAAGTCGTGTTTTATGCTCTTGGGTTAAAATTTGATATTTCATTAAGTCTTGCATATATTTGCTTTTCTTCTTCTGTTAATTTTTTGGGAACTACCACTTTTACTTCTGCTACTAAATCTCCCCTTGTATTTTTTCCTGTTTGATATCCTTTATTTGGTATTCTTATTCTCTCTCCAGTTTGTATCCCTTGTGGAATGTAAATTTTAGTTTCGTCATCTATTGAATTAACTAATACTCTTGTTCCTAATGCCGCTTCCCATGGTGTTAATAACAAATCTGTATATATGTCACATCCTTTTAGTCTAAATCTTTGATTGTTTTCTATATTGATTTTTATTAGCAAGTCTCCGTTTTTCCCACCATTTTCTCCTGTCTTGCCTTGCCCTATCAATCTTATTTTTTCTCCGTCTCTTATTCCTTTTGGAATTGCCACTGTTATTGTCTTTTCTCTTCCATAAGCATCTTTTAATGTTATTTGCTTGCTTTGTCCATAAAATGCCTCTTCTAGTTTTATCGTTATTTCTGTTTCTATATTCCCGCCTTTTTTTGCTATTTGCTTTTTCGTGTTCTCGTTCCTATTTAATTTTTCAATATCTCCTAGAAACATATTTATTATTGTACCTGCACCTGTAACTGTTCTTGTATTTCTTCCAAATTTAGAATTCCACATTCTATCATATTTTCTTTTTGATGCTGGTACTGATAGTGTTCTGTATGCTTCATTTATATCTTTTATTCTTTCCTCTGCTAGCTTGTCCCCTACATTTAAGTCTGGGTGATATTTCTTTGCAGCTTGTCTATATGCTATTTTTATTTCATCTATTGATACTCTACTTGTATCTAAGCCAAGTATCTTGTAATAATTCTTTAATACCATTTTTAACATCCTCCCAAAATTAGGTATAACTATTATACCACAAATATGAAAAAAATCCATAGTTTTTATGGATTTTTTCTGTTAATCTGCCAAGAAGGTCCGTCCCCACTGGCAGGAATTATTTCATCTAACAGTTCCTTATAATTAATTCCGCTTGCTGCAAATAGCTGTGGGTACATACTTATGCTTGTAAATCCTGGCAAGGTGTTGATTTCGTTTATATATATTTCTGATGTATTTTTATCTACAAAGAAGTCAACTCTAGATAGGCCCTTTCCGTCAATTGCTTTGAATGCTTTTACTGCTAGTTTTCTTATTTTGTCTGAAATTTCTTGTGGCAAGTCTGCTGGTATTTCTGTATATGATTGTTTGTTTTGATATTTTGCACTATATGAGTAGAAGTTTTCTGCTGATTTTACTTCTCCTAATATTGATGCTTTTATTTCTTCGTTTCCAAGTACTGCACATTCTATTTCTCTTGCTTCTATTTGCTCTTCTATAATAATTTTGTTGTCAAATTGTGAAGCTTCTTCGATATCTTTTTCTAATTCTTCTTGTGTGCAAGCTTTGTTTATTCCTACACTTGAGCCAGACCTTGATGGCTTTACGAATACTGGCAGCCCTAGGTTTTTTACTATCTTTTCTGATATTTCGTTTAAGTTCATTTCTTTTTCATTGAATTGTTTGTCTACATATATATATTTATCTTTGTTTTTTCTTATGTATTCATATTTCGCTTGTTTTAGCCCAGCTTTTTCAAAAATGATTTTTGTGTATACTTTATCCATTCCAACGCTAGATGCTAAAATTCCACATCCTACATATGGTATTTTTAAAAGCTCTAGTAATCCTTGTATTGTTCCATCTTCTCCGTAAAGTCCGTGTAATACTGGGAATACAACGTCCATTTGTTTTAGGTATTCAACAATATTTTCAATTTTTTCTTCTTTTCCGTATTTCCACCAGTTTCCGTCTTTTGAAATGTATATAGGATATATGTTATATTTTTCTTTATTTAAGTTTGCTAGTACTGATTTTGCTGAAGCTTCTGAAACTTCGCTTTCTGTTGACATTCCTCCAAATATAACTCCTAAATTTCTATTTGCCATAAGCATCTTCCTTTCACTTTATTTTTTATGAATTGATATGAATTTTTCTGCTATTTCGTAAAATTTCATGGCATGTGAGGCTTTTATTAAAATTACATCTCCTGGTTCTACTATTTCTTCTAATTTTTCTATTACTTGTTCTCTACTTTCTAGTTTATAAATTTTTTCTTTTTTTATTCCTTGTTTTTCTGCTTCTTCTACAATGTATTTTGTTTCGTCACCTTGACAAATTAATATGTCAATTTTGTTTTCAGCTACTGCTTTACCTACTTTTTCATGTAGTTCTTTTGAGTATTCTCCTAGGTTTAACATATCACCTAGTACTGCAATTTTTCTATTTTGATTGCTATTTCCTAAGATTTTTAATGATGCTTGCATTGATTCACAATTTGCATTATATGCATCATTTATAACTTTTATTCCTGTTTCTAATTCTGTTATATCCATTCTTTGCTTAGTTAATTCAAAGCTTTCAATTCCTTTTGCAATGTTTTCGTTTTCAATTTCTAACACTTTTCCAATTGCTGTTGCACATAGACTATTTGAAACAAAATGTTCCCCTCCAACAGGTATTTTAATTTTTATTTCTTCTTCATCTACGACACATGTGTACCTACTATTCTCTAGTGTTACTTCTATATCTTTTGCCATTATATCACTTTTATTCTTTATTCCATATGTTATTATATTTTTATCTTTCTTGTTTTTTTCATACCATTTGTTTAGTATTTTATCGTCATTATTTATTATTATTGTTGGATTTTCTGCTCCTTCTAAAATTTCTAGTTTTGCCTTGAAAATATTTTCTTGTGTTCCCAAAGTTTTAATATGTGATGTTCCAATGTTTGTAATTACACATATATTTGGTCTGGCTATTTTTGATAATAATGCAATTTCTCTTAAATGGTCCATTCCCATTTCTAATACCATTGCTTCTTCGTCTTTTAGCCTTAGTATTGTGAATGGTAACCCTATATTGTTGTTATTGTTTCCTAGTGTTTTCAATGTTTTATATTTTTGTGATACTACATTTGCTACCATATCTTTTGTGCTTGTTTTTCCTACACTTCCTGTTATTCCGATTACTGGTATGTTGTATTTGTTTCTTTTATAGTTTGCCATCTTGTATAGGGCTTCTAATGTGTTTTCTACTTTTATTATGTTCTTTTCAGGATATTGTTTTTTATCTTCTTCTGTGATTTCTACATTCTCTACTATTACTGTACTCGCTCCTTGGTCTAATGCTTGTTTCCAAAATTTGCTTCCGTCAAATGTTTCTCCTTTTATTCCTATGTAACAGTCTTCTTCTTGTATGCTTCTTGTGTCTTTTGAAAAATTTATACATTCGTATTGTTCGTTTCCTTGTATTAGTTCTCCGTTTGTTTCTTTTATTATTTCTTTTATACTTAGGTTTTTCATGGTCTTCATTCCTTCCCATTGCTTTGGCTCTTTTTTTGCCTTTGCTTTTTCTTTGGTAAATTATATGCTTTTTTTTAGTTTTTTGCAACTGATTTAAAAAAACTATACTCTTCTCTTTTTCGAGATTTGTATAGTTTTTTATCATTTTTTTAATTCTTCTAACATTCTTTTTAAATCTTCTTCAAAAACTGTTCCAGCAGCTAATTCTACAAACCACTCTTCTGTTTCTTTTATATATTTTTCTTTAAATTTTGCCCCAGCAAGGTGTGTTTCTGATAAGTTATGAATTCTATCTGCTAATTTTACCATTCTTGCCATATCATTTTGCATTATTCTTCCTATATATTCAGACATTACATACCCATCTTCTTTAGTCACTAATCTTACTGCTTCTGCAATTTCTAAATTAGTCATTTTTATTATCTCTTCATAAGTTGTCTCCGTATCTTCCAATAAATCATGGAACAATCCTACTATTTGATATTCTTTTGAAAATCCTTTTTTAGCTAAAATATTACTTACTTCCATTGGATGTAAATAATATGGTGTTCCTTGAATTCTTTTTTGACCTTTATGCTTTTCTTTTATAAATTCTATATAATTCTTAAGTTCCATATATAATTCCTTTCTTGCCTTTTTTGGCACTATGTCTATATCTAGTTCCATTATAAAACATTGGAATCTGAAATAGCAAGTTTTTGTATAAAATTTTTCATATTCCTTTTTATAACTAAATCATCTATTTATTGAATAACATTAAAATAGCAGCAATATCAACATCAAATTTTTATAAATATTTTACTTTTTTCTATTTTTTTCGACAAAAAATATGATATAATAAAGTGGAGAGTTTACAAAGGAGATTTTATATGAGCATCAAAGAAAAAGATAAAGAAACGACATCAGTACAAAAGAAAAAAGTAAACAGCATACTAGTAACACCAGAAGATAACCTTAACATTGAACAAGAAAAACAAGAAGAAACAACTAGCCTAATTGCTGAACAGCCAAAAGATTTTGTACCGACAAATAATAAAGAAAATAAAAAACCAAAATCAATTTTAATAATATTAGTAGGAATTATAATTGCAATTTTACTTGTAATTACCTTAATATTTGTAGTTTATAATACAGTTAATCAAAATATAATGTCAGGTGTTTCCGTAAAAGGTATTGACGTCTCTGGCTTAAGCGTGTCAGATGCACAATATCAACTTGATAACTATTTGTCTGAAAAACTTCCAGAAGAGATAACTGTTAAACATGGAGATTTTGAAACCACTATTTCAGTTTCTCAAATAAATGCTAAATTTGATACTAAAACTGCTGCAAATAGTGCATTTAAAGTAGGTAGAAATGGAAACTTTTTAGAAAATAATTTTTATGCATTGTCTGCAATGTTTGGGACTGAAATCAATATAGAACCTATTTTAAAAATTGACAAAAATCAACTTTCTAAAAATTTAGAAGATATATCTGCGCAACTACCTGACACAGTAGCTGAGAGCAGCTATTACATAGAAGGAAGTAATTTAATTATCACCTCTGGTAAAGACGGAAATGTAGTAGATGTAGAAGCTAGCATCGAGACAATTAAAACTGCTCTTTCTGACTTTTCCGCTAATACTGCTCCTGTCGAATTAGTTGTGAAAACACAATCACCAAAAGATATTGATATTGACGCAATATATAACGAAATTAAAAAAGATCCCAAAGATGCGTATTACACAAAAGAACCATTCACTATTTATCCGTCTGAAAATGGTATAGACTTCAAAATTTCAGTTGATGAGGCAAAAGCAATTGTTGGGGCTAAAAATTCAAATGAATATACAATTCCTTTAAATATTATAAGACCTAATGTTACAACAAATATGATAGGAACAGAAGCTTTTCCAGACCTATTATCAACATTTTCTACTAGATATGTAGCAAGTAACAGAAACAGAAGTACAAATTTAATGTTAGCAGGAAATAAAATAAATGGTACGGTTTTAATGCCAGGAGAAACTTTCTCTTACAACAAAGTGGTTGGAGCTAGAACTATTGCAGCAGGCTACAAAGAGGCTCCTATATATGTAAATGGTAAGGAAGTTGATGGATTGGGTGGTGGAATTTGCCAAGTTACAAGCACTTTATATAATGCCGTAGTTTTTGCTAATTTACAAATAGTACAAAGAACAAATCATCAATTTATACCAAGCTATGTTCCAGCAAGTAGAGACGCTACTGTAGTTTACGGACTTACTGATTTTCAATTTAAAAATAATAGAAATTATCCGATAAAAATAGTTTGCTCTGTTGCAAATGGTGTTACAAATGTTCAAATATTTGGTATGAAGCAAGAAGACGATTGCCAAGTAGAAATTTCTGCTTATCAAACTGGAAAAACTGCAAATGCTATATATGCCGAAGCTTATAAAATTTTAAAGCGTAATGGCGTAGTTGTTGGCAGAGAATTATTATCTAAAGATACTTATAAAAGACATTAATGTTTTTGGGGACGGAGCAAAAATACATCAATTTGATTAATTATCAAAGGAGCATATTACAGCTCCTTTTTATTATTCTATAAAGCGATGTTTTTTTGCTCCGTCCCCAAAAACATCACATTGTTAAAGTTCCATTTGGCGTATTTGTAATTATCAAAATATCTTCTTCTCTTCCATTTTCAGCATTTATATATACTAGAAATTCTTTATCGTCAACTTTTCCTTTAAACTCATAGCAAAGAATTTCGCTCTTCCACTCAGTTGGAATTACAGCCAAGCCTTCACTTTTTATTTCTAAATTTTTGTTTAAAGTAGCTTTAGCTTTTTCAGCAGTTATTTTTACTTTACTTGTATCCCTTTGAGTATGATTATTTAAATATCCTGTTGTCTCCATTCCTAGAACTTCCCCATTATCTAGTGCTACTTTTACTTTTATTAAGTCTGGATACATTATCACATCATTTTGTGAATATGCATAATTAATTGTAACTACTCCTTCTTGCTTTAGATAATAAGTTTCTTTCATCGATGCAAAGCCTTTGCTTTCTAAGAATTCTTTTGCTTTTTTATCCGCTTCTTCTTGCGAAATTGTTTCGGCTCCTACTTCTCTATTTGTATTCATAGATACTATGTGTCCACCTTTTTTTGATATTGATATATTTATTGTTTCGTCATTTTTATTTGTGATTGAGAAGTCATATACAGGAATTGTTGCATTTTCTGAAAATCCTAAGTTTGATGTTTCTTTTATATTGTCACTTCCAACAAATTGCTCTGCTTTTTGCCTTGCTTGATTTTCATCGATGTCTTCTCCTGTAAGTCCTTTTTTCTCTTGCCCTGTTAGATGTTCTGAAAATGCTCCGTCATAGATTAATCCTGAATATTCGTGGAAGTTTTCTTCTAAGTTAGAAAAACTTTCTTTTGATATATTGTCTACTTGTTGTGCAAATGCTATTGTTCCTTTTTTTGTTAGTTCTCCCCATTCAAATCTTCCACTGTTTAAATCTTCTGATAGCTGATTTAATGTGTTTTCTAGTTCTACACTGTATGTGTGTAACTCTTTTAGGTTTTTAAAATCTTCTTCTGTTAGTCCTTCGTTATATATATTTTTTCTTGATAAACTGTAGCTATAATCACTTACTTGGTTTAAAAACTTTTCAGTATTTTCTAGCTCTTGGCTTTCAATTGGTAACATACTTAAATAGCTTTGGGCTAAGTTTGCCTCTCTCCATAGATGTGTTAATGTTTCTGCTCCATGCTCTGGTGTTGATGATATCATTGATTTTGCCAAGTATGTCTCTACATTTTCAATATAGTCTACTAATTCATAAAATGACCTGTTGTAGCTATTTTCTGATGCTTGTCTATATTCCCTTTGTTTTTGATATAGCATAAATCCTAGCGCCGCTACTATTATCAACAGCACACATATTACACTTAACATATGTCCTTTTTTTAATCTGTTTTTCCAATCAATTAATTTATTCATATTTTTGTTTCCTTATTTTAATATTTAGGTTTTTCAATTAGGATTTACCTATAAACCTTCAAATTTACTTGCAAAATCTGTGTTTTCCTATTGTTTTTACAAGTGGTCTTGACCAAATCCATTTATTTGTTGCTGTTGCAGGATTAAAATAATAGACACATCCACCTGTTGGGTCCCAACCGTTTTGAGCATCTTGTGCAGCTTTATAAACTGTTGATCCCTCAGCTATTGCTTGATTTATCTGCCCGTCTGCTACTGCTGTAAATGCTCCTGATTGATATATAACTCCTGAAATTGAATTTGGAAATCTTGAGTCTTTTACCCTATTTAATATAACTGCTCCAACAGCAACTTGCCCTTCGTATGGTTCTCCTCTAGCTTCTCCATTTATTGCTCTTGCCATCAATTGTATATCTGATGTTTTTGCACTTGCTGCATAACTTGAGTTATTACTATTTTCTGTGTTGCATAATATTATTATAGTTGTTGTTGTTATAATTAAAATTGTAAATAAAAATAATATTTTTAATAAATTTTTCAAACTATCACCTTTTTCTTTTTTATTTATTTTGTATTATTTCTTAAAAAAATATTCCATTTTTTGAAATTTTTTTAATAATATGTTAGAATAAGCTTGAAATCATAAAAAGTTATATATTGTTAACTTGAATGAAAGGAATTTATTTAATATGAAAATTTTAATTTTTTACGCTTCTTATGGTGGTGGACATTTAAATGCTGCAAAATCTATTCAAAACTGTATTATAGAAAATTATAAAGATGTAGATGTTGAGCTAATTGATTGTATGAAATATGTAAATAAAACTATTGAAAAATTTACAACTGCTGCATATAGAGAAATGGCTAAAAAAATGCCTTGGGCTTGGGGCAGAATTTATTCTGACTCCCAAAAAGGTCCTTTAGCACATATATCTTCTAGGTCAAATAAAATTATGGCAATCAAATTGTTAAAATTATTACGAGAAAAACAAGCAGATTTAATAATCTCTACACATCCTTTTGGTAGCCAAATGTGCAGTTATTTGAAAAGAAAAGGCAAAATAAAAAGCAAAATTGCAACAATAATGACAGACTTTGCACCACATGACCAATGGCTTGTAGGACATGATTTTACTGATTATTTCTTTGTTGCACATAATAAAATGAAAGATTATTTAATTAATAAGGGAATTTGTGAAAATAAAATTTTTGCAACAGGAATACCTATATCAGATAGATTTTTAAAACATTATGATAGAAAAGAAATATTAAAAAAATACGAATTATCTGAAGATAAAAAAACAATTCTATTCTTTGGTGGCGGCGAATTTGGCTTAGGAAAAACTAGAACAGCACAAATTTTTGAGGACTTTGTAAAAGAAAATGCTAACATCCAAATTGTAGCAATCGCAGGTAGAAATATTAAGATGAAAGAAAGATTTCAAGAAATAGTAAATGAAAACGGAAAGCAAAATTCTGTTAAAATTTTAGAATATACAAATGAAGTTCCCGAATTAATGAGCATAGCTGACTTAGTAGTAACCAAACCTGGCGGCCTTACAACCTCTGAAAGTTTAGCCTCTCACTTACCAATGATTGTTATTAATCCAATTCCTGGTCAAGAAGAAGAAAATGCTGAATTTTTGGAAAGTAAAGAAATTGCAATTTGGATTAAAAAATCTGATGATAGCAAAACTGTTATCCACAATTTGTTAAATGATAGTGGAAAACTTGCTTCTATGAAAAAAAATACTGCTCTTTTAGCTAGACCTAATTCTACTTATGAAATTTGTAAAACTTTATTGAAATGATGTTTTTGTGTTTTTGGGGACGGAGCAAAAAAACATCGATTAAAAGAGGGCTTCTAACTAAGAATGCCCTCTTTTCATTATTATTCGATAAAGCGATGTATTTTTGCTCCGTCCCCAAAAACATCAAATTTCTCTTCTTCCTTCTAAGGCTTTGGTCAAAGTAATTTCATCTGTATACTCTAAATCTCCACCAACAGGAATTCCGTGAGCTATTCTAGTTACAGATACCCCTAATGGTTTAATCAATTTAGATAAATACATCGCGGTTGCTTCTCCTTCAACTCTAGGATTTGTTGCAAGTATTACCTCTTTTACTTCTACATCTCCTCCGCATTAATCTTGAAAGTAATTCTTTTATTTTTATATCGTCTGGTCCAACTCCATTCATTGGAGATATTGACCCATGCAATACATGATATACACCTTTAAATTCGTGTGTTTTTTCCATTGCAATAACATCTCTTACATCTTCAACTACACATATTATGCTTTGATCTCTTTTAGGATTTCCGCAAATTATACATGGGTCTGTGTCTGAGATGTTATAACATTTACTACAATATTTTAAGTTCTTTTTTGCATTTACTATTGAAGAAATAAATTCGTTTGTTTCTTCTTCTGATGCATTTAGCATATGAAATGCTAGTCTTGCTGCTGTTTTGTGTCCTATACTTGGTAGTCTTTCAAAACTTTCTATTAATTTTTCTATTGATGGTGAATATAATGACATTTCTACTTCCTCCGCAAATAGCTAGCTATTTATTACATAAGTCCTGGTATGTTGAATTTTCCAAGTGAATCTGCTTGTGCAGAGTCTACTTTTCTTAATGCTTCGTTTACACATGTTAACATTAAATCTTCTAACATTTCTACATCTTCTGGGTCTACTACTTCTGGTTTTATTTTTATTTCTTTAATCATTTTTTCTCCAGAAACTTTTACACTTATTGCTCCTCCACCTGCTGATGCCTCAAATTCTTTGCTTGCTAATTCTGTTTGTGATTTTTCCATTTCTGCTTGCATTTTTTTTGCTTCTTTCATTAAGCTGTTTATATTCATTCCGCCAAATCCTCCCATACCTCCTGGGAATCCACCTCTTTTTGCCATTTTATTTTCCTCCTTTTATATAATATTAAATGGTATATCAGATTCATTTGCCAAATTTTGTAATGTTTCTTCTTGTGAAATTTGATGTACCTGATTGTTTTTTTCTATATATTTTATTTGCATTTCTTTTCCGCATGCAATTGAAACTAAATTTGATATTTCTCTTATGTTTTCTTGTTTTTCCAGCACTGTCTTCCCAAAAGATGTCATTCCATTTGGAAATTCAATTCCAACTGTCATATCGTTAATTTCTTTTGCTTTTGTGCCAAGTAAATTAGTATATAATACTATTTTGCCATTTTGTTTTAAATCAGTTATAATTTGTGGCCAATATTCTTCTGATTTATTTGAAAAATTCTTAGGCGTTTGAGCCTTTGCTGGCCTTGATGTTACATTATTTGAAGTATTTCTTCGTGGTGGTGCTTGTGTAACTCTAGGAGCTTGTGCCACTGCACTTGTTTGTACTGCTACGCCCGCGCCTACTGCAATATTTCCACTTTTTAAATATTTTTCTATTTTGTTTATTCTTTCTGACAAATTATCTTCTGTTTCTGCTTGTTTATTACACATTTTTATTATTCCCGCTTGGAATATAATCGTTTTTTGTGTTGAAAACTTAATATCATTTTCCAAATTTGATAGTTTATATATTATATCTATTAATTTTTCTTTTGATGCTTTTTGTGCAATTTCTTCTATTTGTTTTAATTCCTCCTGACTGTATAAATCAAGCTTTTTTGATGTTTTATACACTAAAATATCTTTTGTGTATTTTATCATTTCCCATAATAAATTTACTATATCTTTTCCTTCATTTAGCACTATATCTAAATTTTCCAACACTTTGTCTATGTCATAATCAATAATCGCTTCTGTTATATTGTGTATATATGTTATTTTTGGAATTCCTACTAAATCCTTGATTTTATCCTCGTCAATCTTATTTTCTCCGTCTTGTACGCATCTTTCTAATATTGATAACGCATCTCTCATTGCTCCGTCTGCTAGTGTTGCTACTATATTCATCGCTTCTTTTGTGATTTCTATGTTGCTTCTTTGGCAAACAGTTTCTAGCCTTTTTATTATACTTGCATTTGATAATCTTTTGAAGTCAAACCTTTGACATCTTGATAAAATTGTTGCAGGTAATTTTTGTGGTTCTGTTGTTGCTAAAATAAATTTAACATGTTCTGGTGGTTCTTCTAATGTCTTTAATAGAGCGTTAAACGCTCCTGTTGATAGCATATGAACCTCATCTATGATATATACTCTATATTTTGCTTTTGTTGGTAGAAAATTTACCTCTTCTCTAATACTTCTGATATCTTCTACGCTATTATTTGAAGCTGCGTCCATTTCCACAATATCTGTAAGCGAACCGTTTATTGCTCCTTTACAAATTTCGCATTCGTTACATGGCTCTCCGTCTTTTGGATTGAGGCAGTTTATTGCTCTTGCAAGTACTTTTGCTGCTGATGTTTTTCCTGTTCCTCTTCCACCATTTAGTAGATATGCATGCCCTACTCTTCCTGCTATTATTTGATTTTTCAGTGTTCTTGTTATATGTTCTTGCCCAACTATTTCTTCAAATGTTAGTGGCCTAAATTTTCTGTAAAGTGCTGTGTACCCCATTTTATCACATCCCTATACTATAAAAAATGGTAGATGCTTTAATCTCTCTATGGAAAGCATTCCACATAAAGATAGACTACTTATTGCTGCTTCCTTCCGGACCTGACAAGATTCATAGGTCTTTATTGGTATACTCTCCATACAAAGATTAAGCACTTACCATTTGTATTATATAATGAATTTTATATTTTATCAAGTAAAAAATATAATTTTTAGATATTTTTAATTCTCTTAAAAATAACATCTTTTAAATCTGTAATTTCTATAGCTGATTTGCCATTTTCTATAATTCCCTCAACCGGCATATCTACTGTAACTGAAGCTTTATACTCTTTTCCTGATTGTATTTTTATGTTTATATCAAATGTAATTTTTTCCTTCATATTTTCTTGCGTTTTTTGAGCATTTTTTAATAATTGACTGTGGTCAATAACTTCTTCATTTGAAGTATATTCTGCTATATTGTTATTAGCACATCTAAAAATTATTACTCCACCTTGGTTTCCTATTTTTAGGTTTTTAAAGTCTGTTTCCATTGCTCCTTCATATTCTATATCTTGAACTAAATTTTCTTCACTGTTACTAAATGTTGTTCCTTTTTCATTTGTGTTTGGTCTGTAAAAACTTATTGTTCCATTTTCTTCTTGTTTTTCAATTTTGATATTATCTACTAATATGCTTTTTATTGCTTCTTGTTCTTTGTAATTTTTGTTTTTTTCTATGTATAAATATATATCAGCATTTTGGTTTATGTTGAATGCCCATTTGCTTTCCCCTGCTTCCTTCTCTGTTCCTTCTGCTGAGTTTATTAGTATTATTTTGCTTAGGTTAAATGGCATATTTGTTTCGCCTTCTACACTGTATTTTAGTATTGTTATTCCTAAGAAAAATAACA
This sequence comes from uncultured Clostridia bacterium, assembly GCA_949443285.1. Taxonomy (GTDB): domain Bacteria; phylum Bacillota; class Clostridia; order TANB77; family CAG-508; genus CAG-269. The sequence continues at coordinate 95,209 of CASSLW010000002.1, forward strand.
TCGCTGCTACTATTATAATTATTACACAGGCATGAAATGATTTTTTTCCTATGATATATTTTATTTTTTCTTTCATTTTTATTCCCCTTGAATTATTTTTTCTTTATTTTTCTAAGCATTTTGAAAAAATCCCTTAGTAATTTTTCGCATTCTTCTTGCATAATTCCTTTTTCTACTTCTACTTTATGATTAAATGTAAAATCTTCAAATAAATTTAAAACAGAACCTGCTGCTCCTGTTTTTTCGTCCAATGCCCCTATATATACTTTTTTTATTCTTGAATTTATTATCGCTCCTGCACACATTGAACATGGTTCTAATGTTACATACATTTCGCAGTCTATTAGCCTCCAGCTATTTAGCTTTTTGCTTGCTTTTTGTATTGCTAGTATTTCTGCGTGTTTTGTTGTATCATATTTTGTTTCTTTTAGGTTGTGTGCTCTTGCTATTATTTTTCCCTCTTTTACTACAACCGCTCCTACTGGCACTTCTAATTTGTCATATGCTTTTTTTGCTTCTTTTAGAGCCTCTTTCATGTATTTTTCTTCCACTTTTTATTCCTTTTTTGTTGATTATATTTCTAACTTATAGTATAATATTTACGCACCCGCCTTCCTTAAAGGAGGTGAAACTTGATGGGGAAGCATATAAAAGCCTTTTTAAAGGTTTTAGCTTTAGTTCTTATCTACAAAATATTGAAGATGTTCGACTAAAGCAAAAGACTAGAGACAGCACTCTCTAGTCTTTTTTACACCCTTCATTATTAATAGGTAAGCATATAAATTCTTTTTTACAGATAGTAGAAGATTATTTTTTCTTTCAATCTGTATTAATATTATACTAGAGTTTTACAGAAAAATCAATACTTTCTACTTAAATTTTCATTTTTTATGTTTTGGTATGCCCAGAGGGACTCGAACCCCCATCTGTCGCTTAGGAGGCGACTGCTCTATCCTGCTGAGCTATGAGCATGTATTGTTTTTCTTCAAAAATATATTACTCTATTTTTATAATTTTGTCAACCATAGTAGTTTTCTTTATATCCCAACACTTGACACATCTGTTATAATAAAATATAGAAGTTCAAACTCAAGCAAAGAAAGGAACAAAATAAAAATGCAAAAAATATTAAGCCATATGAGAAAAGCAATAGAAGAATATAAAATGATAGAAGAAGGAGACAAAATTGCAGTATGCCTATCTGGCGGAAAAGACTCTATCACAATGTTACACGGATTTAAAGCATTACAAAGATTTTACCCTAAAAAATTTGAAATTATAGCAATAAGCATAGACCCTGGATTTGAATTCTTTGATACAAAACTTTTACAAAAAATTTGTGATGACGTTGAAGTTCCATTGTTTATAGAACAAAGCCATACACAAGAAATAGTCTTTGACATAAGAAAAGAAAAAAATCCATGTTCTTTATGTGCAAACTTACGTAGGGGAATTATCAATTCTGTGGCAATTAGAGAAGGATGCAACAAAATTGCACTAGGACATAATCAAGATGATGTATTAGAAACTTTTTTATTGAATTTATTGTATACTGGAAGCATAAATACTTTTGCACCAGTTAGTTATATGGATAGAAGTAAAATTACTTTAATTCGCCCATTTATCTATACAACCGAAAAAGATACTAGGGGATTTATTAAAAGACACAACCTTCCTGTCATGCCTAAGGCTTGTCCTATGGACGGTACTTCTAAAAGAGAAAGTATGAAACAACAAATATTTTTGTGGCAAAAAGATATTCCAATGATACGTGCTAATTTATTTGGCGCTATCCAACGTAACATCCCTGGCTGGAAGAAATAAAAGAATTGCCAAAAAGGTCCGTCCCTTTTGGCAATTTTTCTATTTCACAATGGCTACCATTGCTTGTTTTAATTTTTCTAATTTTTCTGTTGCATCTTCATTAGATGTTCCTTTTACACCCATATATAATTTGATTTTTGGCTCTGTTCCTGAAGGTCTTACACAGCACCACGCGTCATCTTCTAGTGCATAGTATAACACGTTTGATGTTGGAAGTCCTGTTTTTGTAATTTCTCCTGTTTCCATATTTTTTACAATATCTTCTTTTACATCTTTAAATGTTAATACTTTATAGTCTCCTATTTTTTCTACTAAATTGTTTCTCATGTTTGTCATCATTTCTTGTATTTTCTTTGCTCCGTCTGCACCTTCTAATACTATTGATACTTGTGTTTCTTTGTAATATCCGTATTTCTTATATATGTCTTGCATTGCGTCCCATAGTGTTTTTCCTTGTTCTTTATAGTAACATGCTGCTTCGCAAAGTGCCATTACTGCTGCAATTCCGTCTTTGTCTCTTGCATAGTCTCCTATTAAGCATCCATAGCTTTCTTCATATCCAAACACATATGTGTTGCTTTTTGTTTCTTCTGCTTTTCTCATAACTGCTCCTATGTTTTTGAAGCCTGTTAGTACTTCTTTACAGTCAAGATTATAGTATTTGCTTATTGCTTTTGCTAATTCTGATGATACTAGTGTTGTTATGAACATTCCGTCTTTTGGTAATATTCCTTTTTCTTTCATTTGTGATATTCTATATTCTGCAATTAATAATGCTGACATATTTCCTGTGTATTCCATATATTTCCCAGTTTTTGTGTCTTTTGCAAATATTCCTAAACGGTCTGCGTCTGGGTCTGTTGCAAGTACTACGTCTGCATCTACTTTCTTTGCTAGTTCTAATGCTAGTTTGAAAGCTTTTGGGTCTTCAGGGTTTGGATAATCAACTGTTGGGAAGTTTCCATCTGGGTCCTTTTGTTCTGGAACTACATATACGTTTGCTAATCCTATTTCTTCTAGAAGTCTTTCTGCAATTGTATTTCCTGTTCCGTGTAATGGTGTATATACAACTTTTAGGTCTTTACCTTGTCTTTTTACTATCTCTGGATTTAATACTTTGCTTTTTAATATTTCTAAGTATTTGTCATCCATGTCTGTTTTTATAACATTAAATAACCCTTTTTCTTCCGCTTCTTTTCTTGTTATTTCTTTTATTTCATTATAGCTTGTTATTGCTTTTACTTTTTCGATTATCTCTTTATCTCTTGGTGCTATTATTTGTGCACCGTCATTCCAGTATGCTTTATATCCGTTGTATTTTGGTGGATTATGACTTGCTGTTATCATAACTCCTGCTGTACATCCTAATTCTCTTACTGCGAATGATAATTCTGGTACTGGTCTTAAGTTTTCAAATACATATGTTTTTATTCCATTTGCATTTAGTATTAATGCTGTTTGCTCACTGAATTCTTTTGACATTCTTCTAGAGTCATAACTAATTGCTACTCCTTGGCCTTGTGTTCCTTGTTCTAATATATAGTTTGCTAACCCCTGTGTTGCTTTTCCTACTGTATATTTGTTCATGCGGTTTGTACCTGCTCCAATTACTCCACGTAGTCCTGCTGTTCCAAATTCTAATTCTTTGTAAAATCTATCTTCTATTTCTTTCTCATCATCTTTTATTTCTAGCAATTCTTTTCTTGTCTCTTCATCAAATTCTGAACTTTCACACCATTTTTGGTATTCTTTTAAATAATCCATATATATTCCTCATTTCTTTTATATATTTTATTCTACTATTTTTATTCTAATATAAGTGATAAAATTCTTGATATAATTTTCTTGCTGTTCTAGGGCAGTCTACTCCTGCAGAATCTGCATTTTTGACAGGTGCAAATTCTTCCTCTCTTTTTACCCTTAATATTGCCATTTCGTCAACTTCTCCAAACGCATCAAATAAAAACGCTTCAAATTTATACGCATTTGGTGAATCTGGCACAACTATATTTCCGTCTTTGTCCATATATGTTGCTTTTTTATATGCTAGATGATATGGTAATGGATTTGCTCCCATTCTTTCTATTGCAGTTATATTAAATAAATTGCTTAGTATGTGAGATTCTCCATATAATAATTCTCCGTCTTCGTCTGTTGCATTTGCCATTTCTTCTGTTATTTCTGTATATTCTATTACATTTGGTTTTCCATTCTTCTTGCAAAATACTCCAACTTTTTCTTTTGGATTTGCTTTTACTATTGATTTACAAGCTACTGTTACCTTTTTATCTTCGGCTATTCCCATAAGTACTGGGTCTACCATTTTTATTAGACAATTATCAACACCTGCTATGAATACCCACTCAATACCCATTTCTTTCATTTTGTCAATCATACCGTTTTTTACTAAAGCCTCATATGTTCCACCATGTCCGTCTGCTGCAAGTTTTATTAGTCCATTTTCTCCTACTAATATTTTTCCTTCTGTGTCCATCATTGGAAGTTCACCTTGATTGAAGAAAAATATATTTCTATCTTTTTGATATCCAAAGAATTTATTCTTTTTGAAGAATTCTATTGTTTCTTCATTGTTTTGCCTACTTGTCATTATGAACCATGGTATTGTTACATCATATTTTTTGGCTTCTGTTTTTATTCCGTCATATAGTAATTCAAATAATGATTTGTGTGAGTCTAATCCAATATCATATGTTCCTTTTGGTCCGTCATGACCTAATCTTGTACCTTGGCCTCCTGCCATTGTTACTACTGCTAATTTTCCTGCTTTTATTTCTTTTTTTCCGATTGCTTCATAATATTTGTATTGATCGTTTAGTTTATATTTGTCTAAAAACTCAATTGGTGTTATTTCATCTTTTTGATTTTTTTCTTCTGCTTTTTTTGTTTTTTGGTATAAACTGTGCATTAACTCAAAGTCTATATTTTTTATTTCTTTTAATAATTCTTTTTTGTGGGCATCATCTAAATTTTCATAGTGATTTAAAAGGTGTTCTTGTCCATATTTTTTCAAAATAGCTTTTATTTCTTCTAATTCCATTTTTAAAGTCTCCTTTTCTTCTTTATAATGCTACTTTTTTAGTTTTACCTTATTTATATACTATTTATTCAAAAATATCAACCTTTTAATTATATTTTTTGTATTTGCTTTTCTCCTGTTGTACCTAAAACAACATTATAATTGTCCATAATTTCGTCTAAATTCTCGGAAATTTCTTCTAAATCATAACAATCTATTAGTTTTATTTTTTCATTTTCTTTTGTCCATTTTTCTATATTTTCGTTTATGTTTTTTATATAATTTTCTTTTCCTTTTATAAATATTGTTGTTTCTTTTTTATTTTCTACCGCTTTTTTTATGTTTTTTATTTTACTTAAATCGTCATTTTTCCAATTAATATTTAATATTTTTGCTTTTTTCTCTTCTTTTAAATTTATTTTTGAAATTACTGTATTTATTGTTTCTTCTAAATTATTTTCTGTTAAAATTATTACTTGTTTATCTTCTTCTATTTGTTTATTTATATATGGTAAACTTATCATTTCAAAATGATAATCGCTTGCATAAAATGCACATATCTTTTCTTTCGTTTCTTGTGTTTTATTCATTTGAAATTCTCCCTTTTTTAATATATAAGCCATACGGAAGTGAAGAATTCCGCTCTTCGGCTTGCTGGTAAATTTTACCATTTTATTTCTAATATGTCAATTATATTTCAAAAAAAATTTATCGACATTTTTCGCAAATTGTATAAATATTCTCTAAATTGGTAATAATTAAGTTAAAGAATATTTTAGAAAAAAAGTTTTTTGGAGGTAACTTATGAAAAAAATATTAAATTTATTTAAAAATTCCAAAGTAAGAATGTTTATAATTTTAAGTTTCTTACTATTTATATATACAAGTATCTGCGCTTTCTCTTATGCTGAAAATGTATCAACTGACATTGCAAATAGTGTTTTTAGATTACATGTTTTAGCAAATAGCGATAGTGAAGAAGACCAAGCTTTAAAATATAAGGTTCGTGATAATTTACTTAAATATATGAATGAGATTTGTGCAAACTGTACAACTAAACAAGAAGCAATTTCAAAAGTTTATGAATATCAAGATAATTTTAAACAAATCGCCTTAAACACTATTAAAACCGAAGGTTATTCTTATGATGTAAATATTAATATTGGAAATTTTGAATTTCCAACAAAAGAATATGGTGATATTTCTTTGCCTGCTGGATTTTATGATGCTTTAAGAGTAGAAATTGGAGAAGCCAAAGGAAGAAATTGGTGGTGTGTAATGTTTCCTCCTTTATGTTTTGTTGACATTAGCTCAGGTGTAGTTCCAGACGAGTCAAAAGAAATGCTTGAAAACAACTTATCTGAAGAAGAATTTGCCTTAGTTTCTGAAAACTCTGATCCTAAAATTCAATTTAAATTTAAGTTATTAGAATTTTTTACCGGAAATGGTATAATTACTGCAAAAAAATAGTTGCAAACATTTTAACTTTATGTTATATTGAGTGAGATGACTATAGTACTGGAGGTAATATAATTGGAAAAACTAGTAGTAAAAGGACCTACTCCTTTAAAAGGAGAAGTAACAATAAGTGGAGCAAAAAACGCAGCAGTAGCAATTTTACCAGCAACTTTATTAATTGATGGCGTTTGCACCATTGAAAACTTACCTAATATAAGTGATATAAAAATATCTTGCGAAATCTTAGAAAAATTAGGTGCAAAAATAACTTGGAATAATAAAAATAGTATTACAATAGATACTACAAATATAAATACAACAAAAGCTCCATTAGATTTAACAAGCAAATTCAGAGCTTCTTACTATCTAATTGGTGCAATGTTAAGCAGAAAAGGCGAAATTGAAGTTGGTATGCCTGGTGGATGCAAATTAGGTGCAAGACCAATTGACCAACACATAAAAGGATTTGAAAGATTAGGAGCAACTGTAACTGTAGAAAAAGGTAGAATTTCTGCAAAAGCAAAAAAACTAACAGGAACTTCTATATATATGGACATTGTTTCTGTTGGAGCTACAATTAATGTTATGCTTTCAGCAGTTTTAGCAAAAGGAACTACTACAATAGATAATGCCGCAAAAGAGCCTCACATTGTTGATGTTGCAAACTTCTTAAACACTATGGGTGCAGATATAAGAGGTGCTGGAACAGACATGATTAAAATTAATGGTGTTGAAAAACTTAGCGGAAATGCTACATATTCTGTGGTTCCTGACCAAATTGAAGCTGGTACTTTTATGTTAGCAGCAGTTGCAACAAAAGGAGATATCACTTTAAAAAATTGTATAACAAAACACTTAGAATCAATTACAGCAAAAATAATTGAAGTTGGTGGAAAAGTAGAGGACAACGGAGATAGCATCAGAGTATGGTGTAATCAAAGGCCTCAAAAAGCAAATATAAAAACTCTTCCTTACCCTGGATTTCCAACAGACTTACAACCACAAATGGGAGTAGTTTTATCTATCGCTGACGGAGCCAGCATAATAAACGAAAGTATATGGGAATCTAGATTTCAATATACAGACGAATTAAATAAAATGGGTGCCAAAATAACAGCTCAAGGAAAAACAGCCTTTTTCGAAGGAGTTAAAAAACTATCTGGCGCACCAGTTTATTCAACAGATTTAAGAGCAGGCGCTGCACTTGTAATTGCTGGAACAGTTGCTAATGGCTCAACTGAAATTTATAATCTAGAACACATAGACAGAGGCTATGAAAACATAGAAGAAAAATTCAGAAAACTTGGAGCAAAAATCGAAAGAGTAACAGAATAATATTAAAACCAAAGAAAGAAGAAATAACCATGTTAAACTTTTGTAGTCTTTACAGTGGTAGTAGTGGGAACAGTCTCTTCGTTGAAACAGATAATACAAAATTATTAGTTGATGCAGGTGTCAGTTGTAAAAAAATTGAATCTGCATTAACTGATATTAACGTTAATCCTAGTGAATTAGACGCAATACTTGTAACACATGAACACATCGACCATGTGCAATCACTTGGAACACTTTCAAAAAAATTTGATTTACCTGTCTTTGTCAATCAAGAAACTTTAGACGCTATGCCAAAACAAAAAGATAAAATATCAGAAAATAATATAAAACTTTTTAAAGTAAGTGAAAAATTTGAAATTGGTGATTTATCAATAAATCCATTTTCAATTCCACACGATGCCGCAAACCCTTGCGGATTTAACATTTGTGGCGATAAAAAGAAATTAAGTATTGCAACAGACATCGGGCATATGACAAACGACATATTAAGAAATTTAGAAGAAAGCTTATTTATAATGTTAGAATCTAACTATGACCCTGAAGTACTTAGATGCTCACGTTATCCATTTCCATTAAAATCTAGAATCGCAGGAAAACTAGGACATCTACCAAATGAAATGGCTGGAAAAACAATTTCTCACCTTTTAAAATCTGGCTTAAAAACAGCTATGCTTGGCCATTTAAGTAAAGAAAGTAACTTTCCAGAATTAGCTTATCAAACTGTTCTAGATGAGCTAATCGCTAACAATTATGATGAAAACAGCTTATCACTTAGCGTTGCATCAAGAGATGTACATAGCAAAATAATCAATGTCCATTAGGGACGTTTCCTTTTGGACATTTTTGTCCACTGGGGACACATCTCTTTTTATATAAGGAGTAAAAAATGTTAAATATTAATATTATATGTGTAGGAAAAATTAAAGAAAAATACTTAAAAGATGCCATTGACGAATATTCAAAAAGACTTTCTAGATATTGCAAACTAACAATTACAGAATTGCCTGACGAAAAAATTCCTGATAAATTAAATTCTAGTTTAGAAAATGAAGTTAAAGAAAAAGAATGTACTAAAATTCTAAGTCATATAAAAAAGGATTCTTATGTTATCGCCTTAGATTTAAAAGGGACACAATTCTCTTCTGAAGAATTCTCTAGTAAAATAGATAGTTTATCAATGGAAAATAGCAACTTAACTTTTATCATTGGTGGCTCTCTAGGTTTAACCGAAAATTTATTACATAACTGCAATTTAAAAATTTGTTTTTCTAAAATGACTTTTCCTCACCAACTAATTAGAGTATTTTTATTAGAGCAAATTTTTAGAGCTTTCAAAATTTCTAATGGAGAAACCTATCATAGATAAATTTATATTTGGTTTTGTAGAGATTACTAAAATTTTAAAAATAGGGGCATCTACTTTTAAAGACTTTTAAAAATATCTTATCTCTACAAAATTAAAAACTTAAATTAAATATTATATTTTAGATGATTTATTATGCACTTTTAGTAAATCATTTATTTTTTATTTCTAAAATTTTTTTGGATAATTTTTTGATTATTATTTTTCTTATTATTAAAAATATTGAAATAAATAAAATTATTTTTGTCATTCTTAACCTGTCCTTTTTTGAAAAAATTTATTTTATTATAAATTGCATTTCAGAATTTGTCAAGAAAAAGTTTTCGACAAAATCCGACAAAGGAGTGTCCCCACTGGCAAAAAATTGCCAACAGGGACGGAGGAAAATGGCAAAAAATTGCCAAAAAGGTCCGTCCCCTATGGCAAAAGTCTGCAAACTATTACGCTTGCAATCATTCCCACTATGTCTGCTGTTAATGCTGCTATTAGAATTCCTCTTGTTTTTTTTACTTTTATGCAGCTAGTGTATATTGCAATTGTGTATAATGTTGTTTCTGTTGATCCCATAATTGTTGATGCCATTATTCCAAGCATAGTATCTACTCCACAGTTTTTCATTATGTCTGTTGCTATTGCCATGGATCCACTGCCAGATACTGGTCTTAGTAATGCAAGTGGCATTAATTCTCCTGGAAAGTTTATTATGTTTAATACAGGACTTGCAATGTGGGTTATGCATTCCAATATTCCTGATGATCTTAATGCTCCTATTGCTACAAATAGTCCTATTAATGTTGGAAATATTTTGAATGTTGTTTCTATTCCTTCTTTTGCTCCAACTAGAAATGTATCAAATACCTTGTTTTTTTCTTTTAATCCATATGCAACTATTAGCAAGATTATCATTGGCATTGCTATATTAGATGCAAAGCTTATAATTTTCATTTTTCCACTTCTTTCAAATAATTATTTATTACTTCCAACATTATTTTTTTGTACTGTTTATTATTATTTTTGTTACTGTAATTCCTGCAATTGCTGCGGCTATTGTTGCAATCCATACTGGAAATACTATTGATGTTGGATTTTTTGAGCCTAGTGAGTTTCTTATTGCTATTACTGTTGTTGGTATAAGTTGAATTGATGCGGTGTTTAACACTATGAACATCATCATAGAATCTGTTAATGTGTCTTTTTTAGTATTCTCATCTTGCATAGATTGCATCGCTTTTAATCCGAGTGGAGTTGCGGCATTCCCTAGTCCTAGTATATTTGCAATCATATTCATTGATATTTCCTTTTTTATTTTTATATTATTTTTTAATTTTGGAAATAAAAAATTCACCGCGGGATTTAGTATTTTAGTTAATTTTTCTATTACACTTGTTTCGCTTGCTATTTGCATTATTCCGTTCCAAAGGCATATTGTTCCTAATAAACTAATCGCTAAATTTATTGCATCAGATGTACTTTCAAATATTGACGAGTTTAATTGTTCTAAATTTCCAGAAAATATTGCAAAAGTAAATGATATTATTATAAAAATTGGCCAAACTATATTTAACACACTTTATCACCTAAACAATTTTATTCAAAAATTACTTTTTTTAGTACTTTTTAATTGACCGTACCGTTTTTTTGTGTTATATTCTATGTATACATAGTGACAAATATTAACTTATAGGAGGTAATATCAATGAAATCAACAGGGATTGTAAGAAGAATGGATGAATTGGGACGTGTTGTTATTCCTATTGAAATAAGAAATCAATTTAAAATCGCAGAAAAAGATCCAATAGAAATTTATGTGGATGGTTCTGCAATCGTCCTAAAAAAATTTGAATCTAACTGTATCTTTTGTGGTAACACAAAAAATTTACTAACATATAATGATAAATTAATTTGCGAATCTTGTTCAGACAAAATTGGCAATTTAAATAAAGATAAATAAAATAAAGTCTAGATTTTTTCTAGACTTTTTACTTTATATAAATTTTTTATAAATTTCATTTTTATTTACATTTCTATCTTTTGCAATCTTTTTAATTATTTCTTTTTTATCAAATCCTTGGTTTTTATAAAAATTAAAGTGCTCTTCTAAACTTAAATTATTTAATTCGTTTTCTTCTTTTTGTGTGCTACCTTCAATAATTATTACCATTTCGCCTTTTAATTCTTCTGCTTTTTCTATTAGTTTTTCTATATCTTCCCTAATAAATTCTTCATGTATCTTGGTAATTTCTCTTGCTAAGACAATTTTTCTTTCTTCTAAAATTTCATTTAAATCATTTAATGTTGTTTTTAATTTGTGTGGTGCTTCATATATTATTATTGTTTTATTTGATTTTTTTATTTCCTCTAATTTTTCTTTTCTTAATTTTTTATTTAATGGTAAAAATCCTAAAAAATTAAATTCTTTTGTATTTATTCCCGAACATATTAATGCATTTATCATTGCACATGCTCCGGGTATTGGAACTATTGTTATATTTTCTTCTATGCATTTTTTTATTATTTCTTCGCCTGGGTCGCAAATTCCTGGAGTTCCTGCATCTGATACTAATGCTATATTTTTCCCTGATTTTAATTCTTTTGTTAAATTATCACATCTTATTTCTTCGTTATGTCTATGGTAGCTTATCATTGGTTTTGATATTTCTAAATGGTTTAACAGTTTTAATGTGTGCCTTGTATCTTCTGCTGCAATTAAATCTACTTCTTTTAATGTGTTTATTGCTCTTAAAGTAATATCTTCTAAATTTCCTATTGGTGTTGCAACTATATATAGTTTTCCTTTTTCATCTTCCATTATTTAAAATCTCCCTTTTTCTAATTTTTTCGATTTTATTCTAATTTATTCTATTTTTTTGAATTTTTTCTTTTTTTGATTTCTGAAATCTTCGTTTTCCTATTTTTTTCGATTTTATTCTAATTTATTCTATTTTTTTCGATTTTTTTCATATTTATTTATATTTTATTATATATTTTTAAAATTTTTTCTGTATAATTTCCATTATTATTATAAATAATTAAATTTTTTTCTATTTTTAAAAATGGCTTTGCATTTTTTATTCCTTTAACTAAAATTAAATTTGGTTCTTTATTTAAATTTGAAGATACAAATTTTAAAACTTTTGGTTCTATTTTATATTGTCTCATTAGGCTTAAAATATCTACTAATCTTTCAGGTCTATGAACCATATAAAAAGCACCTTTATCCTTTAATAAATCTTGGGTTATTTTTATAAAATCTTCTAGGGTTGCTGTTGTTTCGTGTCTTGAAATTATTTTCTTTTCACTTTCGTTTTTTATTCCTGTATCTCTCTTTTTATATGGTGGATTTGTAACTATTGCATCAAATGTTTGGTTCTCATAAATGTTTTTTAAATTTAGAATATTTTCATTTAATATTTCAAATCTATTTTCCAAATTATTTAATTTAATTGTCCTATTTGCCATTTCTGCAACTTCTTTTTGAATTTCTATTCCTATTATTTTTTTTAATTTTGTTTTTCCACATAATAAAACTGGAATAATTCCTGTACCTGTTCCTAAATCTAAAACATTACTTCCCTCTTTTATTTCTTTCGCAAAATCAGATAATAGTACACTGTCTATTCCAAAACAAAATCCCTCTGTATTTTGTATTATTTTTAATCCTTTATATTCTAAGTCGTCTATTCTTTCATTTTCTTTTAATATTTTTTCCATTTTTATTTCCTTTTCATTTTTTCTTACATATTATATAATAAAACTTTAAAAAAAGCAAAGTAAGGGTTTTTTATGAATAATAATTTAATTTATAATAACAATAATAATGACAATAAAAGAGGTGATAAAAAACCACCTCCAAAAAAATTTGATTTTAAATGTTGCAAAGATAATACTATAAAATCATTAAATGATGTTGAATATTTTTTGAATAATTTAAATAAATTTTCTAGATATATGCATTTGTATAAATTTTTTAAATAGTATAGGCTTCGCTAAATTCTTCATTTGGATTTCCATCAATTAATATTTTTACTTTATTTACTTCTGTCAATTGAGTTAAAGTATTTACTATACTATTTATTAAATTTTCTTTTGCCTTTTCATCTTCTTTATTATAACTCAAAAAATCAGCTGAAAAATCTAATGTTATAGTATCTGCTTCCATAAAAGTTTTTAATAATTTTGTATTTTCAGGAATTATTCTTTCTTGTTTCTCATTTTTTGGACCTGCTATTAACAAATTTATTAATGTATCATATGGTGAATTTACTATTTCTTTTATATTTACAAGCCTTGCTTCTGGTATTAATTCTTTTGTTTCTTTGTTTATAAAGTATAGGCTTACTATTGTTTGTTTTGATTGTTCTTCTGATATTTCTTCTTGTGGTGTATATTCTTGTTGTTCTATTTGTTTTTCTTTTTGCTCTTTTGCATATTTTATTGCAAAAAATCCTCCTATTATTACAGCTATTAATAATATTGAAAATATTGTGATTATTTTTTTGTTTTTCATATGTTCCTCCTTAATTGGTTTTATTTATTATCAATATTATTATTTGTTTGTCCTTTTTAGAACTATTTGCTTATAATTTTTAACAGTTTTTACCATTTGACAAAATCCAGTTTTCCGTATACAATTAGGGTGTTAGACGTATTAATTAAATGTACAAAAAAGGAGAAATTGTCATGAATGAAATATTACACGTTGGACTAGACGTTGGTTCAACAACAGTCAAAATTATCGTTATGGATAAAAACAAAAACACAATATATAAAAACTATCAAAGGCACTTTTCAGACACAAAAAACACAGTATGTAATGTATTAGAAGACCTACTAATAAAATATCCTTTGAACACATTCACACTAGCACTTACAGGTTCTGGAGCAATGTCAGCAGCAAAATTTTTAGGTGTTGACTTTATTCAAGAAGTTGTTTCTTGTAAACGTGCAGTTGAAAAATATATACCAAAAACAGACGTAGTTATTGAACTAGGCGGAGAAGACGCAAAAATCATATACTTCGACCAATCAATAGAGCAACGTATGAATGGAACTTGCGCAGGTGGTACGGGAGCATTTTTAGACCAAATGGCTTCGCTTCTACACACTGATACAGCAGGTTTAAATGAACTTGCAAAAAACTATAAAACAATTTATCCGATTGCATCACGTTGTGGGGTTTTTGCAAAAACTGATATTCAACCTTTAATTAATGAAGGAGCAGCAAAAGAAGATATTGCAGCTTCTATTTTCCAAGCAGTTGTAAATCAAACTATCAGCGGACTTGCTTGTGGTAGACCAATTAGAGGAAATGTTGCATTTTTAGGTGGTCCTTTAAATTATCTATCTGAACTACGCACTAGATTTATTGAAACTCTAGAACTAACTGATGATGAAATAATCGTACCAGAAGAAGCTCACTTATTAGTAGCAAAAGGTGCTGCATTAGATTCTATAAATAGTGAAGAAATTACACCAGATGAATTATCTAAAAAAATAGAAACACTAAAAGAATCACATGACAACACATCTAAGCCATTAGACCCACTATTTAAAAATGTAGAAGAATACGAAAAATTCAAGGAAAGACATAATAAAAATACAGTTAATAAAAAAGATTTAGACGGTTATGAAGGAGACTGCTATTTAGGAATAGATGCAGGTTCTACAACAACGAAATTAGTTTTAATTGATACAGAAGGAAACTTACTATATTCATTATATGGAAGTAACGAAGGAAATCCACTAAAAAGTGTTATGAATATGTTAAGAAAGTTATATTCTGTATTGCCAAGTACAGCAAAGCTTAGGTATAGTGGAGTTACAGGATATGGTGAAAAACTAATTCAAACAGCTTTAAATGTAGATTTAAATGAAATTGAAACAATTGCACACTATACAGCTGCAAAAAAATTCGAGCCAAATGTTACAAGTATTGTTGATATTGGTGGACAAGATATGAAATATATCAGAATGAAAAATGGCTCTATAGACAATATTATGCTAAACGAAGCTTGCTCTTCAGGTTGTGGTTCATTTATTGAAACATTTGCCAAAAGCTTAAATATAGAAATTTCTGAATTTGTAAAAGAAGCTATAAAATCAAAAACACCTGTTGACTTAGGCTCAAGATGTACAGTATTTATGAATTCAAAAATAAAACAAGCACAAAAAGAAGGTTACTCAGTTGGGGACATTTCAAGTGGACTTTCATATTCTGTTATAAAAAATGCAATTCAAAAAGTTATGAAAGTAAGAGATGTTGAAACACTTGGAAAACATATAGTTGTACAAGGTGGTACTTTCTATAATGATGCAGTTCTTAGAGCTTTTGAATTAATAGTTGGAAAAGATGTTGTAAGACCAGACATCTCTGGACTTATGGGAGCTTATGGTATGGCTCTACTTTCAAAAGAACAATATGAAGCAAACTTAGATATGGAATATTACTCATCTATATTAAAATTAGATGAATTAGATAAATTGCAAATAAAAATAACACATACTCGTTGTAACAACTGTGAAAACCACTGTAAATTAACAATCAACAAATTTAGCAATGGACAAATTCACGTTTCTGGTAATCGTTGTGAAAAAGGTGCCGGAATTGTTACAAAATCGAAAAAATTACCAAACTTAGTTCAATATAAGTATGAAAGAATATTTGATTATAAGCCATTAGAAGAACAATATTCAATACGTGGAACTATTGGTATCCCTAGAGTTTTGAATATGTATGAAGATTATCCATTCTGGTTCACATTCTTAACAAGCCTTGGATTTAGAGTTATTTTATCAGAAAAAAGTAATCGTGCTACATATGAAAAAGGAATGGAATCTATGCCTTCTGAGTCTGTTTGCTACCCAGCAAAACTTTCTCATGGACATATTGAAAGCTTATTAGAACAAGGAATCAAAACAATATTCTATCCTTGTATGCCATATTCTAGAAAAGAATATGAAAAAGCTGATAACCGTTACAACTGCCCAATTGTAATATCTTATTCAGAAGTTTTAAAAAATAATGTAGAAGGATTAAAAGACCCAAAAATAAAATTCTTAAATCCATTCTTACCTTTTGAAAAGAAAAACTTAGTAAAAAAATTGCTAGAACTAGATGAATTTAAACAATATAACTTTACAAAAAAAGAATTAGAAGAAGCCGCTGACAAAGCAGAGGCTGAATATCAAAAATGTAAAAAAGATATACGCACAAAGGGACTAGAAACCGTTAGATACTTAGAAGAAAACAACTTAAAAGGAATTGTTTTAGCAGGACGTCCATATCACGTAGACCCTGAAATAAACCACGGAATTGATACTTTGATAACATCTTTAGGATTAGCTGTTTTAACAGAAGATAGTATTTCTGATAAAACAGAAGCAAAACGTCCTATAAGAGTTGTTGACCAATGGGTATATCACGCTAGACTTTACGCAGCAGCAGACTTTGTAGGAAAACACGACTGCCTAGAATTAGTACAACTTAACTCTTTTGGATGTGGTGTTGATGCTGTTACAACAGACCAAGTTGAAGAAATTTTATCAAGCTTCAACAAAATGTACACATTGATAAAAATAGATGAAGTAAATAACTTAGGTGCAGTTAGAATTCGTATACGTTCACTAATTGCAAGTATGAAAAAACGTGAACAAGATAAAATACAAGAAAAAGCTGACGGAGACTACGGCTTAAAGAGAAACATCTTTACAAAAGAAATGAGAAAAGATTATACAATTTTAATGCCACAAATGGCTCCTATACACTTTGAATTACTAGAAGCCGCAGTAGCTGCTTCCGGATATAAAGTTAAATTATTAAGAGAATGTACACAAAAAACAGTAGAAACTGGATTAAAATACGTAAATAATGACGCTTGTTACCCTTCAATACTAACAACTGGACAATTTATAGAAGCCCTTCAATCTGGAGAATATGACTTAAACAAAACAGCTATAATTATGTCTCAAACAGGTGGCGGATGTAGAGCAACAAACTATATAGGATTTATCAGAAAAGCTCTAAAAGACGCAGGATTTGGACACGTACCAGTAATATCATTTAATATTGTTGGAATGGAAAAAATGCCTGGATTTAAAATAACAATACCTTTAGCTGAAAGACTTTTGAAAATGGTAGTTTATGGCGATTTACTTCAAAAAATGTTAACCAAAAATAGAGCATATGAAGTAAACAAAGGTGAAACAAAAGCATTGTTTGATAAATGGATGATTAAATGTAAAGAATTGTTGAAGAAATCAACAGCTAAGGAATTTAAACAAAGTATTTATGACATTGTAAATGACTTTGAAAAAATAGAATTAGACACATCAGTAGAAAAACCTAAAGTAGGTATAGTTGGAGAAGTATTAATTAAATACCATCCATTTGGAAACAACTATGTTGCAGACCTTCTTGAAAAAGAAGGCGCAGAAGTAATTTTACCGGACTTTATGGGATTTGTAAAATTTATGTGTACACACAAAATTACATTTAATAGCTTATTAAACACAAATAAAACATCATCAAAATTAATGAAAACTGCTATTAAATTAGTAGACTTACTAGAAAAAGATGTAAAAATTGCATTAGCTAACTCTAAGAAAAACTATTTACCACCTTGCGACATCTGGCACTTAGAAAGCAAAGTAAAAGACGTATTATCAATTGGAAATCAAACTGGTGAAGGTTGGTTCTTAACCGCTGAAATGATTGAATATATCGAGCACGACATACCAAATATCGTATGTGTTCAACCATTTGCTTGCTTACCAAATCACGTTGTTGGTAAAGGTGTTATAAAAACAATTAGAAGCAAATATCCAGATGCCAACATCTCTCCTGTTGATTATGACCCAGGTGCTAGTGAAGCTAACCAAACTAATAGAATTAAACTTCTTATGACTGTCGCTAAGGATAATTTAAAAACTAAAAATAATATGAAAAAAGCTTTGCAAAAAGAAAACTCTGCATCTGATACTGAAAAAGAAGAATTAAATATTAATTAGAAACAGAAGGAAATGTCCATTGGGGACGTTTCCTTTTGGACATTTTTGTCCGCTGGGGACACATCTTCAATTAAAACTTTTTTGCCCTGTCCCAAAAAGTTTTATATACTTTTTTGTTTCCTCATATCCTAATTTATATAGTTCATCAATTTTATTCATATCCAAAAGTCCAATTTTACCACTTTTAATTCTAATAATATTATCTTCCCCTTGCATTTCATAATTAGATAATTCTCTACACAACAAACTAATTGACCTACTTGCAATTTCTACTAAATTTTTGTCCTGAATGTTATTTTCCTTTTCGTCAAACATTATGCTTAAAACACTATCTGCCCCTAAGAATTTTAGCTCTTTCCATGGTACATTTTCTCTAATTCCCCCATCTATTAACTTAGTATTTTTGTATGTACATGGTGCAAATACTACTGGGTAACTGCAACTTGCTCTTACTGCCTTCCCTATTTCTATGTCATTTATAAATATTGTGTTGTCTTGTGTTTTGTTTCTGAATTCGCATGACGTAAAGCAAATTACGTTTCCGCTTTCTAAGTTTACGCTTGGTATTGCTATTGGCATTTTTATATCTGATATGTTTTTTATTCCTTTTTCATCACAAACTTTATTTATTAATTTTTCAATTTGTTTTCCTGTGTTTAGTCCTTCTATTGTGATTTTCCTAGTGAATATTATTCCTATAATTAGTTTGATTATGTTTGTTGGGTCTACATATTTTATTTTTCTACAGTATTTTTTAAAGATTTCGTACATTTCGTCTGCTGTAAATCCACATGCATATAGACATGCTACTATGCTTCCTGATGATGTTCCTCCTACATAGTCGAATTTTTCTCCTACTTCTTCTAGTGCTTTTATTGCTCCTATGTGTGCTGCTCCTTTTACTCCTCCACCTGCTAGGCATAGTCCTTTTTTCATTTTATCCCCACCTTTTGTTTTTTATTGTATTTTATTCTTTTTCTTTTTTATTGTGATTTTTGTTGTTGTGTCAATGATGTGAAACAACATTTGACCTGTCACAAAAAGTTTTAAAATATTGAATTTATTTTTCTTTTATGTTATATTATTTTTAAAGGAGTAACTAATGAAACAAAATTATTATGAAATATTAGAAGTTGATAAAAATGCATCTCAAGAAATTATAAAAAAAGCTTATAATACTCTGGCAAAAAAATATCATCCTGATTTACAAAATGATGATGTGAAGCATTTATATGAAGAAAAACTTAAATTAATAAATGAAGCTTACGAAACTTTATCTGATAGTACTAAGAGAACAGAATATGATAAAAATCTTTTCACTGAAATTGAACTTTTAGAACAGGAAATAGATACACTTTTTAAGGAAAATGAGTTTTTAAAAAATCAACAAAAAGAAACTTCTGTAAAAGTACCTTCTAATATGATATCACAAAAAATTAATTATGAAGAGCAAATTAGGCAGGCTAAACAAAAAGCATATAATGATGCATATATACAAGATTTAAAAAATAGAGGATATAAAATTAAATATAAGAAAAATCCTAAAGATTATCTTAAAAATATTACTGCTTTTGCATTAACAATTTTAACTTTATTATTTTTATGGCAATTACCTTTTATAAGAAATTTCATTTTAGAAAATAATATTATACAGGCCATAATTAGTATTTTTAGCAATTAAATAAACCGTTAAAAATTAAATTAATTTAATCTTTTAACGGTTTATCTTTATATTTATAATAATTTTTAATTTATTTTCGAAAATAATTTTTCTATATTTTTTCTAATCAAAACATTTATCATTACAAATATAAACATAAATATTAACAATTGTATTCCTAAAGATAAAATTACACTAAGTTCTCCTAATATCTTTGTTAAATACATTAATGCTAATACCATAATAATCATAAAAACATATTGAAACATTTTATTAGGATTATTTTTTGTTATCTGATATTCTGAATCCCAATCCATTATTGGCCTTCTTAAGTCTACAACTAACATTAGAAAACTATTTATAAAATTCATAAATATAGATATAGCAAAAATAAGTAAAATTTCTATAATTCCTATTCTAGAAATTAGAAAATATATTATTCCTAATACTATTATAGAAACAATAAAATTTAAAACAATTTGCAATACATTTTTATATAAAAATTGTTTATATAAATCTACTGGCATATATTTTAAAAATATAGCACTTTTCCCTTCTCTTGATATTGCTGTTAAAGATATAGCTGACATAGAGAATAAAACCTGTAATGCACATAGAATTATGCATACCATATTTGTGTTAAATTCTATGTTTTTCAAAGTATTTTTTATTGTTTCATCACTTTGAATCATTGTATCAATTGATGGTATAATAAAATTTCCTATAATAAGTATAGATGCTAAAATTAATATAACAGGAAATACTAATTGCATAAAAAATGTAGGGTTGCGTACTAATTGTTTAAAGTCTTTTTCTATATATGCCTTCCTTATATTTTTATTTTTAGTTTCATACTTCACTTCGCTAATGAAATTCTTATTCGATACAATATTAGTTGTCCCTATTAAAATATTTTTTAAATATATTTTTTTTCCTATTAATAAAAATACACTTAACCCTACTAAATTGTATATAATTAATTTTCCAAAATTAATTAAGACTGCTAATATATTATTTGGTACTGCTAGTATCTCAATTGAAGGATTTACTATTAAAAATCCTTTTCCCATTTTATTATACATTTCAATCGCTTGTTGTTCTGCTTGTTCTTGACTAATATTCTGCTGTTCTATATCTACTGGTCTCTCCATCGTAAATGTACTCATAATAATACCTTCAAATAATAAGACTATTACTAATAAAATACTAGTAATTACTGTTTGATATATATTTCTATTTTTAATAATTTTTAAAACTCTCATCAGCACAATTGTTATAGTGCTAATAACTGTAATTAATAATGCTGGAAAAATTATTAATACAATTGGCATTACTAAAAAGTACAATAAAGAGATATGTGTCAATAATCCATAAATAGTTAATGGAACAACCGAAAATATTAATTCTGTTATATATGTCATTACTAATAGAACTGCATATTTCGACAGTAACAATTCTATTGGTGAAATAGGCATTGGCAGCACATATTCCATTTCTTTTGAGAAGAACAGTACATTTATTGTAACTAATATAATTTCAAACATTAATAATATTGTAAAAATAATAAAATATATTGTTAAAAAAATTCTAGGTTGTCCAATTGAATTAAAAAAGCCAATTGCCTTATAACTAAGAAAAGCTACTGCTATTGCTATAATTATAATCATCCAAAAAAAGCTTGAATCTTTTAGTTTAATTTTTTTCTTTTTGTTAAATATTCTAAAATTTTTATTAATATCTTTTAAAAATACTTTTGTTAAACTAGTTATTTTTCTTATCATTTTTTGTTATCTCCATAAATATTTCTTCTAAAGAAGTATTATTATTGAATTCTTCTTTTATTTTATTATAATCTCCTAAAAGAACTATTTTTCCATTATCTATTATTGCAATTTTATCACATAACTTCTCTGCAACTTCTAATACGTGTGTAGAAAAGAATACTGTATTACCTTGTTTAGCATGTTGTCTCATTTTTTCTTTTAATATAAAAGAAGCTTTAGGGTCTAATCCTGTCATAGGTTCATCTAAAATCCAATTTTTAGGATTATGTAGTAAAACACCTATAACAATAATCTTTTGTTTCATTCCATGTGAATATGTTTCAATTTTGCTGCTCAATGCTTCGTACATATTAAATTCTTTCGATAATTCTTCTATTTTACTTTTTCTCAAATTTACAGGTACTTGATACATATCTGCTATAAAATTTAAGTATTCAATTCCTTTTAGTTTTAAAAACATCTCTGGATTATCTGGTACAAGCCCCATCTGTTTTTTTGCTTCTACTGGTTGTTTGGTTATACTTTTACCATCTATAAAAATATCACCTTCATCTACATTTAATATTCCTGTTATCATTTTAATTGTAGTGGTTTTTCCCGCACCATTTGGTCCTAAAAATCCAAATATTTCTCCATCTTCAATTTTTAAGTTTATATTGTTTATTACCTTTTCATTTTTTTTATAACTTTTTGAAATGTTTTTTAATTCTATCATATGTACCTCCTGTTTTATATATTATATATAATTACATTTAAATATGCAATAAGGAGATTACAAATAAATGTAATCCCCTTATATTTACTCCATACTAAATGACATTACGAAGTCTGTTCCTTCTTTTAATTGCATTATAACTGTCAATTTTTTCTGTTCTGCATTTTCGTTATTTCCGTCTTTTACGCCTAACTCGTAAATAAATACGTTTCCCTCTTTTTTTACTTCATTATGTTCTAATACATTATTTTCATACATATTATTTTTTACATAATTTTCAAAGTCTTGCTGTGTTGGCATATTATTTCTTTTAAATACTTCATCTAAAAGGTTATATCCATATTTATAGTCTTTTTCATTTATAGCATTTATAAATTTCTCAATATTCATACCTACTTTTTCTTGTGCATTTGCTTTATTATATTTTTCTGTGAACTCTGGCAAATCAACTGTATATGTGTCTAGTAAAATTTCTACATCTGTTGATGTTTTATTTCTAAAAATAGAGTATCTTCCGTGATTGTCTATACATACATATTGTGTATAATCTTCAAGTCTATCTACTTTATACTTTGTTAGAAACATTGTTGATAATCTTTCATAATTGTCTTCTATATATTTTACATATCCTTGATAATCACCAAACTTTTTACTTTTGTACTTTTCTTCAAACATATTGTATAGTTTTTCACTTTTTCTTAAAATTAACAATTTTAAATTATTAAACTTTTCTTTTGCTATTTCTTGTTCGTTCATTATAGTTGGTTCAAAAGTATTTCCATTATTTTTCCCTATTTCTTCTTCCGTATTGTTTATTTCAACTTTTTCATTAGTTGATATTGGTTCTATAGAAAATGTATTGTTTCTATGGTCTATATTTACAAAAAGTTGAATGTCGGAATATTTCTCATTGTTCATCATATATATTAATGCTCCACTGACTAAATATTTATCTACTCCCATTCCTTCTGAAATTTCCATATCATATGGCACAAATGTTACTGCCTCATTTATATCTGGAACATATTCATATATTTTTTCTACTGTTATGTTTTCTTTTTCTATATATTCTTTACTTATCAAATTATATATACTTTCTTTTACAGATTTTTCTTCAGCAAAGCTTTCTCCTGTTCTTGTCATATAATTATTTTTATTTAATAATCCATAATATCTTCTTATTAAATTTGTAACTTCATAATATTCTTCTTCATCTATCTCTGTCTGCTTTTCTCCTTCCTGCTTATCTTCATCTGATTGATTAGTTTCTATATATACTGGTTGCTGTTTGCCTTTCTTATTTAATAATAATATTAAACCTACTATTATAATGACAGTAATAATGACCATACTTATTATTAAGAATAACATTTTATTTGATTTTACTTTCATAACTCCTCCTATTTATAGTTATAAAATTGATATGTATTTTTATCTAAATTAATATCTACAATTACTTTTGTTTTATAAGTATCTTTTGCTTGTATTTTCAAAGTAAGTATATTACCTTTATCCCTTTCTTCTATAAATATGAATGAACTCTTTCCATAATCTACCAAATTGTTTCTATATGAATATTCCTTTAGTTTATTAATAAACTCTTTTGTATCTTTTATTTTTTCTCTTGTCTCTACAGGAATTCCTTCTATAACTAAATCAATTCCATTTACATTATTTTGATATATTTCTTCTTCCTCCAATTTACTTTCTCTTGTAATATCATATTGTTTTCCTTTACTTTTTATTATAAACATAAAAACAATAATTATAATAAACATTATTATTGACAATATGAGTAATATTTTCTTCATATATCTCTTTCTCCTAACTATCCTATTATAGTAAAGCTAAAATCTTTATGTGGCCATATATAATTTCGTAGGTTATGCCATTGACTACCTGGAGCACTTGGATGATTTGGGTCACGAACAAAAGTATTTCCATTTTGATATCCTAGTAAACATACATAGTGACTTCCACTATAAAATACCGTTCCTACTAATGGGGCAGCTACTGCTTTTCCATCCTTAAGTGCTTTCTCTACTTCATCGACCGAATTCGTACTTTTTGCATTTAACCCCCAATTTCTTGCGCAAGCTTCTATCGCCGCTGATCCACAACCATACATTCCTCTAGTATTATACAAACCTTTACTATATGCATATTGGCATGTCTGATCAGGAGTAACTTGTTTGCCTGTAAGTGCTGTAATTGCAATAGCTGCTGTTGTTGGACCACATCCTGTATTTGCTACTGTATGTCCTCCAAACCTCATTTGTGCCCAAGTACCTTGCCATTGACAATAATTTGGTGAACTTTCAACATTTCCTATTTTGCCACCTGTAAAAGATTCTAATGGTCTATCCTTAAATTGATTATAATATTCCCTAGCTTTTCCTCCTCTTTTTGCTCTTGCATCTGCTCCAATGTTTAATGGTCGTTCAAAACTCCCCATAAATTCAACTGCTGCTGTTTCTGGGTCACTTGCATTTATCCATCCATTTCTTGAATATCCATTGTACGTCATAAATCCGCATCCTGCAAATCCGTCTGCTCCACCACTTTCGCTTAACTCTCCTAATAAAAATTCTATTTGAATTTCTGCATCTTTCCACTCTTTTCCTTTTGATTGAGCATAAGCAAAAAGTTGCTCTCTTCTTCCATAAGACCATTGAATAAGTCCACGTCCTTGATATGGAGGTCCTTGTTCTTCTGCATCTAATCTAAATCCAGATTCAGCATAAATATTTCCCATTACTCCTGCTGTTGCTTCTGCACTATATCCTGCACTTCTTAAAGCATACCAAACTTTTTCTTCTGTAGTATTTCCCATTATTCCATCTACACTAGTAAAGTTTGCTGGGTCAAATATAGAAAAATCAAATTCTGTAATTCCATAATCGGTTCCTGTAGCTTTATATAGTAAATATTTTGTTAAATCAACCATATCAGCAAGATCATTTTCTTCTATTTCTAGCATTTCAAATAACCATGATGCAGCATTTAAAATATTTCTCTTTGCTTTTTGATTTGATACAAGTAAGGTAACAAAATTCTTTTCTTTATATTTAAATTTATCTGGACCTATTTCTGATTTTTTCAAAGTAACTTTTTCAGTCTTTTCTCTTAATTCTGCAACATCAGAAACATATTTAATTGTGTCTGTTATTGTTGTATTATCTTGACTACTCTCCACAGACGTCCTATATTTTGTTATAAAACTTGTTATTTCTTTGCATTCACTATTTGCTGCTGAAAGTACCCCTAATGGATCATTCTGGTCTTCTCTATCTGGAATTGGATCAACATTTACAGGAGTCACACCACTTCCACCTATCGTTGTTTGTCCTTTCTCATATTTATAATTCTTGTTATAATCTACTATCCATACATTTGCTTTAGTTAATGCCACATCTAATGTATTAGTTTGAGTAACAACTATTTTTGTTGAAGAATAATTTTGCTCTGTATTTCCATTAGCGTGTTTCATATATACGCTTCCATCTTCTTTTAGTCCTCTTACCCTAGAAGTCATATTGGTATTTTCTGTATATGAACGTACAGTTATATCTTTTGTGGTTGTCAAATTATCATTAATTGTAATTACTATCTCACTATTATATACTAAGTCAGCTAAATCCATTACAAAATCTTTATCTTCACTTAATGTCAACAAATCCCATAAATAATTAAATGGCATTGTATATGCTTTGACCATATCATAGTAATTTATACTTTGTTCTGTCATTTCATACTGAACAAAAGAATAAGGTGCTTCGCCAGGAATATTGGTCTCAAATGATGTTGATATTTCTCTCCATGTAGCTACTTTTACAACATATTTTGCATTACCTGATGAAGAACTTCTACCACTAAATGATGGTGCATTTCTAGGGTTTGCAAATTGAAGATTTGTAGGATATTTAGCTCTAAATTCTTCTATAGAACATGTCATTCTAGCCCATTCTGCTCCATTAACATTTCCTTCTTGTGTAGTAATTGTACTTCCATCATATGCAACTACAACTCCTACGTGTCCAGCAGAACTCATTGCCCAGCCACCCATTCCACAAGAGAAAATTGCTCCAACTCTTGGTTCTGTCTCTAAAACAAATTCATCTCCGATGGTGTGCTACTAATTCTTCTGCATTAGTACATCCGTTTCCCCTAAATCCTGGATCATATCCATAAATTTCATAAAATTTCCCCCATGCAAACCATGTACATTGCCCTCTAAGTCCCACTTGTGCAAATGGATTTAAAGATGTATATGGAGCTGAATTAACATCTGGGTCAACATCTAAATTAGTATTTGTTGTCGTCTTATTATCATCTTTTTTCTTGTTATCTTTCTTATCATTATCTTTCTTTTCAGAGTTGCTAGATGTTCCTACAATTTGTGATGAAATATTTTCTACCATCTTATCATATTTTCCTAAATGTAATCCATCACCAGCTGACATATCTGCTTTCAAATATCCATTTGAATCAATATATCCATCTGTTGTATCTATATAATAGACTTTGTCTTTTCCCTCACAATATTCTTTGATAGTTTTGTTATATGCACTTATACTCTCATTCATAGCTTCTGGTGTACGTCCAGGATATCCATATGCTTGTCCTACTGGTAAAACTCTTTGTATGTAAATATTAGTATTACTATATTTTTCAACTAACTTATCAATTAATTCTTTCATACTAGATGTATCACTTGGATTATTAACACCTAATAATACACATACACCTTTTACTTGTCCCGCATCAGGTAACTCAGAAAAATGTTGAAGCCAATAATTAGCAGCCTTTCCTATTTCAGCTTTATATGTAGCACTACTTAGAGCTTGCTTGTTTGTATCATTTAATTGTGCATCTCTTAATCCTACTGTTATTGAATCTCCTATAAATAAGAAGTTATCTAGTGAACCAACTTTTGCTGCACTGCTACTACTAGATGCTGTGTTTTTTTCTATTGTAAAATGTGATAAAGCTTTTTCTTTTGCTTCTTCAGAACCTGTCCTTTTATACTCTTCTATGTATTTTCTAAAATCTTCTGGTTTTGCATATGTCATTGTAATATTTTTTGAATTCTTTTTCCAATCTCCACTATCCGTATTTTGTGCATATCCTTTTTCATTTAGCCATTGTTCGAAACCAGAAGTTTCTCCTGTTGTAGTTCCCTCTCCTAGGGCAGAAGCACGCACTTTTTCATATAAAGATTTAGCTTCATCATAATTGGCTCTTCCCTCTGCAATATTAGCATTTCCTATTCTAAATACTCTATTTTCATTTACAGATATAGTTATCATATCATTTTTTTCAGTTAATTTCGAAAATTGAGTATTGGCAAAAAAGCTATCTTTGCCTACTATTACTCCCCCTACATTATAATTACCTTCTGAATCTTTACTAACCTTACATTTATGCTCTTTTTTACCTTCTAAATCATATATTACATCTTCTACTTTAGTATAGTCTTCTTTATTCTCTGATTCACTAATTATCTGTTCGCCTATTTTTATTTTTTTGCTATCTAACCATTTTATTACTATTTTCTTACCTGATTGTGCATATTTTTCTAATTCACTATCTAATAATTCAATTTTAATGTTTTCCAATTTTCCTATATTATAACTGCCATCATCATTTTTCTTCACTAAGTACTCACATTTTTCTTTCTTTGCTTCGTCTTCCTTATCTTTTTGTTCCTTTTCCTTTTTGTATTGTTCATATTCCTTTTTGAATTCTTCTAGCATTTCTTTTGTTAATCTATAATTGCCTTCAATTATATTTCTTTTAAATTTTATAATCCCTTGTGAGCTTTTTTCTTCTGGATTTAATATCATTGACCAATTAATTTTGGTATCTGGATTAGTTCTAGTGTCTGGATATTGTGTTACTACTTCTGCATTCATTAACTTTGCTAATTCTTTTGAGTCTTTTAAATATGTTACAACTCTACTATTATTAGCTTTTAATTTGTCCCATAATTCTTGTGCTGTATATTCTGAAGATAACATTCCGTCTTCTCCTACTGTAATACTATTTGTATATTGTTTGGCTCCAAACATAGGACTTGCCCAGTCATCTTCTTTGTATGTACCATCATCTACAGTTATAAAATATACACACGCCGCTAATAAAACTATGACTAAAATAATGCATAGCACTGGTATTAATATTGGTATTAACGCTGCTTTTATTGCTTTTTTTGCTACTTTTAGCATTTTCTTCACAATTTGTTCATCCATAGTTATCTCCTATATTTTTATTTTTATAACTTCTGCGCCTACTACTCCCCTATTTATATGTCCGTCATAATCTAAAATTACTCCTGAAAAAACTAAATTTTTTATATCTTTTGTAGAACTATATCTACTATAATATTTTATATCTATTGTTCTTTCTACTCCTTTGTCTAGTATTAGTAATTCTTTTGGTATTTCGTGTGTATATGCTGGGTATTTTACATCGTTTTTGTCTTCTATATACATCGTTTTTTCGTTATATAAATTATCTAAAGCTATGTTTTCTTGTCTCTTATTCTTTACAGTAATATTATAGCTTTCATATTCCATATATGTATCTGCATAATTTAGTGTTATAACGATGTCTTTTTCTTCTTTAGTCTTATTTATTTCTCTTCTTCCAATATAATTGTTTATATTCAATCTATATTCATCATTTACTTTCTTTACAGTTATATAATCCTGTTTAACAATTCCATTATTTGATTTGCCCGTAGAAAGCATATCTGGAATTATATCTACTTTATATGTATCTCTATTCCAATTTTCCACTTCAAATGATACTCTTTCACTTTCAAATACATTTTCATAATAGAATTCTCTAAAGTCTTTTACTGATGCGTACATCTCTTCTTTGCATTCATCTGTTAGCATATTATATGCCTCTTCTAATTTTTGATTTTTGCAATTCTCTAAAAATTGCTTTATTGTACCAACTTCATTATTTAGTTTTGTTTTTGATAAACCTTCTCCTGTTAATACCGATTTATCTGTATTTATTTGTACTTGTTCGTTACTCTCACTATTTACATTGATAGTATTGTTTGTTTCGTTTTCTTCAATTTTTTCTTTGTTGGCTTTTCCTACAAAGTAATTTGTTACTTGTAATATTATAAGAAAGAAGGCTATAATTATTATAACCCACCATATTCCTTTCCTGTTTTGATTATATAGTCGTCTTAGATTATTCATAATTACTAACCTTCCTTCCGTTTTTATGTTAGTTTAAGTCTTTTTTCATTTTATTAAAGTCTTTTGCTAATCCCATTACTTCTTTAGCCGCTACTCTTGCATCTTTTTCAGACATATTTTGTTTTTCTTGAAATCTTCTTGTCCATTCATTTTCCCAGTCTTTTGATTTTAGTCCTTTATATTCACTTCCCATTTCATTTGCTGCTTTTACTACTGCTGCTCCTTTTGTATAATTGTCTACCTTGCTATTTTCTGATTGCATCATTTTTATTACTGCTTGCATATCTTTTTGGTCTGTTACACCATTGCTATATAAGTTATCAAAGTGTCCATCTTTTTCAAGAATTTCATTAACTTCGTCTTTGTTAAAGTTAGCTCTAAGAGATTCTTTAGATTCTCTTTTAGCATTCTTAAGATCTTTTGCTTTCAGTTGTTCTTCATATTTTCTGCTATCATTGTAATCATTTGAGAATCCCTGTTTAAAAGTTTGTGGATTAAATCTTTGCGTCATTGTATTATCTACTTTATTAGCTATTCCTCTTGACATGCCTCCACCTATAGTTCCACCTAAGGCTCCACCACTTGCTGTATAGCTCATTACTTTACCAAAATCTCCTTGTGCTGCCCCTGCTGCTAGCCCTATTGTTGTTCCTGCTGCTACTCCCATCATTTTTCCTGTACCTCTAATCAATGTACCTGGTGCTTTAACAGCTGCTCTTTTTGCACTTTGTCCTATTCCACTCAATGTAGCTCCGCTAAACCTTTTAGCTTTTCCCCAAGTATTTTTTATTGTTCCTTTTATCTTCTTTTTCATTGTTGGTTTAGATAAATTACTTGATTGTATCCTTCCTTGTAGAGCTCCTTCTTCTTGTTTTCCGTCTTGGCTCTCAAATGAATTATTTTGAAAATCGCTACTTTCGTTATTATTTTCTGTTGTTTCTGATAAGTCTTGTTTTGGCATATCAATTTTTTCTTCTTGTTGATCTGGTCCAGGTAGCATATCAGTATTATCTTTTAGCTGACTTTGTTCTATATTTTTCTCTTCCAAAGTATTATTCTGTTCTTCTTTTGAAGCTTTATTTCCAGCAAATGCATCTTCAACACTAATATCGTTTTTAAATCTAGGCTTTTTATTGTCTGCTGAAGGAAGTTCTCCTGCTTTTCCACCTGAACCATCGCCTTTAAATTTTGGTGGCTTAGGTTTAAAAAGGCTTCCTGCTGCCATTGTTAAGGCTGCTCCTGCTGCCATACTTCCCGCTGTTGAAGATTTTTCAAATCCAAAGAAGCTTCTTAGTATTTTTTCTGCTGGTATCATAAATCCCATTGCAATTAAAGAATAGAAAACATTTGTTGAAGATAGTTCTATTGCTGAGGTTATTAAAACATAATACAATAGTAAATGCATTGGTTGAAGTAACAAGTTGAATATATATTCTTTAAACCATTTGTCAAATCCTTGCGCTTTTCCATCTGAAATTTTATCTATTGGATATGTTACAGCAACTAATGGTGCTATTAATGTTAGGAATGCCATATATAATACCCTTTTCATATATGTAAATATGAAGAATAATGTAAAGAATACCATTATAACAAAACATATACCATATCCTATAAATTCAGTTCCCCAGTTTGTTAATTGGGCTTTTAATCTTAAACTTCCCATAAGGTTAGTTGGCCATACTATTACATCATTTCCATTAGGGCCTTTCGCATCTTTTGATATAACCTCTTCTCTTCCTGCTCCTTTAGCAAATTCAGCTAGCTTTCCATTTCCATCTTTATCAGTATCTTCCATTTGAATGTAATAATTCGTCGTATCTATACTAGAAGATATTACTTTTGTTATATTATTTACTATTGCATTTGAAAATATCATTATATAATGTACTGAAAACAATAGAAACATTCCTATTGCCCAATCTTTTAGCATTTCCTTGTATTTAGCTTTATCACTAGCAACTGTTGATAATAATATTCTTATACCTATATATAGTAACACTATCATCATCATTACCAATCCAATATTTCTTAATGACACATACCATTTACTTATTGTCCCACTTAATTCTTGTCCCAAATCTTGTGGGGAAGTTATTACTTCTTTTCCTTCATCTTCATAATAATAATATTCTATAATTCCGTCATTATCCTCATCCTTTGCTTTAATTTCTTTTCCTTCTCCAAAGAAATCAACATTAAATAACATTATTTTTCCTTGGAATATTTCTTCTGGACTAATTGAATATGCTGGTAAATACATTGTTTCATTTAAGTTGTCTTTTCCAAAGCTCATAGTTGAACCTATTGGCCCATCTTTTTCAACAAAAGCATCTGACAATAATGATTTTGTATAAAGTCCTGAAACCGCAGCTACTGCACCTGCAAGGAATAAGCCA
The DNA here is from genome assembly GCA_949443285.1 of uncultured Clostridia bacterium. Taxonomy (GTDB): domain Bacteria; phylum Bacillota; class Clostridia; order TANB77; family CAG-508; genus CAG-269. Next base: position 127,010 of record CASSLW010000002.1, read on the forward strand.
CCAACACCCGTAACTAATATCGCAATTGCTGCTGCCGCTGCCACAATAGCACCAACAATAGTAGAAAATATCTCCCACCAGTCCAAACCTGTATCTGCCTCCAGTAAAGCTTCTGACGTTCCCATAATCGATGAGTGAGCAATTTCTATAACACCATCGCCTAATGCTATAACTAGGGAAACAATTGGTGACACTAATTTACCTCCAAATTCTACCATATCCATTTTCCCTAAAGATGGTTTAGATACAACAAATTCAAATACAAGTATAAATATGAGCACTATTATTATTTTAGTCCATATACTTTTATTCGTAAAAAATTTCATAAGTTACCTCCGTTTTAGTTCTTATTTATTTTCGCTAATTGATTCAAATTCGTCTCTACAAATTCAAATTCTTTTCTCGTTGGTGTAATCTTCAAGATAGCCGTATCTGCGCCTACCTTTAATAATCCTTCTCCTCTTTGGCATGTAACTAAGAAATTAGCTTCTCCTTCTGAAAGTTTAAATACTTCTTTTAAGTATTGTATTTCAGATTTATCTTGTGCTAAAAATAGTTTCGTATCTGAGGATGTCAAAACAGCTTGTGCTTCTGGTTTTTCATAAAAGTCTTGAAATCTTTGAGAAATAATTGCCAAAGATACATTCCTTTTCCTTGCACGTCTTGCCATTTTATTTAAAAAATCTACGGCTTCTGGGTATGGAAGTAACATCCATGCCTCGTCCACTAAAACTCTTTTTTGTGTAGCTTTTTTCCTATCTTCACTATTTTTCTTAACAAATTTTTCCCATATCCATGAAAGTAAAATTTGTTGTGCCAATGGTCTTGCAAATCTTTCTTCCAATTGTGATATATCTAAGTTAATAAATGGGGCACCTTCTAATAACTCAAATGTTGATTGTCCATCAAAATATGCCATTTGTCCATCATACTCTCTTATGTATTGTTTCATAACTTTCAATAAATAGCTGTAACTATATTGATAATCTGAATTTTTATTTTCTTGTGCTTTTACTTGAATTCTTTTATACCAACTACCAATTGTAGGCATTGGTTTCTTTTTCTTAGTAAAAAGTTCACCTATTACAATTCCTTTGCTATCTTGTTCATATAAACTGTTTGGATTATTTGTTATCCCTAGTGCTGCATATTCTTCTGCAACTGCTTCGGCTATAATTTGTTTTGTCAATTCATTTACTTCTGAACTTCTTGTACTACCTTTAGCCATTGTAAGTAATCCTTGTGTTACGTCTTCTACCTTGTTTTCAACGTTTAATACAGTTCTGTCTTTTCCTGTAATTTCGTCTTTTATAACTTCTGTTTCTATATCAAATATATTTATTATTGTTTTTGATGTCGGACTTATTACTACATTTATTCCGCCCAAACTTTCAGCAACAATTGTATACTCACCTTCTGCATCTAACGCTAAACTCTCTATTCCCATTAATACAGATGATCTAGATACTAATGTTTTCATTGTAACAGATTTTCCTGCTCCTGATTTAGCGAAAATAACCATATTATAATTTGTTAATGAACTATGGAAATTGTCAAACAAAATTGGTGTTCCAGTTTGCTTGTTAAATCCTAGGGGTACTCCTGTTGGATGTCCTATTTCTGATGTTGTAAAAGGAAATACAGTTCCCATTGACGCTCTATCAAATGTATGTGGCTTGTCTATCTTTTTGTCCATAAGTGGAAGGTTTGTTTGGAACGCTTCTTCTTGTACTCCCCATGCTGTTTTTATTCCTACTAATGTTTTTGACATTTCAGATGCCAACATTTTTGTGTATCTATCTAGATCCTCTAGATTATAAGCAAACAACGTTGAGACAACTGTTGCTTCAAATAATTTATTGAAACCCGCCGCAATTTCATCTCTTAGTTGTTCTGCCTCAAATCTTTTTTGTGAAATTGTACTTTCTCTGTTTATATTTCCTCTATCTGCCGCTACAATTCTTTCGGTTTCTAATTCATTTATAACTTTGTTTAACTCATTTTGTGATCTTTCTTCTTTTATTGGATTTATATATATAGATGTATTAACATCTCCAAAAAGATACATGTCTCTGAATAACTCTGGGAAAGTGCTCATTCTTGGAAGTGTTGAGACAAAGAAGCTTCTTGCATATCTTTTTGTGTTAGATATTATTTCTAAATGATCAATATTTGAAACATCAATTCCAGATGGTGCTATTAAGTCTTTTATTGTGCTTTTTCTTAAAAATGTTGTTTCTTGTTCTTGCTTATTAGCAGTTTCATTTTGAACTTTTTTATTTCTCTTCATCTTTTTCCTCCTTTGGCTTTCTTCCTCTTTTTCTCTTCTCTATATTCTCAGTTGCTCTTTCTGCTAAGTCTTCTCCAACTATATTTGCATTTTCTTTTATAATTATTCTAGCCATTTGCTCTATAAGAGCATCCATTTCTGCTTCTTTTTCTCTTACTCTCTTTTCTTCTTCTCTTTCTTCCATGGCTTCCATAACTAAATCGTTTGCTAATCTTTGTGCATCTACTTCTATCTTTTTATCTATTTCTTTCATTCTCTTTTCTAAAACATTTGGTGCAGTTGTATACATTTCGTCATATCCTGCTCTTACTGCTTTTTCTAAGTCATAAACCTCTGCTTCATCTCTATTGTATGCAGCATATAATAGTTCTACTAGTTCACTTGAATTTAATACTTTTCCATTTACACCACATACTGCTAATGAGTTAATTATATTTTGAGCTTTTGTATATAGTTCTGAAAATGCCATGCCGCTAATTTCTTCTTTTGTCAAATTATTTATATCTTCTGGTGTGTAATCAATTATCACATAATAGTATTTTCTTAATATATTTCTATTTAAACTCATTCTTTGAGTAGAATTTATTATATCTAATCCATATTCATATAAGTTTCTTTCTCTTGTTACTTCTAGTCTTGCTTTATTTAATTCTTCTTTGCTATATTCTAAACTTTCTTTTTTTGCATATTCCATTTGCTTTTTAGCTAGTCTGTCTTTTATGTTATTTACCCTATCTTTATATCTTAATATTCCACTTTCCAAGTTAACTGTTCTTGTTTGTACATATAATTGTATTGGGTGTCTTATTGTGTTTAGAAATTGCATAAATCCCTGTTCTACACTGTTTTTTTCTAACCCTGACATCAAGTCATAATTAACACCTTGACATTCTATTACCATTAAAAATTTATTTCCGTTTTTTCTTACAATCATATTGTCTTCAATTTTGTCAAATTCTAGAAAAGAAAATATTGATTGTTTGTTGTATGTTGTTTGATTAACAGTATCTTTGTTTTTCCCTTTACCTTTGCCTAATTCTATTTTTTGTGATGTTGTCTTTTTTTCCTTTTTTGATTTTGTTAGTAATATCAAAAAAACTACTACTAACACCATAAGTATTGAACCCAGCACTGCTAGAACTATCATAAGCATATTTGTTATTTCATCATTACTCATCTTTTGTTTCCTCCTTTAGGTATACATATATTTTATTTTTTTGCATTTTGAATTTAAACCATCTTTTTATTACATCGTCAATTGCTTCTCCACCTGTTTTTTCAGTTATTTTAAATCTTTTGCTATCTGGCATTTTTAAAGTTCCTATGCAAAATCCAATTCCACCAAATATTAATACAAACCATATTCCTATTGCTTGTAATCCTATTATACTAAGTATAAGGTAAAATAGTCCTCCTACTGCTGCTCCTATTCCTGTGTATATTAAGCCTTTTATTGAAAAGACATAGAGAATTCTACTTTCTCCTTTATAGTCTCTTGGTATTTCATGAATTTGCATTATTTTTCCTCCTTTGTTTGAGCCAAATCTCATAATTTCTCTTATTTATAATTATAACAAAAAAATGCAGAAATTGTAACTATTTTGTGGAAAAAAGTTGCATTTTCTTGAAATTTAATATTCTTTTAATACTTCCGTAATGTCTGCTTAATATTACATTTCTGTTACACTTTTATTACAAAAAAATAAAGGTAGAAAATTTTGTGTTTTCTACCTTTATCTTATATTTTCTTATTATGATTGAACACCTGTAAAGAATTGGTATATAACTTGTGCAAATGCTGATGCTGCAAATATTAAAGCTGCACCAATTACATATGGCATTAATGTTTTTTTGTAGTCTGCTTTTTCTTCGGCGCTTCCCATCATATATTTAATACCAATTATAATTAATACTATAACTGATAATACAATTCCTACTACTTGAAGAATTCCTATAATGTTATTTCCTACATTTGCTATTTCTGTAGTTCCTTGTGCTCCCGGATTTCCTGGTAAGTCTGTTGGTGTTAACGCAAATGATGTAACTGTTACAGAAACCATCATAATTGCCATTAATACTATACTTACTATTTTAACTATTTTTTTGTTCATAATAGTATCTCCTTTCTATTTTCTTATATTAAAAATCTCATTATACGAGAATATTAATAACACTTTTACATTTCTATTATAACATTCATTTTTATTTTTTTCAACTATTTTGTCACAATTTGGTACTTTATTTTATAATCCTTGTGCAATTTTATAAATTATGTCTGGTACAACAGAACCTGTAAATACAATTGCTGCACCTATTACATATGGCAATAGAGACTTTTTATAGTCTGCTTTTTCTTCTGTACTTCCTAACATATATTTAATACCTATCACTAGTAACATTAATACTGATAACACCACTCCAACCGTTCGTATTATCCCCAAAGTATTATTTCCCATTATTTTTATTGAATTGTCTACATTGGCTGGTTGACCACTTGGTTTTATATCTGTTGTTCCCCAAGCATATACGCCTACATTAATTATCATTACTATGCATATAAATAAAGCCATTATTTTTATCATTTTCTTCATCTTATCACCTACTTTACACTTCTGAGAATAATTCGGCTACTAGCTTCCAAATTCCAAAAGCTCCAAATATAACTATGCATCCTATTACATATGCCATTAGAGTTTCTTTTAGCTCTGCTTTTTCCTCTATACTTCCCATCATATATTTTATTCCTAGAAACATTCCTACTAATATAGCTGCTATTATTCCTACTCCTAAAAATATATTATACAATATATTTGACGTTTTTTGTAATTGTCCTTGATTTATACTACTATTTTTTTCTCCCCCTGATATAAAATCTTTTCCGTCATTCATATATCCATCTATTGTATCTGATGATTTTCCTGTGTATTGTTTTCCTTGTTCTTTTAATTTGTCAGATGTACTTCTTGATTCTTGAGATGTAGTTTTTGTTCTGATATTTTTTTGTTCTTCCTCCCCTTTTTTTATATCATCAGCAACTGTCTGTGATACATCACCTAGTGTTCCTCCACTTCCATCTTCACAATATCCAATATTAGGGATTACTACATTAATAGTAACTATCATACATAATATAAGTAAAACTTTTATTATAATATTTGTTTTTTTCATTTTACCACCTACTTTCTATATATTTTATGATGGCATATTATTAGCTATTGCTGAAATAATTTGAATAACTGTTGTTATTCCAAATACCATTATTGCGCCAATTAAATATGGAAATAGTGTTTTTTTGTATTGTGCTTTTTCTTCTACACTTCCTAACATATACTTTATTCCTAAAATAGAAAATGTTGTTACTGCTAAAACTGATGCCACTGACATTAGTGCTCCCATCATTTTACTTCCTGCTTTCGCTAGTTCATTTCCATTCTTCACATCTGTTGTACTATCTGGCTTGTAATCATTTGGATCAAAATTACCTGATCCATTGCCTGTTATCTTATTGTTATATTCTTCTGTAATTTTTTGGTCTTGTTCTCTGAAATTTTTCAATTCATCTGCATTCGCATAACAAACAGTACTCATACAGCAAACGGAGAACATCATAATAAATAGAATTATAACTATTAACATATTATTTCTCATACTTTTCTTTTCTCCTATATTCTCTATAATTTATCCATTACTATAATTATAACTTATTTTAATATTTTTTTCAACATTTTTCGTATTATCGCTGAAAATACCATAAACACACTTGCTATTTCTTATCTATTATGTTAAACTATAATTTGTGGCAATTTTATTAAAGCAGTTTAATTTAAGTGCTTTTAAATAGGAAGGAGATTACTATTGCCAGTAATATAAAGTCAAAAGATTATGGAAGAAAACTCTATGAAAATTAAATCTTTATTACGAGTAAGTCTAGCGCTTATAATTGCAGTAGCATTGCTAACATTTTTGACAGCTCTACTTCACTTCATTGGAGAAATTGCATTTAAAACATCGTTAGCCTTTATTTTAATATTCGCAATTGCTTTTATTGGCTAATCTTCTTTGTAACAAGAAAACAGCATCGTGTTTTAAACACTTTGCTGTTTTTTCGTATTGGCGGAGATGAGAGGGTTCGAACCTCCGCGCCGATTTCTCGACCTAACTGTTTAGCAAACAGTCCCCTTCACCACTTGGGTACATCTCCATTTATAAATAAAAGTTAGATATTTTAATATTGTTAATACCTAACTTTATTGTTTGGCGGAGAGGGTGGGATTCGAACCCACGGTACGCTATTAACGCACGCCAATTTTCAAGACTGGTGCCATAAACCAACTCGACCACCTCTCCATATCATAGACAAATGTCTAGCGACAGTATTTATATTAGCATTTTTAAAGACATTTGTCAATAGCAATTTTTAACTTTTTTAATTTTTTATCTGGGCTGAACAGTAACATCAAAATTACTAACATCAGCCAATTAATAAATTTAATCTTTAAAATTTTAAATTAAATGTGCTGCATATAATGGTATTGATTTAATATTATTACTAAATCCAAAATTTTTAATAGAAATTCGTATACTATAAATTGGTTTATATCTTTGAATATAGTAATTTAAACTCTTTGACGTTACATTATCACTCGCTTTTACTTCTATCGGTATTATATCGCCATCAATACTAATTAAAAAGTCAACTTCATATTGGCTACCTAATTTCCAATAATATAAATCTCTATTTTTTGCATATAGTATTTCTGCTACATAATTTTCAGCTAGTACACCCTTATATAACATATTTTTATTTAGTAAAATTTCATTTTTTTCTATTTTAGATAGAACTCTTAAAACTCCTATATCACTTAAATACAATTTAAAATTCTCTTCTACATTTGATTTTAATGGAGACTTTGGAATGTTTATTCCTTGACATTTTAAAATCATATTACTTGAAATAAGCCAGTCCACCGAATTTTCATATTCCCTGCTTCTTGCCGATTTTTCTACTAAAGAATATTTGAATTTTTTATTTTCTTTTCCTAGTTGTACTGGAATTGAGTTATAAATCTTATTGTTTTTTATACTTTCTGTGTTTTCTGTATATTTTGCCATATCTGCTAAATATGATGTTATCATAATTTTTTGTAATTTGTCATTACATTTTAATACATCTTTTCCATTTTCAATGTACTCTATAACTGATGCTGGCATTCCTCCAATACACATATAATCATAATATAAATTCAATGCTTTTTTATGAGTTACTTCTAACATTGGTGTCATATTTTTATAACATTCTTCTATTAATTTTAATAATTTATTTTCCCCTATTGCTTTTAAGAATTCACTAAAGTTCATTGGATATAAATAGTCTATCCATACTTTTCCAACTGGAAAAGAACTTTTAAATCTATTGATTTTTACTCCTAACAGGCTTCCTGCACATACTATTTTATATGGTTTTTCACTTTCGCAAAAATATTTTAATGAACTTATTGCTCTTTCACTTACTTGAATTTCGTCTATAAATATGACTGTATTTTCTACATCTATTTCTACATTTAATATTGCTTCTATATTTTTTATAATTTCTTCTGGTATTAGTGTATTTTCAAATACTTCTTTAATTTTCTCCATATTATCTAAATTTATGTATAAATAGTTATCAAATTCATTTTTGCAAAACTCTGTTAATAAATATGTCTTTCCTGTTTGTCTTACTCCTACAAGCATATATGGAATATTTATTTTCTGCTTTTTCCATTCTAATAATTTTTTATATAAATCTCTCTCCAAATTTTCTCCTCCCTTACATTTTTCTTAATCCTTCTTATATATAATATAACTTTTTTTAAATTTAGTCAATAATTTTGGTGATTTTCCCACGTTTTTAATTGCATTTTTCGTGATTTTTTCACGTTTTTTATTGCCTGCTTATTATTCATTTAAAAAATAACACATTCTAAAATGTGCTATTCCTTATATTTCTATTTATTTCAATTTTTTGACCCCATTAAAATCAACAGCTTTTTTTATTGCTTCTTGTTCTTCTTCTGAAAGAGTATAACTTGATTTTCCATTTTCCACAGGCTTAGCGTAAATATTTGACATCTCTCTAGAATAAATACCATTAAGCACAACACCATCATCATTCTCATCAAGCAAAGCAAGAGTAAAACTCAAATCGCTCCCCACATCTTTAAAAGCATTATATCTAACAATGCCTATTTTTTGAATACACTTCTCTAAATCCTTATCCAAACCTTTTATAATAGAATTTATCTCGCCATTTTGTTTTTCAACTCTATCTACTCTATACATATAATTTTCTAAATCTTCTTCTATATTTTTACCGTTTCCTAATTTTTGCATAAAATCTCTATATTTTTTATTTAATTTAGATATCTTTACAGACACCACTAAAAAGGCTATTAATAGTATAAAGTTTATAGCAATTGATATAAATATGATATTATTCATTCCTATGGTATTAATGATTTCTTCCATACAATCAACTCTTTTCTTTCTATTTTGTTGTTATATTAAGTCTATTTCTTCTTAATTATTGTATTAGACCTAATATTCTTTCTAAATCGTCATTTGATGTATATTCTATTATTATCTTTCCACGTCTTCTTCCTGCGTCTAATCTTACTTTTGAGCCAAAAAATCCTTGGAATGTGTTTTCTATACTTTTGTATAGTACGTGGTTTCTTTTTTCTTCTTCTGTTGTTTGTTTTATTTTTGATTTTTTCTCTATTTGTCTTACTGTTTGGTTTCTTTCTAACATATGTATTGCTGTTTGATATTGTTTTTCAGGGTCTGTTATTGCAAGTAATGCTTTGCAGTGCCCTTCTGTTATTTTACCCTCTTTTGCCATTTCTAATACACGTGGCTCTAAATTTAATACTCTTACCCAGTTTGCTACTGTGCTTCTACCTTTTCCTAGTTTTTTTGCAACTTCTTCTTGTGACATTCCATAGTTGTCTATTAGTGTTTTTATTCCCATTGCTTTTTCTACTGGATTTAAGTCTTCTCTTTGCATATTTTCTATTAGTGATATTTCTGAGTTTATTTTTTCGTCATCTTCTCTTATTATTGCTGGTATTTCTGTTTTTCCAGCTATTTTAGATGCTCTCCATCTTCTTTCTCCTGCTATTATGCTGTAATATCCGTCTTTTTTTGTTACTACTATTGGTTGTATTAGTCCATATTCTGATATTGATTGAGCTAGTTCTTCTAATGCTTCTTGGTCAAATCTTTTTCTTGGTTGGTCTCTGTTTGGTTCTACTTCTGTTATTTTTAATGTTTTTAATATGTCATTTTCTTGTTGTTGCTCTTCTACTGGTGCTGGCCCGAATAGTGCGTCTAGGCCTTTTCCTAGTCCTGTCATTTTTGCCATTTTTATTCCCCCTATATCTTATTTTTGTTATTCTTTTTCATTTTTATAAAATTCCCTATTTCACAGTTGCGGTTTTATCCCATATGTTTTGCTTTTCTTTCTTCTTCATTTAATTTTAAGAATTCTCTTGCAAATTTTACATAGCTTTTTGCTCCTTTTGAACGTGCATCATATTCTGTTATTGGCATTCCATAGCTTGGAGCTTCGCTTAGTCTAACGTTTCTTGGTATTACTGTTTTGTATACTTTGTCATTAAAATATTTTTTTACTTCTTTTACTACTTGGTTTGAAAGGTTTGTTCTTGCGTCATACATTGTTAGTAATGCGCCTTCTATTTGTATTTCTTTGTTTAAGTATTTTCTTACTCTTTCTATTGTGTTTAGTAGTTGTCCTAGTCCTTCTAACGCAAAGTATTCACATTGTACTGGTATTAGTACGCTGTTTGATGCTGTAAATGAGTTTAATGTTATTAGGCCTAATGATGGTGGGCAATCTATTAGAATATAGTCAAATTTGTCTTTTACTTCTTCTAGCTTTTCTTTTAGTCTTTGTTCTCTTGACATCATTGATACTAGTTCTACTTCTGCTCCTGCTAGGCTCATATTTGCTGGACATACTTTTAGATTTTTTATTGATGAGTCTTGTATTGTTTCTTCCATTGTTACATCATTTACTAGTATGTCATATGTTGTATTTTCTACTTCTTTTTCTACTCCTAGCCCACTTGTTGCATTACCTTGTGGGTCTGCATCTATTAATAGTACTTTTTTACCTTTTTTTGCTAGAATAGTTCCTAAATTAACTGTTGTTGTTGTTTTTCCTACTCCACCTTTTTGATTAGCTACTGATATTATTTTTCCCAATTTAATTGCCTCCATTTGTTTTAGTAAATATTTACTTTTTAGTTTGTTTCATTTCTACTACTATAATATATAAATATAAGAAAAAAGTCAATAAATTTCGAGAAATTTTTTGACTTTTTTTCTAGTTTTTATATCATATTATTTTATAGGTTCTTTTGCTGGCATTCCTGGTTTTCTAGGGTATTTAGCAGGTGTGTTTTTTGCTTTTTTTATGATTATTACATTCCTTTTCATATCACTATTTGGTAGGTTAAAACTTTCTTCTTGTTCTATCTTTCCACCAAGAATTTCTATCGCTTTTTTTGCTGTTTCTAATTCTTCTTTTATCTCTGAACCTTTCATGCATATTGCTTTTCCATTAATTCTTACTAATGGTATTAAATATTCAGATAGTGTTGAAAGATTTGCTACTGCTCTTGATGTCGCAATGTCGAAGTTTTCCCTGTATTTTTTGTTTTTTCCAAATTCTTCTGCTCTTGTGTGTACTGTTTGTATATTTTTAAGTTTTAGCTCTTTAATAACTTCATTTAAGAAATTTATTCTTTTATTCAATGAGTCTGCCAATGTTATTTCGATATCTTCTCTTAAGATTTTAAGTGGTATCCCAGGAAATCCGGCACCAGTCCCCATATCTACCAACTTTGAGCCTTTTTCTATGTATTTAGATATTGTTAACGAATCTACAAAATGTTTCAAAATTACTTCTTCTGGTTCCGTAATTGCTGTTAAATTTATTTTTTCATTCCATTCTAATAATAAGTTCATATATTTATAGAATTTTTCTATTTGTTTTCTTTGCAACTCTATTCCTATTTCTTTTAAATGATTATTAAAAATTTCTTCAAATTTTTCTATTTCCATTCTATTTCACATTTCCTTTCATTTGTTTTAAATATACTAACAATACTGATATGTCAGCAGGTGAAACTCCTGATATCCTAGAGGCTTGACCGATTGAACGTGGCCTAAATTTATTTAGTTTTTGTCTTCCTTCTAAGCTAATCCCTTTTATTTCGTCATAGTCTAGTTCTTCTGATAACATTTTTGTTTCTAAATTTTTAAATTTTTCCACTTGCCCTTCTTGTAATTTGATATATCCTTCATATTTTATTTGTATTTCTACTTCTTCTTTTTCTTGTTTTGTAAGTTCTGGCCTTTCACTATCTATTTGTGCCAATTTGTCGTATGTTAGCTCTGTCCTTTTTAGCAATTCAGCCATTTTTGTACCTGTTGTAAGTTCTGATGTTCCATTGTTTTTTAACAATTCATTAACTTCCTTCGTTGGTTTTACTGTTAATTCTCTTAATCTCTTTATTTCTTTTTCTATATTTTCTCTTTTAGCTTCAAACTTTTCATATCTTTCTTTAGATATTAGTCCAACTTCATAACCTATTGGAGTTAGCCTTAAATCTGCATTATCTTGTCTTAGTAATAGCCTGTATTCAGCTCTAGAAGTCATCATTCTGTATGGTTCATTTGTTCCTTTTGTGACAATATCATCAATTAAAACGCCTATATAACCTTGCGTCCTATCCAAAATGATTGGTTCTTGTCCTTTTATCTTTCTTGCGCTATTTATTCCTGCAATTAATCCTTGACAAGCTGCCTCTTCATATCCAGATGTACCATTTATTTGACCAGCCATAAATAATCCACTTATTCCTTTATATTCTAGTGATAGCTTTAAGTTTGAAGGATCTATACAATCATATTCTATTGCATATGCTGGCCTTGTAAACTCTGCTTTTTCTAAGCCCGGAATTGTGTGATATAAAGCTATTTGAACATCTTCTGGCAATGAAGAACTTATTCCTTGTATATACATCTCTTCTGTATCTAATCCCACTGGTTCAACAAATGCTTGATGACGTGGTTTATCACTAAACCTTACCACTTTATCTTCTATTGAAGGACAGTATCTAGGCCCTGTACCTTCTATCATTCCAGCATATAGAGGAGATCTTTGTAAGTTTTCTCTAATTATTTTGTGAGTTTCTTCATTCGTATAGGTTAAATAGCAATCTACTTGTTCAAAATCTTTAGGCTCATTCTCAAAAGAAAATGCTTCTATTCCCTGGTCTCCCTTTTGAATTTCCATTTTACTAAAATCAATACTTCTCCTATTTATCCTAGCAGGTGTACCAGTTTTAAATCTTATAAGCTCTATTCCCATTCTCTTTAATGCTTCTGATAGTTCACTTGCAGCAGCAACGCCATCTGGCCCACTCTCCTTAGAATATTCACCTATAAAAATCTTTCCTTTTAAATAGGTTCCTGTCGCAACTATTACAGCTTTCACATTATAAATTGCACCTAAATCTGTTTTAATCGCCGTAACTTGTCCGTTTTCAGTTAAGATATCCACAATTTCTCCCTGTTTAACCTCAAGATTTTCTTGTTTCTCCAATGTATGTTTCATTTCTGCTTGATATCTCTTTCTATCAGCCTGTGCTCTTAAAGAATGAACTGCTGGCCCTTTTGAAGTATTCAACATTTTAATCTGTATCATTGTTTTATCTATATTTTTACCCATCTCTCCACCTAGTGCATCAATTTCTCTCACTAGATGTCCTTTTGAACTTCCACCTATATGTGGATTACATGGCATATTAGCTATAGCTTCCAAACTTATCGAAAAAATTAAAGTTTTCATTCCCAACCTAGCCGCAGCAAGTCCAGCCTCACAGCCAGCATGTCCTGCACCAATAACTGCCACATCATAATCTCCTGCAAAATATTCTCCCTTTTTTAATTCCATTTCTTTTCTCCTTTTATTAAATGTTCCACGGCAATTGTTCCACTTCCATATGAAACAAAAAATCACGTTTGTATTACTAAATTGTAATTCTGTACTAATTAGTTTAATTCTCAATTTCATATTTTTTCCTTCGTTTTTAACTTCCACCAGTACTTTTGTCAATTTGTCGAATTTTGTCGAAAAACCGAACAATATATTTATGTTAATTTCAGTTTATGTTAATCCGTATTTATGTTTGGTTAAAAAACTGGTACGGTTAGTTTCATTTTTTAAAATTACTACATTTTACATTTATTTTCAAATTTATCATAGTTTCATATTCGTTTTTAAATTCGCCATATTTCCATTTTCACTCATCTAATATAAAATTACACCACTTTTGTATTAAAATCGTTTATTTTTGATTTTCACACGTCTGTTTTGTATTATTTTCCTAAACAGAACTTAGCAAAAATTTCATCTATTATATCTTCAGTTACAATTTCTCCTGTTATATTTCCTAAATCTTCTAAAATGTCTTTTATAAATATTGCTATAATATCTAATGGCATTTTATTTTCAATTGTCTCTTTTGTCTTTTTTACACTTTCTATTGCTTTTGTAATTAAATTTTTATGCCTAATATTTGTAATTACAATTTCATTATCCAAATTAATCTGGTTTAAATTGAATAAATTTGTAATTTCATCATATAATTTTTCAATTCCTATTTTATTTAAAGCTGAAATTTTAATTATACAATCACTTGCTGCTTTTAATTCAGGGGTTTCTTCACTTATTCTTGTTTCTAAATCTATTTTATTTAATATTATTACGGATTTCTTGCTTTTAGCCAATTCCAATATTTCAATATCTTCTTCTGTTAAATCTTTTGAACTATCAAATATTGCAATCACCAAATCCGCCGTTTCAGCTATTTCCCTTGATTTAGCAACTCCTATTTTCTCCACTTCATCTGATGTTTCTCTTATTCCTGCAGTATCTATTAGTTTTAATGGAATTCCGTTTATATTAACAAATTCTTCAATCGTATCCCTTGTTGTCCCTTCATATTCTGTAACTATTGCCCTATTTTCCTTTAAAATTGCATTTAAAAGTGATGATTTCCCTGCATTTGGTCTTCCTATAATTGCTGTTTTTATGCCTTCTTTTATTATTTTTCCATTGTCAAAACTTTTTTCTAGCTTTTTCAATTTCATTTCTGTATTTTCTAGCATTTCTTTAATTTGAGTGTTTGTAACATCGTCTACATCGTACTCTGGATAGTCAATTGCGACTTCGATATTAATCATTACATTCATTATTTCTTGCTTAATTTCTGCTATTTTTTTTGATAAGAAGCCTTCTAATTGCTTTATTCCTGTTTTTGCTTCTCTTTCAGATTTCGCATTAATTACATCTATTACTGATTCTGCTTGTAATAAGTCAATTCTTCCGTTTAGAAATGCTCTTTTGGTGAATTCCCCTGGTTCTGCTAGTTCTGCACCATTTTTTAAGCATAGTTCCAATATTTTTTTAACTATTATATTTCCACCATGAGAGTTTATTTCGCACATATTCTCTGTTGTATAGCTTTTAGGTGCTTTAAAATATGATACTAGTACTTCGTCTATAATTGCCCCATTTTCTACTATATTTCCGTATTTTATGCTATATCCTTTTATATCTTCTATTGATTGTTTGTTCTTTTGTTCAAATATTTTCTCTAATATTTCAAAACATTTTTCTCCACTCATTCTTATAATTCCAATTCCCCCAATTCCGAGGTGCCGTAGAGATTGACGCGATTGTTCTTTCCATTTTTCTCCTCCTTTTCTATAAAAAAAGAGGCAAAGATAGAATTTACATTGTTATTGTAAAATCCGACCTTTGACCTCCGATTTTGTTTATTAAATTATTTTTTTAGTGATATTACTATTCTTCTATGTGGTTCTTGTCCTTCGCTTATTGTCTCTATTTTAGGATTTTCTTGTAGTTTGCTATGTATTATTTTTCTTTCATATGCTTGCATTGGTTCTAATTTTATAGGTTTTTTTGTTCTTATTACTGTCTTTGCAACCTTCTCTGCTAATTGTTCTAAGGTTTTTTCTCTTTTTGATTTGTACCCTTCAATATCTAATATTACTCTAACTCTATTTTGATTTCCTTTGCTTGCAATTGCTGATAATATACTTTGCATTGCATATAAGGTTTCTCCCCTATATCCTATTAGATATCCTAAATCTTGACTATTTATGCTTACTTCAAGCCCTTTTGACGTTTTTTCTATATTGTATGTTGCATCTTCTGGTAGTTCTGTTTTGATTTCTTTTATAAATTTTTCTACTCTTTTTGCTGCTTCTTCTACTTCTTGTTCTGTTAAGTTAATTTCTTTTTTTGGTGCTGGTACTTCTCTTTGTTTTTCTTTAACATTTTCTTTTACTGTTATTTCTACTTTTACAACTCTTGGTGCTAAAATACTGAAAAAGCTACGTTTATCTTCGTTTTCTAAGACTTTTATATCTACCATTTTTTTAGAAACTTTTAATTCTTTTAGCCCTTTTTCTATTGCCTCGTTTGTTGTTTTTCCTTCTGAAATAATACTTTTTGCCATTAACTGGCACCTCCTTAGGATTTTACTACTTTATCTAGAACTAATCTTTCAATTATCATTAGTATGTTATTCATTAACCAATATAATGCTAGTCCTAGTGGTGCAACAAATGCTATTGAAATAGACAATATTGGCATCATCCAAGACATCATTTTATTTGTTTGCATAACTGCATCTAATTCGTTTTCTTCTGGTTTTTCTACCAATTCTTTTCCTGTTTCACCGTCTATTATCGTCTCATCTTGTTTTTTATCTTTATTTTGTTGTTTTGCTTGCATTGCTGTTGTTAACCTTATAGAGATAAATGATGATAATATGTACAATACAGGAATTATATATACTGTATAATCTGACATATTTTGTTGTGGTATTTTGCTTAAATCTAAGCCAAATAAGTTCATTTGAATATTTATTTTTTCCACATTGCTGTCTTCTGGATTCTTTTCTTTTAAAAATTCATATTCTCTTATTAAGTCTATCTCTGGATATACTTCGCTTACTGGTTTTTCTGCTTCTTTTAATTGTTGTATATATGTATTTATGTTGTCTTGTGGCATTTTTTCCATAAATGTTAATGGACTTCTTACTAAATAGAAAATTGATACTAATAGCAACATTTGTACAATTGCTGTTAAACATCCACTAAATGGATTCATTTTTTCTGTTTTGTATAATTCCATTATTTCCTGGTTCATTTTCTCTGGGTCGTTTTTATATTTGAATTGAATTACTTTCATTTTTTCTTGTAATTCAGCACTTTTTTTCATTGTTCTTTGTTGTTTTATTGATAATGGTAATAATAATATTTTTATTACTACTGTAAATATGATTATCGCTAATCCGTAGTTATTTACTAGCGTGTACATTAGTTGTAGTAAATAACCAAATATGTTTGCAAATAGTTGAAACATTTATTTTCCTCCTTGTTCTATTTTAATGGATCATATCCACCTTTTGAAAAAGGATTACATCTTATAATTCTCCATATTCCTAACGCTAGCCCTTTTATTACTCCATATTTTTCTATTGCTTGTTTGGTGTATTCTGAGCAACTAGGATAGAATTTACAATTTATGTTTTTACTTTTTAGCCATTTTGAAATGTATTTCTGATATTGTGTAATTAGCCATATAAGTAATTTTTTCATTATTCTTCCTCTACAAAAAGTTTTGCTTTTTTAAAGATTTTGTTCATATCTTTTTTTATGTTTTCGAAAGTTGCTTGGTTTGTGTCAACTTTCTTTTTCCATAGAAATACTATGTTGTTCCCTGTTTTTGTGTAATTTTCGCAGTTTTTATAGTTTTCTCTTATTAGTCTTTTTATTTTATTTCTTTTTGTTGCTTTTGCTATTTTTACACCTATTGCAATTCCTAAAAGATTTATTTCTTTGTTTTTGTTTGTTTGTATGAATGCTTCTATACAGTCTCCTGAATAGTATTTTCCTTTAGTTAATACGTTTTTAAATTCATAATTTTTCTTTAACATTTTTGTTTTTTTCATTATTCTTTTTCCCTTCTTTAAGGCTTTTTAATGAAAAAACGCTATTTTAAGTTAAATTATGCGTTAAAAGGCTCGCTTTTATAGCGACCCTTTTTTACGAATTTTTTATTCATAAAACATAATTTAATTAAGCACTTAATTTTTTTCTACCTTTTGCTCTTCTTGCTTTTAGTACGTTTCTTCCTGCTCTTGTTTTCATTCTTTTCATAAATCCGTGTTCTTTCTTTTCTTGTCTGTTTTTTGGTTGGAATGTTCTTTTCATTCTTTGGCACCTCCTATTGATTTTATTTATAAAATTCCATTTTGTTTGGAAATTATTTTTTTACAAAATAACAAGTATATCGATTATACTCCAAAAAGTCTATATATGTCAAGTGATTTTTATAATTTTTTTTAGCGTTTTGTAATCTGTTTGTAATATTTATAATGTTTTCCACAGTTTTTTTCAAAATTATCCACAGAAAAAAATTTTTTTCCACAATTTTATTGACTTCTTGTGTATAAATTTGTTATTATGTGAAAGTAAAAAATAATTAAGCTTTTTCTTGGTAATACTTAAATTTTTGTTCGTATAAAGTTTTTTCTTTTTTACAAAACTATTACAAAGTTATCAACAGTTGTGGATAACTTTGTGGATAACTTATTTATAAGAAAGGATGATATGAATGGCTATCGAAAAAGAAGAATTAATTGCAAAAATTAAAGAAGCCTTAAAGCCAGAATTAACTCAAATATCATATGAAACATGGATTTTGCCATTAGACATTCGAAGCATTGAAGGTAATCATATAGTTTTTACAGCTAATTCTGAATTTCAACAAGATTTTATCGAAAACAAGTATAGAAGTCTAGTTTTTAATACTTTGCGTTTTATCACAAACAAAGAGTGGACTTTTTCTGTTGTCGATCTTTCAAAAGAAAATAATGCCGTAGAAAACGAAGTAATCACAAATGATTCAAATATTTCTTCAGCAGAAATTGAATCTAATAAGTCTACTTTGAACCCAAAATATACTTTTGAAACCTTCGTTGTTGGTAATAATAATAGATTTGCACATGCTGCTGCTTTAGCCGTTGGAAATGAGCCTTCAAACTCTTATAATCCGCTTTTCCTTTACGGAGGCGTAGGTTTGGGGAAAACTCACTTAATGCACGCAATAGGAAATAGAATTCTAGAAAATAACAGAAATGCAAATGTTTTATATGTTACTTCTGAAAAATTCACAAATCAATTAATCAACGCAATAAAAGATAACAAAAATGAATTTTTTAGAAATAAGTATAGAAATATTGATGTTTTATTAATAGATGATATTCAATTTATTGCTGGAAAAGAAAGAGTTCAAGAAGAATTTTTCCACACATTTAATGCTTTATATGAAGAAGGTAAGCAAATTATACTATCTAGTGATAAACCACCTAGAGATATTCAATTTTTGGAAGATAGGCTAAAATCTAGATTTGAATGGGGGCTTCTTGCAGATATCTCTTGTCCAGATTATGAAACTCGTTTAGCAATTTTAAGAAAAAAGGCGCAAGATGAAAATATAATCATTGAAGATTTTATACTTTCAAATATAGCTAATAAAATTGATTCAAACATAAGAGAGCTAGAGGGCGTATTTAATAAAATTGTTGCTAGAGCTTCATTAACACATAGTCCAATTACTATTGAATTGGCTGAAAATATTATTAATGAATTTAAGTATGAGAATGAAAAGGTAATATCTTGTGACTTTATAAAAGAAACTGTTGCAAAATATTTCAGTATTAGCAAAGAAGATTTAGCAGGAAATAAAAGGTCAAATGATATCGCTTTTCCAAGACAAATTGCAATGTACCTTTGTAGAGAAATTGCAAATATGTCTTATCCACAGATAGGAGTGGACTTTGGGGGAAGAGATCATTCAACTGTTATGCATGGATGTAAAAAGATTGAAAAAGAAGTAAAAGAAAAAAATAATACTAAGCTAATTGTGGATAGTGTGAAAAACATCATCATAGATGGAAAACAATAAGAGCAAAAACAACTTCAAGTTTTTTTTGAAATTTGTGTTTGTAAAAATGATTGTTCGAAAAATGTAATTGTTTCTGTTCTTACGGAAGCAATGCATTCGTTATCCACATGGGGGTGTTAATAACCTGTGTATAAACTGTGTATATCTCAAGTTTTACACATAGCATGTTGAAACCTGTGGATTATTACTTGAGTTATCCACTGAGTTATAAACATCAATTTTGTTAGGGATTGTATGTTTCCACATAGTTTTCCACAGTTTCCACAGCACCTATTACTACTACTACTAAAAAATATTATATTATTATAAAGGAGGAAGCAAAATGAAAATCGTTTGCTATAAAGATAAAATCATTAAAGCTATAAATTCCGTAGTAAAAGGCGTTGCTTCTAAGACAACAATGCCAATATTAGAAGGAATATTAATTCAAACTAATGACAATGAAATAAAATTAACAACCTATGATTTAGAAATAGGTATCGAATATGTAATGGAATGTGAAGTAAAAGAACAAGGAAGTACAGTTGTAAATGCTATCATGTTTAGTGAAATTATTAGAAAATTACCAGATACAGAAATTCATATTTCTATAAATGACAAAAATTTATTAGAAATTGAATGTGAAGGTTCATTATACAAATTAGCAACAATGAATCCAGATGAATTTCCAGAACTTCCAAAGATAGAAGTTGAAAATTCAATAGAAATAGACCAAAGTGTATTAAAAAATATGATTAGAAAAACAATTTTTGCAGTAAGCTCAGAAGAAAGTAGACCAATTTTTACTGGTTGTTTGTTCGAAATTGAAAATAATAAATTAAATTTAGTTGCAGTTGACGGATTTAGATTAGCATTAAGAAGTATTTATTTAAATAAACAAACAAATAATTTTAATGCAGTAATACCAGGAAAAACATTAAATGAAGTAAATAAAATAATATCAGATTCTTTTGAACCAATAAAAATAGGTGTTTCAAAAAATCAAGCGTTATTTGAAATGGATAATTGTAAAATTGTAACGAGAATTTTAGATGGCGAATTTTTAAATTATAAAAATGTTATACCAAATAATTGGGAGACAAGAATTAAAGTAAATAAAAATAGTGTACAAAATAGTTTTGAAAGAATTAGCTTGATATCAGCATCAAGTGTAGAAAAAGAGAAAAAATATCCTGTAAAAGTACAAGTTGATATAGGAAAAGTAGTAATTTCTTGTACAAACCAAACAGGAGATGCAAAAGAAGAATTATATGTTTCAACTGAAGGAAAAAATTTGGAAGCAGGATTTAATCCAAAATATTTCTTAGATAGTTTAAAAGCAATTGATGATGAAGAAGTTTATATAGAGTTTGGCTCAAGCATTTCACCTTGTTTAGTAAAATCTACAGAAAATAATGATTATACTTATATGATTTTACCAATCAGATTAAAAGAAGAATAAAAAAATAGGGGAAAGGTAGAAGAAATTCTACCTTTCAAATTTCTAAATATATTTTTGGGACAGACCTAAAAAACATCAAAAAGTTATCCACAAATTATAAATAAATTGTGGATAATAAATATTAAATGTGGAAAAAAGTTATAATGAAAAAATTAGAATAAAATCGAAAAAAATAGAATAAAATAGATAAAAAAAGATTTTAAGAGATTTTAAACCTGTGGATAACTTTAATGAAAAATAATAAAAATAATTAAATAAATAATTATGAAAAAATTAGAATAAATTAGAATAAATTAGAATAAAATCGAAAAAAATAGAAAAAAAGAGATTTTGAAAATTTTATAATTTTAATTTTAAATTATTTTTTATATTTATTGTTTCAATTATTATATTAATGAAATGAAAAATAAAAAATAAATAAATTTAATAATTATTATTAAAAAAATTAGAATAAATTAGAAAAAAATATAAAAAAATAAAAAAAACGAAGCGTGAAAATCAAAAATAAGCCGATTTAATTTTTAATTAATATAATTTTATATTTAAAAAATAATAAAAAATATGAAAAAAATAGTAAAAAATCGAAAAAAAGAGAATAAATTAGAAAAAAATAGATAAAAAAATAAAAAATTATACACAAATGGAGAATAATATGTGGATAAGTAAAATTAAAATAAATAATTTTAGGAATTATGAATTACAAGAAATTAATTTAGAAAAAAATATAAATGTTTTTTATGGAGAAAATGCTCAAGGAAAAACTAATATAATAGAATCAATTTTTTTGTGTAGTATGGGTAGGTCATTTAGAACAAATAAAGATAAAGAAATGATAAAATTAAATTCAGAAAATGCAATTATAGAAATTGAATATCAAAAAACAGATAGAGATGGAAAAATTAAAATAGAATTGGGCAATAGAAAAAATGTATATATTAATGGAATAAAAATAAAAAAACTTAGTGAATTGTTAGGGAACATTAATGTTGTAATTTTTACTCCAGATGATATTAATATTTTAAAAGGCGGACCACAAAATAGAAGAAAATTTTTAGATATTATGATTAGTCAATTAAAACCAAATTATATGCATAATTTAAATTTATATTTAAAAACGTTGGAACAAAGAAATAATTATTTAAGACAAATAAGAGAAGAAAATAAAGATGAAAATTTATTAGAAATTTGGGATGAAAAATTAGCAGAATATGCAATTACAATTTGTAAATATCGAAATGAATATATAAAAAAAATAAAAGAAAAAATAAAAAAAATTCATAATGAAATTACAGATAATAAAGAAGAAATTGAAATTGAATATATTACTGAGTGTGATAATAAAGATAATTTTTTAAATTTATTAAAATCAAGAAGAAAATTGGATATAATAAAAGGTTTTACAACAAAGGGTGTACATAGAGATGATTTTGTGATATATATTAATAAGAAGAGATTAGATATTTATGGTTCGCAAGGTCAACATAGAACTGCAATACTTTCATTAAAATTATCAGAATTAAATATTATTGAAGAAGAAATTGGAGAATATCCAATATTATTGTTAGATGACTTTATGTCTGAGTTGGACCAAAAAAGAAGAAATCATTTTTTAGAAAAAATTGATAATACACAGGTTATTATTACATGTACAGATAAAATAGATATTGAAAATAAAAATATTTTAATATATAATGTAAAAGACGGAAACGTTTTTAAAGGAGGAAATTAAATGGAAAAGTACGAGCATAAATATGGAGCAGAGCAAATTCAAGTATTGGAAGGTCTTGAAGCCGTAAGAAAAAGACCAGGTATGTATATAGGAAGTACTTCTGTAAGAGGATTACATCATATGGTTTATGAAATTGTAGATAACTGTGTTGATGAAGCTTTAGCAGGATATTGTACAGAAATAAAAGTAGAAATTGAACCAGGAAATATTATAAGTGTTGAAGATAATGGTAGAGGAATTCCAGTAGAAATACATCCAAAAACAGGAATTTCAACAGCAGAAACAGTTTATACAGTATTACATGCCGGTGGAAAATTTGGTGGAGATAGCGGATATAAAGTGTCTGGTGGACTTCATGGAGTTGGTGCATCTGTTGTAAATGCTTTATCAAATTGGACAGAAGTTACAATTAAAAGAGATGGAAGCTTATATCAAATGTCATTTGAAAAAGGAAAAACTGTAAAAAAACTTGAAAAAATAGGAGATGCTAAGGGAACAGGAACAAAAGTAAGATTTTTAGCAGATGATACAATTTTTGAAAGTTTAGATTATGAATATGAGACACTAGAAAAAAGATTTAGGGAAATGGCATTCTTAACAAAAGGTTTAAAAATATCAATAGAAGATAAAAGAGAAGAAACACCTAAAAAAGCAGAATTTTGTTTTGAAGGTGGACTAATATCATTTGTAGAATTTTTAAATAGAAATAAAGAAAAATTACACAAAACACCAATATATATAGAAAAAAATGGTGATATTCCAGTAGAAATAGCAATTCAATATACATCAAGTTATTCAGAAAATATATATACATTTGTAAACAATATTAATACAATTGAAGGTGGAACACACTTAGAAGGTTTCAAGAGATCACTTACAAAAGTATTCAACGATTATGCAAGAAGTCACAATATATTAAAAGAAAAAGATAATAACTTACAAGGTGAAGACATAAGAGAAGGAATTACAGCAGTTGTATCTGTAAAGGTAAAAGAACCACAATTTGAAGGACAAACTAAAACAAAATTAGGAAACAGCGAAGTAACAGGTGTAGTACAAAGCATGGTAAACGAAGCATTATCAACATTCCTAGAAGAAAACCCACAAGTTGCAAAAGCTGTATTAGAAAAATGTATTAGTGCATCAAGAGCTAGGGAAGCAGCAAGAAAAGCAAGAGAATTAGTAAGAAAGAAAAATTCATTAGAAACATCAACATTACCAGGTAAATTAGCAGATTGTAGTAGTAAAGTAGCAGACGAATGCGAAGTTTATATAGTCGAAGGAGACTCTGCAGGAGGAAGTGCAAAACAAGGAAGAGATAGAAAATTCCAAGCAATATTACCATTATGGGGAAAAATGTTAAATGTAGAAAAAGCAAGAGCAGACAAAATATATGGAAATGACAAACTAAACCCAGTAATATTAGCAGTAGGCGCAGGGATTGGACCAGATTTTGATATTACAAAAATAAGATATGGAAAAGTAATAATAATGGCAGATGCCGACGTTGACGGAGCTCACATTAGAACATTATTATTAACATTCTTCTTTAGATATATGAGACCATTGATAGAAAATGGAAATGTTTATTTAGCACAACCACCATTATATAAATTATCTAAAAAAGGAATGAAAGATGTATACTGTTATACAGACGAAGATTTAGACAAAGCATATAAAGAATTAGAAGAAAAAGGAATTGCAAGAGACCAATTAGGACTACAAAGATACAAAGGTTTAGGTGAGATGAACCCTGAACAATTATGGGATACAACAATGAACCCAGAAACAAGAACACTAGTAAAAGTAACAATGGATGATGCAATAAAAGCAGACGAAATATTTACATTATTAATGGGTGATGAAGTAGAACCTAGAAGAGAATTTATACAAGCTAATGCTAAATATGTAAAAAATTTGGATATTTAGGGACATTTTGGGACGTTTCTTTTTGGACATTTTGTCCAATTTGGGACACATCCATATCTTGAATAAAAATTTAATGGCAGATAAGAACAATACTTATCTGCCATTAATCTATAAAGCCAATAATAATCTCCACTAAAACTAATATATCTAATATTAAAACCTAATATATATTGCTATATAAATAAGCTCTAATACCACATATATTAATCAGTCGCTCGACCATTAATACACCATGAGTAACTATATTCATCCCAAAGGGACTAATAATAACCACTCTTAAATGTTAGATATAAGAATAATCTTAGCTCGAATTTATTACCTATCATTTGACCATATATTAAATATAAAAAATATTTAAGAAATAAATTAAATAAAAATACAGCCTACAAACAAATAATAAATTCTTATCGCCGACCTATTATAATATATGAAGATACACCATAATAAATCTTTGCTCGAATAATAATAAACAAAACGTTATCTATTAATATTCTTCGCTCAACTATTATCAACCTTATAATAGTATTATGTTCAAATTTAAAAATAATATTCAAAAAAATAAAAATTTTTTGATGTTTTTAGGGACGGAGCAAAAAAACATCATTTGGTTTGATGATAGCAAAAGTATTTTATGGGTTGGTAGATAAGGAATAGTACAGCTTTGTCGAAATTTGTCGAAAACTTTTTCTTGACAAATGAAAAATAAGAGTGTAAAATCTAAAAACAATAGGAGGTGAAAAAAATAAAAAACAAAACAATACAACAATGGCTCCCAATACAAGAAATTTATAATGATGGAATTGTAAAATTAAAAAATAATAAATATATAAAAATATTAAAAATAATTCCTATAAATTATAATTTAAAATCTGATTTAGAAAAAGAAGCTATTTTAAATTCTTATAAAATTTTTTTAAAGACATGTAATTTTGATATTCAAATTTTAATTCAAAGTAGTAAAGAAGATTTAACTCATAATATTTCTAATATTCAAAAAAATATTTCAAAAAAAGAAAATAAATATCTTGAAAATATTTCACAAAATTATATTGACTTTATTAATAAATTAAATCAAAGTAAAAAATCATCATCAAAAAATTTTTATATTATTATATCTAGTAAAAAAAATAACAAAAAAGAAAGAGTACAACTTGAAGAAATTCTTAAAAGTGATTTAAAAGAAAAATATTTTAAAATCAAAGAATGTTTATCTCGATGTGGAAATTCGGTCATAGAATTATCAAATAAAAAAGAAATAGAAAAATTATTTTTTTCAATATTAAATACCAAGAAAAATAATAATAAAATAATAGAAGAGGAGGAATAAAAATAAAAGAAGAAATTGTAGAAAAAATAAAAAATAAAATAATTAAAAATAAAAAAGAAAATTTTTATGATGGAAGCATAGATGAAAAAGATAAAATATCTCCATCATATATAAATATGCAAAATCCCAAATTCATAGAAATTGATAATTTATTTTATTCAGGATTAATTGTTGTAAATTATTATAGGGAACAGACAGATATTTTATTAAAAACTTTAATTGAAACAAATATTAATATGAACATTTCTATTTTTTATGAAAAACAAGATTCATATAAAACAATAAAAGACTTAACATATCATATTGGTAATGTGGGAGTTGAATTAAAAGATAAAAATCAAAATAGGGAGGATATTGATATTGCAGCATTTACATATAATGACGCAAAATACATAAGAAAAGAGATACAAGTGAACAATGAGGATATCTATTTTCTATATATTTATATTAATATTTATGCAGAAGATATAAATAAATTAGAATATTATTTAAATAAAGTTGAAGGGATAACACAAAGTAAGGGAATGCAAACGAGAAGAGCAAACTTTAGGCAAGAAGAATTATTTTTATCTTGCTTACCAATTATGGAAAATAATGAAGATATAAAAGACTCTGCCAAAAGAAACATTTTATCTTCAGGCTTGCTTGCAACATATCCATTTATATCTTCAACAATATTTGATGAAGATGGGATTTTTATTGGAACAAATATTTATAATAATTCATTAGTATTTATTGATAGATATAATAAAAAATATAAAAATGCAAATATGTGTATTTTTGGAACTAGCGGAGCTGGGAAATCTTTTTATACAAAATTATTAATATTAAGATATAAATTGCTAGGAGTAAAACAATATATTATTGATCCAGAACGAGAATATAACAATTTATGCGAAAAATTAAAAGGTGTTCAAATAAAAATAGGCCCAAATTCTGAAACTTAAGTAATTGTATAGTTATAGGTACTAAACTTAGATAAATAAAAAATAGTTTAAAACTATGTCTTATTAAATCTAAGTTTTTCACTTTTAAAATGATGATAATATTCTGTTGTAGAACTTTCTCCTTCAATTTCTTCTCTAAATAATTCATTTTGTGTTTCATCTAAAAAGTTATATGAAAAATGAATATATATATTTTTATACCCATCTACTGTTTCAGCCATAATATTTATTCTATTAAATATTTTCTTTAAGGTGGCATTTGTTAAATTATTAAAATCTAAATTATCTAACATTTCATGATATTCATTATATTTAAATTCCATTCTTTCTATATCAGTATTGATATTATTGTATTTATTTTCTAATATTTTAATTTCTCTTAATTCAGATGTTAGTAATTTTAGTTGCTCTAAATACATTTCTTCATCTAAAAGTTTTTTATTTTTTTCTTGTCTTATCTCTATTATTTGTAAATTTATATCTTCTGTTCTTTTTCTTAAATATTGAATATCTATTTTCTTTTTTTCTAAATTTTTCTTTTCTATATATAAATTTAAAATATAGGAATCATCCTGTTTTTGTTTTTTCTTTAATTCTTTCTTTATAAATTCTAATAATTCATCTTCAGGTAAAGAATATCTACCTTTACATATTTTATTTCCATGTCTATCATAATTTAGACAAAGCCATTCATAACCTCTATCAATTTTTATGCCATTTTTTCCTTTAACTTTTTTTCTTTTTTTTCTATAAAATCTTGCTCCACATTGTTTACAAAAGATTAACGATGAAAAAATATTTTTATTAGAATAACCAATTTTTTCTTCTAATAAGTTTTTTCTTCTTTCATTTTTTATTTTATTTTTCTTATCCCATACTTCATCACTTATAATTCTTAATTCCTCTTTGTGAACTACTATTTGTTCTTCTTCTGGAATTTCCTTTACATATCCTCTTGTAATATCTATTGATTCTGTTTTATGATTAACTACATCTCCAATACAAATAGGGTTGTTCAAAATTCTACTTACTGTTGTTGAATTCCATTTTTTTCCCTTTCTAGTTTTAATATCTTGATTATTTAATTGAAATGCAATACCTTCTTTTCCTAATAGTTTTTCTGTATATAGATAAAAAATATAATCTAATATAGCTTCTTCTTTATCATTTATTTCTAACATACCAATATCTTCATCTTCTTTTTTTATTAATGTACTTTTATCAGCTTTGTCATTATCCTTTTTATCCCATTTAAACTTATAACCATAAGGGGCTGGTCCACTCCAACCACCTTTTTTATGTAATCTACCTAATTTCCATTTAAACCTTTCAGACCTCATTTGATTTTCTCTTTCTGCACTTGCAAATAGTACAGTTAATAATAAATCATTTTCAGGATTTATTGAATTTAAGTTTTCTTTTCTAAAATATACATTAACACCTTTCATTCTTAAATCTTTTATAATTTTTATTCCATCTTCTGTACATCTTGCAAATCTTGATGTATCTTCTACATATATTTTAGTAAACTTTCTATCTAGTCCATCTTTTACCATCTGTTTAAAGGCTTCTCTATGTATATAATCTTTTCCACTAATACCTTCATCTACATACATACCTTTTTTATATTGTTTTTCACCATTTTTCTTATAAAATACACCACATTCAGCTAAAACATCTCCTTCTCTTTCTATTATTTCCTGCCATTGTTCTTGGTGTTCCACTAATGCTTTTAACTGTTGTTTTAAGACAGTAGATACTCTTGAATAAGATATTGATATGTCCATACTATCCCCCCTTTCTCTTGCATTGCTTGATATACCTGATTTTCCAAGACATCATATTAACATAAATTATAAATTTAAAACAACTCCATCTTGTAATTTTTTATCAAATTTATTGATTCCTTTTATGTCTTTTTATTCCTTCTATAATTTCATTTTCTGCTGTATGAAATAATATTGATAAAATCATATTATTTGAATTGTCAATAGTATCTAAATTTTCCTTCATGAAATGCACATTTACTTTATGAACTCTTAAATCTTCAATTAATTCCATTGGATTAAATCCCAATATTCTATTATCTATATTAAATACACCACATTTCACAAATATAGATGTATCTTCTATTAGTATTTGATTAAATTCGCCATATTTTGCTTCATCTAACATGGTAATAAATGAATTTTTATTATCTATAATTTCTTTTTTATAAGTTCCTTCATCTATAAACATTCCATGTAACTTTTCTGTTTCTTCTGTTTTCCTAGTTAATATTCCTGTTTCTGCAATTTCATAATCTCTTTCTTTTGCAAACTGCATTAATTCTTCTTTTTGTTTTTGTAATGCTTTTTCTTGATTTTTTCTTGGTAATCTACCATATTTAATTACTTTATTCATAACTTATCTCTCCTTTTATATTTATTTATCACTATTCATTATTTGGTTGTATCTATTATTTTCAATATCTTTTTGAAAATTACTTATTCTTGCTTTTCGTGTTCGTGGTTTCCACCACAAATTTACTTTCTTACCTTTTGCTTCTTCTTCAATGATTAGTTTCTTTAATTCTCTATCACTGATTTCAATTCCTGTTGTTTTAAATCTTTTATATTGTGATCTTGGTATAACATCTAAAATATAAATATCTGTTGACCATAGTTTCTTATCTATATAGTATCTTCCCATCTTCTGTTACCCCCTTTACAGTTTTATCTAAAACACGTTTCCACTTTTTCCATTTGTACTCATAATGCACAAAATATACTTTTAGACCCCTATTTAAAATACTTCTTACTTTATCTAAAAACTCCGCTTCTGTTAAATACTTCGCTAAATGTTTGTTTTCAGATGTAAAACTATTACTTCCATCTATTACTTCCATATCAATTAAGGTTTCATTTATAAAATATTCCCTCTCTAGGTTTATATCTTTTTCAATAGGTTTCCATTTATACTCTGGTTTACCTGTAAACTCATCAACAGTAAATCTATTTCTAACAAATTGTATTCCATGATTTACAG
The DNA here is from genome assembly GCA_949443285.1 of uncultured Clostridia bacterium. Lineage (GTDB taxonomy): Bacteria > Bacillota > Clostridia > TANB77 > CAG-508 > CAG-269. The sequence continues at coordinate 156,834 of CASSLW010000002.1, forward strand.
TTTCAACTTGATGAAAAACAGATACATATAAATCTTGATTAGAATATTCTTTTAGTTGTTGGTCTAGTTCATCTTTTGTTAATTCTACTAAACCATCTCCATATTCTTCTAAATTAAATGTTATTTCTCTAAAAATAACTTCATTATCTTTATTTTCTATTAAATATTTACTCACAATCAATTTCTCCTTTATATTTAAAATTTTAAATTTATCTTATTAGTTTTAAGATATGTCAAGGGTTTTATATGTTTAGTGCAATGTATATAAATTACTTACACTAAACATATAACTAACCAATATAACCTTCCTCTGTAATACAATTTTCTGCAAGGGTGAAGTTTGGTATCTGTTCATAAGTTGTCTGTTGCCCATCTAACCAAGTTTCACTATAAGTTAAGGGATTCACACCAAGTTCCTCTAACTTCTTAATATATCTGTTAAATTTAGAATAGTTAGGTTTATTCCCTTTGTTTTTAGGTTTACTATAAATTCTTCTAGTTTCTGTATAACCTATTTTATTGATACTTGATAATACCTTGCATAAATTGTCCTTCATATCCTTTCTTTCATCACTTTCTTTTACTTTATTTAGTGCTATATCAATTCTGTAAAAAGGTTGTGTAAAATATACTTGTTTTGCATAATATGTAAATAATTCATCTGCTGTATCTTTATTTTTATAATTACATATTTCTTTAGTTGTACCATCTCTATTTTTTAAAGAATGAAGTTTTCCATTTTTTACCCTAACTTCAAATCTAATAAGATTCGTGTTCTGTTTATATTGCTCTAAACTTATCTTTTTCTGCCTATATTTATTAAGTTGTTCCTTATCTTTATTGTAAATTACAAATTCAACTGTTTTATTAGATGAAGATTTATATGCTACCATATACTTACTTTCTGTATCTTCTAACACTTCAAATTTATAGTTATCTTTTACAATACTTCTTGTTGCCACTCTATCTATAATTTCCCTAATAAGGCAGTATTCTTCAAAATTATGGTATCTATAATCTCTTTTGTAATCTATCCTCATAAGTAATATATAATTATCCAGTTTATCTATGTATTCTTGTGGAATCTTAAAATGCTCTTTCATAACCTCTTTAATGTTTCTAATAATTATGTCTTGGTCTGTACCTAATACATGATGATGTGGTAATTGAATAAATAGGCATTTTGTATTACTTCTATAATGGAAACTATATCCTCTACACTTACTAGAATATGTATAAATATTCATAGTATATTGCTCTCCATTCTCATATATTGTAACTTTCTCAACTTTTCTACGAGATATCTTCTCTATATAGTGAAATAGTTGACAGAAATAATCATCATCTATCCATTCAGGTAGACATATTTTAAGTTGCATTGTATCAACTTCTCCAGTATCAATCATATCCATTATTTCTTCTAATGTAAGTACCCTGCTTACACCAAATTCATCTTTTTTTATAACCATTTTTTGTCATCTCCTTTCTTATATAAATTTAGGTTTAATCTGTTACAAACCAGTTATATGTGATATATGAAGTGTTGTATCAGTTTAACCAGTTTTTAAACCCTTAAAAGTGTATTTATATCAACATATATTGTGGATTTATGTATTTAAAATAGTGTCTTGTAATAGGTAATTACTAGGTAAATCATTTTAGATTATCCACAAAGTATGCTATATATTTTGATATTATATTGACTTTAGTTCTGATACTAAATGTATCAATAACAAGTTTTTCCTCTATTTCAAGACTATCTTTAGATGTTAGTTCTCCATTTTGAACTTTATCTGCAATGTCTTTCATCTCCTGTATGTTACTTTCCATTTCTTCTAGTAACATTTTTAGTCCTCTTGGCTTCATAGATTTCATCTCCTTTCTTTATAAACTTCTTGACAAATACTTCGAAATATTATATACTACCATTAAACAATATATCGGTTGTTACTATATTAAGTAAAAAATAAATACTTTAATCAAGTAACAACTAACATATTTTGTATTGGTTGTATATATATTATCACAATATGCTTATCTTGTCAACACCTTTTTCAAAATTTTTTAGTTGTTACTATAAAAAAAGGGGGAAACACATTGAAACCACTGATAAAAATTAAATATGATAAATTGAAATATGTTGAATATATTTCATATAAAAGTATGGAAAAACATTTTGATTTTGGATATTCATTATTAAACTTTATATGTGCAAATATTAAAGAAACAATAAACAACTCTGATGATGTTGTTAAGGAATTAGAAAACTTATCTGAAAATGATGATTACTTTATCTTTAATGTATTTTATTCAGATGAGATTAAAAGACAATTAGAAAATCCTACTTTAGATAATGCTGAAAAAGATAGAAGAATTAAAAAGATATTAGATTATATGGAAAAGACACAACTTACATTTTCTACTATTATTGACTTCTGTTTCTTATATAATGCTGATGTAACTGGTTATGATAGGGGTATAGATAGATTTATATTTATATGTAATAAATTAAATTATGCTATTAGTCAACCTAAATATACATTTGCTACATTTGATATAAATAAACAGGATAAATTAAATATTAAAGATGTAGATTTTGAAACATTAGATAAAGAATATATTGATTTTAAATTAAATAATAGGAATCTAAACAGATTTGATGGTGCTTCCTATACTTGTGATAGTATAGATGAGTTCTTTTCTATCTGTATGCTAACTATTTTTGACAGACATTATATTATTTCAAGATGTAAAAACTGTGGTAAGTTATTTGTACCTTGTAAGAAAAATGATGCCTTGTACTGTGATAGAATAAGTCCTCAAAAAGATACTAAAACTTGTAAACAATATGCTAGTAAAAAACCTAAAGGGGTACAAGAATTATACAGAAAAATTTATCTTAAAAAGATTGCAAGGGTTAATAGAAATAAAGATAACTATACTCTAAAGAATGAATTTGAAACTTGGAAAACACAGGCTGACAAATTAAAGGCTGATTTAAGTAATAACATTATTACAGATGATGACTTTGAAAAATGGTTACTAGAAAATGATAAATAAAGAAATGTGGGTACTAACTATACCCACATTTTTATTATGCCACCATCTCTTTTAATTCCCTCTTATATAAGTAATAACTGTTTCTTGATATTCCAATTAATTTTATACATTCTATATCTGATAAAGTACCATCAAAATCTTTAGAATATTTTATTATTAAAGGTTTAGTTTCTTTTTCTTTTTTAGTTGTTAGTTTAGTTCCTTTAGTCAAACCTATTTGTTTACCATCTAATCTTGCTGTCAATATTCCTTCACTTGTTCTAGTATGTAAATCTTTTACTTCTTTTTCTGCTTGGTCGAATGCTTTTTTAATCTGTTCCTTTGCTAATGCTAATGTATATTTATTTAATGCTGATATAATAGTTTGCATTAATTCATCTGTTGCCTTATTTCCTGTATTTAATACAATATTAATTTGATTATCTAGGGCTTTTCTATATACCTCTGTATTAATATATCCCTCTTTTAGAAATATTAGATTTATGCCTTTATTGAATAAATCTTCATACAGATTACAACCTTCTTCTGAATTTCTACTCATTCTTGAAACACTATCAAAAATTAATGTATCTCCTTTTTTTATTATCTTTAGTAGATTTTCAAATTCTTTTCTTCCTTCTAATTTAGTTCCAGTGTATGTTTCTCTAATTATTCTTGCATTAGGATATTTTGCTAATATATTTCTAACTTGTCTTTCTATATTTTGCTTTCTTGTACTAATTCTTCCAACTCCATATTCCATAATTTAATTTCTCCTACCTCTTTATTAGTACCAAATCTAACCTTCGTTTCTTTTGGTACAGTTAGCTTAACACAGCTCTCCCAAGCTATTCAATAGCTTTTGGTACATTTTTTTAAATCGTTACTTTTGGTACTAATTGCATGACTTATAAATAGGTTTAAAGCTATAATTATGTATTATAAGAAACTACTTCACAATAAGTAAAAATAGTAGGTACATCTCATGTATCTACTATTTTTATTTTATTTTTTACATACAGTTTCTTTAATAGTAATTATAACTCCGTTATCTTCTACATCTTGTGTTGATTCTTTATAGTAATCAATTTCTATACTTCTTTCTGTATCATCATTAAAAATTTGTGTAATTCCAATAAAGTCTTTATATTTCTTTATTCTCTGTGTATAAGTGAGATTTTCTACTGTTTGCTTAAATTCTTCTCCATTGCATATTGCATTTTCTAAATCTGCCTCTTGTTCAAAATCTGTATAATCTATTCTGTTATTATCTAACCATTCCTTTAATAGTGCTATTTCAAATTCTTCTGCAACTTCATATTCTGATATATCTTCTTTATCTTCTATTGTAAGTCCACTAGAGAAGTTCAAAATTGTTTGAATATTACAGACATTATAATATACTATATTTTCTCTCGGAATCTCTATAACATCTCCATTTGCAAAAACAAGTCCTAATTTTACAAGTCTTTTCATTTAATCTCCTTCTTTCTAATTCTTTATTATTCCTTCATTAATATTTTATTAAAAAAATTTACTAACTTAAAAATCAAAAATAGTAGGTACATCTCCTGTATCTACTACCTTATTATTATTTTAATTATTAAATTACTATATCTATCCTTCATATAGTTGCCTTTTCCTTCTAATACAATATCTTGTCCGTTCTTTATGCCTGATGGAATATTAAATTGTATATTTGTTTCTATCTCTTTATGAAATCTGTTTAATTTTGTATATGTTAATGTTTTAGTACAACCAGTTATTGCTTCATCTTTAGTTATTGTATATCTTTCTTGAATATTACTTGGTGTTATTATTTCTACTTCTCTGCCACCATCTATAAAATTAAGTTCAAAATTATTTGTAAAATATTCTTCCTTATTTAATTCAGGACTAGGTTGTAATTTCTGTCTAAATTTAGTTGCCCTGTCTAATAAATCTTGTATATCCTCTAAATTACTCATTTTCTTTTTCTCCTTCATCTAAATTGTGCCTTCAAATTACTTATACCTTTTATATTCTCCTTTTTCTTTTAGTGCATTTATCAAATCTTCATCATCAAAATTATTTCCATCATTATTATAATGTTTTAAGAATAAATCATAATTTCTTGCTACATACTTTATACCTTCTTCTAATTCTTGTTTCTGTTCTTCTGTTATGTCAGGAGTTTTTGCTATGATTTTAGGTTTAGGAGAAATTGTTACTACTATAATATATCTGTTCCAGTATTCAGCTCTGCCAATTATTATATTAGGTTTTTCTTTTGATATTTTGGCAAAATCCCATTTACTCCATATATCTACTTTTAATCCTGTTCTTCTACTATTTAAAGTTGCAGTCCAGTCAAAGAATGTGTCTAGTAAATCTGTATTATTAAAATCTAATATTTTAATTTCTTGTTTCATTTACTACCTCTTTTCTTTATACTGTAAATCCTATTCTATTATTAGATGGTTTAGTTTTAATCTTTTCTACTACTGTTGTTATATCATCTGCTATTATTAAATCTAGGTTGTTTGATTTCTCTTTTATAATTCTGTTTGCCTGTTCCATCTTTATTTTCTCTGTTAGATTTCGTACTAATCTACCATTACTAAAATTCTTATGATTATTATTTATTTCATTTCTAAAATATTCTTGTACTATTGCCTTACAATTTCTGTTTAGTTTAAATCCTTCATCTTTTAACATATTTGTAAATATCTGATATAGTTCTGCTTCTTTATAATCAGAAAAATCAATTTTAAATGCAATTCTACTCTCAAATCCAGAGTTACTTTTCAACAATTCTTCCATTTTTTGAGGATAACCTGCTAATATTACACATAATTTATCTCTGTGATCTTCCATTGCTTTTATTAATGTAGATATACATTCTCTTGAATAATTATCATCTGAAAGTAGGGAATAGGCTTCATCTATGAATAATACTCCACCCATAGCTTGGTCTATAACCTTTTGAGTTTTTATTGCTGTTTGCCCTACATATCCACCTACCAAATCTGCTCTCGATACTTCTGTAAAGTTTCCTTCTAGTATTCCATAATCTGCAAAGATTTCTCCAATAATTCTTGCAACTTCTGTTTTACCTGTTCCGAGGATTACCTTTAAACATCATGTGTAGATTAGGCATTGTTCCTCTTTGTTTATGTACTTGGATATAATTTATAATTTGTTGTACCTGTTGTTTTACTTCATCTAGTCCAACTAATTTATTTAATTTCTGCATACCTTCTTTATGATGTGGATTTTTTATTATATGTAATTCTTCTTTTCCTATATAATCTAATTTCTTTTTATTGGCTCTTAATATTGCACCTATCAAGCAACTGTCTATTGTTTCTATATCATATCCAGTTAATGCTTCTAATTCTGATGATGTTACTTTAGGGATTAGTCCATGTTGTTTTATAGTATCTTTTATATATTTTGCTTTTTCCTGTTCTGTAGGTTCATCAATTTTGATTTCCCATGTGAAATATCCTCTTATATTATCTATTATTTTTCTATTACTATCATTGCATATAACTATAAATATTGTTTTTGGATAATCTCTGAATAATTTATTTATTTTATACTCTTTCAAATTATCATCATAGATTACACATAAATCATTTTCTCCTATTTTGTTTCTGTTGTAACCTATTTCTGTCAGTAATTCATAATTTGAAAATCTTGTTATTCCTTCTTTATATAGTAGTTTATTTATTATATTAACTACATTAGTGTAGTTGTTATTGTTGCAGTATAATATCATATTTAAGTTTCCTATATTGATTTTATCTTTCTTATATAGTTTGATGTAATCTGCATACATTTTTATTACTTCTTTTGTTCTTGTTGTAATTCCTAAACAATTATCTAAACTTTTCAATATCTGTTTAGTTGTTTGATTTTCTTCAATAGATTTTTCTTTGACTTCTGCTTTTGTTACTCTATCCATTATTACACCTTCTTCCTCTAATGGCTATTAATAGCTATACAATATTAATCAATAATTGTCAAAGCTAATAAAAATAAGCTCCTATATTTAGAAGCTCATTCTGATATTATCAATTTATTTAGTTAGCTTTGCAACGAGAATTGATTTCTAGGTGTTTTCAGGTTTCTATCCTTATAACTTCATACTTCAATTTTATCAATTTTAAAATTTTGTATTATACACCATCTGTATCATAATGATACTGTGGGTCTAATATCCATGTATTATTACTATTATTGATAATGATATTTTTTGTTAAATCATAAGAATATTTTAATACTATTTTATTTCCATCAACAGTATATGTTCCTGTTTCTGAAGATGATAATTTATTAGTTCCATTTATATTAATATATATGTTATTAGTAAAAGTAGAATTTGATGTAAATACTAATCTTGAATCTGTATCAAATTGTGAATTATAGTAGGTGGTATTAAGTTTTACATTAGTTTTTTCAATAACTTTATAAGTTCTTGTTCCTTCTGATATTACACCCTCGTGTTCATCTTTTGGAATATATTTATATGTTATTTTATATGTTCCTACTGTGTTTACATCAACTGTTCCTTCTGTTTCAATATGTCCTTTTTCTTCTTCTGGTAGAATGGAATCAAAAGTTACACCTTCCATTATATTAACATTTGTTCCTTTAGTTACTGTTATATCAGTTTTATCTACATATACATTTACTTTAGAATAGTTCCATACAGTTACTTTTACTGTTGCTGATTTTGTATTTCCTTTTTCTGATGTTACAGTAAATACAACTGGATATTCTCCTCTTGTATCTAAATCAATATTTTCCTCAACTGTTATCTCTCCACCTGTATAACTTTCTACAAAAAAGTTAATCAATTCTTTGTGTAATTCTTCTTTATTTCCGTAGTCAGGGTTATTTCCCTCTATATTTAATAAATATTTTTCAAAATTATCATATCTTACTATACTAAACCCTTGTGTAACTCCTTTATATGGAAAAGTAATTCCTTCCTTTCCTTCTTGTGTTAATGTTATTGATATATTTGCCAAATCTTCTTCATTTTCTAATCTTATCTGCTCCTGTCTTTGTTCTTCTTTTTTGATTTCAATTTGTTTTGGTATTATAATTACTCCTGCTGTTACTCCACCAATAACAACTACTGATGATGTAACTATTATTATTTTAGTTATTAATGTTTTTGCCATAAACCATTTAAACATATTTTTCACTTCCTTTTAATTTCCACTTTTTGTTACCATACCACTTTGAGAAGCGACTATTTCTTTATTTTTAGAATTTATTAACTCTATTTTGATTATACTTCCTTCTTGTAATAAATATATACCAGTACTGTTTAGACTATCTAAAACTTGCCCTGTATATGTTTCATAAAATATATTTTCTCCTACCTGTGTGTCCTCATCATATATTTTATTTGTAGTATGTTCCTCTAGTGTTTGTATTCCTATTGATAATTCATAAGTATTTCCATTAGCATTTATTTGTTCTAATAACTCATTATAATCAGTATTTGTTATTTTTCCAGTATTCCTTATTTTATCTACAAAAGTTGTAAATTCTGTTTGTATATCAATACGTGCTGTATCTTCTAATGATGTTTTATTTTGCATTAGAAATATTAAAATTATTATTATTGGAATCATTATGTATATATACTTTTTTAATTTACTATTTTGTTTCTTACTTTTGGTATCATCTAATTTAATCTGTTGTTGTTGTTTATTTTTATTACGGTGTTTAATGATAAGGAGTAATATAATTAAAATAACTACTAATACTATTATAAATAATTTTAAATCTTCACTATTTATTTTATATTTTCCTTCAATATGTATGCTATCATCTTTATCATAAATTGTAAAATTTGCACTTTCAATATTTACTTCTACTGTTGCTGTAGTATCATCTATTGCAGAATGTACTTCAATATTATATGGTGTAATCTGTTCATCAAATCTTTTTATAAAAGTTTTATTATCATCAGTTGTTTCCCAACCTTCTATATTTTTTAACTCTTCATCTGATTTTACAACTGCTTGTACATAACCATTTCTTTGACTATATGTAAATTCTACAACAGGTTTTTCTCCTCTTAACTTTACATCTGTTATTCCAAATTTCATACTATTTAAAAAATTTATATCTTCATAAGATACCCATGCAGTTCCATTATTACCCCAGTCTGCACCCCAAGAATTTAAAATTAACCATGCACCATCATTTTCAGGTCTACAATTTGAATTGAAATTATTTCTTGAATATTTATCATCCCAACCTATAATTGTTACTGCATGACCTGTTGTTTCTTCAACATATTTAAGTACTTGTTCTCTTGTATTTAATTCTATGTTTTCATTATTAGATTTTTCATTACAATAAATTGCATTTGTAGATGGGTTATACCATTTTTCATCGGCATCTATACTTAAATATAGTCCACCATTATTCATAATATGTTTTTTAACTTCCTCATCATAATTCTTAAAAAAAGTAAATTCTACTGACTTTACAACTGATTTTACATTTTCAAATCTTTGTTTGTTTGTTTCACTAAAAGAATAATCTTGATTAGGAATTTCACTTTCCAACACATATTTATTATCTGCAAAGAAACTACAAACTAATGCTCTTGCTGTTTCTATATCTGTTTTCCATTCTACATCTCCACCAAAATATGGTGCTTCTGAATATGATAAATATGCTTCTGATAAATTATAGTTTATTCCTCTTGTTTTTTGTAAATATGTTTGCATTACTTTTGTTTGTGCAAAAGCATTACACCAACCTCTTTGACCCTGATTTTCTACATTTATACTTATATCATTTCTTAAATCATAAGATGATGGCAACTCTGTATTAGATGTGGTATCATCTGTTGCATATACAAAGGTACTACTTAATAAGATTAGAATTAAAATAATACTACTTAAAATTTTGCTTTTCATATTTACTACTCCATTCGTTTTTAAATCATCTACTACATTATACTACAAATTTCGACATAATCTTACTTGAAATATTTGGAATTACATTTATTTTATCTTCTTGGCTACTACTGCAAACCTTCCATCTTCTGTATGGTATGAACAAGTAGATAAAGTTAATAATTGCTCTCCATAAGTTGCAGATTTTCCTGTATCATATAAACTAGCTTTTTTACTTTCTTCTATATATTGATTATATTCCACTTCATTATTGGCATTAATAAAATAATAATATCTAAATACATTTTGTTCATCTTGATAATATACTCTTGATAGAAAAGCTGATATTATTTCATATTGGCAATCCTCATCTATTGTTGTAAATCTTATTGTAGGGTGTTCTTTATAAAAACTTTCTTCTTTATATTTCAATAAATCTTGAAACATTGTTCCATTCTTGTTATTGTGTCCGTATAGTAATAAGTTACTGCTTGGAATGTTCCAGTCATAACTCTTATCTAAAAATATTGAACCATCTTTTGAATCTTCTTTTTTATATGTATGTTTCATATAATATTGATTATCTGTTCCCTGTAATACTGGATAATTGATATTTGTTCCTTCAATTTCTATCCAACCTACAATATCCTGATTTTCTTTTTTTAATTCTTCTAATTGTAACATTCTTTCCGTTCTTTGTTCTGTTACTTGTTCCTCATCTATCTTTGTATCTTCTAATATATTTTTATTCATATTATAAAAGTAGTATGCAATGGCAGAAATACTAATAATGAAAATAATAATAAATATTATTTGAATATAATGTCTTGTTTGTTTTCCATGTTTACTCTTTTTTCTACTCATCTTGTAACACCTTCCTTTAAGTTAATAATAGGGCAGAGGTTTAAAGTCTGCCCTATGTGAAATATGTACTTTATACTATTTTGTTTCTTTTCTTCTAAATGCTATTATTCCTGTTGCTGAAATTACTGCAACTGGTATCATAAAGTAAATACTTGATATTGTTCCTGTTTTTGGGGTATCATCTTTTTTTCTATCTGTTGTATTATTTGTGTTTTCTGTGTTTTGTGTAGTTTCTTTTTCTGCTAATACATAAGTTGAGAAGTGGTCTGTTTCAAATGTTGCTACATCTCCATTTACTGTTACTGTATATTCTATTTTATCTCCATTTTCTTCAACTCTATATACAACTAAATTTGATTTATCAAATTCTGCTGGTATAGGAACACTAATCTTAACTTTTCCATTAGGTTGAATTGCCACTCCATTTGATTCTAATCTTATATCAAACATTTTAAAGTTTTTAGAATTATGAAATATATTTGCTAATTGTTGATAATTATAATAATTATTGTTTATAGTATTTACAACTAATATAGTATCTTTTGGAACTACACCATCTTTTGCTTCTAATGTAATGTTAGTTTCTTTATCATTTAATTTTACATTTTCTTTTATTAAATCTCCCTGAAAATATAACACATTAGTAGTAAGTATTTTATTTTCTTTAGAGTTTATAGCACATACTATTCTATCTTTATTAAATATGGTTTTATCCTTTATTTCTTTTTGATATGTATATGTTTTAAACCCATTTTCTTCTGATACACCTTTATATGTTAATGTTCCAAATGGATTTAGTTCAAATGTTTCTCCTATATAAGTACTTATATGGGCATATACATAACAATTTCCCTCTGCTAAAACTCTATTATAAGTATTTCCTGTAACAGTAGCTATACCTGCACCACCTATAAAATAGTCTTTTTTTGTATCACTAATTATTTCAATACTTGCAAAATTTGTACTAAATTTATCTATATTCTCACTTGGAATACAATCTAAAATTACATTTTCTATTACTTCTGAATTTTTATATAATTTAATTCTTCCCCAAGAATTTGGAGTTAAAGTTCCTACTCCATCACAGTTTAAACCTGCATGACTATATATGCCATCTATCTTTATTGCAATAGCCAATTTTACTTCTGCATATCTAGTATTATTTATTGTAACAATATTAACTTCTTGTTCTTTTGTATTTTTATAAGGATTATATGTAATTGTTGCTTTTGTTATATCATCAGGTACTTTATAATATACTTTTTGATATACATAGTTATCAGCTTCTATTAGACTATTTAGTTTTTGAGTATCTAATATAAGGTCTATTGTTTTTAGTGGATTTAGCTCAATCCAATATGTTCTTTCATTATTATCCAAAACATCTATTGTATCAGTTAAACCATTTACCACCTCATCTCTAATAAGAACTTTATTGTCTTGGCTTGTAACTTCTGCTGCATTTACTGTATTCATATTGAATACACATATTGCTAATATCATAATGCCTAATGCTAGTAATAGCTTAAATCTAGCTTTTGTCTTTAACATATTTTTTCTACCTCTCTTTCGAAATTATAATATTATGTTTGACAATACCCCATATTTCGACATAATATTATATTCATTGAAATTATATCATAACATTTTTTAATTTTAAATAGTTTGGCTAAAATTTATCTCAATATATTGAGATATTATTTTAAAAATAAAACAAGATTATTAACAATGGTAGGGGATAGGGGAATTTTAGTCATATAATAACTTGTGTATCTCTAGTTTACTATATTCATTTTGTATCTGTAACATTTCTTTGATTCCATCTTTAAATATTTTCCCATTTTCCTTTGTTAATCTCTCGTTTATAACTGCTAAATTTATCATTAAACAAAAATGCTTATAATCTTCATTTTCTACTATATCCATTATTACATATCTTGGTATCTTAAATCTAAAATGTTTTTCTAATTTTTGTTTAAGTAATTCTATTTCCTTTGCCTTTTTCTCTAGTTGTATTTTCTTTTGTTCCAATGTTGAATAATTACTTAAAACTGTCTGCATAATATAAAAAACTCCTTTCATGCTCCATTATAACACAATATCTCAATATTTTGAATATTTTATTGCAAATCATCTCAATTTATTGAGAGGTTTTGAGATAATCTTTTGCTAAAATTAAATCAAACTTTGGAAGGATGGGGGATATATGGATTTTTCTGATTTAGTTGCAGTTAGATTAAAAGAGTTAATGACTGAAAAAGATATAACAACTTATAAACTTCAAGACTTAACAGGTGTTTACAATTCTACTATTTCACAGTTTTTAACTAGAAAAACCAAAACAATAAGACTTGAAAATTTATTTATTATCTGTGAAGCTATTGGCATAACTTTATCCGAATTCTTTGCAGATGAAAGGTTTAAGGAAGCTGAAGCTAAAGACTGGCTAAAAAATAAAAAAGAGAAATAGCTGATTTTATAGTAATATCAATTATTTCTCTTTTTTAGTTATTTTAATTTTCTTTACCTAAACCTTCAACAAATAATTTAGTTGCTAATGAAAATGCAAACTCAAATACTTGTAATTCTATTATTCCACTTTTTATATTTTCATGTTCCTGTATATTATCTAACAATTTCTTTTCATCTTTAGTTAGTGTTATGCACAATTTAGTATAATTAGTGGAAATATCTTTACTTATTTTTGATAATTCATCTGTTTTATGATACATTTCTTCTCTGTATTTCCAATATAATTCTTGTATTTGTTTTTTATTCTTCATCTTTTATAAGCTCCTTTTTTACTTCTAATTTTAGTCCATTTCCTAATATATAACCAAATATAAATAAATGTAATTCTAATTCTTCTGTCATCAAACCATTTAAGTTATATATTTGTTGTGTAATTCTTTTTGTTCATCTGTAAATGTTGATTCCAATTTACTTGAAATTTCTATATAGTCATTTCTTATATTTTCATATTTAGGAGTAGGCTTATATAAATCTTCTCCAAAAGTATCAAAAATTAATTTTAATGTTTCAAAATTTTTTAAACTTATTTTATCAATAAGATTTGTTTCAAATATTTCATCAAAATGTTTTATATAATCTTTTCCATTGTTCATTGTGCATCTCCTTTCCTAGAATTTAATTTAAACCATTTTAACTTTTGCTATATCAAATTATATTACTAATAATTTCATCTTTTAAATATCGCAAACCTCGTTTGAATGTCCTATATTTCTTTAACCTACATTAAATACTTCGTTTACTTTTCTTTTTAATGCAGATGCTATTTTAGACATTGTCCTGTAACTTGGATTTCCTCTAGTTCCTCTTTCTAAATGACATATATATCCTACCGAAAGTTTACTCATTTCTGCTAGTGCATATTGTGTTATTCCTTCTTCTTCTCGTATTTCTTTTATTCTATTTTCCATAAACCACCCTTTGAATTTTTCCTATTTCTATTTCTATGCCTATATCTCGAGCAATAAGTTCTACAATTCCACCATCTATAATATTACATAATACTATTGTTACAAATCCTCTTTTTAACTCTACTTTTTCTTTATTCCAATTTTCTTTATGCTTATGTACAGATAATATATACAAATCATTTTCATATATTATTACATGATATATTTTAATAGTTTTTTCTTTTTCAAAAATTTTTATCATATCCATAATTTTACTATCAAATATAAATTCTGTTCCTTTATCATTTATTCTAGTTACATATACTTTGTTATTTTCTGCAAACTCTTTTATTATTTTGGAATCTAAACCAATTATTCTTAATCTTTCAATAGCCTCTTGTTTTAATTCTTCCAATTTTTCATCTCCTTATCTGTTACTATAATTTTATTTAACTTTTCAATTCCATCTAATCTTAAACTTAATAAGTTACTACTATGTTTGATGTTTTCTCTCATAAATTGTAGTAGTCCTTCATAATGCTTTAGTTGAAACCTTTTCTTATAATATCTAATTTGTTTACTTGATAATGAACTCCATTTATCTTGATATTGTGCTACTATTACAAAAGTTCCACAGACCACATCATTTTTTATAACTCTGTTAAAATCTAAATCATTAATTTTAGCTTCATCATCATAAACTAGGTCTATATGCTTTTTTAATTTTATGTATTCCAAATTATCTCCTAAAATTTCTATAAGTGCATTATCTATGTTATTTACCTTTTTTATATATGGCTCTTTATTTGGCTCTATAACTAATATTTTCAATTTTTTAAACTCCTTTTTATTGCACTACAATATTGTCATCTTTATATATTTGTTCTTTCCAGTAGTCTTTTAAATATTGTCTAATTTCTTCTATACTCATATTTTCTTGTTTTAAACCTGTTAATGTTTCATAATGTTTTAGTAGTTCTTCTTCTGTATAACCATCAACTTCCTTTTTCACTTGATTAAATTCATTTTGAGATATTTCTTTTAAAATCCATTTAACTGCATAAATACCATTTTTGTTATATAGTCTTTGCCATGCTCCCTGACTTCTAGCCCATTTAAAAGAATAATTTTTTAATATATTTCTAATATTTTCATCTGGCTTTTCATCAAACAATACTTGTAATCTGTTCACATCTCTATTTAGTATTACTTTTCCACCTTCAAATTCTATGTCTTGAAAATTTAACTCATCTAATTCCTCTAATTCTTTTTTTCTCTTTTTTAATCTTCTTATTTCTGCATTAATATTTTGTAATTCATAGGTTTTATGTTCTCTGGATTTTATATTTGTTTTATGTTTTTCTAATACATCTATTTTTTCTTGTATCTTATCAATAGCTTTTGGGTCATCTGATGAAATAACATTGTTATTATCTATGTTTTTTAATTTATTCCTATAATAGTCTGCTTTTTCATCTTCTGCTATTGATTTTCGCATTGCATTATCCATCTTATTTAAGTCGCTTCTATGCCTACTTGCTGAATAATGGTCTACTAATATAGGCTGACCCATAGGAATACAATTTGATATTTGTTTGTGTTTATCATATTCAGCTTTACTATTTTGTTTTGCTTTTTCAATTCTTTTTTCATAAATTTCTCTTTTTATTTCTTTTCTTTCTTCAAAATCTTTTCTACCTGACATTTTCTGTTTTACTCCTTATTTTAAAATTTTTAATCTAAATTTACATATTTATTTTTAATATCTAATAATTCAGCTATTCCTGTTATTCCTCTTATTGTTTTAGCAATTATAACATCTACTATACCTTTTCTTTCACAATTTGTATCATAAAAATCATCTCTATAAACAAACATTATAGTATCTGCATAATTTACTATTGCAGATGAATTTTTAAAATCTGCTAATACAGGTCTTTTATCTTCTCTTGATTCCAATTCCTTTGATAATTGAGATAATACAATTATTGGTATGTTTAGCTCTTTCGCAAGTGTTTTTAGTCTAATAATTACTTCTTCTAATGCTCCTTCATGTTTTATTAACTGTAAATAATCAATAACTATTAAACCAATATTTTTCTTTAATTTTAACTTTATTGACTTTCGTTCAATATCCGAAATGTTTAGGATATTATCACAAATATAAAGTTTTTCTTCTAACAATAATAAATTTCTTGCAGTTTCTACGAAATTACTGGATATTGTACTTTCTACATTCATTATTCTATTTTTAATTAAACCTCTACTATTGTCTAAACTAAATATAAGAGTTGGTATTTGTTGTTTTATTACATTACTTACTATGTTTAATATTAGAGTTTCTTTTCCTACTGTTGGTCTTGAAGCTATACAGATTAAATCTGAAAGTACTCCTGTTATATTATCAATATTTTTATATCCTGTTTCTATTCCCATTTTCTAATCATCTCCTAAAAATCCTCACTTTGTAAAAATAGTCCATCACTTTTCTTTACTTTTGTTTCTGCATTTATTTTTAATAATTCATTATCTGTTAATTGGTTTGTATATTCTATTAAGTTATTTACATTCTTTCTTTTAAATATTGTTTCATTTAATATTGCAGTTTTTCCCATTCCATCTGATATTGCAATACCTTTTTCTTCTATTTGATGAAACTTACCAATATTCAAAGTTATTTGGTTTTGGTTATTATAATAAAGTGTAAATTCTAAATAATTATTATCTTCTATTGGTATTCTTTTAATAAGAGTTTTTTGATTCCAATTTAAAAAATAAAATACATCTAATTCCCAATTACTACTACACTTATTATTTAACTCTTGTACTTGTTTTTTAGTCATTGATATTGCCATCTTCCAACATCTCCTTTAATCATCTTTTCTTAATGTTATAAATTTAATTATATTTTCATTTATTCTATAATGTCTTTCTAGTTCAATAATGATTTCAGATTTTACTTCAAAATCAAATGTTATATAATAACCTTCTTTGCATTTCTCGATTTCATAAGCTAGTTTCTTGACTCCTTTTTTATCTACTTCTAAAACTTTTCCATCTTGATTTATTAAATCTGTTATTTCTGTTATTATGCCTTCAATTTCTCCATCTTCTAAATTTGGCTTGATAATTATTACACTTTCATATTTATTCACTTTTCAACTTCTCCTTTATTTATATTTTCTATCTTTTCTAAATTTCCATTTAGATATAATGCAATACTTTCACAAACTATTGTAATTATTGTCATATCAAAGTTTTCTTCCCAATTTATATCTTTTTTAAACTTTCTCCCTCCAGAAGTTTTTTGTGTCATCATTATAATTAAATCTTGTATTGCCTTTTTGTATGTTGGAATATTGGGTTTTTGACTTCCCATCTCTAAAAATTTAAACATAATGTCAAAACCTCTCTTTTCAAATTCTCCACTATAATAGTTCATAATTCCACCATTCCTTTTTAGATTTCAATTTTAAACAACTTTAATTTTAACTGGTATAATTTGTTGCTTATGATTTATTAATTCAAATGTCGTTTAATCTCGTTGAAAGCTGATATACCAGTATTTTGATGTTTTAACCTTATTTAATGAAATTTTTGAAATCCCCATTTTCTGAATAACTTTTCTAATTTGTTATATTCTGCTGTTCCTCTTGCTGTTGTCCTATCTCGTGGATAATAACAATTTCTTTCTGCATTGTATATTCCATCATTTATAAAATGATGTCTTGATAACTCTAAAATCGCTTTGTTACTATTTCCACTACTGTTTATTCCTCTAATTCCTAGGGATATTTCAAAATTCTTTAAACCTAATTTATTCAAATTAGATGGTGTTACTTCTTCAATATCTGTGTTTAACCATGGCTGTTGCATTTCTTGTCCTTCTTCATCATAGGCTTTTACTATGTAACCATTATCTCTTAAAGTTATCCAACTTTTTGTATATCCAGTTAGTGCATAAGTTATTAATGAGCCACTTGGTCTTTGTGCAAAATCATAATACATAACCTGCGACTTCTTGTGAAAGTCTTTAGCAATTTTTAAAGCTACATCTTTATTGTTTATAAATGCTATCCTGTTTTCTGCAACGCAAAGAAATAGGAGTTTTAATCTACAAATTAATTCTCCTATTTCCTTAAATTCATCATCTGTTATACTATCCAATAGAGTGATTACTGGACTTTCTTTTTGCTTACTATAATTTACAACTTCTTCTAGTGATACTTTTTCTAACGGAACATTTCCCATTTTTACTCACCTCATCTCTGCTGAATTTTGTTGATAAAATCCTGTTTTTCTTACTCTCCCAGCTGATGAAGTAGCTTAACACAAAATTTTCTGTCAGTAAATAGTTTTTTTAAAAAAGTGTATAAGTTTTAAAATATGTCAAGTAATTTATTCTTCTTCGTTAGAAACCATTTCTAATATTTCTTTTAGTGATTTCTTAATATTTTCACTTAAAATATATAGAAATATAAAAGTTTTATTATCATGAACACCATCTTTTAGACTTCCTTCAATTTCACTTGCCAAACCTTCTATATCTAAAAATTGGCTCTCTAGTTCTTCTATTTCTAAAAATATAGTTTCATCAATTTGATTATTGAATTTCTCCATCTTCTACCATCTCTTTCATATAAACATCAAATATATTGTATATGATACAAATTAACTTTTTAGCTTTAGATGAAATAATAGAAATATAGTTGCTATCATCATGATTAAGCTCTTGCACGAATTCTGTATAAAATGTTAATTTCTGCAACATTCTACTCATATCAAAAATATCTCTATTTACATTCGTGTTTTGGATATGTTCTTTAACCTCGTAAACTCGCATTCTATCCTTCATCTCCTGTTATACTATTTTGTATCATCATTAATATTTTACTGACAGAAAATAAAAAATAGTAACTTACATTTTTATAAGTTACTATCTTCATTTAATTTTGAATAATCAGGCATAGGAGTATTTTCATCTATTTTCTTATACTTTGGAAAATATTTAGGAGAATAATTAGTACAATCGTAGTTTTGGTCATTCCACATCAATATTCCCAGTTCCCAATAATTCTTACACTTAAATAATTTTTCTACTACTGGAGCTTTTAAATATCTAATCAATACATCTAGTTCCTGTTGAGTTAGCTTTCGTGATATAGGGTAGAGGTATTCTGCCTTTTCAAATAAGATTCCAAACTTTTCTCCTGTGTTTAATTCATAAATAAAATGTGGTGTTCTTTCTTGGTCTTGCATAGTATAACATTTTCCACCTTCTAAATATTCATTACTACCACCAAAACAGGCACTATCTATCATCTCTATTAAATTTATGTAATAAGGTTTGTATAAGTTTTTAGGAGTTTTCTCTTTATTATATTTATTCCATATTTTTATTATCAACTCCCAATATGTCATATCAGGTTCAATATCTGCAATATCAATGCTTTCATACTTATATTTTTGCTTTTTATTTAACTTCTTACACATTTTATTTATTTTCTGTATATCCTTTATAGTTACAATTTTATTCAAAAATTCTTCTATATCTGTTCTATCTGAAAGTTCTATATTGGCAGGACTATCAACTATTTTAGCTGACAATAAACTAAATGCTTCATCATACTTTTTGCTTTTGCAATTAAAATGAGGGATATGAGAAAATGCTTCACAATTTACGCATACTGTAATTAGAGCTTTCTTTTTTGTTCTACCTATTATTTTTCTTGTTGTACTTGAATTAGTTTTTATATCGTATACCAATTTCATTGTTCATCAGCTCCTATTATTTTAAATTCATCTGTTCCAACTACTAATCCTAAAGCACTACCATTCTCCCACGATACATGAATAGTTCCTATATCATCTACAAAGTCAACTTCTCCTTTTGTCCCTTCTTCTATTGGATTTGTTAAATCATACATTTTTATTAATTCTATTTTAGTTCCTTCAACATATTTTTCCTTTATGTATTTTATTTCTTCCTGTGTATGTTTTTGGGCTTTACTTTGTTTATCTAAAGTTAGAATAATGTCATCTATGTCATTAACATTAATTATTTTTTCAACTTTTTCTGGAAAAATTATAATCTTTAGTTTATCTTCAAACTCTTGTATTTCAATAGTTTTATATAAATCTCTTTCATCATTCCTATAATAAAAATATTCTAATGTTAGATAATTTTTTGCTATTATTATGTTTGCCCTATCCATATAATTTTCTGCTACTTTTAAAATTACCTCAATTAGACGCTTCACTTTCTCACCCCCTAGAATTGTTTTAAATCAATTCTCATTATTCGCTAGGCTAAAGTGTTGCTATAAAACTGAACTTTGAAATTTTACATAGTATCGTTTCTAATTTTATATGTAGATAATAATCTGCAAAGCTCTTGTATTGCTTGTAGCTCTAGTTGACTAATAGCTTAAGAGCTAATTTTAAATTTGTCAATACATCATAAGTTTTAAAAAATAACAAGGGTTTATTTAATAATTTTTACATATTTTTTCTATTCTTTTAAAATCTACACATAGATTATCAAAATCATTGTATTTATTATATGTGTATTTTGCTTTCTTTAATATTTGGGATTGATGTTTAGAAATATAAAAATATTCTTGATATAATTTATTTGAAAAATCATAATTAATTTGTTTTAAATAAAATTTAGGAACTGGAATCATATTTGAAAATCTAATTAAACCTATATAATTATTATAATAATCATAAATTCTAAAAAATGTATTATTCATATAATAATTTTTATGTTTTTCTCTAGCTGAATATAAAGGTGCTAAATAAATATAATCTTTATTTTTAAATACTATTCCTAAATATGGTCTATTTTTAGTTGGTACTTTATCATCAAATTGTCTTATGTAATTTATATATTTTTGATTTATATAATAAAATTTAAAATTGTATTGTTTCATCTATTAATCCTTTCTTCTATTGATATTTCAACTATTTTACTTTCGTACCTATAACCATACATTTATATATATTAATATTTTAGAAATTAGGAAAGAGAGTTTAGAAGAAGGGGAAAGTGGATACCTAGCAACAAAGATAGGAAAATTAATAGGATTTTTTAATTTGATTTTTGGAGAATTAGATGAAGAAGAAAAAGCTCTAATTGAAGAAAAATTAATAAAAACATATAAAATAAAAAATATAGATTTTGATGATGATAGTTTATTTAATAAAATAAAAATTAATAATAAAATAAAAAAAGAATTTAAAAGCGCTAAGCAGATGCCATTATTAGAAGATTTATATAATGTATTAGGTGAAGATGAAAAAACGAAAAAATTTAAAACAAAATTAATTCCATTTGTAAAAGGTTCAATGAAATTTTTTAATGAATATACAAATATAGAATTAAATAATGATTTAATTATTGCAGATATTTATGATTTAGGAGAAGAAAATTTAAAATATGGAATGTATTTATTTACAGATATTTTTTGGGACAAGATAAAAGAAAATAGACATGAAAGAAAGGCAATATATTTAGATGAAATTTGGAGACTAATAGGGGTAACATCTAATAAAGAAGTAGCAGCATTTATTTATAAAATATTTAAAACAATAAGAAAATATGGAGGAAGTGGAGTTGCAATAACACAAGATATTTCTGATATATTTAGCTTAGAAAACGGAACATATGGAAGAAGTATTTTAAATAATTCAAGTATAAAAACATTTTTTGCATTAGAAGAAGAAAATATAAAAATACTTTCAGAATTTGCAAATTTATCAGAAAAAGAAAAAGTAGAAATAAAATCTTTAAAAAGAGGAGAGTGCTTAATGTTTGTAGGAGATGACCATATATTAACTAAAATAGAAAGTTCGGAATTAGAAAAAAATATACTAGAAGGAGAAAAGCAAAATGAAAAGAATAATAATAGCCATGGGTAATAATTATTTAATAAAAGAAATAAATAATTGTGAAAAAATTAATTATAAAGATGTACAATATAGAGAAGCTATTTTAGAAATATTAGAAAAAGAAAAAAATATTGATTTAATTTTTTTAGATGAAAAAATTCCAGGAGAAATAAATATTGAAAAATTAATAGAAAAAATAAAATTAATTAATGACAAAATAAATATTATATTTTTTTTAGAAAAAGAAAATAATAAAAAAATAAATATATTAAAAAAATTAGGAGTAAATAATATTTATATAAATAATAAAAATAATATAGAAAATGCAATTAATAATTTAATAAATAAAAAAATAGACGATAATATAGAAAATAAATTAAACAAAAAAATAAATAATAATTTTAAAAATAAATTAAATAAAAAAATAAATAATAATTTAAAGAATAAATTAAGCAAAGAAATAGAGACTAAAATTAAAAATAAAATAAATATAGAAAATAATAAACTAATAACAATAGAAGGAAAACAAAAATCAGGAAAAACAACAATTACAATGTTATTAATTAATTATTTAATAATTAAAAATAAAAAAGTATTATTAATAAATTTAAATAAAAAGACGGAAAAGAATTATTATAAAATTTTTAAATCAAATAAAAAAGAAAAGAAAAATAAATTAGAAAATAAAAAGCAAATAAATAATGAATTAAAGAAAAGCGAAATAAGAGTTAATAAAAATTTAACATTTATCAATAATTTTCAAAACATTATAGAAAAAAATATTAATGATAAAATAAAAGAATTTATTAAAAATTATTATAAATATTATGATTATATTTTAATTGATATTGGAGACAAAGGAAATAAATTATTAAAAAATCAACTTTTAAAAAATAGTGATAAAAATTTAATTATAATTAATTCAGATATAATAAATTATAAAGAATTAAAAAATATAAGAAAAAATAAAAAATCATATATTATTTATAATAAATATAAAATATTATCAATTAGTGATTTAATTCTAAAAAATATCGTTGGAAAAAAGTTTTATTCTAAAGTTCCATTTAATAATAATTATAAATATTTATCAAAAGAATTTTTAAAAAATAAAAATAAATTTATAAATTATAAAATAGAAAAACAATTAAAAAAAATATTAATAAATAATAGTTACAAAAATATATTAGATTTTTTCATAATAAAATTTTGCAAATTAATTTTGAAAGTAAATATTTAAATTATAAATTTATTTCTTTAAAAGTAGTTTCAAAGTGATTATAAAATTTAATTAGTAAAACATCCCAAAATTAGTAATAGTGAATACGAAATAATATAGGCATTAGGGCTAAAGGGTAAGTTTTATAATAAAAGAAAAAAACAATAAATGAGTTTACATATAGTAAGTATAATTAATTATAATTTTGTAATAAAAATATGAGTGGTTAAAATTTGTATAAAAGTTATTTTGCTATAAAATAAATATAATTACTTTTTAGATAGAAAAATTATTAAATAAAAAAGTAAAGTACAATAAAATATATTTAAATTTATAAATAATAAAAATGATTATTTATAAAAAATAGAAAATAAATTAAATAAAAAAATAATTAATTATAAAATAATAAAAAATAAAATATAATTAATTATAAATAATAAAAAAACAAATTAAATAAAATATAATTAATTTTAAATAATAAAAAAATAAATTAAATAAAATATAATTAATTATAAATAATAAAAAAACAAATTAAATAAAATATAATTAATTATAAATAATAAAAAACAAATTAAATAAAATATAATTAATTATAAATAATAAAAAAATAAATTAAATAAAAATATAATTAATTATAAAATCATAAAAAACAAAATAAATAAAAAATATTTTATCAATAAACAACTAATAAATAAAATTAACATTAAAATAAAAATGATTAAAGCTTTTAAAAAAGGATATTAAAATTATACAAACAACATAAAAAATTTTAGAGAAAAGCTGAATGATGAAAAACAATTGAATGGAATAAGTGGTTATTATAATAAATAAAAATTGGTTTCGTTTTTACAATATAATTTAAAGGAAATACTTAAGAAAAAAGTATAAGATTGAAGAACGGGAAATCTAGGCATTAAAACAAAAGCAGAAGTATTGAATACATATACAAACCAAGAAAAATGGTTTACATATAGTATATGAAAATAATATAGATTTAATAATAATTTTTATAGAAATTACTTTGATAATAATATTAGAATAGAAAGAAAAAATTTAAAAAGAGGAAAAACGATAAAATAAAAAAATAAAATACAGTAAAATAAAAAACAAATAAATATAGTTTATTAAATTGATTTAATTTAATAAAAATATTAATAATGAAAAATAATCTATAATTAAAACATTTTTTACAAAATAATAAAATATTTTAATAATTAAATAAAAAGAAAAATCATTAAACAAAAAAATTAATAATTTAATAAAATAAAAAATTAGTAAATAAATTATAAAAAAATTTAAATTAATTATTGAAAAAAAGAAATTATAATTATTAAATTTAAATGTAAATATATTAATTAAAAATAAAATGAAGAAAAATAAATTTAATTATCAATTTAAAATAAAAATAATTTAAAAAAATATTAATAAATAATAGTTATAAAAATATATTATATTTTTTGATAATAAAATTTTATAAATTAATTTTAAAAGTAAATGCTTTAATTCTAAAAAACTATAAATCTTATATAAAAAGTTTAATAAATATTTTTTTAATAAAAGCATAAATATTGAGTTGCAATTACGAACTTGTATCTTCGAAAAATAGTTTTACAGTCGTTATAAATTTTAATTAGTAAAACAGTAAAAAATGAGCAATAGTTAGGACGAAACAATATAGGCGTTAAGGCGAAAGGGGGAGTTTTCTGATAAAGGAAAAAACAATAAAGCAGTTTACATATAGTGTACAAAAATAATATAGATTTAATAATAATCTTTATAAAAATTACTTTGATAATAATATTAGAATATAGAGAAAATTTTAAAAGGAGGAAAGACGATAAATTTAAAAAGTAAGATACAGTAAAATAAATATATTTTATTAAATTAAATTAATTTAATAAAAATATTAATAATAAAAACATTAATAATAAAAAATAATTTATAATAAAATTTAAATTAATTATTAATAAAAATAGATTATAAAAAATAATTAATAAATTAATTGTAAACAAATAATAATTACTAAAAAATTTATTTAATAATAGAAATAAATATTAAATAATAAGAAATATTTTAAATTATAATTTTTAATAAATAATAAATTAATTATAAAAATAATAAAAAATAATTATTTAAAATTAATGAAATAAATTAATAAAAAGAAAGAAGGAATAAATATGGAATTAAATAAACTAGAGAAAAATAATAATATGGAATTAAATAATATAACTATAAATGAAAAAACACAAAACAACTTTTTAGAAACAACATTAGGAAAAACTATAAATACAGCAATTGATATAGGAATAAGAGCGATATTGCCAGAGTTTGTAGAAGAGCAAGTTATAAATATAAAGGATAATTTGATTAATTATGGCCTAAAAGATGGAATAACAAAGACCATAGATGATGCTATTGATTTAGGAAAAAGTGTAGTTGGTATGGTTACAGGAAATTTTGAAAATGTTGCACAAATGCAGAATGTTGTTAAATCAGGAGGACTAATAGATGGGGTTTCTTCATTAATTGATACGGTCTTAAATAAAGTAAAATATTCAGGTGCACTTGATAATAATGTTATAAATATTATAAAACAAGGAAAGAATTTAATATTAAATAATGTAGAAAGTAATATAGAGAGAAATTTTAACAAACAATATGAAGCAATAGAAAATATGGACAAGTATATTAATAAATGGAAAGATTATTATAAAAATCAAGACTTCAATGGTATGGAGAAAGAATATAAAAAATTGGAGAAACAGATAAAAGATATTGCACCAATTGAAAAAACAATTAATGAGGCCAAAACAATAGAAGTGTTGCATAATTTAATTAAAAATAATGGACAAAAATTTGATTTAAGTAGTGAAGAGTTAGAATTAGTTGAAAAATTAAAATAATTGTAATTTAAATAGATAGGAGAGGATATTTATAAAAGAAGAAATTATAAAGACACAAATGAAAGTAAAAGATAATTTAGTGAGAGTTATAAAGGTTGGAGATATAGATTACATTTCATTAACAGATTTAGCAAGATATAAAAATCCGTTAAATCCTGGAGATGTTATTATAAAATGGATGAGTAATAAAAGTTCTTTCGATTTTTACTGTTTGTGGGAAGAACTTTCGAATTATAATTTTAAACTAGCGGAATCCCGCGAGTTTAAAATAGATTCTGCTACACAATCATTTACAATGAGCCCATCAAGATGGATTAAAGAAACAAATGCAATAGGTTTTATTTCAAAAAGAGGAAAGTATGGGGGAGGGACTTTTGCACATCCAGATATTGCTCTTGAATTTGCTTCTTGGATAGATTCGGCATTTAAATTATATTTGATAAAAGAATTTGAAAGATTAAAACAAAATGAAAGTAATAAAAACAAAATTAAATGGTCAGTTAGAAGAGAGATTGCTAAGACAAATTATAAAATACATACGTATAGTATAAAAGATAGACTAATACCTACACTTACTGAAAAACAGAAGTTATATATCTATGCAAATGAAGCAGATATTTTAAATGTTGCATTATTTGGAATAACTGCAAAAGAATGGAAAGAGAAAAATCCTTTATTAGATGGTAATATAAGAGATTATGCAAATGTTCTTCAGTTAATTATTTTGGCAAATCTCGAAAATTTAAATGCTCAGATGATAAAAGAAGGATTAGGGCAAAAGTATAGATTAGAGAAATTAAATAATATTGCCAAAGAACAATATGAAATTTTGAATGATAGTAATGGAATTAAGAATATTAAATTATTAGACGAAGATAAGAAGTACATAAATTAGACTATTTGTAAATAGAAAAAGAGACAATCTTCTAAATAGTGAATTCCCTAAACTTTTTAATGATTTTTCTGTGTTTTTGCTTGCATATTTTGTACGGGTTTAGTATAATACAAGTGTAGAAAATAAAGGAAAAGAGGGAATAAAATGGAAGATAGACCACAAGAAAAAAACGACGGAAAAATAATCGAAAGAGACATCGAAAAAGAAATGAGAACGGCCTATATTGACTATGCAATGAGTGTTATAGTTTCTCGTGCGCTTCCTGATGTAAGAGACGGTTTAAAACCAGTTCATAGAAGAATTCTTTATGCTATGCATGAGGACGGAATTACTGCGGACAAGCCATATAGAAAATGTGCTAACACAGTTGGTTCAGTTCTTGGTAGATACCATCCACATGGAGATAGCTCAGTATATGATGCTATGGTAAGAATGGCACAAGATTTTTCTATGAGATATATGTTAATTGATGGGCATGGAAATTTTGGTTCTGTTGACGGTGATGGAGCTGCAGCAATGAGGTATACAGAAGCTAGAATGTCTAAAATTTCTCAATATATGCTAACAGATATTGAAAAAAATACAGTAGATTTTATGCCAAACTATGATGATAGGTTACAAGAACCAACAGTTTTACCAGCAAGAATACCAGCATTGTTAGTAAATGGTTCTTCAGGAATTGCAGTTGGAATGGCAACAAATATACCACCACACAATCTAACAGAAGTAATTGACGGAATTATAAAAATAATTGACGAAGATGAAGTTACTGACGAAGATTTAATGAGTGTAATAAAAGGACCAGATTTCCCAACAGAAGGAATTATTTTAGGGATTGAAGGAATTAAGCAAGCTTATAAAACAGGTAGAGGAAAAATAACATTAAGAGCAGAGACAGATATAGAAGAAATGAGTGGAAATAGACAAAGAATAATTGTTTCTTCATTACCATATCAAGTTAATAAAGCTAACCTAATTAAAGCGATTTCAGACCTTTCAAAAGAAAAGAAAGTAGAAGGAATTTCTGAATGTAGAGATGAATCTGATAGAAAAGATAAAGTAAGAGTTGTTATTGAATTAAAAAGAGATGCAAATGCACAAGTGGTTTTAAATCAATTATTTAAACATACTCAAATGCAAACAACATTTGGAATTATAATGTTAGCATTAGTAAACGGAGAGCCAAAAATTTTAACATTAAGACAATGTTTAGATTGTTACATAGACCATAGAAAAGATGTTATATTAAGAAGAACTCAATTTGACTTAGATAAGGCATTAGCTAGAGCCCATATATTAGAAGGATTAAAAATAGCTCTTGATTATATAGACGAAGTAATTCAAATAATTCGTTCTTCATATGACGATGCCAAAGAAAGATTAATGGAGAGATTTGGACTTTCTGATATTCAAGCACAAGCAATATTAGATATGAGATTAAAAACATTATCAGGATTGCAACGTGAAAAGATTGAAGAAGAATATAAACAATTAATGGAATTAATCGAACATTTAAGAGCGATTTTAAATAGCGAAAGATTAGTTTTTGATATCATCAAAGAAGAATTATTAGAAATAAAAGATAAGTTTGGAGATGATAGAAAAACTAAAATAGTAGCAGCTGAAGGAGAAATCGATTTAGAAGATTTAATAAAAGAAGAGCAATGCGTTGTGGCCCTAACACATTTTGGATATATTAAAAGAATGCCAATAGATACATATAGAAGCCAAAGAAGAGGTGGAAAGGGTATTACAGGAATTGCAACTCGTGAAGAAGATTTTGTTAAACAAATATTTACTGCTTCAACACACGATACGATATTATTCTTTACAAATAAAGGAAAACTTTATAAATTAAGAGGATATGAAATACCAGAGGCAGGAAGAACTGCTAAAGGTACAGCTATCGTTAATCTATTAAGTCTAGATCCAGGAGAGAAAGTATCTGCAGTTATACCAATTCAAAACTTTGCAGAAGGAAAATATCTACTTATGGCAACAAAGAATGGTTTAATTAAGAAAACAGCATTAAAAGAATATGATACAGCTAGAAAAACTGGATTACAAGGAATTACTTTAAAAGATGAAGATGAACTTATAGGAGTTAGATTAACAGACGGAGAAGATAATGTAGTTCTTGTTACTAGAAATGGATTGTGTATCACATTTGATGAAAAAGATGTTAGACCAATTGGTAGAGTTTCACAAGGAGTTATTGGAATTCGTTTAGATGATGATGATGAAGTAATTGGAATGGAATCAGTAATTGCTGGTGGAAAAGCGACATTGCTTGCTATTACAGAAAACGGATTTGGAAAAAGAACAGAGCTTGATGAATACAGAGTACAAAAAAGAGGTGGAAGAGGAGTAATTACTTATAAAATCACACCAAAAACAGGAAAATTAGTTGGAGTTAGAATAGCAACAGAAGATGATGATGTTATGCTAATTACAGATACAGGGACAATTATAAGATTAAAGGTAAAAGAAGTAAGTATTTTAGGAAGATCAACACAAGGTGTTACTTTAATGAGAACTAATGATGGTGGAAAAGTTGTAAGCATTGAAACTTTAACTCCAGATATGGAAGAAAAATAAAATATAAATAAAGAAGAATTGAATTTACAGTATAATGTAGAATTCAATTCTTTTTTGTATAAGCAATTGAATGTTTTATAACAAAATAAATATTAATAAACTAAAAAAATTGTAAAATTGTGTAACGAAATGTTATTTTTAGAACTCTTATTATGTAAGAAAGGAGATGTTAAATGAAAATACAAGATATAGAAGAAATATATAGTGGATATTCTAAACAAGTTTTTAAATATTTATTTTGTTTAACACATGATTATGCATTATCAGAAGATTTAACACAAGAAACTTTCTACATAGCATTGAAGAATATAAAGCAATATAGGGGAGAATGTAAATTATATGTATGGTTATGCCAAATAGCCAAAAATCTGTGGTATAAAGAATTAAAAAAACAAAAGAAAATAAATACAATAAATATAGAAGATGCACAATTAATATCATACGAGAATATTGAGAATAGCTGTATAAGTAATTTGGATTTGATTAATAAAATAAAAAAATTGGACCAAAGAACACAAGAAATAATTTATTTAAAGATTACAGGTGAATTAACATTCAAAGAAATTGGAGAAATTTTAGGTATTAGTGAAAATTTAGCGAGAGTATCCTTTTATAGGGGAAAACAGAAAATAAAGGAGGTTGATAAAGATGAAAAAGAATGTAAATTGTAAAATAGTTCAAGATTTATTGCCAAATTATATTGAAGGTTTAACAAACGAAGAAACAAATGAATATATTGAAAATCATTTAAAAGAATGTAGCGAATGTAAAGAAATTCTAAAAGAAATGGGAGAAGAAATTATTTTAGATAAAATCGATGAAAAAATAAAAATTGATTATTTGAAAAAAATAAAAAATAGAAATAAAACAATTATTACGATAATAGTAGTCATTGCAATTGCGATAATTACCACTATGATAGTTTTCTTTAATTCCATAGGTGGAGTTGCTCTTGATGAAAATGGAAATCCACAATATTATGAAGCGTTTATAAAATGGATAACTGGAGAAAGTAAAATAAAAACATCAAGAGTTACAAATATAATTTTGAAAAATAAAGACGATAAAGTGAAGGCTACAATAGTTATGACGTTTGATGAAAATGATATTTGCATAGGAGCAAGATATTGCGTAGAAGAAGAAACAGAAGAAAAAGCAATAGAAAAATATAATAGATGGAAAAATATTGAAAATGGAGAAATCCCTGTAATAACGAATGTAAGGAGAGAAGACAAAAAATTAATATATAATTATAGTTATTGGAATAGAAAAACAAAGGAAGAAGTAAAAAAGCAAATATTAAATGATAATGATTATTATTTAATAGAAGAAATATAAATAAAGAGAGAAATAAATTCTCTCTTTTAAAATATGGTAAAATACCGTTGTTATTGTATATTTATTTCAAATTTTTAAATCTTAAATCTTCTCCAAAGAAATAATAAATATCATAATAGCCAACAATTCTAGAACCGATACGCTCTTCATAATGATTAAAAATATCATTAATATTTAAATTAGTAGAAATAATAGTTTTAGTAACTTTATTATTCAAATTTAAAAGTCTAGCATTTAAAATAGTAAAAAGTTCACTAAGTTTCATACTATTTAAACTTTCAGTTCCAAGGTCATCAATAATAAGTAAATCAGCATCTAATACAGATTTATAAAAATTATTTTCTATATTTTTTTGCTTGCTCATCTTATAATCTATTACGCTTTCAAGCAAAACAGGAGCTGTTTGATAAAGCACAGTTTTTCCTTTTTTAAGTAATTCGCCAGCAATACAATTCGACATAAAAGTTTTACCGTAAACCAGTATTGCCAACAAACAATAAGTTTTTTTGTTCAACATTATCAAAATTTTCGACAAATTGTATACATTTATTTCTTATATTGGAAATGTTGGTTCTTGGTGATATATTAAAATTGTATTTTGCAATATCTACTTCATTTGAAAATATATCCTCATTAAAATTATTAAAATTTTCTTTTTCTAAATTTGATATGTTTGATTTATTGAAAGAATCATTTAATAATTTTTGCTTTAGACAATTGCACATTGTTGTTTTATAATCTTCAGACATAATGTATCCAGTATCATTACATATTTTACATTCATAAGAAGGTTTTAAATAATTTTCTGGTAAGTCCAAAGCGGATAGAATTTCTTGTTTTTCTTGTTTTAATTTTTCTGCTTTTTGTTGTAATTCAGCATATGAAAAGCTACTATCATTTAATATATTTTTTGCAGTTGAGATAGCAAAATGGTTTAATTCATTTTCTATTTCTTTTAATTTTGGAACTTTTTCATAAAGTTCTTCTTTTCTTTTTTCTGCTTGATATTCTGCTTTTATTTTTTTTTGTTCATATTCTTTTAATAAAGAGTTTAAAACTTCATTAGCCATTTAATTCTCCCCATTTTCTACGGTATTGTTTGCATATAGGAAATCTAAGTTTGTGTATTGTCTCTGCTCATAGTTAGCTTTGCTTACTTGTGATTTTAGGTCTTTTGTATTTTTTTCTTGTTTCTTTCTTTGCTCTACGAAAGCTGTTATTTCTGAAGGGGTTTTTAGATTTCTATCATGCCAATCTGTTATTATATTGTTAATATATTCGAATGTTGGATTTTGTTTAAATGTAGTTCTTTTTAATGCTATTTCAATAATTGACATATCATATCCAAAGTTTATAATCCAGTTTTCTATGTATGCTTCTTCATATTGTGTAAGACCATTGTATTTTCCAAGTTTTTTTGCAATAGATTTTTTTATTTTGTTTAGAGTTTCTTGTTTTTCATAGTATTTATCTAAATCACTCCAAGTTTTAACTTTGTTGGCTGCCCAAGCATCGGCTACTGTTTGAATATAGTTTCTATGTAATGCGCTACGTTTATAACAATAGTCAAATAGTGCAATCATAACTTGTTCATCAAAGTTATATTTTCTAAACCATAGGTCAATGTCGTTATACCAAGAAGGACCCATAATCCCTTGGAAATACATATTATTTATGTGTTCAATAGCTTTTGCGTTAGATTTATTTTTTGATGTTTGTTCTATTTTTTCTTTTGACATAGTTAAATTAGGTGTATATAAATTATGAAGTGTTTGTTCTTGTAAATCTACTATTATATATCCAGTTGTTTTTTTTGTAACTAGTTTTTGCTCTTCTAGAAATTTCATGCCATCATTAATGTTTTTTAGTGGTATATTTAGTTTTTTTGATAAATCTGTTAGTTTGATGTCTTTGCCATATTTTGATAAGAATATGATGTACATGTATATTTTTAAATAATCTCCTGGAAGTTCAGATAGATGTTCTGAGAAAAATATGTCTGGTATCATTGTTTCTGAAAATAATAGTGATTTGTCGTTTTGTTCTAACTTCATAATAATCTCTCCTAAAAAGTAATGTTGTAATTCAGATTATATCTTTTTTAGACAAAAAATTCAAGATAAAAACATAAAAACATTTAAAAGTTTAGATAAGTTTTCTTTTAGTTCTGAAATAGTAATTTTGTATTTTTTATTAAGTAAGTATTTATTTTGCATATTGTAAAATTCTTGAATAAAATTATTATTGAAATCTAATTTAAAATAATTAAAATTTTTTATTTTAGTGTTAGCAGTTATACCACCAAATCTAAGTAACTCCTCTTGCCTTTTATAATTTATCAATTTAATTAACTCTTTTTTATTACTTAAAAGTTTTTTTATAGTTTCATTTTGTAGTAATACACAGATATCATATAAATGCTTTGAAGTATCATGTAACATATTTCTGATGTAATAAAATTCTGCCGCAAAAATTTTATCAATAAACATTCTTTCAATTTTAATAATGTTTATAAAGAAACTAGATATATTAAATTGTTTTTCTAAAATACTTTTTTCGTATTGATTTGACAATTTGTAAATAAGTAGCTCTATGAGATATTTTTGATAAGGTTCACTAACTGTAAAAGATGTTGCTTCTACTTGGATTATTCCTTCTCTATGTAAAGGATTTGCGGTTGGTTCGTATATAGAATTATATTTATATATTCCTGTAATACTACCTTTTTTGTCTATACAATCTTTTTTTGAAAGTATTAAACCTTCAATCTTATAGCTTAGAGCAGAATTTTTTAGTCTATTGTAGTTTTTTGTATTAGATTGATTTTTTATAATTTTTACAGTCAAGTCAATATCTTCTGAAAATCTATTCATTGTGCCTAATATTTTATATATTGCAGTTCCTCCTTTAAAGTAAGCTTGCAATTCAGATTGTTTTTGAGAAAGTTTTTGCAATACGGCACATACATAATAGTCCTTTTCGATAATGTCTGTTGATATTCCAGTTTTAACATTTAAATTATCTATAAAATCTTTAAATAGTTTTTTATCTAAGTGTAAATTCATTCAACCTCCTATCTAGCAAGAGTAAGTATTTTATTTATTACAGTTCTACTTTTGGTATCCATAGCATATTTAATTATCTTTTCGAAATTTAATTTATTTTGAGATATAAAGTTATAAAGGATGTCATCAGCATTAGTTGCTTCAATATTTATATTGTCTTTGTTTTCAATTAAATCGAATAATTGCAAATATAAATAATTTTCATTAGTTACCTGAATTTTTGGTTTTCTTATTATAACATTAAGAGATTGGTTTTTATATTTATTAAAATTCTTACATTCATTTGTTGATATATCTATGACATTAGGCACTTGGCTTGTTAAATGAAGCTGATTAAATAATAGTGCACCTGTAATATAACCTTTTATATTTCCTTTTTTATCCATTATATATTTATATTGTATTATATCTTGATTACCCAATAGCATTTTCCCTAATAGATTTTCTTTAGGAATATAATAGATACCTTTATAAGCGGGTTCAATTATTTTTTCTTTAGTCATTCTATTCAATATTGTTTTTACATTATTATAAACTCTCATTTTTTCATTATCGTCATAAAAATTCATAATATAATTTTTAACTTCTTCGATAAATATGGGCACGCCTTTTTCTTGAGTATTTATATAGTTTAAAACCATATTATAACAATTCATATAATCATCTCCTGTTACTATAATATGAATTATTCTAATTATAATTCATATTGTAGTAACATTTATTGTTATAAAAAGCAATAATATGTAGTTTGGAGAAATTTAAATTTTTAATAATCTTAAATTCTAAGTATTTTTTTTATTTTAGAATAAAATAATAATTTTTGTTTAAATATAAACTTAAACATATATTTAAAAACAACAACAATATTTTCACCATTAAAACCAACAAAACTAAAAAGAAACAAAGGAAAGCAAAGAGAAATAAAAACAACAACTTTAATATTTATACTTTTAAATAAAACGCTCACCAAAAGAAAAACAAAACCATACCAAGCAACATTTACAAAAGCAGTTGAATAATCAATAATTCCAAGTAACTTATTTTTAAAATCATAATTTTGTGGAAAAATAAATTTCATAAAAACTCCTTTCTAAAAATATTAATGTCTAATAAAGTTATTCACAGCTTGTGAGACATCTGTGGAAACTCCACCGATAAATTCGCGCACAAATGAATTAGCTTTTATTAAAGAATAAATTCCACCAACATAAATAAATTTATTAAGTAAATTTGCAGAAGAAAAATCTAACGAGAATAAAATTAGAAGTACAAGAGAGACAATTATTTGAATAAATAATAAAGAAAATAAATTTTTTATCCAAGATTTGAAGAACCAACTAGTAGAGTTTAGGGTTAAAGATAATAGGGCAAAAGGAGAGAGCAACACAAATACTTTTATAGTGATATATCTAATTGAGTAAGATAAAACTAAACTTAAAAGAGAAAGACTTAGAGTACTTTTTATTAGTCCATCTATTGAAAATATATTTATTGAATTTGTGTTAATTGACATACTTGTATTTATCGTTGAGATTAATTCAGAAAAACAGATATTTTTTCCAAAGAGATTTTCTCCTAAATTTCGAATTGCAAGAGATATATTAAAATTTAAATCAAGGAACATCTGAATTATGAAGAATGAAAAGTTCATACAAATTCCAAATAAAATCATTTTTATTATAAAGCTAAATGGATGTTCTACATTTTGATATGTTAAATGAGACATAAGATAACGGATAGCATAGTATAGTAGAAATCCTAGTAATAGAGAATTTGCAATTAGTAATATACCGTTTGATGCAGATGTTCCAAAAATTTTTTCAAAGTTTTTATCTGTTAATATATCAGAACTGATAAAGGTAATATCGTCTAAAACAGAGTATAAGTTATTGTCAATAGAGGATAATACATTTTCAAAAATTGTGTTAATTGTGTCAATTATTGTTTGAGTAATATTTGCTGTGTTTTCCAAAGTAACCTCCTAACTTACTAATGATTTTATAGCTGATAAAATTAAGTCTATTGCGAGAATAAAAGCATATGAAAATAGAGACCCTTTTATAATTTTTTTACCTGTTCGTATTTTTTCTTCATCACCAAAACTAAATTTTTTCATAAAAACACCGCTACCAACGGCAACAGCTGCTGCTGGGGTTGAGAGTTTTAATATCCAGCCTTCTATACTTTCAAAAGCTGAGTTTATTTTGGTTACAATTTGTGGGTCTCCCCAAGCTGAAAATACATTGTTTGCTAAGCAAAATAAAAATATAAAAGTAAATATAATTATTAAAAATGTATAATAAATTTTTTTGTTCAATAATATCATTCCTTATTTTTATTTAGATTTTATGGTTAATCTATAAACCATTGTTTTTAAAGTGTGGAAACATTTGTAGTTTTTGGGGTGGATATATTTTGTTTCCATTAGACAAAAATGTAAGGGCGGTGAATGTTTCGAGATTTTGAGTAAAAAAGTTAGTTTCAAATGAAAAATCATTTTGTAGGTATGTGCTGAAAGTTTCTGAGATATTAGAATTTTCTGAATTTAGAGTGTTAGTAATATAGTTAAATCTAGTTTCTTTAGCGCTTTCAGAAATACTTTTTGAAGTTCTTTCTTTTTCTTCTTTGCCTAATTGTTTTTGGGCTTCTTCGATAGTAAAAATATCATCTGTACGAAACCATATTTTGTTTATAAGGTTTTGTGTAATTACTTTAACAATAGCATCGTCTTTTAATGTTGATTTTAGGGAAGAATAGCTTTGCATACTAACGATATTAATACATTTGGCCTCTCTACTTAAAGAGAAGAATTCTCCATCTGTTTTACTTGCAAATTTGTCATATTCATCACAAATAAAAGCGGTTGTTTTAACTTTATCTTTTGATAAGTTAGTCATAACTTCTGTTTGAAAATCGAGTTTTAGATATGTTGCAATAATTTTTGAAAGCATATTATATTCAAAGATATTCATATTAAGCACAACTATTTTTCCGGATTTTATAACTTCAGAAAATCCAGTAAAAGTAAGTTTTCCCTTAGGGGGACAAAAGGTTTGCATTACATCATAATCAGAGACAAATGTATTTGTAATTCTAGTTATTTCTGAAATTAAAATTCCTTTTGTACGTTCATCTAAATTGTGAAATTCTTTTTCAAAAAAATTTAAGCTGGCATTTAGTTCATAAATTTGCTCTTGCGAGAATTTAGAAGAGATAAATAGATTTCTTAACTGTATTATTTTTTCTTTATAATAATTTGGAATTGTAATTAATTTGTGTAATTCTAAAAAAGTAACATAACCGTTGTTATATAAGCGGCACAATTTTATGCATTCGCAAATAACTTGCTCTGCTTTATCTAGCCAATAAGATTCTGAGTTATTTTCTGAAAATAAAAGTAATATAGTTTTTATTCTATTGGCTAAAACCTGTGGCTTTAAATTTGGTTTGTGAAGTGGATTATAGAATACTTTTGAATTCAAACTAAGTACAATTAAATCGTTTAAAAGATTAAAACTTTTTGCATATTTTTTTACTTGATTAAAATAATTCCCTTTGACATCTAATATTAACATTCCGAATTTTTGAATTTGGATGTTTACTGTTAAAATTCATCAGTTGCTTTGTAAATGGATACATAGCACTTGAAGTTTTACCAGAGCCAATTGTTCCAGTAATTAAAAAATTTTGATATAGTCCGGATTCGGGAATATATATTTTTGAGTTTGATTTTATATCTAGTCCGATTAATAAGTTTAGTGAATTTTTTGTTTTTTTAGGATTGAGAGATAGTTGTTTATCTTTTGTGACAGAATTATTTTTGTAAGATTTAACAAATTCTGAAATTTTCAAAAATATTCTGGAATAAATAAAATTACTAACTATAAAATTGGAAAAGATAAATGTAAAGATGTATGTTGTTTTAATAACGTTCCACAAATCTGGATTATCATAACAGATATCAAAAGGGTGTATGCCGTAAGGTATAATTACTTCTGTTGCTGTAAAAACTGGATAAAAAGTGATAGCTGATATGGTACTAGAAACAATAAAAAATGTTAAGATAAATAAAAGTCTTCTAAATATTTTAAGAATATGAATGCCTCCTTATTTTGAAATTTTCTTTTTGATTTCTAATTTTGAACCTTGTTTTCTATGGAATAAAATTATATAAAAAAATGAATAAAGTGAATATAAAGTTATAAAAAGATTAATACTAAAGGACAGAAAAAATAAATTAATTATCTTAGAAATAAATATCACCGCCTTACAATTTTTATCATAATACAATATTTTTTTTGATTTGTCTATACTTTTTTTAAAATTTATGATAAAATAAAAATTGGCAGAAAGAAAAAATGTTGAAAATTCAATAAAAATTCGGTAAAAAATTTTTTATAAAAAAGGAGGAGTAGAAATGAAATTTAATAAAGATACAAGAATTGGTGAAATATTAGAAGTTGCACCAGAAAAAGCAGATATATTACTAGAGGTAGGAATGCATTGTTTAGGATGTCCAGCATCTCAAATGGAAACTTTAGAAGAAGCATGTGCTGTTCATGGAATAGATGTTGAAGAAGTTTTAGAGAAATTAAACGCCTAAAAATGAAAAAAACACAAAAATTTCAAATTTTTTTCACAAATGTATTGACATTTGTGAAAAAATGTTGTAATATATAAGGGCGTTGTGAGTTTCACATTTTATGTGGGCTATTAGCTCAGGTGGTAGAGCACTTGACTTTTAATCAAGTTGTCCCGCGTTCGAGTCGCGGATAGCTCACCAAAAAGAACTAAATAATGCAAAGTTATTTAGTTCTTTATATATAAGGCCCGTTGGTCAAGCGGTTAAGACACCGCCCTTTCACGGCGGAGACATGGGTTCGATTCCCGTACGGGTCACCAATTTAATAAATTGCCACTTTAGCTCAGTTGGCCAGAGCACCGCACTTGTAATGCGGGGGTCCCCAGTTCGAATCTGGGAAGTGGCTCCAAATTGTCAGTAGCTTTGAAATAATCTTAGTTATTGGCTTTTTTTTGATTTTTTTAAATAAAAATGTTACAATATTTATGCAGATAAAAATAGAAAATCAAATTAAGGAAGGTAAAGATATGAAAAAAATTGCAATAGTAACAGGAGCATCAAAAGGAATAGGTAGAGAAATTGCTAAAATGCTAGCAAGGGAGAATATACAAGTAATAGCGAATTATAATAAATCAGAAGAAGAAGCAATCAAATTAAAAGAAGAATTGAGCCAAGAGAATATTGAAATAGATATAAAAAAGGCGGACGTATCAAAAAGGGAAGAAGCAAAAGAGTTGGCAAACTATGCTATAAATAAATATGGAAAGGTAGATATATTAATCAACAATGCAGGAATATCAGAATATAAGCTATTTACAGACGAAACAGATGATGACTGGAATAATGTAATTAACACAAATTTGTATTCAGCATTTGCTATGTCACAAGAGGTAATACCTAATATGGTTCATAATAAATGTGGATGTATTATAAATATATCTTCTGCATGGGGATTAGTTGGTGGAGCTCTAGAAGTGATTTATTCAGTTTCAAAAGCTGGAATGGACGGATTGACAAAGGCACTAGCAAAAGAACTTGGCCCTTCAAATATAAGGGTAAATTCGATTGCACCAGGAATAATAAAAACTCAAATGAATTCAAAGTTTAGCGAAGAAGAAATAAAAGAGATAGAGCAAGAAATTCCGTTAGAAAGAATAGGGAAGCCAGAAGATGTTGCTAAATGTGTAAAATGGCTAATTGAAGACAGTTATACTACTGGTCAAATTATTTCTGTAAATGGTGGTTGGATTATAACATAGAAAGCGATGTTTTTGGGGACGGAGCAAAAATACATTGTTAAAAATAATTAAGTGATGTTTTTTTGCTCCGTCCCCAAAAACATCAATAAAAAACGTCTCTATATGTTCAAGAGACGTTTTTTATTATTCATTAGTATCTGCACTTGTAAGTTTTTTTCTATAATTTCCAGATATTATTTTTGGAAGGTATGTTATTATTTTGTATACTGCTAAACGTATTTTTTTACTCCATAAATAAGATCTTCTTAGTTTTCTTGCATTTCCTAAAGCAACAGGTTCATCGTCTAAGACTAATAATTCTGTTGGTACTTTTTCTAATGGAAATATATAGTTTTGTCCATTGTTGTTGTCCCAAACGTCATTTCCATTTTTGAAACAGAAGTTGAATGTTTCGCCTTCTAGTAGATTTATTTCAGCTTGAAATCCTAATTCTGTTTTTTCCATTTTTATATCTGTTACGTTATCCCAAGTGTTACCGAAACCATAGTGAATGGTTACTTCTTCAG
Organism: uncultured Clostridia bacterium; assembly: GCA_949443285.1. Classification (GTDB taxonomy): domain Bacteria; phylum Bacillota; class Clostridia; order TANB77; family CAG-508; genus CAG-269. The sequence continues at coordinate 197,328 of CASSLW010000002.1, forward strand.
AGGCATTTTTAAAAAGCTCCCCTATATATGAGATTTTTACTTTACTATTTTCTACTAATTTATCTGTGTTAAAGAATATATTCTTTGTTAACTCCATTTATTTTCTCTCCTTATTTATCTTTTGCTTATATCATTATAATATTAAATTCTACAATGTTCAAGTATTTTTTTGAAAAAAATTGACAATTTTTTCATTTTTTAAAAATTAGAATAATTTAAAACCGTAAACATACTATTAAATAAGGAATTAGAGCGATTATCAAAAACTATAAAAAAAGCTTAAAAATATTGTCAAAAAAGAGAGTTTATGATAATATTTAGGTAGAGAAAATAGAAAAAGGAGATTTAGTTTGAAAGAAAAATTTATAAAAACAAAACCAAAATAATAGAAAAAGGGCATA
>CASSLW010000003.1 GCA_949443285.1 uncultured Clostridia bacterium
AATTATTGTATATCCAAGTAGCTCATGCTACTTGAATGTACGTGCGTGGCGCACTATCATCCATATATCTAAAATAATATTTAACATGTTTTGTTTCTTTAATCCAATGGTCAAATTCTGAAAAATAAAAATTTCCACTATATTGTGAAATATAATTTCCAATAGGTATTCCTGTATCACCAAGTGTTGAATCAATAATTTCATCTAATAACCAAATAAGGTCTTTATCCTTGAATAATCTTCTATATTTATTTTTTAATATGTCATGATTTATTGATGGATAATACTTTTTAGCATCAAGTTTTAAACAATATTGTGTTCCAACAACATCATTTTGAATTGCTTTTTCAACTCTTTCTAATGCTTTATGTATTCCCCTTCCTGGTATTGCTGAATATGTATCAGCAATAAAGTTTTTTAAAAGTATTGGTTCAATTACTTGTAGAATAGCCCATTGACAAATTCTATCAGGAAAATACGGAAGTTTATATATTTTTCTTACTTTACCAGTATCATTTTTCATAAATGTTTCATATTCTGATGTTCTATATGTTTTATTGATAAGCATATCTTGTAAAATTCCAAGGTAATAATCAGGATTTGAATTCACCATTTTTACTTCCTGATACCATCCTTTACCTTTTTGTGCATTCTTATGTGCAAGTTTTAAATTATCTATATCACATATTTGTTCATACAGATTACCGTATCTTTTCATAAATCTGAACTTCCTTTTTGTATGCAATGAATAAACTAAACTTTCACCTTTTGATTTCTCAAATTTACTAATATAGTTTAATATTGTATTTTTATATTTTGCCAAGTGGCAGGGCGAAGATATTTCACATTTATTTGCATTTACTAAGTGACTGCTGATATTACGATTACGATTAGAAGTAGCATTATTCAAATTCCAATAGAAAGTACCAGTTTTCGAACTGTTATTCCATTTACCACCAAGATGAGTGATTAAAAAATCTTTTTTACTACATAAACATATCAGAAATCTTTCGCCCATATATTTATTATTTATTATTTTTTATTTTTAAGCAGCATCAGGTACATACACCAAGCGACCGCCGATAATACGATTACGATTAGAAGCAGCATGATTCAAATGCCAAGAGAAAGCACCAGCCTTCGAACCGTTATCCCACTTACCACCAAGACGAGCGACTCTCCATCCTGGATTATTGTTCCAATAATAATCACCAACAGGTGTAGAACTGTTGCCATTATGTTCTGTTGGTATGAATAACCAATCAAAGTTTTCATCATATCCAAAAGCTGAAACATAACCTTCACCAAAAGATGGACAAATCCCTGTATCTTCATAAGGTGATGCACTTGTATCATCAGCGAATCCATGGTCTGCTACATATGTTTTTCCGTATTGACCTGCTGCAAATGGTGTTGGATTTTGAATGTTTAATCCATCAATCCATTTCCAAATATTTCCCCATGGATTTTCTTCACCACGATATGAAACAATTTGAATTCCATTAGCATTAGTTACAACACCTGATGCATTTCCAAGTGATATTGTTGCACCTGTATTTTCTGCCATATTAGTTGTACCATCATCTGTTTTACTTACTGCACCATTTCCAATTGCAGATTGCATATTGAAAGTTGCATATTCAATAAGCATTAGTAATTGTGTTGCAGAAACTGATGCGATATAATCTTGTTCCCAACCAGTTCCCCTTTTTTGTGCTAATTTTCTTGTATTTGCTCTTGTTAGATTTTGGGTTAATCCTGACATTGGTTTTGCATTTGCAATACTACATAACATATCAGCTGCAAAATCTGCAACTTGTGCATCATCAAGTATATATGTATTAGCAGATACATCATATAATGAACCTTCAAATGCACCCCTGTATATATAATCATGTTTTTTTCCATTTCTTATAAATGCAGGATGAAGTTTGAATCCTGGTTCAGGTTCATCACATACATAATATCTTGCTTTTCTCATATGATGTCCATGATTTTCACCTTCTGTTACTATATCTGTTAATAATGGAACTACTTTATAATAAAATTTTGGTTGTTCAACCATAACTTGTACTTTTGTTCCAACTGCATATGTACCAGCATTTCTTCCTTCTTCAATTGTAACTGCTTGTGTTAATGCACCAGTAGTTGTAAATGCTGCATCACCATAATATGCAACAACTTTTCCTTCATTTGTCACATTGCATCTTCTTCTTCCGCCAAAACAATGAACATTATCAAATGCATGTCCACCTGTTTTACCAAAAGCACCTGCAAGTCTTGTGAATTTTTTATTTACAAAATCAACTTCAACACCAAAAATATGGTCATCAACATATCCAAGATATGCTTGTAAATCAGAAATTTGATTTTGTAAATCAGTAATATCACCAACTGTTGCAACTGCTGCTTGGTCAACTTGTAATGTTACATTATCTGCATTTGATACAGTAGTTGTAAGTTTAAAATAAACCCCTGATACTGTTAAATTATTGTAAGGTGGCATATAAGCACCTTTATCTGAATTTTCAACACTTGCTACTGCATATAATATTTCATTTTCATCAGGGTCTTTTGCATATAACCCTACTGAATTGATTTTATATCCAGCAGTTAATTTTGAATTTTCAAGTGCAGCTTCAATTTGTACTGCAACATTATTTGTTCTTGTAATTTTTGAAATACTTGCTGTTTGTTTTACATTTGCCAAACTTGTTAATGCAAGAATCTGTGCTTCTGTGTAAACATTTGTTGATGTTGATATTTTTGTAAATTCAACAGTTGTTTTTCCTGCTATTAACTTTGACATTAAGGCTTGACCTTTATTTGTTATTGTTAATTTATTAAATTCAGCCATTTCTTTTCATCCTTTCTTTTATATAATTTCAGTCAAATTAACATTTGACCCAATTTTATTATCACTTTTTAGATTATAATTTTCATTGAAATTATCTGTAATTTCAATTGATATAACATCTACAATTGCATTACCAATTTTAGTATCATTTTTTATTTGAATATCTTCATTGAAGTTATCTGTAATTTCAATCATTTTTGTATTACCAATTACACCTGCATGTTTTGATTGTCCTGAAATTTCAAATGTTTCATCAAAATTATCAGTTATTTCAATCATATTGCAAAATGTAATACCACTTGCTAACTTTGTTGTACCATCTGTCATGTTTAAATATATTTTATTATTAACAGTCATTGCAATGTTAGCTGGTATCATGTAATCAAGTATATAATCCAATTCTTCTGCTTGACCTGTAAGTTCAAGATGTGTTGTAATATCCATTGTATATTTATTTATATTTCTTTTTATGTCGTAATTATTTTTTCCACATAATATATCTAATTTTTGACATAAGACAATAAAAGTATATGGAACTGTATCATTCCACCTTGTTAATACTCTTGAAATTCTTGATTCAAGTGTATCATCTATTTCAGGTGTAATTCCCATTAAACTTTCAAATTTTGCTATACCTTTTATATTACAACTCTGAATAAATTGATTATTAAAAATAATTTCTGTTTCATCTTCTGCACTTTGAAATTCAGGATTTTCAGCATTCATAATTGCCCTTATTTCTCTATATTCTTGAACAAATAATGGCAAATGTTTTAAAAGTTCAACATCTCTAATCATTGACTAACACCCCCAAAAATAGGAACTTGATATTCTGTCAATGTTAAATTTGATGTTGAATTATTTATTTTAGTGTTTTGAATGTCCACTATTCCTTCAATCTGTAATATTCTTGTTTCTATTTGACTAATTCTAACAACTGTATTGGATTGATTTGCCCAATTTTTTCTTAATTCAAGTAAATAGTTACTTATTGCATTTTGAATTGTTGTTTTTAATGAATTGAAATTATAACCTTCATCAAATCCAAATGTTGCTTTTATATTGATTGATATTTCTTCAACAGTATTTACTGTAACAACATGTCCAATTGGTGCAATTCCAAGTCCTGTTCCATCTTTGGTTGGGTCAATTTCTTCTTGAACTGTTTTTATTAGTGCATTACTTGCTTTGTTAAATTCTGAATCAAGTATTGTTAATAAAACTGTTCCACCACCTTGCCAAACTGGTGTAACTTTTGTTGAACCAACACCAGGAATTTCATTTGTTTTTTGAATGTAATCTTTTTTATTTCCACCATATGGTTTGGTTTCAAATGAAGTAAAATACCTTTGTCTTAACGATTCAACATCTTCTTCATCTTCACCTGGAATTAACAATTCATTTAATTTTGCTGTTTCCAACCCTTGAATATAATCAATAGGAATTAAATCACCAAAATTACCATTTCCACTACCCCCCAAAGTTTCACATTGTAGTTGATATTCACCATCTTGTATTTTAGAAATAACAACATAATTTAATTCATTACAACTAAACCTTGAACCTATTGGAATATTAAGTGAAGCAGGTGTGAATATTCCTTTTAATTTTGCATAAGTTGCAGGATAAGGTTCAATTCCCCTTTCTGCTACCCTTCTAACCAAATAATCTCTTTGTGCTGTATCTGCAAAAGTTTCTTTTAAAATTGTATCTAATTCTATATACATAAGTTGAAGTTCAACCGCAGAAGGTGCAAGTGCATCATAAATAATTGACCCTTCCCTTTTATCCATATTATCAGGTATTCTGTCTAACATTCTTTGCAAAATAACTTCATATGTAATATCTTCATATGCCATTAGTAATTCACCACCTTTTCTTCTTCTAAATCACCATATATTGTATGCACACTAAATGTTACAAGCAATTTTCCTTTTTTAGAATAATCAAATTCAAAATTATCAATAGATTCAATTCGGTCATCTTGAATTAGTGCTTCGATGATTCTTCTTTCTATTTCAGGACAAATATATGAAATTGGTTCACCATATAAATCTAATGTTTCAATTCCATAATCCCATGAATAAATTATATATTGGTATCTTTCAGTATTTAATATTTTATAAATGACTTGATGCATTGCTTCTAATTCATTAACATGTCCGTTTATAAACTTTTCAGTAAAAAACATTTTGTAATTTTCACTTCCTTGTGTTTCCACTTGAATTTCAGTTGTTAATATACTATTCATGCTTGGTATCATCTTTTACACCACCTTATCTATAACAATATATTTTTGACCGCCTTGCATTCTTAATAAAAGAACTTCATCACCAACTTCCAACCCATTGTGGATTGTCATTGACTTTCTTCCATCAATTGAATGATTATGCGATAAGTTTATATTTTTTTGTTCAACTGCCATTGTGTTAGTAACATTATTTTGAATTGTGATATTTTCATTATCAGGATTTGGTGAAACTGTTGCTTTTGAATCAACTGAAACATCACCTGAAAGTTCATGTGCATGATTTGCATTCATTGATTTTGTTTCTGTTAACCAATGAACTGTTGCTTCTGTTTCATAATCAGTAACATTTCTTGTTAACACTAATTGTGCAGAATGTAATACCATTTTTTGTTCAACATTTATTTCAAGTGGTGAAACACTTAAAACTTTTCCGTACATTACTGCAACAGGTTTTGATGCTTCTACTGCTTCACTTGCTGCTTTTTTTATAGAATTTAATAAATCATTTATATCAAGCAACAAATTCACCCCCTTTAAGTGTTAAATCCATAAAATGTTCGCTTTCATTAAATGTATGTGTGCATTTTTCTACTAACATCAATTTTAATAACTGAACATCACCCAAGTCCAATTTTACTGGTATCATGCATCCTGCTCTTACCCTAACATCACCAATCATATTTTTAATCGAAAGGTTTCTTTGTTTTTTATTATATAGTTCAAGTAATGCATTTGCTTTTGTTTGTCCGTTTTCACCATCTTGTAAAGTATCATAGTATTGAAGAACACCCCATTCATTTATTTTTGATGAATCTTTTGCCATATAAACATCCCTTTTTCCTGTTTTTTCATTCTCTCTTGTTAATTTGATTTGATTATATGTTTCTTCATCAATTGTTGATTTATAGTCATAATTTTCTGCTGTTTCTTCATCAATTAAACAGTCTAAAACCATTGATGCAATATTTTTTAAAGTAACCTTTCCAAAATCATCATATAATACATATAATTCTTTTCTGTTTTGAACTGTTATATCTATTGCATTTTGAACCATATCAAATAAAGTTGTATTTTCTTCAACCCTAGATGCTATCTTAAAACCAGTATTTTCAATTGTTCCTGTTTGCATTCTAAAATCGTTTGCTAACATTTTTACAAGTTCACCTGCTGTTTTGTTTTCATAAACATATGTGTCCTTGTTTTTAAAGTATCTTAATTGGTCATATGCAGTAATAGTAACAACCTTGTCTTTATCTGTTTTTTTAGAAAAAATAAATCCAAAAAATATGTTGTTATCATCTTTTTTTAATCTTACTGCATTACCTTCTGTTATATTTTTTATTGTGTCATCCATAATTATGTCGAATTTTAATTCACCTGGATAACTTTTTCTTTCAGTTTTCCAAGTAATATCCCCACTAATAGCTGGTTGATATACTTTATCACCATTTTGAATAAGTAATTCATATGCCATAAAATACACCCCATTTCTAAACTGGGATTGTCAATACTTGTCCTGGATATATAAGATTAGGGTTTTTTATTTTATCCCTATTTGCATTATATATTTTTGTGTATTGACTGCCATTTCCATAAAATTTTTTTGCTATATTCCACAAACAATCCCCCCTAACAACTGTATATGTTTTATTTTGTTGTTTAGGTGCAGGTGATGATGTTGTTGCCCTTGTAGGTGCAGGTGTTGGTGCAACTGCAACTGGCTTTTGTGTTGTTGGAAATTTTATTTTACAAATTTTTGTACCAAAATCCCTATATTGTTTTAATTTAAAAGTAATAACAACATCCATCCCTTCTTTTTTATCTTCTTTGATTGTATATTCTTCAAGGGAAACTTTAATGTTTGTGTTAAATAATCCTTTTCCATTTGGATATGTTCTTGAAACTATAAATTGAAATGGTTGTTGATTTGTTTTCAATTTTTCAATAGCTTCAAGAAAAGGTTTGGCATTTTGAAAGCCATTTTTATAAACTGCGAATGGATATTTAACATTTGGAATCATTGCATCAAATTCTATTTCTGTTAAACCTGCTTTTTTTAAAATGTTAATTTCACCTTCATTTATTTCAATTAAAGTTTTATTCTTATTTTTAGTTTTAATTGTTAATTTTGAAGGTGTGACAGGTAGTAACAATTTATCTAAATATACATAATACATTATTCATGCACCCCTTCCGCAGCTTTTTCCATGGCTTCATTTACACCATTTGCTAAATGGTCTACAACACCATCAATATCCATTTCATTGTTAATATTATTATTGTTTGTCATTTCAACTGTTATTTCAGCTGTTGTAAATCTATTTATTGTTTCTGTTTCTGCTAAATCTCTTAAATATTTCAAATCTTCTTCACTTACTTGTAAAGTATCATTGATTTTACCTGTATTATTAGCTGTTGTTGCAGCATTAGTTGGTATGCTATCCATGTTTAAACTGCTCATTGTGTCATCTACTGTACTTTTTAATGAACTTCCAAGATTTCCAATAGAATTTTCTATTCCTTGCCCCCAGTTATAACCTGTATTCCAAGCATCACCATATTCCCATCTTTTAAGTCCTAAACTTTCAGAACTTAAATTCAATTCTTCTGCAACTTTTTCATATGAACCATTTCCATATTGATTTGCAACTTTTTCAACCATTCCACTTAAACCACTTCGCCATCCTTGAACTGCACCAGCAAGATTTGAACCAAATACTTTATCAAGTGCTTTGGCAATACTTTCTATTACACCAAGGATGCTATCTGCAAAATCCCCAAAAAGATGAACAATCGCACCAATTGGGTCATTAAATAAATTTGCAAAAAAGTTTGCAAAAGAAATCCATGGGTTAACCATAGCATTTATTACACCAAGAACTAAATCAAGTAATCCCAAAAATAAATTCCAAATAAATGCCACCGCAGTTGTTAATGCACCTACAATTACACCTGTTGCACTAATACTTGAACCTGTTATTTTATTTATGGCAGCTATAACCAAATAAATAGCAGCTATAACTGCTATTATAATAATTAGTATCCAAGTTAATGGACATGCAAGAAGTGCTGCATTAAATCCATATTGTGCTGCGGTAGCTGCAAAAGTTGCACCTGTTTGCATTGCAAGTGCTGCTGCATGTACAGTTGTTGCAATTGTTTTTGCAGTTGTAATTGCTGTTGAAATTCCTTGAATTGTGTTATATATCAACAAAGCACCATAATACAATGTTAATGCACCTACAATTCCTAAAATAATTGGTTCAATAATTGTCCAATTATTTCCAATGAATTCTGCAACTTGTTGTATTAAATTTATCGCAGGTGATAAAAATGAAATCATATTACTTGCTGCATTACCAACCATCGAAAGCATCTTTTCAATACCACTTCCAAGGTTTTGTATATTACTTTGTATTGTTCCAAAACCTGCTTTCGTTAGTCCTGCATTTATACTTTCAATAAGTGATGTAATTCCCCTTGTAACTGCTGATTTCATGTTTGCAATTGAAGTTGCAAATCCACCAGTTGAATTTCTTGCTTGTTCTTCAAAACTTTGAAAACCATTTGCACCTTTTTCATTAAGTTGAATGAAAGTATCCATGAACTTGTCCATGCTCGTTTTTCCACTTCTTAATGATTCACCAAGTGCATTTGCATTCACAAAGCCCATTGCTTGGGCAACTTGTTTTAATTGTGCTGGCATCGCTGTCATTGCAGTTCGCCATTCCATCATATCAGGTTTACCTTTTGCATATGCTTGTGATAATTGTTCCAAAGCAGATTGTTGAACTTGTGTACTACCACCACCAGCAAGAATTGCATTATTTAATGCTAAAAACATTTTTGTACTTTTACCAACACTACCATTTACACTTGTTAAATTTTGAACTGAACTTACTGCATCATTTAATGTAGTTGGAAGTCCTTTCAAATTTTCACTTAACATTTTTATTGAAGCATTTGATTGGTCTGTACTAATTCCAAGGTTTGACATTACTTTTGGGAAATTGTTCATGGTGTCCAATCTGTCAATTGCACTTCCAAATTGATTTGATATTAAACCACCTATTTTTTGAATAACACTAAATCCCATTAAGGTTTGAAGTAATGACTTGGCTGAAATATTTGCAGCATCAAATTTTTTTGGCATTTTATCATTTTCATTATTGGTTTTTCTAATATTATCTTCCATTGCTTTAATGGAAGCATTTGCTTCATCAATTGATATTCTAGCAGAATTTATTTTTGAATCATCAAATGTACTGCCAAGTGATGATTTAAAATCTTCAAAAACATTTAATGTTGAATCCAAAGCGGAAGTAATTGAATGTAATGGATATGACATTCTATCAGTCAATTCAATTGCTGTACTAATACTAGACATTACTGTTCACTTCCTTTCACTTCTTTTTACCTTTATTTTTCATTTTTGCAGATTCTTTCTTTTCTTTTTCAGTTTTTATTTGAATTGCTGCAATTATAAAGGCTTTTTCATTATCATCTAAATCATTAAATTTTGAAGGAAGCCAATGAAATTTATGAAGACAGTAATAAGCATATGATGCTTCACTATCTTCATTTATTAGTTTTTTGCTTTTTCAACTTTTTCATTTACACCTTCATTGAAACCATTATATTCATTGATGAATTTACCAAAATCATTGTATTCACCAGGATTATCAATCATTTCTGTAAGCAAGTCTTCTGGTGTCATTACACCATATGAATCTTGTAATGTTTTATCATTAAGATTTGGTTCAACTATTGATGCAACCATCATTTTTGTTAATACTTTTGTTGAATCAATTTTGCTTCTAAACATGTTTGGTTTTCCTGGTACTTGTTCTTGAATTGTACATTCATCTGTTATTCTGTTTGTTTCTTTTGATGTAAGTGGTCTTATTTCCCATAATAATGGTTGACCTTTTTCATCAGTTAATGATTTCGTTGCTGCATAATGTGTATTTTCTTTCTTTATTTTATTTTCTTTTAAAAATCTGTTTAAATTTGACATTTCTATCAATTCCTTTCTTATGATATTAAAAAATACCCAAGCCTTATCAATATAAAATTTTTATATTATATAAGCCTTGGGTAACACTCTAATTATTATTTTTATAACATACCATCTAGTAGTTTGAATGTTTCAGGCATTTTGAAATCTTCAAAAGTTCCATCACAATCTTCATCTAGGTATTCACCATCAGCATCAAATTTTGCAAGTATTCCACCATCAATGTTACAATCAATAAAGACAACAGTTTGTCTTCCAACACTTGATGTTGGGTCTTCATTTGTAACTTGAATTTCAAAATATGTATCTTCGCCAGTATTTTTAAAGTTTTCAAGCATTTTTCTTAATACTGATTGGTTATAATGCATTGTGGCTGAAAAAGTTCCTTTCCAACCTGTTGATTTATTTCCATTTCCTGGTTTACCAAGAATAGGCACTTCTGTTTTTGTTTTTTCAAATTGTGCTTCAAAGTTTATCATTTGCATAAAATTATAACGATTGTTTCCAATTGTTATAAAACATTCAGCTAATTTTGCAGATAATGTATCCTTTGCTTTCATTACAACATTATTAGACATTACAAATTCCCCCTTCCTATGCTATTTTTACAGTCATATATAGTTGTGACATTGCATTTATTACCGTTATAACATCATTGATAACAACTGATGTTTTTGTATTTCCAGCTTCAACTGTTATGTTTTCATCTGTGAAATCTTCAATCGCACCAATATCTTGTAGTTGTGTATGATGTTTTACAATGTCTGTCCATAAACTTATTCTTCCACTTTCATTATTTGGTACATTTCCCAAATATTTTGTGTTGAATAATACTGCAATATCATTTGCAATTTGGTCTGCAACTCTAATTGTTTGATTATTTTTGAAAATATCACCTTTTGTTTCAGAAGTTGTAACAAGTGAATTTACATCTTCTAATATTCTAACTTCATTATTGACATTGTGAAGTACCAATTTTCCAGCTTGAATTGCATCTTCTAATTGTGATTGTGTATAATCTGTGTTAACTTCAAATTCACCAGTATATATTTTGTTTAAACAAGTTTTATTGATAGCACAATTTGCTTCAATTCCTGTCATAAAATATATAATTGATGATTTATCAAAATTATCATCAGTTTTTACATTATTTATAACATTGATAACACCTTCATAATCAGCAGCAATATCATGTAAAACTGCTTGGAATTTCGCACCAACTTCATCTCTCATTCTTTTTGTGAATGCAACAATTAAATTTTTAATTGTATTATCTGTTGTTACAACACCCATAATGTTAAATGTAAATGATTCAATCTTATCTAAATATTTTTGATAAGCTGTACCATTTACTTCTGAATTTGTTCCACCTGTCATTGCTGTTCCTGCTGTAACTGCTAATGTAGCATTTGTTTTATAAGATACATAATCATTATCTACAAGTTCAGATGCTTTACTTACTGTTTGTTCATCAACAATTATTGTATCTAAAACAGTTTTTACATCGAATTTTGTTTCATCATCTACATTCTTTTGAATTATAGTTTTTATATCATTACCCCTTGTTCCTGCATATTTTGCAGTTGCAAAAGTATTTGATGCTTTTGCACCATCACCATTTAATCTAAATGCATAAAGTATTCTTGCATTTAAGAATAAATCCCTTAAACCTTTCATTTTGTCATGTGAATAATCATAACCAAATAATTTTAAGGCATTTTTTTGAAAATCTGAATTTGTAACTTCAATTACTTTATCAGATTCACCCCAGTCTAAAATTAAAGGCATTGTAACAATACCCCTATCTGAAAGACCAGCATTTGCTTTATTAAGTGATACAAAATTTATATAAGAACCTGGAAGTATTTTGTTTTGTGCTGTAAATGTTCCACCACCTAGCATAATTAAATCACCTTACCTTTCTTGAATTTTTCAATTATTTCTTGTGCTTCTTTTTTTGTATATTCTTTATTATTTTCAAGTGTTGCACTTAAAATATCTTTATTATTACTAAATAATTTTGAAGAAATAAGTTGTTCTTTTGTGAATTTATTTTCAATTACAACTTTCTTTTCTTCTTTTTTAATATTTTCTTTTCCCATAACAGAATCATCCTTCCTTTACATCAGTAGTATAATCATAAGAATTCATTGGTGTTGTTTTTTCTTCTATTTTATTAACATACATGTCATAATTCACAAAAAAATGTAAAACACCATCATCATATTCACCATTCATTTTTGTTCCCATTGTTTTACTTATACTTGTTTTACCTTCAAAGATTTCTTCTATTTCAATATATTCCAAAATTTGATACATTTTTTCAAGTATCTGTTGGCATTCCAATCTTTTTTCTTTTGAAGAAGGAAAATAATGAATGCAAAATTGATTTTGTCTGAAATATCTATTTTGTCTAAATAGATTATTTGTGGGATTTATACACACAATTGAAAAACAAGGTTCTTTAAGACCTTGTTCAATTTCTTCTGTATATATTTCATAACTATTACCAAATTCTTTATTGATTGCTTTACTGATTCCATCAATAATTTTATTTATCATGTGAAGCATTCCCCCAATAACTTTTTAATTTTATTTTCAAGAACCTTTGGTGCAATAGTTTGAAGTTCTTGTTCTGATATTGTCAGCATAAACTTACCTTCAACCCAACCTTTATGGTTTCTTGTTCTATGTCCATGTTCAACATATGATGAATATTCAACTGGGTTTGTTATCTCAATTTTATATACATTACCAATATGTTGAATTGTTAAAGAATCTGCATAACTCTTTGCACTTTGACTTTTTCCAGCTGTCCAACCCCTTCTTAATGTGCCACCAACCTTGCCTGAACCACTTGGATAAACACCAACTGGGGTTCTTTTAATTACTTTTGCAAGTAATCTTGCTGCAAGTTCTTTGGCACATAATTCCATGAATTCATCAACTTTCTTTTTTTCAAGATTTGAAATTTTCTTTCTAAAATCTTTTAATCCATCAAAGTTGCATTTTCCATAACTACCCAATTATGCATACCTTTCATCTAATTCAAGTACAATTTCTTGATGTGTCTGATATTTTGCAGGTTCACCACTACTTTTATAAATAGTAACTTGCCCCAAAATATTAGTTACTTCAATTTTTGAACCTGGTTTTATTGTTATTTCAGGTGCAATAAATAATTTGGTAATTTGTACAATATTTGATTTTACATCATCTTGACTATCTTTTGTGACAGTTTCAAATGACAATTTACATTTTTTATTTTCTACAACTTTGGTTTCTTTAAATCCTGTTGATTTGTTTTCTTTTATATATTTTTCTTCTTGAATGACATTACAAGTACAATCATATGTCATTTCAATGGCTTTGCGAACTGCTACCACTTGATTTGGCGATAACATACAAAATCCCCTTCACCAACATTTAATAAATATGAAATTAGTGAATTTAACTTTGTTTCCAAAGTTTCTGAACCTTCACCAATTGCAAATGTTACATTTGTATCACCTGCTTGTACTTGTTTTATTGCCATTTCAACATCAAAACCATTTTCAGCATTTAATTGACCACTTTGTTTTTTAGAAAATAAAAATTCACCACAAATTCTATCAATTTCAATTTCTTTCAATTCATCAGGAATTTCAGAAATATTACATGAATTCTTAATATGATTTTCAACCTTTTGTATACAGAAAGTTATCATCCATGAATCTGCTTCACTTGATTTATACCCAAGTGAAAGAAGTCTTTTCAAAATTTGTTCAATAAATTTATCATCGACTTCTTTTTTATTGATTATTTTTACGATGCTTTCAATTATAGGTTTTAAATCTTCTTTTTTATCAGAATCATCCATATAATTTCACCATCTTTCTTTTTACTACCCTTTTGAAATTATTCTTGCAATTGGAATAGCTTTATGATTTAAGTAGCTTCTTTCAGCTGCTGTTGTTTCACCTGAATGAACTAATTCCCAGTTTGCACCGTTCTTTAATTCTTCATCTGTTGGTGAATTTGTTTTTTGTGATTTCTTTGTATAAGAAATTCCAAATGGTGCAAATACTTTTCTTTGTCTTACATATAAAGTATCTTCACCGCCATTTGTTTTTTCATCTCTTGCCATTGCATAAGGTACTTTTGCACCAATGTTTTCATAATCAATAGCACCATCACCAAGAACATAAGAAGTATATTTTGTATATGCTTCCACTTTTGTTTCGCCACTTCCACTTGCTGGAACTTCTTCTGTTGGCATATCATCATCTATGATGACAATTTTTCCATTCCATGCAGCTAAATCAAGTGGTCTTTCAATACCTTCTGCATCTGTATATACAAGATGTTTTACTAATTTTAAGTTTTCTAGATTTGTAGCAACATCGCTGTGCATAAATACCATTGTAAATTTCTTTTTATTAGCACCACATGCTTGATTCATCGCAGTATTTAAAGTTGTTTGACCAACTTTTGCTTCATCATCTTTATTTCCTGTTATATCGTATGTATGTTTATCAACAAATTCTTTGTTTTTTGTTCCTGTCATATTATAAATACCAGCTAATATTGCAAGTATTGTGTCTTGGTCTAAACCATCTAAATATTCAGCAACTTGGTCAGCAACATTGTCCATGAAATCTTCATCTGCAACATCATCTGAAAAGTCTTTTTCTGTCCATGCTTTTGCACGACCAATAACTACAACACCACGATTGAATGTTTTTGTGCTTGTAGCTTCAATATCTGTTTCACCATCATAGTTAACAGCTTGACCATCTAGTAATCCTTTCATTGCTATTTCAGCATAAACAGTACCATTTTGAGATGTGAAAACATCTCTAATATCTTTACTTCCTTTTAATGCTTTTGATTTTTTTAGTTCATTTGTTTTTAAATTTGGTATTCTTGTATGTTCAACAGAATACTTAAATGCTTTTTCATTAAAACTTTTTGAATCGAATTTTCCCATAATTTTTTACCTTTTCCCTTTCTGTATCTTTCAAGATACAATAAATTTAAAATTTTTTAGACTTCCGCTTCTGGGTGTTCTTCAAAATATTTTGCCCTTTCATCGTAAGTCATTTTTGACAAATCAACTTTGTCATCATCTACATCATCGGTGTCACCTTTACCAGGTTCAGCACCTTTGATTTTAGTTTGTTTCTTTTCAGAATCAAATAAGAATTTGGTATCTTCACCTTTAACAAGTGCATCAATTTGGTCTTTTAATCCTTTTACTGAACCATCTTCACTTAATTCTGCTTTGTCTAAATCTTTTAATAATGCTTTTACTGCAACATTATTTTTAGCTTTTGCAGAAGTAAGTGCAGCTTCTATTGCAGCATCTATTTTCATTTGTTTTATTTCAGCTGCATGTGCTTCATCTTTGGTTTTATTTTCAGATTGAAGTGTTTCAATTTGTTTCTTTAATTCATCAACATCACCTGTTGATTTTTTTAAAGTTTCAAGTTGACCATCTCTTTCTGAAACTTGACCTTTCAATGTTTCTATTTCAGCATTGGCATCTTTTAATTGACCTTGAACTGTTTCCAATTCACCTTTTGCTTTTCCAATGTCAGTTGAATTTTCATCAAGTATTTTATCAACTGTTTCCTTGTCTTTAATTCCTAAATCTTCTAAAAATTTTCTTTGCATTTTTATCATCCTTTCTTCGCTTTTTCTCGTGGGTCGCATCCACATAAAATTTTGATATTGTTGTCTTTTCTCGACATCCAACCAGGTCATTTATGTAAAAATTGACAATAAAAAAGAAATTACAAAAAATCTTGCAATTCCTTTAAAATAGGCAATTTTTTCACCTTATATAATGCCCATATAGGCTTTTAAAATTAGTGGGTAATATAGTTTATACCCTTATTTTTCAATGAATTCTTCACATTCTTCTTTTTCATTCCAAAATTTTGATGGAATACCTTTTTCATGAATTCCACAATAATTATTTGTAGTTTCTTTTTCATCTTCCACAACATAATCATGTTGAACACATAATTTATAATAGAAACATTTTTGACATTTACTTTCCATTTTTCAACACCCTTTCTAACATTTCATTTATATAATCAGGTAAAGTTCCACCCATTTGTTTTTTAGCAAAACATTCTGCAAAAAATTCATATCTATCAGTTGATGCATAATAAGATATATTGTATATATCATTATTTTTTATTGCTTTATAATATGTATCTGCTACATAATTACATTTTTGCCAACATTCATTTGAATCAAAGAAATCAAAATTCTTATTGGCTCTTGATTGATTGACTTGTCCAAAATATTGGTCAGCAACAACATGACCATATTCATGTGAAATTGTTGCTTTAATTGATTCTAAATCAGAATAAGAACCTGATATTGAAAAACAATTATACTTCTTTTGTTCTTCTAATCTTTTTATTCCTTTTTCAATTGGCTTTTGTTTATATTTCATATTACCAAGATATTGTTTTAAATCTTCAATTTGTTTATCACAATTTTTAACCCAATCATCACCAATCAATGCTGTTCTATTTGCTTTATTAAAATGTGCAGTATTGATTGAAATACCTTGATAATTTCCTTGTGCTGCTGCACTTGACATTGTTTTATTTCTAACAAATATTTCATTATTTAATGGATATTGATTTTGTAATTCATCTAATTGCTTAAATGTAGCATTTATTGATTCAACATTTCTAATTTTATCAATATCAGAATCTTTATAATTATTATAAACATATTCTTTTGCTTCATCCATTGTTTCAAAATCTTTCCATTTACTTGATTGATTTGTTTTTATTTTAGCATCTTTTACTTCATTTTTCAACTTTGATTCTTTTGGTGATATATCTTGAACATGTTTATTATACCAATCTTTGTATTTCACATCACCTTCAACATAATATGTCTTTCCATCTTCATCCCTTGCTGCTCTTGTATCTTTAATATCATAATCATCATTAAAATGTGGTACTGTTGTTGACCTACAATAATTATGAAATGGTGGTGCTGTTACACCTGGTTGATAATCATTCATTTTATAGACTTTTCCATCTTGTTCTTGACATATTGAAGATGTATGTGAATCAAGTGTTGCCACAATTTCATATTCTTCAACATCTAAATCTTTAAAACAATCTTTTTGTGCTAAACTTGAAAAATAAGCACTTTCAGTCATAACCAAATTACCTGCTTGTGCTTTTGATGTATTAAATTTTTTTGACATATATTTTATGACATTATCAGGTGATTTCCCTTGAACACACATAATCGTTAATTGATTGTGTAATTCATTTATCATTTTAGTCTTATTGTTCCATATTCTTTCACTAAAATTCTTTTCATCAACCGCCCATGGTTTAGATACTATCTTTGACAATTTATTTTCATCAATAGTTCCTATATTAAAACCAACATTGAAACCCTTTTGCATTTCAAACATTGTGTGATAATAATTATTGGTATATGCATTTGATGTCATTTTATCAACTTCATCAAGTTCATTACCAAATAATTTTTCTAATGATTGTTGGGTTTGCAATTTTAATGCTTCAAGTCTTGAAATATGATATTTTGCAGATGCATTTTCCAATTCTTTCATCCATAATTCATTTATTTCATTTTCTTGACCATATTTAATATATTCTTGCACATCCCATTTGAATTCTTTTAAATCTTTACCATCTAACCACTTTTTAGCATCTGATATTGTAATTTGATTATTATTCGCAAATCTTACATACCAATTATTGATGTTTCTTTCTATTTCTCTTTGTGCTTGTTCAAATGCTTGTTCAATATGTGAATATGTTGTTAATGCATCTTTATGTGATGCTTTTTCTAATTGTTCAAATCTACCTTGCCAATAGTCACTATTCTTCATCGCCATCTTCTACATCACCACCTTTATTGTTTGGTTGTGTTTTGGATGGGTCATTATTGTTAAAAGGAAATGGGTACATTTCCATATTTTTCTTCTTTTCTTCTTCAATTCTTTCAAGTTCAACATTAACATCATCAACCCATGGGTGATTTGCAAGTCTTGATTCAAGTGATAAATCTTGTGAATTGTTAATATTTTGAATAATTTCTGATTCTGATATAAGCATATCACGATTGAATATAATTTCAACATCTTCATTTTCAAAATTTCCTTGTGATGTATTTGCCAAATGGCAATTTACAAACCACAATACTTCTTCAAATGCTGCTTGATATTCAGTTTCAGTTCCATTTGCATCAAGGTCAATATCTGAAAAGATTGATTGAATATTCATTTGATTTGGATTATTTCCAAGTCTATCATCTTTTGCATCATAACCCCTAGCATTTTCAATTATTGCTTTCTTGAAAATATCCAAAATAACTTTGTAGTTTTCTGAATTTACTTCAATTTGTAATGTTTTTAAATCACCTGCTGCACCATCTACTGTTTTTACTTTTACTGCACCATATTGTGCTAAATTCTTTCTGAATTGTGCAAGGTTTTGACCATCATAGTTAACTAATACCAATATTGTATTTCTAACATCTTCTTCCATTTGATTTAAGAAATTAGATTCAATTAAATTTAAACCATCTTGTAATGATTTTAATTTTTTAATCAAAGGAATTTCTTTGCTATTATACTTAAATGGTATTAAAGGTATTTTTGTCCAATTATATCCTTGAATATTACCTTTCACATCTACTATTGTAAAGTAATTTTCAAAAGGTTTCTTTAAATCAGGAATCAATTTTCCACCTTCATATGTAAAATGATAAATTCCATCTTGATTATATACTTCAACATGGTCAATATATTTCTTTTTCTTCTTTTCAACTTTAATTGTGACATATAACCTAATTGCATAATCAAGTTCTGTATGTTCTGTATCTTTCCAAATTGGTATAATTTCATATGGTTTGAATCTCTTAAAGGTGAATTTTCCATGTTCATCATAATAAATAAACATCCAACCAATACCTTCATTCAATGAGTCTTCACCAATATTTTTTAACAATTTTCTAAATTTCTTATTAAATATATTTTTTAATAATTTGGCATAAGTATCATTGTTAGTCTGAATTGAAAAAGGTTGTCCAAGCAAGTAATTGTTCTTTTGGTCAACCATCTTCTGATACTGATTATCAACTATTCTGTTATTTGGTAAATTATCAATTTCTTCAAGTTTACCATCTTGTCCAATTACAGTTCTTTTTCTTTTTAAAATATCATGTTTTCCATCATAATACTTTTCACCAGTTATCATCCATTGTCTTTTCTTTGATGCCATAAAATCTTTAATTTCATTTATAACATTTTCTTCATCCAAGGATAAATCTTCATTGCTTTCTTTTATGATTGTATCCCTTTTGAATCTACTGAATAAACCTTCAAACATGTCATTCACCCCCTTTCATCTCAAAACCTATTCTATTTTTTGGGTTTTGTCTTATCTATTATAAATTTATCATGTTGGGTTGCTATTTCTATATAAACACTTTTATAATCAATTTTTTCTACTTGATTCACAACTTTTTCAATTTGTTTGATTACTTCCATCTTACACCTTCCTTTAATCAAAGCTAAATGTATCACCTTGTCCAACTTTTTCTGCAATTCCTGTTGTAGCATCAGGTGCATCATCGTGTGGATTTTTACCTTCTTTTTGATACCTATTCATAGCATCATAGTAATCAGGAAATCTATCAGCCCAGTTAACAGGAAAATATATATGATTCATTACCCATGTTGAATTTGATATAATTCTTGATATTTTATTTTTACTTTGGAAGAATGGATTTATCATACATCTATTTGATTGGAATTTTTCTAACAATAAAGTTTCAACATTTCTTGCAAATCCACGACCACCATTATTTGATTCAATATCTGCTTCATTAACACCATCTTCAAATAACATTTTTGCGACTGCTGGTTCTGTGATTTCCATGCCATCCTTTGTATAAATAACATTGATAACATATGCTTCATTATTATATTCAACATAATCAATACTACATAGAAAGTCATCACCTGTATCTGCTGTATCTGTATAATTCTTAACTTTGGTGTATAATGGATTACCATTTTCATCAACTGGTAATTTTGTATATGTTTTAAATTTGGTATATAATCTACCCTTTAAATCCATAGGTTCTTGTTGATAGTTAGCTGCTGCAATTTCTTTTGACATTGATTTTGTTTTTACATCATAACTTCTTCTTGAAAGAATAGAATCACAAAGCATTGTTCCATCATCTTGTAATGCTTTATATGAAATATGTCTTACTTTCATACCAAGTGCTTTAAAATGTCTTAATGCTCTACCTGCTAAATCATCATTATGCCATCTAGTCATTACGATGATAATTTTTCCACCTTCTTCAAGTCTTGAAAGCATTGTGTCTGTGAACCATGTCCATTGTTGTTCAAGTACATCAGCATTATTTGCTTCAAGTGAAGATTTAATTAAGTCATCTATAATCATAAGTGTTGCACCAAAACCTGTTGCAGTTCCTTTTGGTGATGTTGCTAAATAGTTATTATAACCATTTTCAAGTGACCATTTATTCATTGCAGAATCACCATATTTAATTGTTACACCTGGAAATATTTCAGAATAAACAATCTTATCTTCATCACCTTTTCCTTCAAGTATTGTATCCCTTACACCTTTTGAAAATGTTGTTGATAAAGATTCATTGTATGAACCCATCATTATTTTTTCATTTTGATTGTTACCCAAAGCCCATTCAACAAAACATCCAACTGTTCTTGATTTTCCATGCCTTGGTGGCATATTAAGAACCAAGACATCTTCATCTGATTCATAAAAATCTTGAAAATCATGACACACACTAACTAAAAAGTTCCTGTCTTCTTTATAGAAGTCAGGTGCTTTCAAATTACAATATGAAAAAAATTCTTTTCTTGCTAGTGCTTTTTGGATTTCTGCTAAATCAATGTTATTTATTGTTTGTTGCATTTAATTCATCCTTTTTCACTTTTGCTAATGCCTTTAATTCTTCAACTGTTAAGTTGTTATATGGATTTGGTACATTGTTATTTACAATGACTGGTTGGGTATTCTTAAACATTCCTAAATGTTGACCAAGTAAATGTAATGCTTCAACTTTATTACATTGTTCAATTGCAATTCCATGCTTTGTATTCTTTATTGATGAAATTGCTGCTTTTTGGTCATCTGTTAATTGTTTTGTATCTTTAAGGATGATGTCTTGTTCATAAACATCACCTTCTTCATAAACATAGTCTTGAATTTTTTCATCAAATCTTCTATGTTTTATTGGTCTTGTAACAACTTCAATATAATCTGTGGCATTACTAAATGCTATTTTTGCAAGTTCTTGAACAACTCTGTCCTGTGTTATCTTTGTTCTGTCTTGAATATCCTGTTGTTCAATTGTAATTTGTTCCTGAACCTTAACATTTCTTAACAATCTACTACTTGCTGCATTAGCTGCTTCATCACTCTTACACTTTGGATATGCTGCTTTATAGGCTCGTGTTGCATTCAAATCAATTAAATATTCATCAATAAACTTTTGCTGTTTTGCTGTTAACTTTTTTGATTTTTTGTTATTATCTGCATCATTTTTGTTACTCTTTTCATTGTTTTTGTTCAAAATTTCTTCATTTTGGTTAACTTCTGACATATTTTCGCAACACTTCCTTTCTTCTCAATGTAAAAATAGACACAGCAATGTGTCTATTTTTAATTATCTATTATACATGATACTACTTTTAAATATGGCATACAAGGGCATTAAATGACAAGGTGTGCCATATTAAAGTGAAAATGGGACTTCTATGTTTTCAAGTGCTGAATCATGAAATCTATGTATTTGCCTTGGTGAATAATGCATTTTATCACATATTTCTTCCCATTGAAAAAACATTAAATATCTATACTTCAACACTAATTTTTCATTTATATTTTCAAGTTTGTTTATGACATCACGAATTTGCTTTTTTAATGCAATTAGTTGTTCAATTTCATCATGAATTTCATTTTCTAAATCAACAATTCTTGCAATGATATTTACAATTTTATCATTGGTTGCACTTGTTTGAACTCTTTCTTGTGTCATATCACCTGAAATTGATTCTGATAGACTTCTTAAATTTTCAAGTTCTTCTTTATCACTTTCAATCAATTCATTAAGTTTGTATGCTTGTCTTAAAAATTGTTTTGCATTCATGTGTATCATCACCTGTCCTTTCACCTTGAACCTTGAACCTTCACCTTGAACCTAAAATTTTTCTTATTTTTCAATACTTTTAAAAATAAAATTTAAAATTTGGGTTCAAGGTTCAAGGTTACTTCTATATTATTTATTTTTTATAAAAACATTAAAATTTAATGATTATTTTTTTATCATATTGTTATTAACTTAATAATATCTTGAACCACCTTGAACCAATTTGCTACAACTATTGATATTACTATGTTTTAGTCGGTTCAAGGCTAGTAAATTTCACCTTGAACCAACCTTGAACCGTTCATCTACCGTTCAATACTGTTCAGAACTGTTCAATTTTTGTTAAATTTTGATAATAAAAGGTTCGTTTTTGTTATATTCTTTTATCAAATTGTTATAAATTTTTTGTAATGTATCTGTATTCCCTTCAACATTATCTTTAATTTGTTTTGCCCTTACTCTACAAAATACTTTATAGTAGTCAACAGGCATATCTATGAAAACTCTTTGTCCAATTTTAGGTATGTAATTTGTTTTTCTTTCATCTGCATTCCAATCAATATGCTGCATATGTTCATTACACTTTTCACAATTTATCATAAAAGGTGTTACACCATCCCTACTGTTCCAAAGTGTTTCAACTGTACCACATTTTTCACACTTATATTTCATTAAACAATATGCTTCTGCATGATTATAATTTTTTGAATTCATCACTTTTAAATTCCCCCTTAACTATTCCTAAAAGAAATTTACTTTGGTCAATTCTTCCTAAATAATATTGATTATGGTTTTTATCATATAACTTTTGGTAAAACTCAATATCTTTTGTTAAAATTGTTTCTAATACATATTTAAAATTTGCCATTTTCAAATCATCTAAATATGTACTATTTGTTCTATAAGCAATAAATGTTGGTAATTGATTTATTTCATCGTTTTCTTTCCCAATTGCACACAATGACATGCACACAATTCCTACAATTGCACCTAGTATTAAACCTAAAATAAACATATTATCACCTTACCTTTCATTATATGTATTTTGCAAATGCTTTTATCATATCCCTACCATTTCGTTTTAGTTCTTCATATCTTTTTTCATGTTCATCTACAACTTTATATAGTCTTTCATCTGCATAATGTGTTGCTTCATCAACACAATGTTTCATTTCTTCACATTCTCTTTTGTGAACTGTCATCATATAATCAAATTTTTCTTTTAAATCCTGATTTTCTTTTTTTATTTTATCCATATCAGTATTCTTGAATGTTACTGTATCAGCTTTGAAAAATACTTTGAAAAAATCTTTCATTTTTTCTTCATTCAATTCAACTATATAATTATGGCAGTCATCATAATATCCACAATTTAATAAATTTTTAATTTCTTCTTCCATACTTCAACCTTCTTTCTTTTGGGTTCAAAACAATTTATTTCATCTTTACTTTTACATGTACACCTTACACTACTTGGGCATTCATTCGCATTTTCACAATATTTATTAAATCCATTTTCCCCACAAAGGATAATAAAAATTAAACTTAAAATTATACTAATAATTATCAATAAAATTTTCATTTATACCCCTTTCACTTTACTTGTGTACATATCAGCAGTATGTGTAAATAGTACAGTTTCATATTTTCTTATTGCTTTATCATAATTATCCCATTGGTCTTGTCCTTCATAAGCACCCATATGAAATCTAATACACAACATTTCTTCTTCTGTTAAATTTACAAATTGGGATAATAACATAATTGATTTATCTGCATGTCCTGTTAAAATACAATCTTGATTATATTCAAAATGAATTTCTTTACCTTTAACATCACCAGTTCCCATCATTATTTCCCCTGGTTCATCAACAATAGTAATATAATTATCAATTTTGCATAAATCATGAAACATTCCTATAATATAAGGACTTTCAGGTCTTGTCCATTGTAAATTTAATCTTTGGGTCATATCCAATAATACTTGTGTTACTTCATATGAATGGTCAAATAATCCACCTTCAAATGCACCATGATATTTTGTACTTGCAGCTTGGGTAAAGAATCCATTTTCTATTAACCAATCATAAAATTCTTTTGAAATTTTTTCTTTCATCAATCCATTAAATAGTTCAATTCTTCTATTTGTTGTCAAATTTTTTTCATATTCTAACATTCTAGTAATCCCACCTTTTTTCTTTATTTTTATTATCTATACTTGATAACATATCTGTAAATGTTATTGATATGTTATCAGTTCCATTTGCCTTTTGTTCTAATGTATAACCTACCATAATATAAAATTGATTATTAAATTTTATTATAAATTCATTTCCATCTATCAAGCATGGTGGGCTTGTTCTAAAACCTAATAACTTATATAACAACTTAATCAATAATTTTTTCATAACTTTCCTTTCTATGGTATATAAAACAATATGTAAATTGGATTCAATCTGTATTCTTTACCATCTTCAATTATTGTTAATACTTTGTTTTCTTCAATTGCTTTATCTAATTCTTCTAATGACCTTATATTTTTAACTTCCACATTTTTATATGTGCATTCATCATCCATTGTAACAATACTGGATATTTTAATTGATTTATTTTCTTGCCATGTTTTAAATGAAATAATTGAATCCCATAAATGTTGTGTGTTTCCATCAAAACAAATTGCTCTATCATCAACATATATAAGTGCTGGTGGTTTTTCTTTATCGATTCTATCAACTTCAATATCATATTTATTTAACCATTCAGTCATTTCTGTAATTCCTTGTTCTGTTGAACATCTTGTGCTTACAATAACAACTTCATAATTTTCTTTTCTTAATTCATCAATAATAGTTTTAATTCCTGGAACTGGTTCATCATAAATTGAACCATCTTGCCATCCTTTACTGTATTTGTGAATAACACCATCAAAATCAAATACTATTGTCTTTTTCATATTTATTTTCCTTTCTAATCATTACTTGATAAAAATGTAATCATTGCAACAATAAATCCCCATACATATTGCCAATCATTTGGTATGTAATTATTTATAATTGCACCAATTGTGCAGCATAATATTATTTTTAAAATAGTCATATATGATTCCTTTCTATGCAACTGAATCAGCAAATGCAATTGCCATTCTTTTTGCATCTTCCAATGTTTCTGCTTTGAAACCAACTGGAAGTGATAAATTTTCATCAGGGTGTTCCTGTAAGTATTCTTCTGTCCATCCGCTTGATGCACAATATGAATCTTCTTCAACCACACTACCTATACCAAAACTGCATATTCCACGATGTGACCAACCATACCATCTTTGTTTTTCTTCATTAAAACCTATTGAACATACATTTTTATTGTTGTATGTTTGTATTTGTGATAATCCAAATTTTTCAATGTACATTTCAAAATCTTTGAGTGTTCCAATATATTTGTCATCCTTGTTATATACAAATATCATCTTGATACCTGTTGTTTCTTCAATTTTAATTTTATATTCTTCTAAAATAGTTGATTTTATTTCCAACCTAATTCACCTACTTTCAAACTAATTGCTTGTACTTCTTTTGTATTCAAAATTGGATTTCGCATTCTTTCATAATGTTTTCCATAAGGTGTTGTTCCTTTTTCATATCCACCAATTTGAATTCTTTGACAATTCATCATGAACATGATAAACATTGAATAATAAGTTCCATCAATTACTTTTTCATCTAAATATTCAATATATGGTTCATCTTGTGTAATCCATTCATTTGCTTTTGGTTTTTCACCTTCTTTGAAGATGTTATGTTCATGTTTTTTATATCCTATTTCTTCAAATACTTTATCCGCTTCACTCATTTGATTTTCCTAAAAGTTTTTGTTTTATACTTAATAAAAAACTTCCTTTCTGAATTTCATCAGATATAATGTCTTTCAATCCTAATTCATTTAAAATTGTTTCAAGTTGTTTTAACTCTAAACATCTATTTTTTACATCTGCTTTTAATGAATTCACAAAAACTTCTTTTGCTAAAACATGTGATTCATTGCTTAAATCAAATGTTGGATATGTATTAAAACCATAATTGCAACTTTCAAAATAAATTTCACCTTGATGAATGTATATCTGCATTTTGGCTTCACCTTGTTCTACTTGTAAACAATATTTTAGTTTACCATTATTAGTTTTGATTGTTTCTTTTATTTTCATATCATTCATCTTCTTCACCATCTGCTAAAACACTACTTGCAGAAACTGCCATTGGTGGAAGTGTTTCGCCTTCCTGTTGAATGTATATCTTCCCTGTTTTCTTAACTTTTTCAAGTTCTTCATCTGATAATTGCCAACATGTTTCTATTGCTGGTGTTTCATCTTCATATTTATACTTTGTACCTGGTAAATCAAAACAATCAGGTCTTTTAAAAATTGTATTTGTTGTTTTTCTTTTTATAGGTTTCATATAATCACCTTACCTTTCACAATATTCTTTTATTTCATCAAGGTCAAAATCATTTTCATCCATAGTTTCATTGAAATCATCTTGGGTATTTTCTAATGTTGTCAATATTATTCTTAATTCATCAATTTTACTTTTAACATCATTTGTGTTTTTGTTATGTTTTTCATTTAATTTTAATAAATCTTGTTGATATTCTATATCTTTTTTTACTTGCTCTATACTTCTTTTTAATGATTCATCATGTTCATAAATTACTTTAATTAAATCTTCTTTTTCCACTGACTCTCACCTACCTTACTATTATTTCTAATGTTTGATGAAATGGATTCTTTTCAATTTCTAAATTATATTGTTTCATTCCTTCAATTTCTCTTGCATCTATTTCAATTCTTGTATTTGTATGTTCTATTCTTCCATAATATCTT
Organism: uncultured Clostridia bacterium; assembly: GCA_949443285.1. GTDB lineage: Bacteria > Bacillota > Clostridia > TANB77 > CAG-508 > CAG-269. Next base: position 27,203 of record CASSLW010000003.1, read on the forward strand.
TTAACAAATAATTTCAATGTATTTTCTATAAGATTTTTTCTTTCTTTTTCTGCATAACTTATTCCATAAAATTTATTTATATCTATGTCAATTTTGCTTTTATTTTCATTTCTTAATTTTCGGTTATCTTCTTTTAATTTTCTTATTTTAGTTTTAATTTTTTATTCATTTAATCACCCACTTCTAATAATAATTGATTATTTACAAATGATTCATATAAAGTGCTTCCATTTTTGTTTAGTATATATGGTAAAAATACTTCATCAATTTCTACCATTTCAGTATCTACTAATGCCATTTGTGCATCAATCCAATCTTTTATATTTCGCCATGCAGTTCTTTCAGCTTGGTCTTTTGTAGCTTTTATTTTTGTATTTTTCTTTTTCTGAATTTGTAATATTTTTAATACATTATCTTGTCTAGCTGGTAATTTAATTCCTATTTCACCATGTATAGTTTCGATTTTAAAACTTAATACTGAAACTTGTCCAAAATCATCATATTCTGTTAATATTGCTTTGGCTTTATGTGTTGATAATATTTTTTGAATTTCATTTATTGTTTTTTCAACTGAAATAGTTGTTGTATAATTTTTCAATGCCATACATATCACCCCCAACATTCTTTTAAAATTTTATTTTCTTTTTCTTGTTCTTCTTTCCATATATTTGTTTCAAGTGCCTTTTGGGTTGTTTCCCAACCAATATTCCAAAATGCTTCTTGTTGTAATTCCATTCCTGTTTCATAATCAAATTGGGCTGGTACATATTCTTTTTTATATTTAATCATTCCTTCTAATTCTAATTGTTTACAAAATTTTTTAGCAAAATAATAACTTATATTTAATATTCGTGATATTGCTTTTGTACTTAAAACATATCCTGGATTCATTATACAAACATCATTATTACATAATAATCTAAACACATTGGATTTCATTTCTTCTTGGTTTTTCATTTTCTTTCACCTTTTCCCATTCAAATTTTGAATATTTACATTTTGCTTGATGCTCTTTTCCAATTAGTCTTCCGCTTCTAGTACAAATCTGATACCACCATAAAATATCAGTTCTATATCTTACACACATTATCCAATTTTTAATAAATGGGTTATATGTTATTTTATTTACATGAAATTCTGTTTTTGGCATATCAATTCCCCCCTTATCTTTTGTATTTTATTGACCTTCTGCTTTTACAAATATTCTGCATTTTTTGCCTTGTATTTTTTTATCAATAATTACAAAATTAAAATATTTTTTTACTTGTTTTGAAAATTCACCACTTGATAATTCTTGAAGACTATTTCTGATACAAAATTCTTTATATTTTTTATAAACTTCATTTGTTGGTTCATTTTCAATGTTGATTTGTTCCGCTTCACATTCCTTAAAGAAACCTATAATTGGATTATTTGTTTCTTCGTATTCAGTCAATTCATTTTCAATTTTTACTGATGTTGTGAATTGTCTATTCAATAGTACCCTTTTCAATCCTGCTATTCCAAGATTTATTAAATATTCAATTGATTCTTGACTTTGAAGTGAATCACCTATGAATGGTTTAAAGTTTGGATTATCAGATGTGAATTTTGCATTAAATGGTACGATTACCAATCTTCTTAAAATTGCACTTGAATCCCTTCCTTTTCCAATTCTAGGAATAGCATTTGCACTAAATACTAATTTCACATATGGTTCAAAATCAAATTTTGGTTGACCTTTTTGTTCCGCATCTATTGTTTCACCTGTTACTATCTTCTTAAATTCCGCAGCATCTGTAATGAATTCATCTGATATATCATCACCAATATTTGCTAGTTTTCCAAACAACATGACTGTTGAAAATCTATCATTTAACTTTTTCAAATCAAGAACAGAAATATTCTTTTTTCCTAACATTGTTTTTATTAAGTTTAAATATGTACTTTTACCATTTGAACCTGAACCAGTTAAAATAAATGCTTTCCCAAGTTCATTTCTTCTGTACATGCAATAACCAACTAATTCTTCAAGCAATGCCCTTATTTCTTTATCATCACATGCTATATTATTTAAAACTTCATCTGTTAATTTGTTATAAGCATGTGGGTTATAATCCCAATCAATTTTATTTGTAATCACATGTTCAGGTGAGAATTGGAAAAATTTATCTTCTGATATGTCATATATTCCATTTCTAAATGCAATTAAATTTGCTGATGCTGGTTTTGTACTTTCTCTTATCATAATATCCAAATATGACATTACTTCTGTTCTTTTTGCTCTATTTAATTGTGGTATATGTTTTATCATTGCTGATTCAATTTCAGCTTGTCCAGCAATATATATTCCATCTTTATATAAATGCAATTGATTGTTTATTCTTGTGATATGATGGTTATTTTTTAAGAATATTGCGAATTTATCAAATAAGAATGTTGCACCTTTGAAAAATACTGGTTTTGCAAATGCTTCATCACGAATTATGACATCAACTTCATCATCTGTTAATGGTTCTTTCAAAACATATTTATTTATAAGTTTTATTGTTTCCCTTGCTTCTTCTTTTGAAAAATCATTGCTTTGTAAAGTTAATATATAATTGAACAATGCTTGATTTCTTCCATCACCTGCTGTCATATTTAAGAAATCCATTGTTGTTTTTATTGGTAATAACCATTTTGGAAGTTCCATTGCTTCTTCATTTTCTGCTTCATCATATAAAATTGGTCTTTCTTTATTTTTGAATTTCAAAATTGAATATGCATTTCTTTTTCCAATTTTTATATCGGCTGTGATTCCCAAAGCAAGGGTCGCATGTGTTCGATTACTTTCAACTAAAACATTTTTAAATAAAAAGTGCTTTCCCCTAGTTGTTTTATATACTCTACATTTAAGTTTTAGGTCTTGAACAATTTTAAATAATATTTCACTTTCATCAAAATCATCAATATCTATCAGTATTGTGTCTGTTGCAAGAATACCTGCAAATTCAGGTAATGATTGAACCTGTTCATAATTTTTGAAATCAGTTCTTCCTTTGAACTTTTCAATGCATTTCTTGTCTTTGGTTTCAACATAACCTTTAAAGAACATTTTTCAATCACCCCTTCCTTTTTATTTTTTAATCATTTTATTTACACATCTTGCATGTGCATAATTTTCATTTGTTGCTGTTTGACAATATTCAAAATCTAAATTTTCAATATCGTATCTTGTTATTGTTTCACCACATATTGAACAACTTATTCTTTCATCATCTTCAAACATTTTTAATAATTTATTTTTTATTTCTTTTTTATCTATTATCATGTTTACATCACCCCAAAATCTTTCAATCTTTTTGCTGCAAGGTCAACATACCATGCTTTATCTAATTTTTTTGGAACTTTTACATCATTTACTTCATCATTATAAATAAAACAATGTTCAGGTGAATTTGATATTTTTGCTGGTCTTCCTGTTGTTGCATGTATTTTGGTAACACCTTTATCATTTTCATCAATTGATGCAAATATCCTAATACATTTTTCTTTGATATACTCATCACCATGTAATATATGTGTGTATTTACTTGATATTTTTGTAACCAATTGAAATTCTTTTAAATCATTACAATCATTGATTGTTTTTTCTATTGGTACATTATGAACCATGTATTCAACTAATGCTTTATTGATGATTGGCAAATCATAATCAAGATTATTTAATTTCTTAACATATGCACCTTTGGATTTGTATTTTCCATTAACATCAACAATTATGTAATTATTAACATCTTTCTGAAAAACTTTTCTGTATTCATCAAATTCTAATGTTAAATGTGTTCTTTGTTCCCATTCATAAGCAATATCATCAATTAAATCAAAATCTTCATAATTATTCATTTTTATAAGAATACCATCAGTATTTGATTGAATTATTTGACAATGTGGTTCTAATTTTTCAATCAAATCTAATAACAGTAATTGACCATATACACAAACTCTATTTGCTTGAAGTGGGTCATATAATCCATTATTTTTATCTTTCATTACACCATATGTTGAATTTAATACTAATTTTAATGGTGCTTGTAATGGGTTCTTTTCCTTTTTATATTTAAGTCTTGTGTGGTATATATCTTCATATTTTTTAGGGTCTTTCATATTTCTACTATGTAAGTTGTATTGAATCATTAGTGATGGATATAGTGATGCAACATCCATATTTAAAAAGTAACCTTCACCACTATATTGTGGAATAGCACCATGAACACCACCCCAACCAAATTGATGTGGAACACCTGCAATCATGATGTCTAACTGATTCTTTTTTCCATCTTTTTCATAACAACGATTATCTAAATTTTTATACCAATCAACAACTTCTTTATATTTTTCAATTTTTAATGTTGAAGGAAAATCAATGTCAAATTCATCATCATGTTCTTTTTGGGTAGCTTCCAATATTATTGCAGCCAATTGTGATTTTGTTTTTGAAATCAATGAAAGATTCAATGGTTTTCCTTGACATGCTAATTTTACAAGACCCATACAGGCTTCAAAGTCTTCCTTTCGTTGTAAAAATACTTCAATTGTTTGTTCAACATCATGTCTACAATATTTTACAGTTTCTTGAATTTCTTCATCTGTAAGTTTTCTATCTATATCAAAAGGAACTGATGATTCTTTGATGTTGTTTCCCATAAATCCTTCAAACGATTTTAATCCCCTATCAATATTTGACATTACATCGTAGTTATTAAGTGGTATTCTTCTAAATAATGAAGAAAATTTCCATCCTGGATTACCTTTTAAAATTATATAATCATTTATTCTTTTAGGGTCAAAACCACAAAGGATGCCTTTTAGAATGTATTGGTCATAATGTCTTGAATTGAAACCAACCCAAATATTATTGATATTTTTATCATAAATTTTTTCTAATTTATCAGAATCGTTAATAATAACATGTTCTTTCTTTTTATCCATATCAATAATGACTACCAACCAATCTTCTTTGAAAACTTCAAAGTCATAAAATAACATTCCTAGTCACATCCTTTCTTTATTTCTTGGGGTGATATTTCACACCCCATCATATATTCAATTAGTCTTCTAGTGTGAAAACTTCTGTAATTTCATATTTACTGAAATCACCTTTTCCTTTTTTATAATCAAGTGCAAATTCAAAGTTATTATCAATTGCTTCAAATACATCCATGATTAGATTTCCATATTGTTTGAATGTTTTAAATTCAATTACTGGGGCATCTGCACCCATTTCTGAAACCATCATTCTTAATAATTCATTTACAATATGAATTTGGAATCCTTGTGTAATAACTTGGTTCATGAATATTATTGAATTTTTGTATTCACCATCTGATACTATCTTGAACCAAATTGAAACCATTGGGTCACCTTTTGAACTTGCTTTTAATTCCATTTGTTGAACTGAAACTTCATATTCACCATGTGGTACTTCTTTAAAACTTGCTTGTCCACCATTTTCTGCTGCTTCCGCAACATCTTTTGCTAATCCTTCTGTATCAACTTCTTTATCCCATTTATCAAATATATTTTTTTCTGACATAATTTTTCACCTATTTTTAACCTTTCTTTATTTACTCATTTTTCCTGACATTGCACATACTAATTGCAATGCTTCTTCTTTTGAAAATCCAACTTTTATATGTGCATCATACATTTTCTTATTTATTTCTGCGATATTTTCTGCACCTTTGAATGCCATTTTCTTTTGAATTTCTTCAAATTTTGCTTGATTCACATTTGAATTCATTTCTTCATTAACCATTTTCATTATTATTTTCATTAACTCATCAGGCATAATTTATTCACCCCTTCTTTTTCTTGTTCTTGTTGCCTTTGGTGCTTCTTCTTTCTTTTCTTCTTTTGGTTCTTCAATTGCTTTTTCTTCATTTCTACTTTCCGTTAATTCATCTCCTTGAATTTGTTCTTCAATATTTTTTCCATCTACTGATGTTAATTTTGAAATTGCTTCTTTTATAGATGTTCCTTTTATTTCTTCTTCATCTGTAACTTTTGCTTTTTTTCTTGTAGTTGTTTTTTCTTCTTTCTTTTCTTCTGATTTTAAATTTGCTGCTGCTGATTTATTTGCTTCTTCATAAACTTCTAGGAATGTGTCATAATCCAAATCAATTTCATTTACTGATGTTGTTAACCTTCCGCCACCAAATACAACTTCATCTGATTTGAATGATAAGGTTCTTTTGTTATCATCAGCAATTATTCTTGCAACCATATCAACCATACCTGCAACTTTATTTGCTGCTTTTTCTTGAAGATTTGGTTTAATGGCTGTTATCTTATCGCCACCCCTTTTTGTAATGTCTTTTGATGCATCTTCATGTGATATAAGAATTATGTTTTCATAATCTAAATTCATAAGTCTTTTTAATGTTGATAAAAATTCAGTTCTTACCTTATCCCATGCCCTAAAAGAATCATCACTTTCATGTGTAATCCCCATTTGGTCATACATATATAATCTGCAATGTTCGTATGTATCTTCAAGTAAGTCAACAATAATTGTTTTGAATGTATTTTCTTTCTTTTCAAGTTCTGCAATTGCTTCTTTGAATACTTCCCAAGCAAATTTTCTTTGTGTCATTCTGCCTGTAACCTTTACTTCATCCCTAATTGGAATAAATGGTGCATCAACAAATTTAATATTTCCATCTGTATTAAGCATCAATGGGTCAGGAAATTTGTTTGCAAAAGTTGTTTTTCCACTAAATGGTGAACCATACAACCAAATGGTTTTTTTGTTAATTTCTTCAATATTTCTTCTTTTATTTTCAGGTAAATTCATAAAATAATCATATCCTTTCTTACAATATTCTTGATATTCACACCATCCACACAACCAACTTTCATTTTTTTTAAATTCTGTTTCTTCTAGCATTTTCTTTGTTTTAGTTAAAAAGTCAATTACATATTCAGGGTTATAATCAATATTTAAAAATTTAATTTCGGTTTTCTTTAATTCTTCATCAAGTCTTTGTCTGAATTCACTTAATGTTTCAGTTTTCTTTTGTCTTATTCCAACTTTTGGAACAATCACAAATTGCATGTTTCTTATTTTTGTACCAGGATGTGTTTTTTCAAAATAATATTTATATAAATGTAATTGTGGTGAATCTTTGTAATGGTAAACATTATTTGAATATTTAAAATCATATAAATCATAATATTTTGTTGGATTTGTTTGATTCATCATTTTTTTACACAAGATTCCACTATTTGCATAATTGCAATCACAATTTTTTTCACAATTGTCACAAACTTCATCCATTTCTTCCAAAGTTAATTCATGTTTAACTGGAACTAATAAATCAATAAATCCAATGAAATCTTCATCTTTGATTTGAACTTCGTATTCACCTTGTGGTAAAATACTCTTAACCTTTGGAATCTGATATTCAAGTTTTATTGCTTCATTGATGTGTTCATCAGTTATGATTGGATACTGTGCAAAATATTCTTCAATAGCTGTTTTCACATCTTTTTCAATACCAGTATGAAGTGCTGTTCCAAGGAATAGTGGATTATCTGCATTATCAGGTTTCAAAGTTCCATATTTATCAATGTATCTTAATTTGTATCTATGTGGACATCCTTCAAAGCATTCCACCCTTGAATGTGATATTTGCATTATTTTTTCACCCCCTTATCAAAATTAAATTGTTCTTCAAATGAAAATGAATGTTTTTCTGCTTGTCTTTGTTTAAGTTTTAAAATGAATTTTTTAAATTCATCAAATTGATTTGGGTATAATACAAATCCAATTCCTTTTGCTTGTCTTATTTTTTCAATGTTCCAAAGTTGTAGTTCTGATGGTTTACCATGTTCACCTTTAAGTTCAACACCTAAAAAGTAACCATTACAACATATTAGTAAATCAGGAATACCGCTTTTAGTATATGCTGCACCACCCCAGTATTTAATGAACCAACAACCTTCACTTTCAAGAAATTTTTTAACCTTATTTTCAAATTGTTTTTCTGTTGCCATTATTTATCACCTGCTTTCACTTCAATTTTTATATAAGACTTTTTACTTGAAGTTTTTGAATATTCTTTTGCTATATCAGGTTGTTCTTTTTTTAATCTTGTACTATCAATTGATGTAGTAGTTGAAGGTGCATAGTATGTAATTTTTATTACATCATTTTCAAATTTTGTTACACCATATGCTTCCATTGCAGCAAGTAATTTTTCTTTCATTGTTTTTTCTTGTTCTTCAATTTGCTTTTTAGCAACTGAAATTTGTGCAATTGCATTGATAACTTCAACATTTGCATTTTTGAAAACTTGTAAACTTGTTTCACCATTCATTTCTGAATTTTGACAAGAATCAGGTTTTAAATTACAAGATGATTCGCAATGTTCTAATTCATCACATTCTACACAACAATGTTCATATTCAAATGGACAACCAGCTTGTTTACATTTAATTCTCATTTTCATTCACCCCTTTCTAATTCTAAATTTTCATATTCTTTGAACAACTCATCATTGAAGTCTTTTCGTTTTTGTAATGTTTCATAAATTGCTTCTTCTATGCTATTTTTGCAAATCATTAAGTAATAGAAACAATTTTGATTTTGACCAATTCTGTGTATTCTTTTTTTGCTTTGTTCAAATAATTCTGATTTATCTGTTAATGTAAAATATACAATTTTGTTAGCCTTTTGAAGATTTAATCCCATTGAACCAGCTTGATACTGAATCAATGTAACTGAATTATCTTCATTTTCATAAGCTGTTAAATCTTTTGTTTCGCCATTTACAATTGAAAGTGGTTTTTTATAAAATTCAACTGCATCTTTTAATTTTCTCAATTCTTCATTATAGTTGTAAAAAACAATCAATCTATCATTTGTTGATTCTAGCAATTCTCTAAATGCTTGAAGTTTTTGTTTATTATATTGACCACATAACTGTCTTGCATATAATCTTTTTGTAAGTGGTGTGTCACCAACTAATTCAATTCTTGGTGTAACATCTTTACCTTCAAAATCTGAATGGTCATGAAATTCTGTATAATTTAATGTGTCAAAAACAATTATTGAATTTTTTATGAACTTTCTATATTCTTTTGATGTTTGTATGTTTATTGGAATTTCTATTTGTTCAGGTAAATCAAAACATTCTTCTGTTTTCATAAATACTGCACCATATTCACACAATTTTCTTTTTAATCTATCTATATTTTTATATGGTTCTTTTTTACTAACATGTCGAATTGGTGTTCCACCAATATTTTCCTTTTCCCAATTAACATACTGCTTGTTATAAAGTTCTTCTGAAATTTTCCAACCAAGTAAATGAATTTGTGACCATAAATTTTCATATTTTCCTGATGATGGTGTTCCTGATAACAAAATTACATTTTTAGGTTTCATTTTAAGAATATACTTTGTTATTTGGGCTTTTGTATTTTGTATAATCGAACTTTCATCAAGCATCAATGTAAAATCTTCTAATTCAAGAAAATATGACCTTCTAAATATCAAATCATAATTTATTATGCCAACCTTTTTCTTATGTAACCCAATCCCATCTTTGAATAATCTAAATTGTTCTTTATCTGTTAAATCGTATATTGAATAATCATCATAATATTTTATATAATGGTCAATCCAATCTTTGATTTTAGATTTTTGGCAAACAATAATATTCATATCATTTCCAAGTTCATGCATTTTTTCAGAACCTACAAAAGTCTTGCCAAGTCCCATATCTAAATAGTATGCAACTTTGTTAAATGGTCTTGTTATTACTAATGCTTTATTTTGGTGTTTATATAATTCCATTATTTTCACCTTTCTTCATATTCACCTATATATTCTTTTAATTTTTTAGGACTTATGTGATATGACCATTTTGATTTCTTTTTTGAAGCAAACCCAAACGGTGCTGTTCCCATTTGCAATGCTATTCTGATGAATTCTTCTGATTTATCAAGCAACATTGCAGCTTTCCAAACTGGTACATTATTGCAAGTATTTATATTCAAATCATGTTCTTTTTCTTTTTCTAAATCTTCAACAGTACATCCAAGAAAATTTGCAATTTGTTCTTTGACTTTATCTTGTGGAATATGTTTCCCTGATAAATATTGACTAATTGATGATTTACCTTTGCCAATTCCATTTGCTAGTTCCACAGGTTTCATTTCTTTTTCATTCAATATGTCTTTTAAATTACTTGCAAAACTCAAACCAATTCATTCCTTTCTTTTGTATCTTTTAAGATACAAACAATTCAAAAAAATTTGTTATTCTTCTTTTTAATCTAATTTTATCTTCTTTTGTCCAATATTTAATACTAGATATACCAAAAATTATCATAAAAATTGTACATCTAATTATTGCTTTTTTCATATCAATTGCATCATTTTCCAATGCACCAACTGTTCCTAATAACATTATAAAACTTATAAAACAAACCATTTCTTTTCCTTCTTTCTTTTGTATCTCTTAAGATACAACTAGCTTAAAAAAATTTCCACTACTTCTGCATCTGTTAAATTGTACCTTTCTTTAATTATTTGAATTTCAGTTTGTGTAAATTCTGCCCCATTTGTATTGTTTCTTTTAGCTGATAATCTTTGTGGTGATAAATTTAAGGCTTTTGCTAATGCTTCATTACTATCACCATATAATGCCATTTTTGAATTTAATAAATTAAGATTGACTTTCACATTTATCACCCCTTTCAATAAATTTATTGTTGTTATACTGTTTCATAATTTTTATTTCAACTTTACCATCAGGATATTTTGTTTTTGATTCCAAAATAAATTCTTGATGATTTTGTTGTAATTTTAAAATATAATTTTTAAATTCTTGTTCATCATCAAATTGAATTATCTGATAAATAGCTGCTGAAACTACTTTTTTCACTTCTTTCACCTTCCTTCAATTTGTTTTTGTATCTTGTAAGATACACATATGATATATCAATATTTTTCCTTTGTCAATACTTTTTGAAAAAAAATTTTAAAATTCTTCAAAAAAACTTTCAAAATATGAATAAATATGCTAAAATTAAGATACAAATAATTTTAGAAATGTTAAATTTAAGATACAACATTTTAGAAAGGAAAATAAATTATGAATAAAGAAATTAGTGAAAAAATAAAAGCATATCGTGATGAACATGAGTTGTCACAAGCTGAATTCGGTAAATTATGTTATGTTCAAAGGGCAGCTGTTAGCAAGTGGGAAAAAGGTCAAGTAACAAATATGACACCAAAATCATTATTTGCAGTTTCAGATTTAATTGGTGTTGACCCAAGAGAATTCTATTTTGACAATTGGGAAAGGAAATACAATAACAATAATAAACTTGCAACTGAATCTAATATACTTGATTCAGTTAAATCAATGTATGGAAAAGAAGCAAGTGACCTTTTAATTGATTATATTCAATTAAATGAATTAGGTAAAAAAAAACTGATTGAAAATGCATCAGATTTAATATCAATGTCCAAATACACTTTTCAAGAAAAAAGGGATGAAAAAAGGGCATTATAATTCATTATGATTTTAGAAAAAAGAAATAAAAGTACAATATGGGTTCAATGTATGGGTTCAAAGTGAAACCCCAGTTTTTTCAATATGGTTCAATGTGGTTCAAGGTAACTTATACTTAATAACAAAATAACAATTTTTATTATTACAAATTTTAATGTTTTTATAAAAAATAAATAATAGTAAAACCACCTTGAACCTTGAACCATAAAAATAAAAAATGTTGATATATCAATACTTTGACTTGGTTCAAGGTTGATAAGAAAGGAAACAATATGAAATATCCAATAAAATATGGTGTAAATCCACCAAGTAAAATATTTGATGTGAATGAATTAGAAAAAAATTTCTTTGATGTCTTATACTCAAAATTACCTGAAAAAGTAAATACAAAAATAAATTTAATCAGAATGGCAAATGGTACATTATTAGTTGAATGTAAAGGTTTTTGTATTGGAAAAATAAAACTTCAAGGAAATAAACATGATATGCAAATAATAACAAAAAATGATACATATGTTGTGTATGAAGATTTTATTGAACATATAAATGAATGGGTAAAATACATCAATGAAGAAATAATTAAAGAATTATGAAAGGAAAATAAATAATGTTTGGAAAAAATAAAAATTCTATTATTAAAGTAATGCATTATGAAGGTTTAGAAGATTTTATTCAAGATTATCCATGTACCATAGAAATAAAAAATGATATTTTTCAAATAAAACGAATTAAACCTGAAACAACTGTTAATTTACCAATTGCACAAATTAAAAAAATAGAAACGATGGAAGAACCCAGATTTATGGTGAAATATCATAATAATGATGCTACAACTGATAAAGGAATTAAAAAATATTATTTGGTTGTAACATACATTTCAAAAAATAATGAAGAAAAATATATTGCTTTTTGGGGTACTGCTTTTGAATATAATAAATTTCTTGCTTTACAAAATAAACAGATAAATATTCAAAAATCTGATTCTTATAATTTATAGAAAGGAAGTATTAAATGAAAAATCCAAATGGTTATGGTACAGTTGTCAAACTATCAGGTAACAGAAGAAAACCATATGCAGTAAGAAAAACGATTGGCTTTAATAAAAAAGGTCATCCAATATATCAACCAATTGGTTATACAGAAACAAGAGAAGAAGGCTTGGAAATGTTGGCACTATATAATCATGAACCATGGAACATTGATAGGGATAAAGTAACATTAAAACTACTTTATGAACGATGGTTAGAAGTAAAGTTTCCAAAATTAGGTGATGCAACACAAAAATCTTTGAAATCTGCATATAAGCATTGTAAAAAATATGAAAATGCTATTTATAGAAAATTAAGGTCTTTTGATATGCAAGATTGTATTGATAATTGTGGATGTGGTTATTCAACACAATGGGCAATAAAGAATCTTTTTGGGCATCTTGATAGATTTGCATTTGAAATTGATATTATTGACAAGATGTATTCGCAAATCACTACTGCTGAACCTGTTCCTGAAACTAGTAAAAAACCATTTACTGATGATGAAATTAAAATATTATATGAAAATAAAGATGATGAGTGGGTAGAAACTATTATTTTATATAATTTTACAGGTTTTAGGCTTAACGAATTATTATCAATAGAAATAACATCAATAGATTTGGATGAAGGTGTTTATAAAGGTGGTTCAAAAACTAATTCAGGTAAAAATAGAATTGTTCCAATTCATTCTTTGACATATAACATTGTAGAAAAAAGAGTAAAAGCAAATAAAAAATATTTAATTGAATTTGAAGGTAAAAAACTATCAAAAAGTAAATATTATGAATTTTGGAATGAAACAATGGAAAAATTAGGTTTAAATCATACCCCACATGAATGTAGACACTTTTTCAGAACCAAATTAGATGCAGTTGGTGCAAATAAAAAATGTACAGATTTAATGATGGGTCATAAATCAAAAGATGTTGGTGAAAGAAGATATACACATAAAACAATTCAAGAATTAAAAGCTGAAATTGAAAAGATAAAATTCGATTTTTGGGTTTGAACTAATAACAAATTAGTAACACAAAATCGCTACATTACCTATTTATAAGCAATGTAGCGATTTTATATGTGTATTATAATCATAAAACATCCTTAAATACCCTTTATCTATTACTAATTTTGGTCCCTTATATTGTTTTATAAGATTAAACTTATATCTATATTTTTTCTTTCCTTTATGATCACTTATTCTTATTCCACAACATACACCATAATCTAGTTTCAGATATATACTTTTAGTTGTTTTAGCATAATACTTATGAATTTGAAAACCTTTGTCTTTCAAATTTTGTATTAATTTATTTGATACTGAAATTTCTTGATTTCTCTTCAATAAGCAATTCCCCCTTTAAGCACTTTTTCTTTTTTTCTCGTATTTATTCAAGTCATCACCTATATTATCTTCAGTTAATGCTATTCTAAAATCTACTTCTATGTTGTATTTTTCAAGTGCTTGTACTATATTTTTTTGCATTGCACTACTTGTATGTAAAATTGTATATTTATCTGCATATAAAAATACTTTTGATGTGTTCATCCTTTTTACAATATTTAATATTAGCTCTTTATCTATATTATTTGGAATTCCAATAACAGTTTTGTTTGTATTATTAAATAATTTATGTGCTAATATCATTTCTGTAGCAATAATAATACTTTCATTATTAGAATTATACATATCTATCCATTTTCTATTTTTATCCTTTAATATCATAGGCCAATTACTTGCTTTTGTTCCATTATGTTCATTACTACTAGAAAACCATATATTTTTAGTATCCAATGCATATTCATTATCTAATAGAATTCGTAGTCCTTGAATTTTATTATTAAATATAACAGGAACAAATAGTCCTTTATGTGATTTATAAGTCCATTTAAAATCAACATCTTGAAAAAATCCAGAAATGCCATCTAACTTTAGCCCTTCCTTCTGTAACTGCATACATATTTCTTTTTTATTATAGTTATTATTTTCTATACTTTTGAACAGATTATCTTTAATATATTCATCTGTAAAATTCATACTCCTCAATTTTTTATAATGTATTTCATTTAATTTTTGTTTTTCTAAAAAACTTCTATAAACTATATCTCTGTAGCATTCATCTTTAACTGGATTATTATATGTATAAGGCATATTATCTAAAACTGGCGTTTCTTTCAATAATCTTTTGAATGCTTCTTTTGTAGATATATACTTTAAATTTGCATATAAATCTATTGAACTACCACTTGATTCACATTTTCTACATATGTACACATTACTAATGGTATTTATTTTCAAATAGCCTTTCTTTTCTTCTGAATTTTGACAAAATGGACAAATAGCATATATATAATTTCCTTTTTGACTCGTCTTTTTTAAATGTAATTGATTAATCACATTTGTAATATTTATATAGTCATACACATTATTATTCTGCATATGAAATCTCCTCTCTTTTGTCTATTTTTATGCTACCATTAGGTTCTCAACATCATCTTCATAATTTGGTGTATATAGTCTCATTAGTTCTCTGTTTGTTTTTTTATCGACTAATATTACTACTGCTGATATCTCAAAAAAGTATAATTGAATATATGTCATAAAAACATTTATTATATCTGTATCTATAGCTGTTACCTCTAAATCGTATTTATAATCTAGTTTAAACATTTTTAATGTGCTTGCATAAGCTAATATCATTGCACCGCTTCCACAATTCATTTCAAGCATTTTCCCATTATTAGACTTTTTGTTTATATTAATAACACCTTGTAACTTTTTTCCAACTTCTTGTAATGGATTAACATTTAACAATTCCAAATAATTTTTATTACTAATCTTTTGATAAATTTCTCCAAGTATGTCGTATGGATCTTTTTCATTACAAAATAATTTAGTTAGTTCTGCTGATAATGCATAAAAATTAAATTGTTCTTCTTTTTCATAACTTTGATATATTTCTTCATACATATCACTATTTCTTTGATTAAATGAAACTTTATTACTTAAACTTATGGCAAATAAAGATATAAAATCCTTAAAAACTTTTTCTGGTAAGTATTTCGTTTTATCGAAATTTAATAATTTTATAAACACTTCATATTTATCATTCATTTTTTTCTTCCTTCCTTTTATAGTATAAAAAGTGGAAATATTTCATTCCACTTTTATATTATTTATATCTATTTATTTTAAAAAGGTAAATCGTCTGTACTTGATATTTCAAAGTCATTTCCTGAATTGTTTGTAAATTCTTTACCATATTCACTAAATACATCTTTTTTAGCATCTGCAAAATATACTTCTTCAGCAATTACTTCAGTTGCATAGTGTTTTATTCCTTGCTCATCTTCCCAATTTCTTGTTTGTATTCTTCCTACTATTCCTACTTGCTGCCCTTTTTTGAAATATTGATTACAAAATTCTCCTGTTTTTGCCCAAGCCACAATTGGAATAAAATCTGTTTGCCTTTCTTCATTTTCTTTTACAAATCTTCTATTTACAGCAAGTGTAAATGATGCAACTAATGTATTATTTGTTTGTGTGTATCTTACTTCTGGATCTTTTGTTAGCCTTCCTATTAAACATACTTTATTCATAATATAATTCCTCCCTTATAATTTTTTATCTTCACATTTTTCTTTACGCTATTAACTTTGTTTCTTCCATTATTATACTTGTTACTCTCTCCTCTTGGCATTCATCATCACTATAAAAATCAACCCAGTTAGTTCTTTTAAATGGATTCTTCTTATTTGATATGTCATTATCAAGATGTAAATTGTCTTTTTGTGCATTTTTCATAAGTTCTTTTGCTTTTCTCATTGCTTTCCTTTTATTTTTATATGCTCCATAAAAATACATCTCATCATTTAGTAATGTTTTAAAATCTGCATAATTAATTTCATAAATTACATATATAATCATCTTTAATCCCCTTCTTTATATTTTCACTATTATGTATTTTATTATTTCATCCGTAATTCTATAAAAACGTTCTATTTCACCTATTGCAGCATCTTTATTTTCATTATTTATTTCAAACTGATATAGTAAATAATGACCTTCTTTATTTTTATGTATTTCATATGCGAGTTTTCTAACTCCAATATCTTCTTTATTGGTTAATTTCGCTAATACGTTTATTTTATTTTCTATTCCTAAAGTAACTTTTTCTAATTCTACTTTACTTAAATTTGGCTTTACTATTATTACACTTTCATATTTATTCATATTATTATTCCTCCTAAAAAATAAAAGTTATCCTTTAATAGACAACTTTAAAATTTATGCTGCTAATGGTATTTCATAGCAACTTCTTTCTTTAATTTCTTTTTTTATAGATTTTTCTTTTCTATCTAAAACATCTGCATAATCATATAAAATTTCTAATTTATTATATTTAATAACTGTTGATATTATTAATTGAGTATTTGGTATGTCTTGAATATCTGTAGTACTTTCTGAATCATCGAAAAAAATTGGAGCATTTATACCAGAAATGTTATTAAATACATTTGATATTTCTAAACATGCCCTCGCTTGTTCTGATTTAGATAGCTTTTTATAATCTCTTCCTTCATATTGTATATTGCAACATTCTGTTATTTCTCCTGTTGTTTTTACAATTTTACTAAATTCTATATCAACTTTATTTAGATATTTTCGTATTTTTTCCTTCTGTGCTTCAATTACTAATATTTTCAATTTGTCTGCAATCTTTTTTTGTTTTTTATTCAATTCCAATTGTTCTTGTATCTCCTTTTGAGCTGTTTCACAAGACTTTAATGTTGATTTTGCTTCTTGGACTTTTTTCATTTTTATTTCTACTTCTTTGTTATGAAATAAAATATCATTTTTTTCTTTTTGCAATATATCTATCTTGTTTTTTATTTCTTCCTTTTCTGTTTGTAATATTTTCATATTTGAAGTATTTAACTTATTATAAAGTTCTTGTTTTTCTTTTTTCTCAGCTGTTAAATTCTTTGCATTTTCTTTTAGTATGTTTGCTTTTCCTTTAAGATTATTCATTTCTTTTTGAAAAAATTTTATTAGATTCTCTTTTGCTTCATTATTTTTTATCTCCTGCATACAAGAAGGACATATTGATTGTTCCTTATCAATATTCTTTAATTTGTTATTCTCCCTATCATATTGCTCTGAGATTTTAGCTAAATCTTCTGTAAGAATTTCTTTTAACCTTCTATTTATTCCATCTATATTTCTTTTTAAAGTTTCGAGATTAGCATTATTAAAGCTTTCTGATATATTTCTATATTTTTCTTGCAGTACTTTTAGTTCTTCTTCTTTATCAAAATTTAATATACTCCCTTCTTGCTCTAGTGCTATTGTTTTCAGCGTTTCTATCATTCCAATATTTCTATTATATTCTTTTTCTAATCTATCAATCTCCTGGTTTTTCTTATTTGTATAACTGCTTAAATTTTCTATTGGATTTTCTAATATTTGTCTATCATATTCTGGTAGCAATTTAAATGCTTCTATAGGTTCAATATTAGGTAATATGCTTCTAATTAAATCCTTTTGTTCTTTTGGTTCTAGAGTCCAAAAATAATATGGATTATGTGCAACTAAAAATATATCTTTATCTTTATAAAACTGCACTAGACTTTCTTGTTTTATCTCTTTTCCATCTAGTGTTAAATGTAATTCTTTTCCCTTATCTCTCACAAGCCTATGTTCAATTCCAAAATTATCTACAAAAGTTATATCCACAATGACATTTTTTCCTTTTCTTGTATCATTAGCAACTTGTTCTTTTTCTTTTCCGTATAAACTTGTATTTGTAAGACACCAATTAAATACACTTCCTACTGTTGTTTTACCTTGAAAATTTGCTCCTATTATGTATGTTTTATTTTCATCAAATTCAATATTAAAACCATCTGGCAGGTTTTTATACCCTATCACATTATTAATACTTTTTATATACATTTTTTCAACCTTTCTATCCAGCTTTTTTTCCTAAGTCAAATATCTTATCAAAATCATCTATATCTGGATTTCCTAATAATTTCTCTATATTATTTTCATTTAAAGTTTCTTCAGCATTTATGTTTGTATTATCATCTATTGTTTCTTTATTATTTTCAGAATATTTGGATTTTTCTGTATCATCGATTGTTGGAATTGCAAATGTTTGTGTCATTGCATATTTATACGCACCACTTAATGCTTTATATATAGCCCAACCTTCTTTGTCACATCCTTCTCCTGGTATATTAACATCCATATAATCGCATTTTCCATCTTTATTTGGCTCTGTATCATAAAATCTATAAACCATATCTATTATTACATCATTTCCTTTTTGAACAACTTGATTTAGTTTTAATGGTATGATAATAACTTTTTCCTCTATCATTGCTTCTCTTGCTTTAATTATAATGCTTGCTATTGAAGCATACTCAAAGTCTTTTTCTTTGTTAGTTTTATCTTTAATTATTGGACCTATTTTAGTCATAACATTTAGTATTTTTTCTACTATCATCTTTTATCCTTTCTCTACTTGTTCGTAGTTCATTATTTTTTATTTTAATTTTTCTTTCTATTGAGAATATATCTACATTAGCATCATTTTCAATAAATTCCATTTTTCTAATATCTGTTAATCTATTTTCATTTAATAAAATATATTGAAATGGTATATCTAACGTTTTGAAATCTTGCAAAGTTGTTTCTAGTATCCTTATGCTTTTATTGCTTACAGGCCAAAATACCGATTTCCAACCTATTATTATATAAGTTTTACCATCTTTTTCAAATTTCTTATAAATATTTATCTTTTTGAATTTATTATTACTAATTGGTTCCTTTTCTTGTATTTTTGACTTTAGTAACTCATATCCTCGTTTTGTTGTACAAAGTCTTACTTGATACTTTTCTGTATTATTTCTTTTTTCTCCTAAAACTCTTTCTATTGCACTTTCATTAAACCAATCTTTTTCTCCAAATATCAAATCTATGTAATAATCTTCAAAGAATTCATCTTTTCTTATAATAAATCCTAGCTTGTTTTCTACTTTGCCTAGTTCTTTCCCTATACCAGTCACTTTAACTAATTCACCATAATTATATTTATTTCTCATATTCTTTACCCCTAATTAAACTGCTTCTTTCAATTCTTCTGTTTCACCTTTTTCCATTAGTCCGTTTGAACTTACAACTGCTTTTATTTCATATTTACAAAGAATATTTTTATTCATTTCTATTTTCGTTTCTTTTATTTCTACTAATGTTCCTATTTCTTCTTTCAATATTTCTTGATTAGCCCTTGGATGTAAAATATATTCTATATCTTGAAAGTTTTCATCTTGAAAAATAATTTTATTAAATTCATTACCATTTATTTCTTCTGGCATAAATCCTTTGACTACAAAATAGTTAGAACCATCTTTTTTACTTTCTTCTTTATTTCCTTTGTCTTCAACTATATTGTTTTTCATATCTTTTTCAGGTTCTACTTCTACTACCTTCTTTTCTTTTTTCTCTTTTTCCTTTGGCTTGGCTAATTGTTTCATTTCTTGCACGTTTGTTTGTGTTAATTGTGGTTCTGAATTTGTTACTAACTGTGGCTTTATATCAGTTCGACGCAAATCAATAGAGTAGTATGTTCCATAAGCTAAGCTTTGTTGTTCTGTTAAAGTCAATTCAAAAGGCACTCCTATAATACTCATTCCAGCTTTCTTATATTTTACTATTTCGGATGCAATATTAGATAGTGATATTCCTCCTGAAGTGCTTAAATTCCATACTCCACCTGCTTCAATTCCATCTAATACAAATTTTAAACTTCCTTTTAGTTTGCATTTACCACTTTGTCTATGTGGACATTCCTCATCACATTCTATTTCTATTTGTGTGTTATTATTTTTAGTATCTTTTCCAACTGTTATAGCTTTTGTTCCATTTCCTATGCAGACCGCTTTTCCATTTACATACCTTTTAAATTTAAAATTAAATGGATTTTCTGATGTAAATCTTATTTTTAGAGTGGTTGGCTTGTTTGGATATAATTGCTTGAATATATCTACCATTTCATAAGTTGTTCCTTTATCTTCTTCCACATTAAAATAAGATAACTTTTTTGGTACTCCATTTTCTCCTTTCATTCCAGTTTTTATATTTCCAATTACTCTTTCTCTCACTAAATCTTGTATTTTCATTCTATTTTACTCCTTCCATTTAAGCAGCATCTTCTATTTCTGTTTCTATGTAATCAACTAAATCTATTAACTGCTCTGTTATTTTGTTTTTTAGCTCTTTATAATCTTTTTTGTTAATATAAGATTCTTCGCTAGCAAATTCATTTTCTTTAGGATTTAAATTATTAATTTTTGTATCATTATTACACAGTAAATTTTCAAATTCCCATATAATATCTTCGGCTGTTTCTTCACACCAACTTTTACTAACTAGCATATTTTAATCTCTCCTTTTCATATGAATATTCATATAACTTTTCTAAATCCAATTCAACTACAGGTAATCTTAAAAATTTTACTGTTACTTTTTTCGGAATGCTTTTTACTATTCCTAAGTCCAGTAAAAAACTTATCAAATTTGTATTAGCATAATTATCTATAACAACTTGATTTTCTTCTAATTTTTCTTCAACATTAACTGTTACATTCGAAATATGAGATATATTTTTGTCATTTTCTACATATCCATAAATGGATAGACTTAGTTTTCCTTTTCCATATTCTCCTATGTCAAAAAAACAGTCTCTGTATCTTACACAATTTGATTCATAGTTAAATGTTTTCAACTACTTTCCCTCCTTTTTTATAAATTTAATTTTTATTTGTATTCAAAAAACAATTAATCTATTTCCTCCTTTCCTATTTTTACACAAAAAAATAACAAGTTCGAATTTATTTTTTCGTACTTGTTTTTTATTGTTTATTTAATTTTACGCACAATTCCCCCTATAGTTATGTTTAACTATAAGTGGCATAAATAGAGTGCTACTTACTTTACCTTTGCTTTAATTGCAAAGTACTGCTGAAATACTATCAGCTTTACCCTGATAACAGGTATAACTATAAAGTTATTTCTTTATAGTTATTAATTTTGAATACATATATATTTTAACTTATATTTTATTAAAATGGAATATACACACCCTATTTTTATAGCTATTAAGCTTTTTAATTAGTATTTTTTATTATTCCAAAAAACTTCAATATCCTTTTCCAAAGACTTTTCTCTTTTTCTATTTCTTTTATTTCTATCATTGCTTTTTCACTATTGTCAACTTGCTTTTCATTCTCTTTTTCTATAATAAATTCTTCTATTGCCTCTTTAAGTAGTTCATCATCTATTGGTTTTCTTATAATTCTAAAAACATTAAATTCATTTGCTTTATTTCTTAATTCAGGATTAAAAGCATCTCCTGTAATCATAATAAATGTAGGTTTATCTTGAATATCTGAATTATATATTTTTTCAATAACATCAATTCCATTTAATCCTGGCATCTGATTATCTGTAATTACTAAATCTGGCTTTAACTCTATAATTTTTTCATATTCTTCAGTTCCGTTATTAGCAATTTCTAGTATTTCAAGTCTATCATCTTCTGTTAAAACGTTTTTAATTGTTTTTGCTATTATTTCAGCATCATCTGCTATAAGAACTTTCATTTTTTCTTCTTTATTATCTATACTATTATTAACATTGCTTTCCAATATTTTTACATTTTCATTATTCATTTCTTTTCCTTCTTTCTTTCATATTCGTTTTTCGCTAGCTGGTACGCAATATTTAAACTACAAAAATATAGTATTATTATCTTAAATTCTTACTACGAGGTGAATATAATACTATGAAAACAAAAAATTTAAATGGTTATATGAATATTGTCCGGTTCGAACATCAAAAAATATAGAGAACTTCGTTGTCTTTCCCAAAGACAACTTTCTGATAAGTTATTACTACAAGGTGTAAATTTGTATGATTCTGATATTTGTCGTATTGAAGCTCATACCTTATTTATTAGAGATTTTGAACAAAAAGCTATCTGCAAAGTCCTTAATATTACATATGAGCAATTATTTGAAAATACTGACACTTTTTTTGAGAGCAAATAATATATTATTTGCTTTTTTACTTATCTCTCTATTATTTTTTCTCATATCTTCGTCTACTTTCATTAAATTTACATAAATTATATCACAATTTCAAATTAAATTCAATATTTTGTTTGTAAAATGCCATAATAGTTATGTGAGTTCGTTTATTTTTAATGTTCTATACTATATTATTCTTTTATAGGGGGGATATTATGAAAAAAGAAGCCTTAAAAGGAATTGGCGAAAACATTCAAAAAGCTCGTTTAAAAAGGAAATTAACTCAAGAACAATTGGCTGAAAAATGTAATGTTTCTTCTGAATATATTAGTAGCTTAGAAAGAGGTCTTTCTTCTGGAAGCATTTCGTTGATAGTTGATATATGTAATGCGTTAGATATAACTCCTGATTATGTTTTTAGTAAATGTATAAATAGTAATTGTGATTCAAATTATAATATTGATATTTTAGATACTGAAACATCTGTTGCTTATTTAAAGTTGAAAGATGATAATAAAAATTTTGTAAACTATACAATTAAACATCTATATTCTATGCAAAGAAAGAGATAATCCTACGAGAACTGATTATAAACAAAGATAGATAATTTTTAAACTATTATCTATCTTTGTTTATAATTTATTATTCATCTTTTAAATATTTTTCCCAATCCATAAAAGCATGTCCTATTCTTAATACTAATGCTTTTGAATTTTCTTCATCAATTATATAAAATATTATATAATTTCTTACACTAATTTTTCTAATATTTTTATGACCTGTTAATTCCTCATTTAAAATAGGCATACTTCCCGCTATATTTTCTAATTCTTTCAAATGCTGCTTAATTAAAATTTTATATTTATCTGCTATAATATCTCCTGCTAAATTATATCGAAGATATGAAATAATATTCTCTAAATCTTTTTCAGCTGTTTCTGAGAGTTCTACCACATATTTCTTCATAATATTTGCTCCCATCTTTTATATATTATCTATTTTAGCAAAAGTTTCTTCTAAAGAATATACTTTATTTGCATTTATATCATCTAGTCCTTTTTGTAATTTTGCTTTTAAGTCTTTTTTACTTTTTATTGTTATACTTTCTGGAGCTTCTGCATCTATATATGATAATTTTAAATATTCAATAAAATTAATAACTTGATTAGCAAGTTCTTCTGGCAATGTTTCAATTTCATTATATAGTTTTTGTTTTTCTATTGACATATTGATTACCTCCATGACAAATTTATATTATTATTATATCATAAAATACCTAAAATAAATTATTTATTTTTCAAATTTTCTTTCATATTTACACATAATCGTATATATTATAAGCTTTAAACTTGTTTTTGTATTTTCTTCAATATTAAAATATTTACATATTAAATCAGATTTTGTATTATTGTACATCGTTTTTATCACTTGATCAATACACCATTTTACATTATTTGCATTCTTTGCTTTATACTTTATAGCAATTCTAGGAAAAATATTTTTACTTAAGTTGTCTATACTGTTTTCTTCTTTGATACACATAATAATAGCTTCAGCTAAATATTTATATCCCTTTGTACTTTTTTTAAAATTGAACCTTGATAGTTCATTATAAACAAATTCTTCTATCACTTTATTTTCCATCTATTTTTCCTCCTTGATAACAAGTTGTTGTCCTGGTTTTATAATGTTAGGGTCATTTCCTATAACATTTTTATTAATGTTATAAATATTTTTCCAATTAGTATTATATTTTTTCGCTATTTTTGTAAGATTGTCACCTGCTTGTACTGTATAAATCACACTATTTATATTAGTTTTGTTTAATCCTGCTCTCTTTATTATTGTTGGATAGTCTTTAATAGCATAGTTTAAATCAACTCTACCTGAAATACCATCTACAACTCCTTCAGATGAATATTGCCACATTCCATATTCCTTTTTATATGTACACTTATTATTCCATTGAGCAACCCATTTATCAAATCTGTCTAACTTTTTATCATTTAATCTATTGTTTAGCCAGTCTAAACTTGCATATATTCCTACATAATATCCTGCATTTTCTACATAAGTACAAAATGTTTCACATATATCTACTAATGTTTGATTACTCGGCATACCATTTCTTGCTTTATAATCATCTACATCTTCCATATCGAAAAAAATAGGATATTCAATTTTTAGATTTTTAATTTCTTCAATTACCAGTTTCGCTTCTTGTAATACATCATTACAATTAAGTGCATATGAATATAAATATACTCCTACTGGAATATTTAGTCCTATTGCTTTTTTATAATTTTCATAAAATCTCTCGTCTATTTGGCTTTTATTCTTTCCATACCCTAGTTGTAATATTATAAACTCAATTCCACTATCTTTTACTTTTTGCATATTTATTGTTCCATTATGCTTAGATATATCAATTCCTTTTTTCATTTTTCATTCTCTCCTTTTCTAATTTTATTATCTTTTATTCTTTTTGTAAAACAAATAAGCTAGATAATAAAAAAATATCTAGCTTATTTGTTTGTTTAATTATTTTACTTAAGTAGTTTTTAGTAGTTTCAAATTATCTTATGTTAGTCTCCTTCATTATCCCTTTAATAAATTTTATCTCATTATTGGATTCTAATATAAATTTATGATACAATTAATCATATAAAATCTTATATACAAGGAGATTCGATTATGACCAAAAAATCATTTTACATTATAGTATCTATAATCTGTATAATCATTTCACTTAATATATTTGTCAGAGAATCAATCATATTAAATGTAACACCTAACAATAATACAATTATAAAAAGTCTGATTAACGACCCTGTAATTGATAATATAAATGATATTACAAAGTTTGAACTAGGAGAAGGCTGGCATGCTGGGCAATTATCAATATATTACTCAAATGGTACTATGAAAGATATACATTTATATGGTACCAATCTTTATGAGCTAGAAAAATATATTTATGAAAATGGTTATTCTTTGGATGAATTGGGTAAAATATTTTTTATAATTTCAATAATAAGCTTTATAATTTTTTTCATACTAAAAGTAAGGACTAAATAGCCTTTGCTATCTAGTCCTTATTTTATATTACATTAATTCTATTCTAAATATAGTACAATCCTAAATCCTTGATTACTTCTAGCTAAACTTATACCATTTGTATTTCTTATTGAGTATTCACTATTCTTAGCATAATGACCTCCAACAGTATCATAATCTTTACTAATTTTATCATTATGAACACTTTTGCTTTCATCTATAAATTCGCACACATTTCCTGATAGATCATAAATATTTTTAGTTTTATTTCTTTCTGTCGCACCTGTTGAAAGCAACATATTGCCTATTTCTTTATTTTTATTTCTAGCGTATTGATATGTTTTTCCATAGTCAGTAGAGTAATAGCCTGTAAAATCAAATTCCACATCATAACAATTCCCATAATCTTTAGCTTTTTTCATTTCTATTTCTAGATTATCCTCATATAACCAATAAGAAATTCTATCCCATTGTTGACGTGTAACTAAATCACTTTTTATTTTTTTATCCTTATACATAAGCTGTGCATTTTTCTTTGCCTGATTCCAATCTATAAAATTCCACACTATCTGTTCTTTTTTGCTTACTGGAATACCCTTTACATTATTAGTTTCTGCATTATATTCTTTTATATTTTTCTGAATTTCTTCTGGCAATCCAGCTTCATATCGTGAAATATAAAATCCTTCATATTTTTCATTTTGTAAAAATTCCTTTTCACTTTCATTTTTTCCTGGTCCATCTACAACATCTCCCATAACAGAATATTTAGATAAATCTAAGTCCTCTTTATCTGAAATCGGAACCCAAACAAATTGATTGCCAATTTCATCTTCTATTACCAATCCACTGTTCCAGCCTTTTGGAATTCCATTTTCTAATTCCCAACTAGCTGTATCTGTTTCAATTTTTTTAAATCCTTCTGGAACTATAGGATTATTATAGGAAGATTTTTTTGATAGTCTATTTCCATACACCTCGTACACATTTTGCGGAATAATATTGGGCTTTTTAATTAACCATATTGTAACAATAAGCGTTACCATAAATATTACTATAAAAATACTACTATATAATATACCTTTTTTCATTTTCACTTTTTTCTCAAATACTTTATTTGAGAATTCTCCTTTTTATAATTTTCAAATATATTTTAACATATATTTGAAGAAAAAGCATTAAAAATACACTATTTTTAATGCTTTTTCAATATTAATGCTATTATACTATTATCAAATGACATTTATTATCTATATTCTGTTTCAATCTCTATATGAACATTTATTTCACCATTCTTTAACGGTTTATGATCTGGAGTTAATATTTCATATGTTAAATAATATGCTCCACCATTTTCTATTCGTGCGTAATCTATTGAACACATTTCCCCATAAATTTCTTCATCATCAAAAGATTTCAACTCTCCATTTGGATTGACTGTTACAGTATGTAAAACTGCATCCAATGGGTTTGTTACATTAGGTCCTGCTTTAATACTTACTACAACCCTAGTTCCATCAGGAATATCTCCATTTGCTTTAGTAGCCGAAACATACAATTTTAATCTATTTCCACTATATTCCCTTTCTGTTCCCATAATATATGATGATGAAATAGTAATGTCGTCTATAAATCCTCTAATACATTTATCACTCATTAACCCTGTTACTAGTCCTTGCTTTCCAGAATAATTTACTTTATCTATTGCAAAGTTTCCACCAGCAGCTGGTATTCCTCCTATTTCTGCAAATTGGTCTAAGTTCCAATCTTTTGGCATTTTATATCCCATATTTCCGCTATATCCAGTTGACATATCGCTTACAAAACATGATTCTGCATACTTGCTATTCATAACTTGTGTACATACATTTCTAGTTCCATAAACACCAACTTTATAACATCCTATATTTTCTTTTATTATTTTAAAATATGGAATTATTATATTTAATATTTCAGTATCAACTGCATCAAAGTCAACTGCAAAATATATTATTGAATTTTCTGGGATTTTAAATGATTTTGCTCTAATCCTTGCTAATCTTGCTGCAGTATATGCTGCTTGTTGTGTAAAATGATGTGTTCCTGGGGTTCCATCTACTTGATAAATAGGGAAAAATTTAAATCCGTTTACCTTCACTATTTTTTCAATTTCATCTATATCATATCCATCTGAAACTTTTTGAAGTATTTTACTATCTCCTACAATATATCTGCCTATAATATTTATCCCCATCTCTTTTAGTTTCTCAATTCTTCCCTCTTTTGACATAGTATACGCTGTATCACAGGCATTATAACTTCTATCTGGATTTCCTTTACTTAATAATAATGCCATCCATGTGTTTTTATCAAGATTTCCTGTTTGCTCCAAGAACATATCTCCTTGGAATTCCTTAATTTTATTTACTAATGTATTTTCCCATGTTGCTGTCCCTACAGATATGTTATATCCATTACAAACTAAAGCATATTTTCCAAGAAATATTGCTTCTTCTTTAGTTTTTGCACTTAAAGATTCGTCTGTTGGTATTATTGGCAAATTAGCTGTAGTAGTAGGTCCAAAATTACCATTCGCTTGCTCTGGTGTTTGTCCTTCTATTGCTTGTAACACTTTAATTAAAGCTGTATTCATTTGTCTACCATATAATCCATCACAAGGAGCAAGTCCAATATAATCTTCATATTTTGAATTTATTGTTCTTTGAACAGTCTGAATAAGTGAATTACCACCTTTTACTAACTTGAATTGATCCATTGATAATAAGGCTTTCATCACATTTAGTGTAACATTCGAACTTGTATCACTACATCCTGCATCTGCTTTTAATTTTTTTATTGCATTTCCTGTACCACTATAAAAATTACAAGTGATATCTGTAGAACCTGTTGAATATCCTTTGCAAAACAAAGCCCCTTGTATTATTCCATAAATATTATCTTTTTTTTCATCATTTGGATTTTGTTGTACAACACCATTTTCAAATTTTTCCTTGAACAATCTTGTTGTTGATGGTCCAAAATTATTTGATGTCGCTGTAATTCCTAATTCTATTTGTAATGCTTTTAATAATGCATATATCGTTGTCCATCCTGTTAATCCGATTTACTGGGATTTCAGTATATCCTGTTCTTTCTTTATATGTATTATTTAGCCATATTTGAGTTCTTTCTACTAAAATATCTGCCATTTTAATCACTTCTTTCTTTAATATAATTTAATTTATTACAATATACTGGCCAGTGTTTATAATAAATCTGTTATTACTATATATTAAAATAACTATATTTTATATAAAATAGTTTAAAGTGTATTTTTGTAGTTTTATATTGTATCAGTTCTTTCCATTTTTCTTTTTAAAATCCATAATATTATTCAATGTACTTTCTATTAATTTGTTATAGACTTCTAGTCCTTTTCTCAAAAACACTGGTACTTCTATGCCTATTTCTACTAAGTTTTCTACAATACTTCTAGCCTCATTTACAATTAGACATACTAAAGTAAACCAACCAAAAAGCATAATAAAGTCTAAATTAAGATTTATCTTTACGCCTATTTGTGTTAATAAAAAAGATATTAAAAAAGCAATTCCTATTAAAATCCAATAGCAAACTTTCTTTACTATTCCGATTAATCCTTTATTCGAATTTTCCACCTTTTTTACTTTTGCCTTTATAGTGCCAGTTATATAGTCCAATACATTCAATATCAAATACCCTGCAAATAATATCCATTCTACTCCAAATATGGTTGTAAAAGCTGTAGATATAGCACTAATTGTAGCTGTTGTTTTATTAAATAATTTTAAAATTTCATCTTCCATAAAAAATCACTCCTCTTCTTTTTTATAAATTATAAAATTATTTCTTTTAGCTTTTAAAAAAGTGGTTTTTTATAGTTTGAATTTTATATTTTAATTAATCATATCTACAATTTTTAAATTAGGATAAATACATATGCAACAAGGTCTCTTAGTATTAATAACTTTCTTGAAATATTCTTTTGTTTCAATGATTATAACTACCTTATCAGCCCTAGATATCTCATCAATTCTTTCAAACAATGTATTTGCTTCTATTTCTTTAATTGCTATAATATCATAAGTACTATCTCCTATTTCCATTGAAACGCTTATTGGATATTTCCCTTTTTTTAATTTAGGATTCCTTTCTAAATACTCCAATACAACATCAAAAGCCGCTATATTTCTAATGTTAATCTCTTTTCCATTATATCTTAATATCTTTGTATTTTTCTCTTTAATAATAGCTTTATTTGCAATCAAATAGTTAATATCTGTTTCAGAACATTTACATACTTTAAAAACTTGGTTTTCTCTAAGGCTCTGAAATTCCCATAATAATTTTAGTATCTGTTTATGTTTTTCATTCACCAATATCACTTCCAATTATTTTAACTAATGAGCTATAAATTTTTCTTTTTTCTGGGATTATTTTATAAATCTTAATAATTACTTTTTCTCCTATAATCGGTGGTCTATCTAGCCAAGTAGGTAATGTACACACTGTATCTACTCCTTGTGTAATATTTGCAAATATTCCATTGTCTGTATAACCTGTTATTGTTGCTAAATATTCTCCTTTTTCTGTAAAGTCTTTTCTAATGTTTTCAAATGGATCTTTCAACAAATCTTTAACAGATATTCTTACTATTTTATTTTCTTCGGATATTTCTTTAATCACTACCTTTATTTGTTCATTTATTTTGTATATTTTTGAAACATCTTCAATATAGCCATATTGTAAATCTTGTGCTTTGATTATAAAATCTATTCCCAAACATTCAATTCTTATATACTTATTCCATACGCCTATTATTTTCCCATAAATTTTGTCTCCAACTTCTATTTTTTTTATACTAATATCTTGTATTCTTTTCATTGCTTTTATCCTTGTTGCTACTGCTTTTGAACTTATTTTATCTATTTCCACTACTATAAATTTTATTTCTGCTCCCATCATATTTCTTAATAATTTTTTATCATTCTTTGCATCTTGTGCTATTTCTGTAGCTGGTATTAATACTTTTATCCCTTTGAAATCTACAACTGCACATACTATATTATTTTCTTTCATTTTTTCTGTTTCTATTGCAATTATCTTACCTGTTAAAATTTTACCTTTTTCTTTGGATGAATTAATATTTTGCCATATTATTTTTTCTTGTAATTCATTTGTCATTTTTTCACCTTCTTACCTTTAATTAAATACTATTATTTAAAAATCTTTAAAACTATATTTCATTTTTTTACTTTTTGTTTCATTCTGCATATTATCTTTAAATCTTTCCTTTTGTTCTTCTATTGTCATATCTTCTAACTTATAAGCTTCACTATGCTTTGAATAATCATATTTGTTACATATAAATGGTTTTCTTCCCCTAACTATTACTATTTCTTTGTTATTGTCTAATTTTAATAATTCATCTGGATTCATTAAATTTCTTTTGTTAGTAGATATATTTTCCATTCCATATGTAAATTTACCATCAAATCCTGCTTCTTTTCTTATTGCATTTGTTTCTACTGTAGCAACTCCTAAGTATTCTGTTATGTATTTGGCAGTTAGAATATCTCCTGCCCCCATACATATCTTTGTATCGGCATTTCCTAGAATTTCTTGCCACACATCATTGTCATATCTATTTTTCAACTGTGCAATATTTTGAAAAATCATAAATATGTTAATTCCCCTACTTCTAGTTGTTGCAAGCTTTTTTTCAAAGTCTACTATTCTTCCTATATTAGTAAATTCATCTAATATTAGTGATGTTTCAACTTTTAGCCTTCCATTTGGATTTTCATCAGCTTGTCTTATAAGCTTTATAAATAAAAAAGAAAAGAACAGTGTTGATAAGAAATCAAATGTACTATTAGTATCACTTGTAACTACAAATACACAACTTTTTTTATTTCCTATATTCTCAAAACTGATTTCATCTTTATTAGTAATGTTTCTTATTTTAGAAGCTTGAAATATTTGTAATCTTGTTGCCAATCCTGTTACAATACTTTGCTTCACAATATCTGTAGCCTGTGCATATATGTTATAACTCAATCGCGTTGGTCCTGAAGTATTAAAAAATATGTTATCTATTTGTTTTATATTTCCACTTGCTAAAATGTCATAAATAAATCCTATACTTTTATCTTCTTCTTTTTGCACATAGTTAATTACATATAGTAGTAATGCTTTTAATAAATTCTGTTCTCCTCTGTTCCAAAACTCATCTCCGTCCAGTTCTTCTACTTAATTGTGTTCCTTCTATTACAGTTTGACTAAATATTTGTGCATCTGTTTCGTTCTCGACAAAGTTTATAAATTTTGCTCCATTAGAAAATGTTGGATTTACTAAATTAAATACTTTAACATCATAATCTTTACTTTCAAGATATTTTGCCAATTTTCTATGCAATTCACCGTTTTGGGTCAGTAAATACTAAACTCATATTCCTATTAACTGCTTTTTGCAATTCTTCTTGTGCTAATTCTATTCCATTTGGTATAGCAAATCCTCTGGATTTTTTGCTTCCACTTGAACCAAATACTGCAATATTTTTATTTAAGTATGTATCCATAGGAAGAGTAATAATTTCCTGTTCTTCTGTTTCACCTAAGATTATTCCATCTCTTTTTCCTATGCTTAAATATTCTTGTATTTCTTCCTTGTTACCCCAATCTGCTGTTCCAAATGTACCGTCTTTCTTTTTTAGGTTTATTCCTTCGACTTCAATTTTTGCATTTTGCTTTGTAACCACTATGCTTTTAGCCGCTAATATAATAATTATATTAATTATAAGCCATATTATAAATATTGTTCTATTTATAAATATAACTGTAAATAGATTTAATAAATTAATGTCTATTGTGTTTAAATCAGTATTAAAACAACTTTCTAATATTTGCATAAATCCATTTATGAGTGGCACTATAATGATATATGAAAGTATTATATATATAATCATTATTTTTTTCCTTTTATTATTCTTCATTTGTTCCTCCCATCAACGATTCATCAATCTCTATAATATTAGTTTTCTTTGTTAATATTTCTTCTATCTTTTCCTTATTTTCTTTTAAAGTCATTATACTTATTTTTCTATTTGTACCTTTATTATTGTTAAAAAATATATTTATTCTATGTAATTTCTCTGTATCTATAAATGGCATTAGAATTATATATTCTTCACCTTCTGTCATATAGTCTGCATTTTTCCAATTAGACAATAGCATTTCTTTTGAATAAAACTTTTTAACTATTTTATAAAAATCTATTTTTTCAATATTTCTTATAATCTCTAGATTCTTATATGTTGGTTCTACTATAATTGTAGAATTTTTTCCAAATATAAAATTTGAATTTTGTCTTAATATTTTCATATTTTCTGTAAAGATAATAATGTCGTTATAACCTACTATTTTTTGAATATCATTTCTAACTTGACTTATATATGAAATTTGTTTATTTTTGGAAATATAATATACCAGTGTTTTTTTATCATTATACGATAATTCTCCCAAATATTTTCTGGATGTTTCAGTAAATATATTATTATCTTTTAAGTCCCAACTTGCAATGAATTTCATATTGTTTCCTAATGTTAATGCTGCAATTTTGGCAATTTCACACATTCTTTCGATATACTCCTTTTTTCTACAAGAAAAACTATAATTATATCCAAATGCTTTAACCAGTTTTGTTCCTTTATCATCTAATTTTATATATGATGTATTTATCCTTCTTATATATCTTTCATTTTCTAAAGTTTTTAATCTTTTTCTATAATAGTCTTTAGAATTGTATATTTTTTTACAATCAGTTCCTAACATAATCTTGTACTTTCCAAGAAATGTTAATACTTCAATATCTCTTCCGAGTTAATCTAACTTTCCCATATTTCTGTTTCTCCTTTCCCTATATATGACACATAGCATTTTTTAGCTTTTCTGTTTAAACTGTTTCATCCCCTTTAACCACAACACGTTCTAAAATCTATTTTCAGCTTATTTTTCAGTTTTTTTAATATTGTTATAATATCCGTTTTTACTATCATAGATTTTAAGCTAATCGGATAGTTTTTTACTGTCCTTATTTACTTCATTTTGTATCCACTTTAACATCTTTTTGCCCTTGAAAACGTAAACTTCTGTGTATGGTTTTTTATCTTTGTCTGTTGTTCCAAATACACCGTAAAACATATTTGCTATATTATCATCCTCTATCACGTGTGATAATACTAAACCATCTACTATTGGTTTAATAAATTTATTGTCTATATCAATATTTTTTTGATTTTCTACTACTTTTATAAATACAAATACTAGTTCATTCTTAAATAACTCTTTGTACTGTTTTGTTTTTTCCATTACATTTATCATTATATTTTTATATGCATAATTATTAATATTTTTATATTTTGGTATTACTTCAGGAATATGTATTTTTAGAACATCGTTTTCTACTTTTGCTTCATACATATTATTTAAATAATTGATTATATCTTGTTCTCTTATCTCATTATGTACTCCTAATTCTATTTTATTAAATATGTTATATCTAATTTTTTCTAAATTCCTTAGATAATCTTCTATGTGTTTGCTTTCAATTATTTTCTCATTATTTATTACAAACTCTGTTCTGTCTTTTAATTCTTTTAATTCATCTAATATTTCTTTTTGCATCTTATTTGTTTCCTTTCTTTCATTTGATGAAAAGATACAAGAGTAACAAACCCTTGTATCTTTTAGTTTCTATTCTTTTATTGAATCATATTGTTTTGATATTTCTTCTAATAACTGTAATCTTGTTTCGTTATTTATTGGATAAAATAAATCTTGTTGGTAGTTTTTATTTTTTATTTTTCTTTTTGGCATACTAATATATCTACCATTTTTTCCTTCTAGTAGTTTAATTTCCTTTAATATAAAACAATTGTCTATACATATACTTGCTGCTGCTAGTAATTCTCCCTTATTTATTTTTTTTATTCTAATTTCTGTAATATTTAACATATATATTTTCCTCCTTATAATTTATTTTTTAATACTAATTATTCTTTTTCTTTAATAGAATTACTCCAATTGTAATTCCTACTATTGAGATAATTATACAGCTTGCTACTAACACATAATTTGTCCTATTTCCTGTTTGAATTTTTGGTGTTTGTTTATTTGTGAATTCAAAGCTATATACATTATCTTCTTGTGTTAATTTTGTCTCGTTTGCAAATACTCCATCTTCGTTAATTTTTAATTTTACGACTTTATTTGAAAGTTCATATCCTTTTGGACTTTTAATCTCCTTAATGTAATATTCTCCGTATTTTAGGTTTTCAAATAATACTGTTCCTTCTTTTTTATCACTGTGTACTTCACTAATCAATTGTGTGCATTCTTCATCTGCATATAATCCAAATATAAAATCTTTCTTTATTATTTCCTTTGTATTCTCATCTATTTTTATAATTTTAATATTTGAAAGTATAGGCATATCTACCATTACTATTTTTTGTGTTTCATTTGTATTTGATACTTTAAACTTAATCTCTGAAGCTATTGAATATCCTAATGGTGCCAAATTTTCTTTCAAAGTATATTCTTTTCCTACAACTAATCCTTCGATAGTATGTGGTTTATCACTAGAAATCCAATTGTCTATTACTTTTCCATTTTCGTCTATTACAGTTAATTCTGCTCCTGGTAGTTCTTCATCTCCTGTAATTGTCTTTTTTGATATTTCTACTAATGTAGTATTATTGGTTATGTGTAAATTATTAGTATATATCTTAGTTGTATCATTATTTTGTATGAATTTAATTTCATATTTTGTTTGATCTAACACTAAACCTTCTAATGTTTCTATTTCTTGAATTTCATAATCGCCCATAGGTAATTTTTCTATAATTAATTTGCCATTTTTATCTAAATTATAAATTCCCACTTCTTGCCCTTTTTTATAGATAATTGAACCATCTGCTAGGTCAATAATATTTTCTTTAGCATTTAGCCTAAATTTTATTCCACTTAAATCATCAATATTTACTAATGATGTATCTACTTCTTCTTTTAAAGCTATGGTTTTGTCAATTACTACTGTTCCAAAAGGTTTCTCATTTTTCACTTCAACTGTCTTAATGTATTCGCCTGTACTATCCTTGTCATAATCCTTAATTGCATCTATTTTAAACTTCACAGGATTTTCTAATTTTAAATATCCTGTTGGTATCTTAATTTCTGTTACTTCATATTCTCCAACTGGCAATTTTAATGGAGTTACTACTGTTCCTTTGTCATCTTCTATATTATTATAATTTTCATCTGCTATTATTAAATTTTCAGAGTTTGTAGTAAATGCATTATAAATTGAACTTCCTATTTTTTGCGTTATTATCTCGCCTTTTTTATATAATATTTTACCATTTCCTCTATCTACTATGTCTTTACTTGCTATAATTTGAAATGTAGCACTATTTAAAGATATTACTTTTTCACTATCTGCATCTTTTTTCATTAATTTAATATAAGCTTCCATTTGTTCGTTATTTACATATAAATGTTTAACTTTTTTTGCTAACTCTTTAACTTCTGATTCATCTTTTGTTATAGAAAATGTAAAATCACTTGAAGTTTGAAAATCTTTTGGAGTATTTGTTTCTTTAACGATGTATTTACCATATGCCAGTCCGTTTTCTGTATAAGCATTTCCGTCTATATCAGTAGTTAAAATTGAATATGTTGGTGCTATTTTTTGTGCCTGTGCTACTCTGTTACTATCAACTTTAACTCTGTTTCCATTTTCGTCTATTCCGTTCCAAATCTCTGAATAACTATATCCTTTATTCAATGCCATTTCTACTTCTGAATATAATTTAATAGTAAACTCTACATTTGCTAGTCCAGGAACCATTCCTGAATTTATATTTATTCCTGATTTAAATATGTGAATTTGCATTTTCTTTGCATCTTCTTTACTTGTTATTGTTACATTCGCATTGTTTTCTTTTAAATCAACTTCATATTCTTTTTCATCTAATAAATATCCTTCTGGACTTTTAGTTTCTTTTACCATATAGCGTCCGAAAGGCAACTTACTTATTTCTTCTGTAGCCCCATCTTTATTCATTATACGTGTTGCTACTAATTCATTCTTAGAATAAATTTTTCTTGTCCTATTATGATTATATATATCTTCTTGTGCATACACACTATATTCTGCACCTTCGAATGTTGCATCTCCTTGTTTCTTTGCCCCAGTTTCGCTATCATTCTTTATAATAGTGATTTTTCCATTCTCAACCTTTATGTTAAAGTTAAAAAATGAAGGATCCACATAGTTTGAAAATATTACGTTTTGTAACTTACTATCTGTAAAATGAAAATACATATAGTTTGACATTTCTCCCTTACTATATGATTTACCATTTGGCATTAATCTATATATATCATATTTATTTGTAGAAAAGTTTACTGTTGATACGTTACAATCTTCATTTACAGTAACTAACATATTATTTTCGCCTTGAGTATGTGAAAATGTTATTCCATTAATTATTTTCTCAAATGATGGGTAACTTGCTAAAACACCATTTGTGTCTGTAAACATCTGTGTATCTCCAATAGTAATTGAACTTGTCTGCCCATTAAATGATACATTCGAATTATGGTATAAATTATAATATGTTTCTGTTTCATTTAACCATGAACTATAAATAGCTGATGACATATATGTACTTTTCCATTTATCTCTTGCTGGAGCACCATAACTTGAGTCTATATGGTCTCTAATATATTCCCATACAAATTGTTGTGTCGCACATGCAGCTCTTTCTGCCTCTATTGAATTTG
Source organism: uncultured Clostridia bacterium (assembly GCA_949443285.1). Classification (GTDB taxonomy): domain Bacteria; phylum Bacillota; class Clostridia; order TANB77; family CAG-508; genus CAG-269. The sequence continues at coordinate 64,796 of CASSLW010000003.1, forward strand.
GTATTCCCATTCCATATTTCATAGTATATCCAAAATAAATATACTCCGCTATTTTCTTATATTCTTGTCTTTGATTATTAAATTGTATTTGAAAATCATTATTATATGAAAATGTTCCTTGTGCTGACTTTTTCATATATTGACAACAAAATAATAAATATGTTTGACCTGAGTAATTTACTTCCTGTAGGTCATACCCATATTTTTCTTTTGTTCCTGGTACTTTTCTAAATGTTGCATCTGAGTTAATATCTGTTATAAATGCTGCAAAAGCATTTATATTCAAACTAGTAACAATAGTTATCGTTAGTAACAATATTGCTAAAATTTTTTTAATTCTTTTACTTATTTTTATCATTTTATATCATTCCTTTCCATTAAAAAAAGAGCCTCATTAAGCCCTTCTACTTATATTTAGTCTATACATCATTCATATATCATAAGATTAATTTTCTTTTACATAAAAATAGTATAGCCCACAATCACATTCATCAACATAGTAATTCCCTGATGCCATATCTTTCATATAGCTCTTGCAAGCTTCCCAAGCTGCATCCCACGTTTTATAGTATCCATGTTCGTTGCTTTTGTTACCCAATGTGTGTTGCTTTCCTCCCTCATAACACCAATACTTTTCTTTTATCTCTGTATTGTTATTTGTAGTTTCTACATTACTATTTGTTTGAACCTCTTTTGAAGCTGGTGCAGCATTTATACTACTTTCATTTTGTTTATTTTTTGTGTCTTTTGATATATTGTACTCTTTAGTTGTTTTACTATTTGTTTCACCAGTTGCTTTACTATTTGTTTTAACATTTGTATTATTCTCTTCTGTCGGTGTTTCTTCTATTTCTTGAATTGCTACTGGAATTGTAAATTCAAAATTCGTTTCCGTCATAGTATCACATATATATTCTTTTATGTTCGGAAAAATTTCTTTTCTTTCTAAATCAATTTCTTTACATACTTTTAAAAAATATGCTATTAATATCCCAATAACTACTATTAAAGTAAGCATAACTATTTTAATAACTAAACTTTTCTTATTCATTTCTCTCTCCTTTTATTTAAGAGTATAACATATTTTTTATAATTTGATAATAATAAAAAAATTTTTTGTTTCATTTCTTTGTAATACTATATAAACAAATGATTTCCCTTGTTTATTCGCTCTTTTCTATTTTAGCAACTATATAGTATCGTTGATTAGTTGGATTTGCGTGGTTATTTAAGTATGAACAAGTAGATAATTTTACAATTTTTTTGATTTCGCCTATATTATTTACAAATTTACTTGCATTTTTATAATACTCTATTTTTTGCTGAAAATCTAAATGCTCTATATTATTTTGTTCTTCATTTTCTCCAATTGAATAACAACTAAATACTGTTGCATTATAGTCTTGCTCTCTTGTATATATAGTAAAATTACAGTTTTGAACAAGAAATTCTTCGTTCATAAATTTGCTTAATTCCGAAAACATAATTCCATTATTATTATTGTGTCCATATATAATAGTTTCATCGTCTTGAAATGCTCTACTATTTAAAGTAAATATAGAACCATTTTTATTATATTTGCCATCAAATGAATATTTTAAATATTTTAAATTATAACTATCTCTAAGGATGGGATAATTTATATTAGTATTTGATATTTTTATCCAACCAATAATATCCCTATTTCTTCCTTCTAATTTATCCCAATCTATTTTTTGTTCATCATCTTTTTGTATCGTTGTATCTTCAATTAAATTTTCTATATTTTCATTACTTTCTTTATATTGTATAAATTCTTTAGTTATTATATATACTGATATTACTAATGTTATAATGAATACAACTATAATAATTTGTGCAATTCGACTTTTTATAATCCATCACCCCCTCAACTGGCTGTATCATTTTTAATGTAAATAGAAAAACTATATATACGATTATAATTATAATGTGTTTTATTATCTTTTTAATTCTTCTCATATAGTCACCTTTACTTTCTACAAAAAAAAGAATTAGCTTTGTAATCTCTAATTCTTTTCCTATCTTTAAACTGTATATTAAATGTTTTTCTATATAAATCTGATATATCTATGAAACTTCTTGGATGTTCAATTACTTCACTTATTTGACTTGGATAAAAGTTTCCATATACAATATCATAAATCCCCAATTGCAATGCTAATTTTGTTTCTTCTTGTTTTTGATTTTTTAATAATAAAATTATTCTCGTATTCAGTCTTTTTAATCTAAATAGAAATTCGTGTATATCTCCTTCAATTGCTTGTGGCGATATGATAACTGTTTGTCCTTCAAATGTATTGTTTTCAACTAAGTATTCGCTATAATGTGCTATTATAGAATCTCTTAAATTCATTTGAATTTCTTTATCAATTTCTTCAATTCCTGTACAAATTACTATCATTAAATATTTCCCTCCTTTTTTAATATTTGTAATGGGTCTATTAACTCTCCATTTCTTCTTATCATAAAATGACAATGGCAACCTGTTGTAGCTCCATTGGTTGGATTTCCTTTGCTATCTTTATATGGATTATTAGTTATACCATATACGTTAAGTGGTCCTACTTTTCCAATAATTTCTCCCTTTTTAACCGTTTTACCTACACTTACTATAAATTCTGGTGATGAATGACAATAAGAGAATTTATATTGTCCATCTAAGCTTTTTATTGTAATGGTATAACCATTAGCACCGCCCCAACCTACTGATACAACCTCGCCATCCATTATAGAAACTAATTTTGTTCCTTCTGGTGCTGCTATATCTACTCCTGTATGAAAAACAGATGCTCCTGCGGTAGGTGCATTTCTTTTTCCAAATTGACTAGTTATAGTATGTTGTCCGCTTCACAGGCCAATCTGTTTCTTCTGACATTTCTCCACTAGCAAATATTTTGTCTACAAAATCCCATGCACTTGTAAAAAACCCCTTTACTTCTTGCTTATCTTTTTCTTTCTCATATTCAGTATTGTAATATGCTAATTCTTTTTTCATATCTATCTTATCATCATTATCAAAAGCTATATAAAGGATATCTGTTATGCTGGAAATAATAGCAATAAAAATAACCAATATAATTATTGGTATTATAAACGGTTTTACTGCAAAAAGTGCTATACTTACTATTTTCTTTTTTATAATACTTTTAGTCATCGGCATCATCTACTTCCAAAGTTATTATTTTGCCCTTTTCTTCTTCTTTGTTATCTTCTTGTCTAGTATTGTTTACATTAGTTTGACTATATGTTCTTCTTGATGTATCATTTTTGGTGTTAGTATTAAAATTTCTTCCTTCAGCCATATACATACCAAAATTCATAAATTCTTTTCCTACATTAAATGCCCTTTTTACACCACTTACACCATCTTTTTCTTTTACTTCATTTTGCATTTTATTATTTGTTGGATTATTGTTTATTGTGTTATTTTCAGTTGTGCTTGGAATATTTGTTATTGAATTAGTATTTTTATCTTCCATAATATTTTTGGAATAGCTTTCATAACTTACTCCACTAACTGGTTCACTTTCTGTATTATTAGCTTTATTTACAATTCTTGATATAATGTCTGGTTCTTTTGTACTATTTTCTGCATTATTTTCCTTAAATTGATATGCAATAGATTTTATCGTACTTCCCATTGCAGCTCCCATTCCAATACCACGATTTGCTAATTCTTCATTATTAATTCCTGCTATTCTACTTACAAGATTTTGCATTGTATTTTGCAGAGCATCTCCCAAAGGTAATATCATCATTCCCCATAATAAGCTAATTGCCCATCCAGCATTTGTTGGTAAAAATGTTAAATATATTAAAAATAAAAATGCATATACAAATTGCATAAAAGCATTTATTACAATTTGTCCAAACCATATACTAGATGCTATTGTTCTTTTGTTTATAATCCAAAATACTGCTACTATTGGAGTAAATATTGTAAATACAATTAATGTAAATTGTCTTATTATAAACTTAATATTTATCTTTACAAATAAATAAGCAAATAATGCTATTACTACTGCTGTCGCTATTGCATTCCCTGTGTTAATACTTGTTAGCAATGAATTTCCTAGTAAATCATCTAAACTTCCATGAGCATTTGACACAAGCATTGCAACAAGATTATTATTTAGCATTAGCATAAATTTCACAAATATAGGTGCTACTAATATGGCTGTTGCTCCGAAAAATAATCTCATCAAGTTATCTTTTACATCATTTCTTTTATCTGGACTTATACCTGCTACGATCATTTTCCACGCTAAAATTATAATTGCTATCAATATTGGTCCACCTATAATTCCTGCAATAGTCCAATACCAATTATTTATCATTTCCCAGTTTTCTTCTGTAAAAGGTGATAGATCTGTTTGATTATTTCCAAATATTAATTCATCATAGTTTTTAAATCCGAACTCCAAAAGTTTCACTTGTAGTTAAATCAAATACAGTTTCTGCTATTCCTCCGTATCATTTTTGCAATAATTTTTTCAAATAATCCACCATCATCTTTATCTATTGTTTCTTCAATTTCCGACTTTTTATCATCATCATCTAAAAATAAACTTGCTTGTACTGGATTCATAAAACTAAAAAAAATAAGTATTGTTACAAACATACTTATCAAAACTCTTTTTATTTTCACTTACTTCACCACCTATCTTTTACGTTGTAATAAATTCACTTTCAAATTTCGTCATATCAATTTTTATTGCTCTTATCTCTCCTCCTCTTATTAATATACATTCTCCTGGTCTTGCTTTTGTTAATATTTCTTTTGCACTTAATGGTAATTTAAAAAACTTCATTATCTCATCAATACTTCCTATTGATTGCTTTAATAATATTATAGTATCGCAACAATTTATTATTGCTTCAGCTTGTCTACTTTGTCTTAATTCTGACAAATTTTGTGTTGCTAAAATCATTGCTACTTTTTTCTTTCTTGCTCTTCTTGCTAAATTTTCTAAAAAGTCTGATGTTTCTTGATTCTTAAATAAATTCCATGCTTCATCTATTACAACATATCTCTTGTTTCTTTCTTTTGTAGCCATATATTTATTAGTTATCCAAGTAGTTAAAACTAAACACACATAATATCGCATTATTTCATCTTTTATTTCTGAAATATCAAAACATATTATCTGGTCATTTATTTTTAATGTACTTTGACAATCAAATATTCCGAGTGTATTTCCATTTAAAAAGTTACTTAACGTACTTGCTAACTCTTTATTTTTTATCTTTTCTTTCATAACTCTATGAAAATCTGTTAGTGTTGGCATTTTCTTTTTAATATTTTCAAATGTAATTTTTCCTTTATGCTTTCCACCTTGTTTTTCATAAATTGAGTTTTTATCTTTTGTTATTTCCTTTTCTCTATATACTTCTCTTACAGCCTGTTCTATATCAGCTATTTCATTTGGTTTTAATGTTCTATTTTCATATTTATTTATAATTCCATCCATAATAGCTCTAATTTCTGTTATTTTGCTATCTATATCTATAAAGCCATTATCTTCATCTATATCAATATCAAATAAATTTATGCCTACTGGTATTGTTTGTCTAATCTTTATAGTTCTTCCACCTAACTTTTCTGTTTGTGCTACATATTCCCCTTCAATATCTAATATAGATGATCTTCTATTAATCAATGCTGTTCTGCCTATTATAGTTTTAACTGTTACGGATTTTCCAGCTCCTGGTACTCCAAATATCGCAATATTGGCATTTGCTAGTCCTTCAGTAAATGTTTCTAGATTCATTGGAAGTCCTGTAAATAAATCTCTTCCTAAATAGATTCCTTCTCTTATACTAGACTTTGTTCGAGCTATTGGAAACATTGCTGCTAATCCTGCTGTTGTCATATTTCTATCATTATCCTTTATTATATTGTTATTTAGTGGTAATGTTTCTTTTAGTGCATCTAATTGTTTAAAGTATAACGGTCTTACTTCACATGATTTATTTGCAAACTCATCTCTTAATAGTTTACTTTTTTCATTTAGTTCTTCAAGACTTTTAGCATTTACTCTTAAAGTAATTTTTATAAAGAATAGTTTATCATTATTTATTTGTATATTTCTTCTCATTTCTTCAAATGCTTGTATATTTTCTTCAAGCCTATGTAATTCTTCAATATTACCTTGCTTTTCAAATAAAAGATAATCTGACTGTAATTTTGTTACTTTGTGTGTTAAGTATTTTATTACATTTCTTTCATCTGAAACCTGTACTTGTGTCGAAATATCAACATCTCCAATAGTGTTTAAAATATTGTCTAACCACCCAATTTCTATATAGTTAGGATAAAACATTAATGTAAAAATTCTAGCATATTTGTCATCTCCCATATAAATATAGTCTCTCTTTTCTTGTATTACTTCTGGAGCAAGCAATGAAATTAATTGTGGTTGATTATCAAAGAAATTTTCTTCTTTAATTTTTTTTCTTCTTTTATATGGCTTTATCTTATTTTCTTTTGCTTGTTTTTTCTTCTTATATGGTTTAATTTTTCTTTCTCTTAGCTGTAACATATAGGTCGAATCCTCCCTTCTGTTGAATTTCTGCTACTTTATTGATATTTCCTTTGTGTAACTGCTCATATATTAGTTCTACAATTTCTCTATCATTTAAAATTCTTGTACTAACTTTTATATTAAGCAAATGATATCTTAATAGCTGATAAAATTCTTTTAATTCTATTTCAGCTACTTTTTTGCTGTTAAAGGAAGATATTACCATATAATTTTTTCTTTCAAATAAATTTTGATTTTCTTGTAAATGTTCTAAATGTGCTACTATTTGTCTAGCATATTCTTTTACATTAGTATTTGCATTCATTGTATTTAATTTTATTTCTTCTAACATATCTCCAAGTTCAATTTGTTTCTTTATCTCTAAAAACTGTATTGGAAACTTAAGCATTTGTGATATACTAATTAGCTCTCTATCTACATTTGCCTTTTCTCCATCATGTAATAATCCGTATTCTATGCTTTCTAATTCAACTATAATAGAATGTTGATTTTTATTAATTGTAATTACTTGATTATTTAATACATCAATTCCCCATAAATTACTAAGTTTCTTCTTTCCTTTTCTTATATCTATATGATTAATTTCTTGTAAATTATTTTTCTTTTTTGTGTATATTAGAGTTCCTATCATAAAGATAATCCCTGATAATATAAAGATAAATGCAACTATCATTTTTTCCTACCTTTCAAATATAAAAATTTTCTTTCTACATATGTATTTTAAAATATTAAAAAAGTATTTATCTGCATATATATTTCCTATCTTTAAGAAAGCAAATGTCATAAATATTCCAACAATGCAAAAAAATATGATTATTTTAATTACTGTTGCTATATGAATAAATAATACTCCTATTGATATTGCACTTGCTATCATATATAACATTTGTCGTAATGATAAGTATCCGCCAAATACTTTTTCTTCGTGTATGAAGTCAAATGGTACTTTGTATAAACTCATATTGTTTACCTCCTATCCATTTGTACTTCCACCTGTAATCAATGCACCACCACCATTAGTCGCTATGCTTAATATAATTCCTGAAACTATTAAAGATAATCCCAGTAGCATCGTACCAGCACATACCCAGGCTAATGAACCTATTGATTCGCTTCTTTTATTAGCATTGTTTGAGTTTACTATCATTTTTAGTGCAATAATTACAATACTTACAAATACTAAAATCCCACCGGATTGGCATTGCTAACTTAATTACAGCATTTTTTATATTTTCTGTAGCTTGATTAACTTCTGCTGTACTAATACTGCCTTCCGCTGCAAATACTTTTGCTGGTAGTAGCATTAAAGTTGTTGGCAATATCCAAATTCTATTTTTTATCTTATAATATATCTTCTTTAATCTTTCTTTTTTCACTTTTACGTCCTCCTTAATTTTATTTTTTAACTTTAAAATATTTTGAATAATGTCGGTACTATTAACACTAAAACTATTAGTAATAAAGTTATTCCAAAATTTTTCATTCCAAACTTTATTGCTTTTTCTGATTTTTTCTTAGCTCCAAATAGCCATATTAATAAACTTAATATAATCCATATTGTCAAAATACTAATTGTTACTGTAAAACTTATTTTCATGATGTTTTGAAACATTAAATCTAGTCCACCTGTTAAATTTTTTATGTTATATGTTTGTATCATCTGCCACCTCCTATTTTTTATAATAAAAAAAAGACTTAGCTTTGTTCTAAATCTCTAATTAAACTTATATAGTAATATTCGAAAAAATTATTAATTTCTTTTATCGTTCCTTTATATTCAATTTCTTTGCTTTTGCAATTATCATAAAGAAATATTAGTTTTTCTCTTTTTACTTTTTTTAATAATTGTCTTTTGTTACTTACAAATAATTCTTTTAAAGAATATATAATTATTTTTACTTTTTCTATGTTTTCTTTTTTATATATTTTTAATAACTCTTCTGTATAGTTAAACTCTAATCTTTCCAATAGATTACAAAAATTAATTTCTTCATCCTTAGTAAATTGTTCTGGATTCTGCTTTCTTCTTTTTATAATATAATCAAAGAATCTATCTATTTTATTATTTATATTATTATCTTTAGCAATTCTGCTTATAGTGTATAAGCACTCCTGCTCATAGGGGTATTGTTTGTTTTGCTTATAGGTATAAGGTATAATATCCCTATGTATGTCATTTATATATATTCTTCTTTCAATTATTTGATTTCTTTCATCTTTTATAATCTCTACTTTTACAAATCCTAAACTTTCCAAATGGCTTATCCATCTTGATATTGTACCAGGTATTACCTGATACAGTTCTGCAAAGTATTTATTAGTAGCAAAACAGTATCCTTCTTTTCCTGATAATGCTGTTATTTCTCCATATAATAATCTTTCAGGATATTTTAATTCTTCGCAATATCTTACTTCACTTGGAATTATTGCATAATATGCTGGTCTGTTGTCTTCTATCACATTCTATACCATCTCCTTTTCCCATAAAAAAAAGATAGTTACCTATCTTTTTTTATATGTATCCATTAAATCACACAGACTAATTTTTTTATTTCATATCTGTAAAGCCAGTGTATGTAAGCTTTCATTGATTATTCGCAATTGTTCCAATGTTGTTTCAAGTGGGTCGCCTTCTTTAATTCGTAATGTTTTTCTTATTTCTTTTGGGATAACAACTCTTCCTAAATCATCTATTCTTCTTACAACTCCTGTTGCTTTCATAATTTTCCTCCTTTATAAATTTATGTCTACTTTTATTATTGCAAATAAGGAAAAAATTATTCATTTTTTCTAAATTTATCTTTAAAAGATTTTCTTATAAAAAATGAGCCTACATTATTAAATAAATTTGGCTCATTTGTATATTTAATTTTGTTCAACAGTTTCTTCCGCTTCTTCCTTTTTAGGCAAGAAACTAATTTTATATTTTGATAGAATATACTCTAAGCTTTTTGAAAAGTCTTTAAGCATAACAATCTTTATTGTAGTACCTTTGCCTTTTAGATAATCATCAACAATTTGTTTTAATTGTTTAATATTCTTCATTTCTGGTTCAATTTTCTTAGGATATTTATCAGCTCTATTTTCTAGTTTTTCTTTCAATAAAACTATATCTTCATTGCTAGCACAAGAAATCCTTTGGAATAATTGGAATGGGTCATAATATTTAAAAATTGGAATTTCCATACAATCTCTATCAAATTTTTCAAAGAATTGTTCCATTCTCATTGGTATGCATTTCATTATTTCTTCAGCTTTTTCTGTGTACATTTTATCTAGTAATTGGGTATTTAGAATATTAAAATGTTTTAGAATTTCGTCCATATCTTCTGCCACTTCTTCAATTGCTATTTTTCCAAGTTCTTCTTTTACATTGGCACAATATGTTGAAGACAATGCTGCCATGTTCATTCCTGTAAAGAATATATTTTTTAATGTTTTTAGGTCATATTCTATTAAACCTTTTCTAGAAAAGTAACTAAAGTACGCAAATAATTTTACAGTATCTATTAAATTAACTTTTCCTTCTTTTACATCTTCTATTACTTCTTTTATAACACCATCAAATTGGTCGTCAGAAATTTTCCAATATTCTTCTGTTAGTAATCTTCTGTACCCCGGCAAGTTTTCTGTATCAACTGTGCTAATTATTGCTTCCATATTTTCTTTAAATATTTTCATATCAAATATACGTGTTCTAATGTAATATTCAATGAATTTGAAAAATCTATATTCTGATTTAAAGTTGTAATAATAGTTGCTATCAAATTCTTTAATATAGAATTGTCTGTTATCCATTAAAATCCTTGAAGATACTAATATTGATTTGTATTCTTCATTATCTTTAATATTAACAAATTTGTCCTTTGTGATTTTTCCTGCTTTTATTTCAAACGAAATTGCTATTGTGAATATAAGCATTGTTTGCATTACTCTGTGGTTTATATTGGGATATGATTTGTTGACCATTTCGTATATTTTTTTGAAGTCATTTAATGCGTGTTTTAAAATTCTTAAGTTTCTTGTTCCACTTTTGTTAAATGTTGATATTATTAATCCTGTGTTTTCTCTTAAAAATCTTATTAAATCTGGATTGTTTTCATATCTCATTAAAATTCCATTTATAATGTAGTCAAATTTTGGTGCATACTCAAAAGTTTCACCTATTAGCTTTTCTTTTATTCTTTCATAATCATTTGCTTTATCAAAAACATGCTCAATTTTATCTTGAATTTTTTCTACCATTGGTTTGTCACTTTTGTTTAATTCATCTTGTTTGTCCAACAAGTAAGTTGCTATAAAAGTTTTCATTTCAAGATTTGAACTTTTTAGTTTTGTTGATAGTTCTTTTTCATTACATATTATTATTGTTTTTATATGGTCATGCTCAACAAAGTTGTTGATATATCCTAAAATGTCTATAACATCTACATTTGCTCTCTCTAAGTCGTCAAAACAAAGAACTTTGTCATTTGTCGAGAAAAATTCTCCATAATCTACTTTGCTTCCGTTCTCCGTTACTCCAAAGAAGTTGGCCATATCAATTCCTGTTTTTGCATATTCCGGAATTGTTGATTGTCCATTTGCATCCATGAATTTTCTTAAGTTTTTGTCCATAAGTTGTGTTGTTTCTATAAATATTTTTTTGCTTATTTCTTCTAGGTTTGATATTCCATATAGTGACATATATATTGTGGTGTATCTCTTGCCATTTAATTGCATAGATTCTATTTTTTTTCTGATTTTATTGTTCCAAAAGTGGGTTTTTCCGAGAGCCCCATTCACCATTTATCATGATTGCATAATCTGTATAATCTGACCTTACATAGTCTAATATACTTTCGACTAAATCTTCCATTTTATTTCCTCCTTTGTTATGTTTGTGTAATTCTTTAATCTTTTGCAATTGTGAATACGTCTATTTGTTTTGGATTTGCTACAGTTAAAATTTTACAACATTCATTTGCTGTACTTCCTGTTGTGTATATATCATCTAAAAGTAAAATTTTTTTGTTTTCTAACTTTTCTGCATGTTTTAATTCGTATGCTCCTTGTATGTTTTTTTGTCTTTCTTCTTTATTTAATTTGCTTTGCTCTATTATGTTCTTGGTTTTGTATAAGCAGTCATTTTCTAGGGTTATTCCTGTTTCTTTTGCTATTTCTTTTGCTAATAAATAGCTTTGATTATATCCCCTTTGTTTGTTTCTTTTTTTGTTTATTGGAGCTGGTACAATTGTATCATAAGATTTTAAAATTTTAAAGAATTTTTCGTTTTTTAATAAAAAATTTATAATTGTTTTGTATAAATATGATTTATCATTGAATTTGTAATCTAATATTACTTTTCTTATCATTCCCTGATATTCGAAAATATATAAATGTTGTTTGAAATAATTGCTTTCACTTTTTTCAATTGCGAATTTTGCTTGTATTTCTAATGTTTTTTTGCATTTGTTACATAAAAAGTTTTCGTTTAGCTTTCCACATATTCCACACTTTGGTGGATAAATTATGTTTAAAATTTTTTCTATTTTATTCACTCCCTATCATTTGAATTATTTATTCGTTCTTATTAAAAATGTTCAAAAATTTGACTTTTATGTTAATTTATAGTATAATAGTTTATAGATATTTTTATCATTTCCGCAGTCACTTCCTGTTGACTGGGATAGAAGGAGAAAATTTATATGAAGAGAATTTCTAGCTACTTGATGCATCATCCTGGTTTTTTGACACACTTTGCCCTTGCATCTATTGTATTAGCCGTTCTCGTACATAACTTTGTACCAATTCTTGCAGTTAATTTCTTTGTAATTGGAGCATTGCTTTTCTTAATCGAAGCTGTCCTTTACTTAAAATTAGGCATGATTGATACTTGGTCTTACATCGCTGCATTTTGCGCATTTCTGGCAGCATTCTTTGTATATACGAGAATTTAAATTTTCTTTAAAAGAGACCTTTCTGTAGGTCTCTTTTAATTTAGCATTTTATATTCTAGACCTGTATTACGCTTTTTACTATCCACATTTTGTATCATAAAATCAATAACTTTTTCATTTCCAATTATAATCAGCATCTTTTTAGCTCTAGTTATTCCAGTATACAACAAGTTTCTTGTTAAAAGCATTGGTGATGAAGGCGGAATTGCCATAATAACCACATCAAATTCACTTCCGTTGTGCCTTATGTATTGTAATTGCATAGCTGTGTTCTATTTGGTCTAATTCTGAAAATTCATAATATGCAACTTTATCGTCGTCAAATCTAATTTCTACTTGCTTTTCTCTTTCATTTATTTCTGTAATTGTTCCTATTTCTCCATTAAATACTCCGCTTCCCATTTCTTTTATTCCAAAGCTATTCTTTTCCCAATATATATCATAATTATTTTTTATTTGCATAACTCTATCGCCAGCTCTAAAAATTGCTCCCATACTTGCTTTTTCTGGCAAATTATTTATATTAGGATTTAACTGTTCTTGCAGTATTTTGTTTAGTTCTTTTGTTCCGAAGCATACCTTTTTTGGTTGGAGAAAGCACCTGTATGTTTTGGAAAAAATCATAATTTCCGTATTTCTCCAATCTTCCTGTACATAAAGAAACTACTTGGGCTAGCATCTTTTCTTGTGATATCTCTTTTATAAAAAAGAAATCTTCATTTGTATCTTCTTCTTCACCTTTTTTAATAAAAGCTTCTCCATTGTTGACTTTGTGAGCATTCAAAATTATTTTGCTTTTTGCTGCTTGTCTAAATATTTTGTCTAAATGAATTGTTGCTATTTCTCCTGAATTTATTAAATCTTTTAGAACGCTTCCTGGTCCGACAGACGCAAGTTGGTCTACATCTCCTACTAATACTAGCTTTGTTCCTTGATATATACATTTTAATAGATAACTTAATAAAAACATATCCACCATTGAAACTTCATCAACTATTATTACATCTGCATCTATTGGTGCACCTTCATAATTACTTGTATTTTTATATAAACTATCTTCATCAATCTTCCCAATTTCCAATAACCTGTGTAATGTTGATGCCTCTTTGTCTGTTGTTTCTGTCATTCTTTTTGCCGCTCTTCCTGTTGGCGCAGCTAATATTACTTTTTTGCCTTTTGCTTCGTATATTTCTATTATGTTCTTTATAATTGTTGTTTTTCCTGTTCCTGGTCCTCCTGTTATAATCGTTACATTATTTTCATTTACTAGTTCTAATGCTTCTTTTTGTTTTTCTGATAATTCTATTTTTGAATTTTCTTCTACCTTTTTTAGTTCTGTTTTTAGATTTGCTACTTTCTTTACATTTTTTGCTTTTTGTAGTCTTTTTATTAGAAATGCAATTTCTGCTTCTGTATTATAAAATGCATACAAATATACATATTCTAAATCTTCACGTTTTTCTACCACAATTTCATTTTTAACTTTTAAATTGATAATTCCATCTTCTACATTTTCTGTTGAAACATCTAATAAATTTATTACAAACTCTATTAAATTATCTTTTAAAACACAAGAATGCCCATTGTATGTACTTCTAATTAGTCCATACTTTATACCACTTGCAACTCTTTTTTCATTATCATAACTTATACCCAAATTTAACGCCATTTGATCTATTTGCTTAAAATCAACACCTCTTGTTAGCTCTATTAATATATATGGATTTGCCTCTATGTCTTCAATTGCCTTAGTTCCGAATAAATCAAACACTTTCTTAGCATGCTCTGCACCTATACCAAATCTCTCTAAAAAACCTACAATTTGCCAAACTTCCCAATTCTCTATAAAACTCTCTGACATCTCTTTCGCCTTTGCTTCTGATATTCCTCTTATTTCTGCTAATCTCTCTGGCTCATATTTGAACACATGTATTGTCTCTTCTCCAAACTTTCGGATAATCCTTTTAGCAATGGTCTCACCTATTCCTTTTATATTACCATTTGCTAAATACTTCTCTAACGCTCCTAATGTCTGTGGCATCATCTTTTCAAAAGTATCTATTTTAAATTGTCTTCCATATTCCTTATGTTCTACAAACTTTCCAATTAACTTTAACGTATCTCCAGGATTTACAAATGGTAAATATCCTACCACTGTTGTACTTTCTTCATCTGTCTCAAACTCTGCAATTGTGTAGCTGTTTATTTCATTTTTGTATATTATATCTTCTACTTGTCCTATTATTTCCATTCATTCCTCCTAAAATTAATCTTTCCCTAGTCTATCACAATTTCACTATGTTTTCAAGAGCCTGCCATTGGGGACGGTCCTTTTTGGCAATTTTTTGCCACTGGGGACACTCCTTAAAACACAAAAAAGTGGCTTTTAGAACTTTCCTATAACATAAAAAAAGACAGTATTAACTGTCTTTCTCTTTGACTGAGAAGAAAAAACCTACACAAAAATGGTCACCTTCTGGAACATAATGTTCCTTTTTGAAGTTTACTCTTTCTGGTATTTTCCCCGGATGTTTGTGTGACCAAATTCCATTTTCATCTCTTCTGAAGAAGTGATAGTATCCATCATGGATACCTCTTTTTAAGTAGATTATGTATTCTCCCTTTTTTGGTTTGTATTCTTCATCTACTTGCTTGATTTCAAGCCCGAAGTATTCTCCTTCTTCGATTATTGTGGATATGAGTTCTTCATTGGTTGCATTATATTTTTTCCTTTTACCAATAAAGTCTCCCACTACTGCAAAATATCCATATTTTGCATTTAGTGCATATGGCCAACATCCTTGCCATTTTAAGCGGTCACCTTTAAACCGTTTCGGATAAAACTTAGGCGGTTCTTTGAACCTCCGATTGTGTTTTTCCTTCTCTACTTCAATTCTCATTTGTATACCTCCATTAGGCTCTTTGTTTATTATAACATAATTCAACATAAAGTGCAATTGTTTTATACACTTTTTTCCAGTTAAGTATAAGGAAAATTTAATATCTTTGTTACAAAAGTGAATAAGTCAGAATACTATTTATCATATCCTTCTTAATATTGCATTTATAATGTAATTCAAAAAGTAATATAAACTTTTTATAAAAGAAAACTGTTCCACTTCTCTGTATAGTTTCCACCTTTTTATCATTGATTTAAACTTATTAGAACTACGTGTATTATGGCTTCTTCTATAAAAAGCTAATGGTTCATTAAGCCCATATGCTATATTCCCTTTCTTTAGAACTTTCCACCATGTTGCTACATCTTCTGTCTTTTCCAAATTTGGCATCATTAATAACTCTTTTCCTATCTTTTCAACATCAAACATTGTAGTGTTTGTTAATATCCTGATTCTTTTTAATGCTTCTTTGTAGTCTAATTTTTCTTGTACTTTTACCTGTTTACCTATTTTCCCATTCTTTTTTATTTGCTTATAGCTTGTATATGAAAATGCATAATTATTCTCTCTCATAAATTTATGTTGAACTTCCAATTTGTTTTTAGCTAGCAAATCATCAGCATCTAAATATGTTATATATCTTCCTTTTGATACTTCTAAACCTTTATTTCGCGCAATTGCTGGTCCATAATTTTCAGATAATTCTATTAGTTTCATATTTTTTTGCAAGTTTTGCTTTATTATTTTTTTGCTGTTATCTGTTGATTTATCATCTACAAATATTGCTTCCCAATTTGTATAAGTTTGTTCTTGTATCGTTTGTATAGTCTCTGTAATAAATTTTTCCGCATTATATACTGGTATTATTATACTTATTAAGTCTTTTTCCATATTCTTTTACACCTATATTCATATATTTTATAGTATCTATCATTTTTACCTTTTTTCTATATAATTTATATTTTCTAATGGCATATTGAAAAATTAGTAATTTATAAAATCTGTTTGATATTCTATAAAATACTGCACCTTGCTTTTTAAAAAATGTTTTATTATATCCATTAAACCATACACTTTGTTGTTGGTTTACATTAGCTATTTTCTTATTTACAAATCTTATTTTTAAACCTTTATCAATACATTCTTTTAAAAATATTGTTTCTTCTCCTCTGTCGTAATGAGTTCCTGCTCCAAAATTTTCATCAAATTTTATATTATTCTCAATTATTCTTTTTCTTTTAAATGTAATTTGCAACGAACATATCCTCATCACTCTAAGTTTTCCTATTTTTGATGTGCACATCTTTTTTATTTTTCTTGTGCTATTATTACTTTCTATCCAAAAACATATTATATCTGTATCTTTGTACTTATTATATGCTTCTTTTATTATTTTTTCATAATTATTCTCATATACTATGTCGTTATCTGCAAATATACATATTTCTGCTTTTGCTTCTTGTACTGCTAAATTTCTACTTTTACTTAGCCCTTTTTCCTTTTTAGAAATTACTTCGTTTTGTCCTTCTCTTTTTTCAAAGTTCTGAATTTCTTTATTTGTTATTTGATTTATTGTTAATGATTTTGTTTTTATGTTCATTCTTTTTATAAGTTTAAGATTTTCATTTTCATCTTTTAAATTCATTGTTGATATTAGTACTTCTAAATTCATTCTTTTTCCTTTATATTTTCTATTTCTTCTAATGCTCCATTGTACATATTATCTAATTTTTCTACATACTCTTGACTATCTTCTTTTGAAAGCCTACATAGTAAATAATCTTCATTTATGATTTTTCTTACTTTTTCATATTCGTCAATCACTAGTTTGTAATATTTATATTGAATTCTTGTTAGTTCTTCATTTTTTATTTTTGAATATTTTATTTTATCTGCTATTAGTTTACTTTCTCTATATTTTTCTGTTATTAATTCTGCTTGATATGTTGGTTTTATATCTTTTATGATATCATATAATTTGTTAAGTTCTTCTACTGTTTGTTCTATGCTTTGTTCTGTTAAATTTCTTTGTACTACATGCGCATAATTGTAATACATATCTGCATATATAGTGGTATGCCTTTCTAGTTTAAAGTATTCTTGGTAATTTTTTATTATTTCGTTTTCTAATTTATCTTTATTTACTTTTTCTTTATATAGTTCTTTTGTTAACGTTTTTATTTTATCTATTCTTAATTGTGAATTATATTGTTTTTCTAGTGTTATATACAATGTTGTTGATATTAATATTATTATTGAAATTACTACTTTTATAATTATTGCTTTTTTTCCTTGGTTATTTTTGCACTGTGAACTTTCAAATGAAATGAACAATGCTATTAATATAAAAAATAACTGTAATACATACAAGTACGCCATTTCAAAATCTATTGAACTGTGTATAAATAACATTAATATACTAATAAAAATACTTATTTTCATTGGACTCAATTTATTTTTATCTTTTATAAATTTGTATATTATAATTACTATTATTGCAAATAAAGATATGATTGCTGTAATTCCATATTCAATTCCTACTTCTAAAATATAGGAATGCATTTGATTAGTTGAATAATAGTATTGTTGATAGTTGTATTGTTCGTATTTCCAAGCATTTGCACCTTTTCCAAATAACAAATTGCTTTGCAACATTTTTAATCCATCTTCTATAAACACTATTCTTTCAGATGCTCCTTTTTGTGTCAAAAATGTATTTTGTATTCTATGTTCTATTTTATCTGGTATTAATTTATAGTCTAATACTATATTTCTATTATCAACATTTAACTTATTTATAATAATTTTGCATTGTGGATTGATTTTGCTAAACATAATTTTTATTTTATCTGTGCTATCTTGTGTTATTATTTTTATTTTTTTATTTTCTATAAATTCTTGTTCTGAAATATCTGTAACTTCTATTTCATCATCATATTTGTTCATTTCTATTACTTGTATTTTCAAATTTTTTATCTCGCTATTAATTTCAATATTTTCAAATTGAAATTGCATATTATATTCCTTTTGCGCCTTTATATTGTTTAATTGTATCTCATATTCTTCTCTTCCATTTTTAAACAAGTCTAAGTTTCCAGTTATATTTATTGCAAAAATTATCACTATTAATAAAGCTATTAGCATAAATATTATTAATTTACTAATCTTTACATTTTCTAGCTTTTTTTCAACTCCTATTGAATAATATATGATTACAAAATTTATAAGGTTAAATATTACAGTGGTTATCCAAAATAATATGTACCTATTATTACTTATTAATGTGAAAAATATTGAATTGTATATATCACTGGTTATTGAAATTGTAAATATTTTTATTAAATCTAGTCTTCTTTGTTTATCTTTTAATACGATTATATTTATAATTGAAATTATTCCAATAATTAATATAGCTAATCTTGAATATGTTAAGACCAGTCCACTCATTAGGAATGTTGTAATTACACCATATAAACTCTTTTTATTTCTATTTTGTTCCTCTATATAATTCGCATTGTTTAATATTATTGATATTCCTATTACAATAGCTAATGCATTTGCATAACAAAAAATAGAACTTAATCTATTTGGCTCTATTTCTTTTATTTTTATATTTATTATCTCTAGTATGTTAGTAAAAATTTTTGAAGTCATATTGTCTATCCCTAATATTATTAAAAATAGGGATAGACTGACTATTGTATTTATTATGTGCTTTTTTGTGTTTGGATAATTAATGCTATGTTCTCTAACGCAAATGTATATCATTATTACTGATATGTATTTAAATATATAATTAATTTCATTTGTTATACTTACTGCTGTATTGAATACTAACGGAATTATTGTACTTATACCTAACAAAATTACAAATATGTCTATTGGGCTTCTTATTATTTTTAGTTCTTTTTTTGATATTGTTATATATAATACAAATATTATTGCTGTTGCTATTATTATTGGTTTGTGTGTTTGTTCTGTTGATGCTCCTATTAGTATCCCTGATATTATTAAGTTTACTATTATTAGTGTTGTTAATATTTTTTCTTTCATTCTTTTCCTTATTTACTGTTTGTTATTGTTCAAATATTATTTCGCTAGCTGAGCTTCCCCATGGATAGTTTGCAGAACTTTCATTTAATGGACTTCCTTTTTGAATTGTTATATTAGTCAATCTGGAACAGTAGGTAAACGTTCCTGCACCGATGTTCGTTACACTATTTGGTATTGTTATATTAGTTAAGTTACTACAACCATAAAACGCCTCTTTACCAATGTTCGTTACACTATTTGGAATTGTTATATTAGTCAAGCTATAACACAAACTAAACGCTTCTGCACCGATGTTCGTTACACTATTTGGAATTGTTATATTAGTCAAGCTACCACACCAACTAAACGCTTCTGCACCGATGTTCGTTACACTGTTTGGAATTTTAATAGTAATCAACTTCGTATACTTATGAAAAGCTCTATTTCCTATTTCTGTAACTTTATACCCATCAATTTCTTTCGGAATAATAATATTCTCAATTTTTTTACTATTATAATTAATATCGTGATAGCATTCTTCTTCAAATACTTCCTTATAAAGATCTTCTCTGTAAGCATCTACAATTCCAGTTATAGCTATTGTATTTTCTCCGATTAGGTGTATAAGTAAATATAGTGGGATCATTTAAGGGAATTATTGGTTCTTCATCAGTGGTACCAATATTCCAAATTTCACTTGTTTCTTCTGTTGTATTCCCATAATAATTTACTAGATATTTATTGTCTTCATACTCTAATATATATACATCCGTCTTATCTATTCCATTTCCCAATTTTGTTTTATTTCCTGTTAATTCTTGTACATTAATCTTTCCTGAATCATTAATAATACCTTTATTTAATAAATAATCCCAAAATGACTCTGTTTCTTTTCCGTCTATACTAGCTACTTTTATAGTGGCTCTACTTGCTAGCTTTGATATGTCTCTTATATCAGAGTTTTGATTTGCTGTGTTTATTTCAATTTGATATGTATTCCATTCTAAAGTCATAGCCTCTTTTATCATTGCGTGTGACTGTTCTTCTGTTGAATGTGCTGTTTTTGTTAATATTCCATTGTCTCCTGTTAATGTTGATATTGCTACTCCTGCAAGTATTAATAGTACTATGATTGTTATGACTAGTGCTATTAGCGTAATTCCTGAATTTTTTCTTTCTTGTTTTTTATTTATCTTTTGCATAAAAAACGTCTCCCTTCTTTCTTCTTTTGTTTAATTTTATGAGAAAATGTAGAATTACGTCAACAGGTATCTCATACTTTTTATAACATTTTTTTAATTTTGTCTATCGGTGGACCTTTACGTTTCGTCCACACTATCCATTATCTCTTTGCATTCTTTCCAGCTTAGTACTTTCAGACATTCATACTCTTCTGATAATTTCTTTGCAATTTCTTTTGTATTGTCTGTTGATTTCAAATCGGCTACTATTACATTTTTTAAATATTCTTCTCTTCCATATAGTAATTTAAATAGTGTTGAACGTAAAAATCCTTCTATCTTGTCTTCTTGATTTTTTGTCGCTATTATTAAGTATATTCCGTCTGATTTGAAGTTTGTGTATGTGCTTATGTATATAATGTTTTTTACGATTTCAAATAAACCATAAAAAGCTAATGTCCAAAATATGGTATTTAGTATAAATTCCATTTCTCTAGCCTCCTATGGTTTTATTATATGTTTATTTTTTATTTGTGACACTTTTTCCTTTTTCATTATATTGGTTTTTAAGTTTTATGATTTAATTTTGAATTAAATATTAGAATTACATATTTTCACTTGCAAATTCAATTTTACTATGTTCTTTTAAAAATTTTCATTTGATTTTAAATATTTTTCTTCATACTCTAAGCATTTTTGTTCTAATAATTTGAAATTTACTACATTGCTTATATATGATACATTGTAATTATTAATTTTTTGATTATATATAATTTGAGCATATTTTTTAATCATATTTTTATTCTTGTTTATAAACTCTAATTCTTTCTCTACTAATATCTTATAATTTTTATTTGTTTCAAGTTTAGGTTCATATAATACAAGTTCGGTTTCAGGAACTGGTATCATATTACTAATTCTTAACGTTCCCTTTAATGTAGGAACTTCATCACTCTCTTCTTGTGATATAATTCTTATTATTGGAATTATAGATTTTCTAATTTTGTCACCTTCATAGTCTGTATTTTTAGGTGATGACATTGGAACATAATAATTAAATTTGTTAACTTTTATTACTATTCCTAAATATTTTCTTGTCACTTTTCTAATATCTTCCTTGTTATCGTATACTCTTTTATCATATTTTCTTAAATATTTTATGTAATCATCTGATATCGAATATAATTTCATCCTTTCCTCCTATATAAAAAAATGGTAAAGAACTAAATCTTTACCATCGATTTTACAGCTCCCACTTATTGGTAGGGTTCACCTGATTTCACTGTAAATAGATATTAATATCTATTTTTATTATATTCATTTTATCAGATTTTATATACTTTTTCAATATTTTTATCCAATTTTCTTCAACTTTTCATCGCAAATTTCGACAAATTTCTACAATACTTTTTTAAGTTCAAAAAATAAACTGCTATTTTTATAACAGTTCATTTTTTATTTACATTATATTAATTGTAATATTGCAACTTCTGCTCCGTCTCCTCTTCTTGGTCCAGCTTTGATTATACGTGTGTATCCACCTACGTTTTTACCAGCATATTTTGGAGCTATTTCGTTAAATAATTTTGATGTTAAGTCTACATCTTTAACTTTGTTTAATGTTTTCATCATTTTTCTTCTAGCATTTAATCTAGATGGCATATCTTTTTGTCTTTTTTCAGTAGTTTCTTCTTTTACTACTTTTAGGTATTCTTTACCGTTTTTGCTTTTTACTAATTCTGTTTCTTTGTTACCTTTTGCATCTAATTTTGCTTTTACTACTTTAACGTCTACCATTTCGAAGTTATCTTTTTCTTTTATTGCAAGTGATATTAAACTATCTGCCATTGCTTTTACTTCTTTTGCTCTTGCAAGTGTTGTTTCAACTTTTCCATGCATGATAAGGTCTGTTGTTAAAGTTTTAAGCATTGCCATTCTTATATCTGTTGGTCTACCTAATTTTCTATTTGTTGCCAATTTTTTCACCTTCCTATTCTTTTTTATTCGTCTTCGTCTGCAAAATTTAGTCCTAATGAACGTAATTTTGCTGTTACTTCATCAAATGATTTTTTACCTAAATTTCTTACTTTCATCATTTCTGCTTCAGATTTATTTGTTAGGTCTTCAACTGTAGCAATTCCTGCTCTTTTTAGACAGTTGAATGATCTTACAGATAATTCTAATTCTTCTATTGACATTTCTAGTACTTTTTCTTTTTTAGATTCTTCTTTTTCTATCATTACTTGTGTATTTTTCGCAGCTTCTGATAGGTCTATAAATAATTCTAAATGTCCTGTCATTACTTTCGCAGCTAAGCTTAATGCTTCGTGTGCTTTTATGCTTCCGTCTGTCCAAACTTCTATTGTTAGTTTGTCATAGTCTACCATTTGTCCAACTCTTGTATTTTCTACTTGGTAGTTTACTTTTTTAACAGGTGTATAGATTGAATCTATTGGAAGTACTGATATGTCTTGATTTGGTTTTTTATTTTTTTCGGCAGAGTTGTATCCTCTTCCTCTGTCAGCTGTCATTTCCATTTTTAGGCTTCCACCTTCAGAAACTGTAGCTATATGTAAGTCAGGATTTAGTATTTCAACTGTTCCGTCTGATATGATGTCACCAGCTGTAACTTCTCCTTCTCCTTTGAAGTCTATTCTTAGTGTTTTTTCTTCTACTTCATCAAATTTTAATCTTACATTTTTTAGGTTTACAATTATTTCTGGTACATCTTCTACTACATTTGATATTCCTGAAAATTCATGTAATACCCCATCAATTTTTACACTTGTTATACTACATCCAGGAAGTGATGAAAGTAAAATTCTTCTTAAAGAATTTCCTATTGTTACTCCATAACCTCTTTCTAATGGTTCACATACAAATTTTGCATAGTTCTTTGCATCGTTAACCTCTAGACATTCAATATTTGGCTTTTCAAATTCTATCATTTTTACCTCCTAATATTTGAGAACTGCTCTCAAACTTTTTAAACTATTTAGGTTTTTCTTAAAGTAAATTCTAAAAGTTTTAATTAACCTTTTTATATTACTTATAATTATTATTTTGAGTAAAGCTCTACTATTAAATGTTCTTCAATTGGAATATCAACATCTTCTCTAGACGCTAATCTAATTACTTTACCACTTAATTTTTCGCTGTCTTTTTCAAGCCAAGCAGGTACTGGTCTTTTTGCTGATTCTTCTACATTGATTTTTATAGTAGCGTTGTCTTTTTTGCTTTCTCTAACTGTGATTACATCTCCTGCTTTTACTAGGTAAGATGGTATATCTACTCTTTTTCCGTTTACTTCGAATTGTGCGTGATTTACAAATTGTCTTGCTTGTGCTCTTGATGTTCCAAATCCTAATCTGTAAACTACGTTATCTAATCTGCTTTCTAATATTTGTAATAAGTTTTCACCTGTTACTCCTTTTTTATTAGAAGCCATTTCAAAGTATTTTCTAAATTGTTTTTCTCCAACTCCATAATATGCTTTTGTTTTTTGTTTTTCTCTTAATTGAGTTCCGTATTCAGAAAGTTTTGCTCTTTTTTGTCCATGTTGTCCTGGTGCGTAGTTTCTTCTTGAGATACTACATTTGTCAGAATAACATCTTTCACCTTTTAAGAACAATTTTTGTCCTTCTCTACGGCATCTACGACATTGTTCGTCTTTATATCTTGCCATTTTTTTACTCCTTTCCTTTGACAGTGGGATTTCTTCTTTTATCCCGTTTATATTTCGTTTATTTTACACTCTTCTTCTTTTTGGTGGTCTACATCCGTTGTGTGGTATTGGTGTTACGTCTTTTATTGCACTTATTTCTAAACCTGCTGTTTGAAGTGCTCTGATTGCAGCTTCTCTACCAGCTCCTGGTCCTTTAACAAATACTTCAACTGATTTTAAACCATGTTCCATTGCAGCTTTTGCAGCTGTTTCTGCAACTTGACCTGCAGCAAATGGTGTGCTTTTTCTTGAACCTTTGTATCCTAGTTCTCCAGCACTTCCCCATGCTATTGCATTTCCTTGTGTATCTGTGATTGTAACTATTGTATTATTAAAACTAGAATGAATATGAGCTGCACCTTTTTCGATGTTTTTTCTGTTTCTTCTAGCTACTTTTTTTGTTGTTACGTTTTTAGCCATTTTGCATCTTCCTCCTCGATTTTATCTATTTTTTACTCTTACTAACTAACTTTCTAGGACCTTTTCTAGTTCTAGCATTAGTTTTAGTTCTTTGACCTCTAACTGGTAATCCTCTTCTATGTCTTAAACCTCTGTAGCATCCGATTTCTGTAAGTCTTTTAATGTTTAAAGCTACTTCTCTTCTTAAATCACCTTCAACAGTATAAGCTTCGTCAATTACTTTTCTTATATCGTTTACTTGATCATCTGTTAAGTCTTTTATTCTAGTATCTGGATTTACTCCAGCTTTTTCAAGAATTTTTCTAGAGCTTGATACACCTATTCCATAAATGTATGTAAGTCCTATTTCTACTCTTTTTTCTTTAGGTAAGTCTACTCCTGCTATACGAGCCATATTTTTTTGCACCTCCAAAATATTTTTTGTTTTTTAATTATTGGTTGTTTTTAGCTTTCTAAAGGTGAAATGCACTAGCGTTTACTCTAGCCTCTTTAGAATTCTTCAAAACATATATATAAACACAAATTTGATATGTAACCCCTAAAATATCTTTCAGGGTTCACAGCCGCTACCTAATTTGTGTTGTTAACTTGTTTAAGGAATTAACCTTGTCTTTGTTTGTGTTTAGGGTTTTCGCATATAACTCTAATTACACCTTTTCTTTTTATTACTTTGCATTTATCGCATATTGGTTTTACTGATGGTCTTACTTTCATTACCTAGCACCTCCTTGGTTTGCTTTGTTAATATATTTTTGGGTTAATTTTTTACTTCATTTGTTTATTTAGCTCTCCATGTAATTCTTCCTCTTGTTAAGTCATATGGTGAAAGTTCTACTTTTACCTTGTCCCCAGGTAAGATTTTAATATAGTTCATTCTTAATTTACCTGATATATGAGCTAATATTTGATGTCCATTTTCAAGTTCTACCTTGAAGTTTGTGTTTGGTAAGGCTTCTACTACTGTGCCTTCTACTTCTATAACATCTTCTTTTGCCAATTTTTTCCCCTCCTATTAAGAGTTTTTTAGTAGTCATTATGTAAAATTTGGCAATTACACATAATAACTACTATATTATACATCATCATTTAAGGATTGTCAACACTTCTGGCTCTTTTTCTGTAATTAAAATTGTATTTTCATAATGAGCTGCTAAAGAACCGTCTTCTGTAACGATTGTCCAACCGTCGTCAAGCTCTAGAATATTAGGCTTTCCCTGTATAACCATTGGCTCTATTGCAAGGGTCATACCAGGTTCTAACCTAATTCCTTTTCCTGCTTTTCCGTAGTTTGGAATTCCTGGGTCTTCGTGCATTTCTCTACCAATTCCATGTCCTTGGAATTCTCTTACTACTGAATATCCTTGTGAATGAACATATTCACCAATTGCATGACATACGTCACCAATTCTATATCCAGGTTTTGCATATTTTATTCCTTCATAAAAGGCTTGTTTTGTTACTTCTACTAATCTTCTAGCTTCTTTTGATACATTTCCTATCATGAATGTTCTTGCTGCATCTCCATTAAAGCCATTTTTTAAAGCTACAGTATCTATACTTACTATATCTCCGTCTTTTATAATTTTATTTTTTGACGGAACTCCGTGTATAACTTCATCATTTATTGATACACATATTGATGCTGGATATGGTGGTATTCCTTTTATTCCAATGTCATATCCTTTTTCTGCTGGAATTGCACCTTCTGCTCTTATAATTTTTTCTGCTATTTGGTCTAATTCCCATGTTGACATTCCTGGTTTTATTTCTTTTTCTAATTTGTCGTATAAAACGGCTACAACTCTACATGCTTCTCTCATTAGTTCTATTTCTTTTTTTGATTTGATTGTTACCATTTTTAACGCCTTCTTTCTAATTTAAAAATTTTCTTCTATATATTTAACTACGTCTTCTGCTACGTCTTTTCCTAATTTATTGATACTTTTACTAACTACTGCTGAGTATAATTTCCCTTGTTTTTCGTAGTATTCCACTAGTGGGCTTGTTTGTTCAAAGTAACTATTTAGTCTTGATTTTACAGTTTCTACTGTATCGTCTTTTCTTTGTATTAGTTCTGAACCACATTTGTCACATATACCTTCTTGTTTTGGTGGATTTAGTTGTAAATTGAAAATTGTTTTACATTCTTGGTTTGAACATACTCTTCTATTTACTATTCTTTCTATTATTTCTTCTTCTGGTGTTGTTAAATTTATTACTATATCTACTTTTTTATTTTCCGCTTCTAACATTTTATCTAATTCTTCGGCTTGTTTTACTGTTCTTGGGAAACCATCTAGTATAATTCCGTTTTGTACATCTTTTTCTTCTAGTCTGTTTTCTACTAAACCTATTGTTACATCATCTGGAACTAGTGCGCCTTTTGATATATAGCTCTCTGCTAGTTTTCCTAACTCTGTTCCTTCTTTTATATGTTTTCTAAAGATGTCTCCTGTTGATACTTGTGGTATTTTTAGTTCTTTTTCTAAAATACTCGCAATTGTCCCCTTTCCTGTTCCTGGTGCACCTAACATGATAATATTCATATTTTTTATATCCTCCTTGTCAAAAAATTTTGCCCCTAATTTTGTTAGAGGCTTAATTCCTTTTTTTAACATTTATATTTTAGCTCATTTGAACTGTTTTGTCAATCACATATTTACAGTTTATATCATTATATGTTATAATTATTATTGTAAAGCAAAAATAGATGGAGGTATAAATATGTCATTAGTATATGAAGATGAAACAAATCAAGCTCTTTTTCAAAATAATTGTTTAGCATTAACAATCAGAAAAGAATATCAAATCCAAACAACATATAAAATATTCAACAAAAGCTTAACAGTTAGTTTTAAATCTATCTTTGCTGGGGCTGTGTTGACAATACTAAATATATTTATTTAAATTTTTTATCTAGTTTTTGAATTTGTTTTTGAGTATAAATTACAAATTCATTTTTTTCGCCCACTTGCCCTATATGACTACCATATCTAGTAATTTCTTCTTTTAAAGCTTTAAGTTCTTCCTTACTTTTTACTTTTTTAAACAGCGCTTTAAAATATTCTGTATAACATAATTTTTGTACTGCTAAAAAGTGATTTTGAATTTCTCCGAGTATATATTTTTATTCTTCTTTCTATCATTCTTCTATTTTTTATATTTTTCGCTCTTTTTAAATCTCTTCTATCACTAGCAATTTTATCTCTTGCATTCATCATTTTATCAAATGAATTTCTTAAAAAATCATATGATTTCTTTCCTGCAAATTTTTCAAAAGCTTCTTTAAAATCATCTGTATTTTCTAATATACTTGTCAATAGTTCTTTGTAACCTAGTACATATGTTATTTGCTGTAATAATGCACACAAGATTGGGAAAGATTTATTTTGAATTGCTTTTACTTTTATTCCAAAATAATTCGTGTTTTCTTGTTTATTATTAAAGACAAGAGAAATTATTAATTGTATAGCAACCTCGTTTATGGCAAGACCAGTTATTATATATCCATGTAATTTGCATAGTCCCATTTGTTCTGGCATTGCCCCTATATTGTTTTCTTGGTTGCATTGTATATAGTGAATTATTTCATGGAACATTATTTCATCTATTTCTTTTATGTTTTCTTCGTCTCTAATATAAATTGAGTTTGTAGAAACTATATAATTAACATTTGTATATTGTTCTGGTATTTTTGCTAAATACATTTTTGATTTTACAATATGTTCATACATATAGTTTCCGTCAAAATCAACCATTATTGTTTCTATCTTTTTTATAACTTCTGTTGCAATTTGCTCTATTTCAGCTTGTGTAAGTTCTCTGATAGGCTTTATATTATATCTTTTTAGTTCATGTTTTTTTTCCATATGGCTATCCTTTCTTCATAAACTTTGTTAATGCTTTTTGTAATTCTTTGAAGTCTATTGGTTTTGATATATGTTCGTTCATTCCAGCTTTTTCTGCTTGAATTATATCATCTGCAAATGCATTTGCTGTAACTGCTAATATTACTATACTTTTTGCGTCTCTTCTTGGTAATTTTCTAATGCATGATGTAGCTTCATATCCGTCCATAACAGGCATTTGTACATCCATTAATATTGCATCAAAATATCCCTCTACACTATTTCTGAAAATGTCTACTGCTTGTTTTCCGTCAAATGCTTTTGTTATTTTTACTCCTTGCATTTCAAGTATTTCTGTTGCAATTTCCATATTTAATTCGTTATCTTCTACAAGTAAAATCCTTTTTCCTTCTAATTCTTGTAAATATTCTTTGCTTTCTTCTTTATTTTCTTCTTCTACTTCTTTTATTGTTTCTAATGGTAGCACAACGTATATTTCACTACCTTTTCCTGGTTCACTGTTGATTTCTATTTGTCCATTTAATGTTTGCACATTGTTTTGTACAATTACCATTCCTAAACCTGTTCCATTCATTTCTTCTGAATGGAATCTAGTTTCTCTTTCAAATGGTACATATATTTTTTTCAAAAATTCTTTGCTCATTCCAATTCCGTCATCTATTATTCTAAATGTATATTTAGAAACAAATTTACCCTCAATTTCATTTATTTCAACACGTACATTTCCACCTTTTCTCGTATATTTTAAAGCATTTGATACTATATTGTTTATAATTTGTCTTATTTTTCCCCAGTCGCTTAGAACATAATCATTCTTTATATTACATTCAATTTCAAAGTTCTTTTGTTGTATAAATGCTTGCTCTTTAAATACCATAAGTGTGTCTTCTAATGATTTTGCAAGGTTAATTTGAGTTTTTGTGATTAATGGCATATTTTCTTCAATTCTAGATACTTCTAATATGTTGTTTATAAGTTCTAATAATTGCGAACTTGATATATTTATTTTTCTTAAATAGTCCATTACTCTTTCTTTGTCGTCAGGTTTTGATATTGCCATATTAGAGAAGTTTATAATTGCATTTAATGGTGTTCTCATATCATGAGACATATTTGAGAAAAATCTATTTTTTGTTTGTGTAGCTGACCTCATTGCTGCCAGTGATTCTCGTAAAACTTCTTTTTCTTCTAATTCCTTTTCTTTTCTAGCATCTGCATCTTGGAATGCAAATATAACTTCTGTTCTATTTTTTCTTACATATTCTTTGCTATATAGCATTCTAACATTTACCCATTTAAATTCACTGTTGAAAGCTCTTCTGAAATCTCCACCAAAGCTTTTTACGTTATTTCTTACTAATCTACGTATGTTTTCTATTGAGAATGTTTCTTTAAATTCTTCATAAGCTTCTTTTTCCATTATGTTTTGAGTAAATTCAACAAATGAGTTGTAATCTCCTGTTTGTGGTATAGATTGTATATATTCTGAACCTTTTAATATTGTGTATTCTTCTTTTTCAAAATCTACCAAGTAAAGTGCATAATATGAGTCACTTAGCACATTTGTTATTCTTGAATATAATGATTTTCCTTTTTCTGCTCTTCTTTCTGAAAATGCCAAATATAATATTAAAATTGAGAATAATACTGTTGTGCTATAATAAGCAATCAATATAACTCTTGTGCTGTTTAGCATATCTCCATATGATGTTTTAACAAGAATTCTCCACCCATTGTATGTTTCTATTGTATATAATCCCTCTTTTGGGCTTATATGCTCGTCTTTTGAAGATAAATTAACAACTTCTTCTTCTTTAATTTTTAATTTCGAATATATTTCGTCTATGTGTTTTTCTTCTTCATCTGTTTTTGTATTTTGCTCGCTATCACCCTGGTGTATTATATTTCCTGCTGCATCTGTTATATAATAACTTGTTCCTTTAGGGAATATTTCTATATCTGACCATGTAGCTATTTTTTCTGGAAAAATGTTAATTGCTAATATATCATCTGAATCTTTTATTTTCATAGCTGCTGTTACTATTGGCTCTTTTGTATCATTAGAATAACGTGCATTTGTATATATTATTTCTCCATTATTTGTTTCTTTAACTTTTTGATACCATTCTGTTTTTGTATAATCTTGTTCTCCTTCTTCGTTGCCAACAGTATAATATTTATTATCTATTACTGCATATATTTTTGCATTGTCTAATTGTAATATTTTCCCATAATTGTTAATAACTTTTTCTAATTGGTTTTCACTTATACCTCTTCTATTTTCCTCTTTTAATTCTTGTATCTTTACTGCCACCGTTTTTAGTAGTGCTTCATTTTTTCTAAGATATGTTTCTTGTGTTGATTTTATTTTTTGTGGTATTTCTCCCCCCATATCTTCTAAACTATTTGTAAATTGTCCACTTGCAGTTATTAAAAGAACTGCACCTATTATAAATCCAACTAATAAAAAAGCAGTTATTAAAAATTTGTGATTTTTTCTATCTATTTCTTTTCTTATTTTTTGCATTCATTTCACCCTTTCATTAATCCATATTTGTAATTACTGTTATAGTGTATTTATATTCTTCTTGCAATCTTTGATAGATTTCTTGTGTATTTTCATATTGCTCGTTTCTTATTGCTTGCACAAGTTCATTACTTATAGAAAATAAATTTTCTAGGCTTAAATTGCCTGCTACTCCTTTTAGTGTATGCGCTTTTTTCTCAATTTCCTCATAATTGCCGTTTTCCCACGCTTGCTCTAATTCGTTGTAAGTATTTTCTTGTAAAAATTTTTTTAGAAAGCGTTGATATAGTGCTTCTGAACCGCCAAATCTAGCTAACGCCGTATTATAATCAATATTTAATTCTTTGCTTGCTTCTTGTAGATTCATTTTTCTATACATCCCCTTTTTTGTTTTATTTGCTTAATATACTATCATAAAATTTGACTTTTTTCAATAGAATAAAACGTAAAAATCCTGCCACTGGGGACGGTCCTTTTTGGCACGCTTCGCTCTCGCGTGATTTCTGACTTGCTAGCCGGGAGCTTTGGTCTGCCATATATATGTGTACATTTTCATGTAGCTTTTGTTCACTGTGTTCAATAATAATTTGTATGCTTATATAAAACGGATTTTTCACTCAGGCTCAAATTCTTATTTTATGTTTTGAATAAATGATGAATGTGACTGAAATAAGTTTAGAAATTCTTTAACCTTTTTGTGGAAAGAGTTCACACTTGCTGTGGAAGGGTGCCACAAAAAGATTTTAGAATTTCTTTTCTTATGTAAGGAACCGAAGAATTTATGAAAAATAAAAATAAGAATTTGCCCGCGAACATTACTTTTTATATAAGCTTACAAATTCTAAATTTCACTCCGTTCAAGCAAGCTACATGAAAATGTACACATATATATGGCAGACCAAAGCTCCCGGCCAGCAAGTCAGAAATCTCGCGAGAGCGCAGCATGCCAAAAAGGACTGTCCCCAGTGGCAAAAAATTGCCAAAAAGGTCCGTCCCCAGTGGCAGGAAAATAAAAAATTGCCAAGAAGGTCCGTCCCTTCTGGCAATTCTTTATTTTATTCTAAGAATCCTTTATAGTGTCTCATTGCTAATTGAGATTCTAATTGTTGAACAGTTTCTAATGCAACTCCTACAACGATTAGTATTGATGTACCACCAAATGCTATGTTTAGATTTGTAAATCTTAATAACATTGGAAGTATAGCAATTACTGCTAAGAATAGTCCACCAAACCATGTTAATTTTGATATGATTGATGATAAATATTCTGTTGTTGGTTTTCCAGCTCTAATTCCTGGAATAAATCCACCATTTTTCTTAATATTGTTTGATACTTCTGCTGGGTTGAATGTTGCATAAGTATAGAAAAATGTAAATGCTACGATTAATAGTAAATAAACAAGTGCATTTGCTAAAGAGTATCCCCATCCTACACTTGATGTTGATGTAGCGATTGAGAATTTATATAGCCCTGCTAAAAATCCTGTTTGATTTGCTATATCTTGTACAAATATTTGTATAATCA
This sequence comes from uncultured Clostridia bacterium, assembly GCA_949443285.1. Lineage (GTDB taxonomy): Bacteria > Bacillota > Clostridia > TANB77 > CAG-508 > CAG-269. The sequence goes on from CASSLW010000003.1 coordinate 97,479, forward strand.
TAGCTGGGAATGTCATAAAGCTGCTTGCAAAGATTACTGGCATTACTCCTGCCATAGCAAGTTTTAATGGAATGTGTGTGCTTTGTGCACCAACCATTTTTCTTCCTACTACTTTTTTAGAGTATTGTACTGGAACTCTTCTTTCTGCTTGTTGTACGAATACAACTCCAGCAACTAAGATGATTGCTCCAATTATAACTCCAATTGCAGTTAATAATCCTGTTGTGCTAAATCCTGTGCTTGTCATTATTAGATTCCAAACTGTTACTACTCCGCTTGGTAATCTAGATATAATTCCTATGAAAATTAATAATGATATTCCATTACCAATTCCCTTATTTGTGATTTCTTCACCTAACCACATTAGTACTGATGTACCTGCTACAAGTCCTGTTACTACTAGTAGCCCTGTTAAGAATGTGTTGTCTACAAATATTCCTGTAGATTTGTATGATAGATAAATACCTATACCTTCTACAACAGCAAGTATTATTGTTAAGAATTTTGTATATCTATTTATCTTCTTTCTTCCTTCTTCTCCACCTTCTTTTGTTAATTTTTCTAAAGATGGAATTATCATTGCTAATAATTGAATAACAATTGAAGCTGTTATGTATGGGCTGATTGTCATTGCAAAAACAGAAAATCTTGAGAACGCTCCTCCTGAAATCATGTCTATTAATCCTGCAATTCCGTTTGTTCCTCCCATAGCTTCGTTTAATGCTACACTATTTACTCCTGGTACTGTTATATAGCATCCTAATCTAAATATTACTATTAATAACAATGTATATAATAATCTTTTTCTTACATCAGGTGTCTTTAACGCGTTTTTTATTGTTTTAAACAATTAAATCACCTCTGCCTTTCCGCCTAAAGCTTCGATTTCTTCTTTTGCTTTCGCTGTAAATCTTGTAGCTTTAACATTTAATTTTTTCTCTAATTTTCCTGTTGCTAATACAACGATACCATCATTGATTTTTCCTATAATTCCTTCTTCTAATAAACTTTCAGCTGTAACATCTGTTGCTTTTGATTGGTTTAACATTTTGAATGTTACTTCTGTGTAAGTATTAGCATGAATATTTGTAAATCCTCTTTTTGGTAATCTTCTATATAATGGTGTTTGACCTCCTTCGAAGCCTCTTCTTACTCCACCACCACTTCTTGCTTTTTGTCCTTTATGACCTCTTCCAGATGTTTTTCCATTTCCAGAAGCCATTCCACGACCTACTCTATTTCTTTTTACTTTTTTTGCAGTTGGTTTTAAATCGTCTAATTTCATTTGAGCTTGCACCTCCTCTTCTTTTATTTGTATTTTCTTATAAAATCTCTTCTACTTTTTTACCTCTTTTTTTAGCTACGCTTTCAAGTGTTTGCATTGATTTTAATCCTTCAATTGTAGCATAAACAACGTTTCTTGGATTGTTTGTTCCAATAACTTTTGTTCTGATGTTTTTATATCCTGCAAGCTCTAATACTGGTCTAACGCTTCCTCCAGCGATAACTCCAGTACCGATAGCAGCTGGTTTTAACATAACTTTTGCACTACCAAAAGTTCCAACAAATTCGTGTGGTACTGTTGTTTCAACAATTGGTACTTCTACTAAATTCTTTTTAGCTTCTTGGATTGCTTTTCTGATAGCATCTGGAACTTCAGCTGCTTTACCATTTCCAACTCCAACATGACCGTTTTCGTCTCCAACAACTACTACTGCACTAAATCTAAAAGTTCTACCACCTTTAACAACTTTTGCAACTCTGTTGATAGCAACAACTTTTTCTTTTAATTCATTTCTTTCTTCCATGAGTTTTTGTTTTTCCTCCTTTTCTTATCTGTCAGGGGACACATCTTTTTCTTAGGTATTCCTTTTGGGACAAGATATGTCCCCTACCCTTGTGAATATGTGATTCCCTTTAATTATTATTATATATTAAATTAGAATACTAAACCGCCTTCTCTTGCAGCTTCTGCTAATTCTTTAACAACTCCATGATAGATATATCCACCACGGTCGAATACTACAGTTGTAATTTTTTTATCTGCTGCCTTTTTAGCAATTAATGTTCCTAATTCTTTTGCTGCTTCTTTATTAGCATATTTTGTTTTAATTTCTTTATCTAATGTTGAAGCTGCAACTAATGTTTTTTCTGCAACGTCATCAATTATTTGTACATATAGATTTGTATTACTTCTATATACGCATAATCTTGGTCTTTCAGCTGTTCCAGATATTTTTGTTCTTACTCTAGCATGTCTTCTAGTTCTTTCCATTTTTCTATCTGTTTTCTTAACCATTTTTATTACTCCTTTCTTAGTAATCTCTATTTACCAGTTTTACCTTCTTTACGTCTAATAACTTCATCAGCATATTTAATACCTTTACCTCTATAAACTTCAGGTGGTCTTTTAGTTCTTATAACTGCTGCTGTTTGCCCAACTAATTCTTTATCAATACCTTTAACTATAATTGTATTAGCATTTGGAACATCAAAAGTGATTCCAGCTGGTGCTTCAAATAATACTGGATGTGAATAACCTAATGTTAAATTTAAGTTATTTCCTTGTTTTGCAACTCTGTAACCAACTCCATTAATTTGAAGTTCTTTACTAAATTCATGAGTTACACCTGTAATCATATTATTAATTAAAGTTCTAGTTAAACCATGTAAACTTCTGTTAGCTGGTTCGTCATTTACTCTAGAAACTTCAATTGTGTTATCTTTCATTTCTACAGAAATATTTTTATGTATTTCTCTTTCTAATGTACCTTTTGGTCCTTTTACAGAAATATGTTTACCGTCAATTTTAACTTCAACACCCTCTGGTACAATAATAGCTTTATTTCCTATTCTTGACATCTGGTTTTGCCTCCTTTTCCTTTTCATTTTCTACCAAACGTAAGCTAATACTTCTCCACCTACGCCTAATTCTCTAGCTTGTTTATCTGTTTTTAAACCTTTAGATGTAGAGATTATTGCAATACCTAATCCATTAAGAACTTTAGGTAATTCATCCTTAGATGCATAAACTCTTAATCCTGGTTTACTAATTCTTTTTAATCCGTCGATAACTCTAGTTCCTTTTTCATCATACTTTAAAGTAATTCTGATAATTCCTTGAGTATCATCTTTGATTTCTTCAAAAGATTTAATATATCCTTCGTTGAATAATATTTCAGCAATACCTAGTTTCATGTTAGAAGCTGGGATATCAACTGTTTTATGTTTTGAACTATTTGCATTTCTAATTCTTGTTAACATATCTGCTATTGGATCTGTAATGTTCATTTATTACGTACCTCCTTTTCCTTTTTCTTTCTATAACTTATTTAAATTTGAATAAAAGTAGTGAGATGTGCATTTTTGATATTTATATTACAAGCCGAAGGTGTACGTTTGTACATCGAGGTTTGAAATAAATAGCGAAAATGTGCATATTGCTGCTTTTAGTCGAAATTTTACCAGCTTGCCTTTTTCACTCCAGGAATCTCACCCTTATGAGCTAACTCTCTAAAGCATACACGGCAAATACCATATTTTCTAATATAAGCATGTGGTCTACCACACAATTTACATCTATTATATTCTCTAGTTTTGTATTTTTGTGGTCTAGCTTGTTTTACTTTCATTGAAGTTTTAGCCATAGTTTTACTCCTTTCCTTTGACTAATTAATTTTTAAAAGGCATACCTAAAAGTGTTAATAGCTCTTTAGACTCTTCGTCTGTTTTAGCTGTTGTTACAAATATAATATCCATACCTCTTAATTTATCAACTTTATCATATTCGATTTCTGGGAATATCAATTGTTCTTTAATACCCATAGAGTAGTTACCTCTACCGTCAAAAGAATCTTTTGAAACTCCTCTAAAGTCTCTAACTCTTGGAAGAGCTACATTGAATAATTTGTAAGCAAAATCGTACATTTTATCTGCTCTTAAAGTTACTTTACATCCAATGTTTACACCTTCTCTTAATTTAAATGCTGCAATTGATTTTTTAGCTTTAGTCACAACTGGTCTTTGACCTGTTATAATGCTTAAATCATTCATAGCATTTTCTAATGCTTTAGGATTTTCTTTTAAATCTCCTAAACCTATGTTTATAACTATTTTATCAAGTTTTGGAACTTGCATAACTGATTTATAATTAAATTTTTTCATTAATGCTGGGATTACTTCGTTTTGATATTGTTCTCTTAATTTTTCCATTATGTATTAATCCTCCTTTCTTATCTTATTTTAATTTTGCTCCGCATTTTTTACAAACACGTACTTTTTCTTCTTTTTCTACACTATATCCAACTTTTGTAGTTTTTCCACATTTAGGGCATACTACATTTACTTTTGCAGCTGGAATAGCACATTCTACTGATATTATTCCGCTTTCTTCGCCTTGTTTTCTAGCTTTAACGTGTTTTTTTCTAACGTTTACGCCTTTAACAATAACTTTATTTGTTGCTGGGATAACTTCTAAAACTTCTCCTGTTTTACCTTTGTCGTTTCCTGATAAAACTTGGACGTTGTCTCCTTTTCTTATTCTCATTGAGACTTTACCTCCTTTTTCTATTTTTTATTGTTATGTTTTCAATTAATTTTCTATAATACTTCTGGAGCAAGTGAAAGAATTTTCATATAATCTTTTTCTCTTAGCTCTCTTGCAACAGGACCAAAGATACGTGTTCCCTTTGGAGTTCCGTCTTCTTTAATTATAACTGCTGCGTTTTCATCAAATTTTACATATGAACCATCTGGTCTTCTTAAACCTTTTTTAGATCTTACTATAACAGCTTTAACAACATCACCTTTTTTAACAACTCCACCTGGTGTTGCTGATTTAACAGATGCAACTATTACGTCTCCGATGTTTGATGTTTTTCTGTGTGAACCACCCATACATCTGATACACATAATTTCTTTTGCTCCTGTGTTGTCTGCTACTTTTAATCTTGTTTGTTGTTGAATCATTATGGTTTCTCCTTTCTATTTAATTATAGCTTTTTCTACAACTTCAACTACTCTCCATCTTTTATCTTTAGAAAGTGGTCTTGTTTCCATTACTTTTACTTTATCGCCTATTTGGCATGCATTTTCTTCATCGTGTGCTTTTAATTTATATGTTCTTTTTACAGTTTTTCCATAAACTCCGTGTCTAACGCTTGTTTCAACAGCTACTACAACTGTTTTATCCATTTTGTTAGATGTTACTGTTCCAACCATAACTTTACGAAGATTTCTTTCTTCCATTTAGATTTCTCCTTTCTACCGATTGTCAGGGGACATATCTTTCCCCTGGGTCACTTCTTTAGGGATAAGATATTTCCCCTCCCCTTGTGAATAAGGGATGACCGTTATTTCAATTCGAAACTTTTATTATGCTTTGCTTTCAGCTATTTTTCTTTCTGTTAATACAGTATTTATTTTAGCTATATCTTTTTTTACTTCTTTTATTTTCATTGGATTGTCTAATCCGTTTGTAGCTAAACTAAATTTTAATTTGAATAATTCTGTTTTTAGTTCACCTAATTCTTTCTCTAAATCTGGTGAAGACATTTCTCTTATTTTATTTATCTTCATCATTTTCACCTACCTTTTCAGTTTCTCTTGCTACAAATTTTGTTTTGTTAGGTAGTTTGTTCATAGCAAGTCTTAAGGCTTCTCTTGCAGTTTCTTCTGGTACACCTGAAATTTCAAACATTACTCTTCCTGGTTTTACAACTGCTACCCAATATTCAGGAGCACCTTTACCTTTACCCATACGAGTACCGATTGGTTTTGCTGTTATTGGTTTGTCTGGGAATATTTTAATCCAAACTTTTCCACCTCTTTTAATATAACGAGTCATAGCAATTCTGGCTGCTTCAATTTGATTTCCTGTAACTAAAGCACCTGTTACAGCTTGTATTCCGTATTCTCCATCTGTAACTTTATTTCCTCTTGTTGCTTTTCCTCTCATTCTACCTTTTTGCATTTTTCTATGTTTTGTTCTTTTTGGCATTAATGGCATTATTTGTTTCCTCCTTCCACTGGTCTTTCTGGAAGAACTTCTCCTTTATATATCCAAACTTTTACACCGATTTTTCCGTATGTTGTATCTGCTTCTGCAAATCCATAATCGATATCAGCTCTTAAAGTTTGTAGTGGAATATTTCCTTCTTTATAGAATTCAGTTCTAGCCATGTCTGCTCCACCTAATCTACCAGATACAGCAGTTTTAATTCCTAATGCACCTGATTTGATTGATTTTTGCATACATTGTTTCATTGCTCTTCTGAATGAAACTCTTCTTTCTAATTGTCCAGCGATATTTTCAGCTACTAATTGAGCATCTGTATCTATGTTTTTAACTTCTACGATGTTTAAATTAACATCTTTTCCTATTAATTTAGCAAGTTCTTCTTTTACACTTTCTACTCCTGCTCCACCTTTTCCGATTACAATTCCTGGTTTTGCAGTGTGTAAATTAACTTTTACAGCTTTTGCTGTTCTTTCTATTTCAATTTTAGAAATTCCAGCAAGGTATAATTTTTTCTTTAAAAATTTACGTATTTTTTGGTCTTCTACTAAATAATCTGCAAAATTTCTAGAATCTGCATACCATTTAGAGTTCCAATCTTTGATGATTCCAACTCTTACTCCTGTTGGATGTACTTTTTGTCCCATGCTTGTTTATGCCTCCTTTTCTTTTAAAACTATTGTTATATGACTTGTTCTTTTTCTAATTCTTACTGCTGAACCTTTTGCAGCTGGTCTAATTCTTTTTAGAGTTGGACCTTGGTTTGCATAGATTTCAGCAACATATAAGTTTTCATGTTTCATATCATGATTGTTTTCAGCATTTGCAATTGCTGATTTTAATAATTTTTCTATTATTTCTGATGATGCTTTTGGTGTAAATTTTACTATTGCTAGAGCTTCATCAACATTTTTATTTCTTATTAAGTCTGCAACTATCTTTACTTTTCTTGAAGATATTCTTGCATATTTAAGTGTTGCTTTAGCTTCATTTATAACAGCTGTTTCTTGCACTTTATTTCCCTCCTTAACTAATTTCTTAGTTTGTTATTTTTATTTTTTAGTTGTTTTGTCTCCTGCATGACCTTTATAAGTTCTTGTTGGAGCAAATTCACCTAGTTTATGTCCTATCATTTCTTCTGCTATATAGATTGGAACGTGTTTTCTTCCATCATGTACAGCTATTGTATGACCTACCATTTGTGGGTATATTGTTGAAGCTCTTGACCATGTTTTTAAAACTTCTTTATTACCAGTTTCGTTCATAGCTTCTACTCTTTTTAATAATTTTTCTTCAACAAATGGTTTTTTCTTGCTTGATCTTGACATCTAAAATGTCCTCCTTTCTATCTATTTACTGTTTCTTCTCTTTACAATAAATTTGTTAGATTGTTTCTTTTTGTTTCTTGTCTTGTATCCAAGAGCTGGTTTGCCCCAAGGTGTCATTGGTCCAGCGTGTCCTACTGGTGCTCTACCTTCACCACCACCATGAGGGTGATCTACTGGGTTCATTACAGAACCTCTAACTGTTGGTCTAATACCCATATGTCTTTTTCTTCCGGCTTTACCAATTTTAACATTTTCGTGATCGCTATTTCCGATTACACCGATTGTAGCTCTACATTTTGCTAAAACTAATCTCATTTCTCCTGAAGGTAATCTTACGTGTGCGTATTTTCCTTCTTTAGCCATTAATTGTGCACTTTGACCTGCAGCTTTAACTAATTTTCCACCTTGTTTTGGATTTAATTCTATATTGTGGATTAATGTACCTACTGGAATTGAGCTGATTGGCATACAGTTTCCTGGTTTGATATCAACTGCTTCTCCTGATATTACTTTATCTCCATCTGTTAATCCTTGTGGTGCTAATATATATGCTTTTTCTCCGTCTTCATATTGGATTAATGCTATATTTGCACTTCTGTTTGGATCATATTCGATTCCTAGAACTGTTGCTGACATATCGTCTTTTGTTCTTTTGAAATCTATTATTCTATATTTTTGTCTGTTTCCACCACCTTGGTGTCTTACTGTAATTCTTCCATAAGAGTTTCTTCCTGCATTTTTTGATTTTTTTGCAAGTAATGATTTTTCAGGTGTTTTCTTTGTTACTTCTGAGAAATCTGAAACTGTCATGTTTCTTCTTGATGGTGTATATGGTTTGAAATGTTTCATTGCCATTTTATTTTCTCTCCTTTATTTTAATTTATTTTCCTGGTGTTCTCCAGATAAGTTCTGTAAAATTGATTAAAAGTGATATATTGTGCATTTTTGATATTTATTACAAGACGAAGGCGTACGTTGGTACGTCGAGGTTTGGAATAAATAGCGAAAATGTGCAAGATGTTGCTTTTAATCGGTTTTACCTAAGCACCCATAAATTCATCAATCGAATCTTTGTATTTTTTGCTTATTTTTGTTGTTTTTCCACCTTTAGCTAGGTATGTTTTTTCTTCTGGGTTTGTATCGATTGTTACGATAGCTTTTTTCCAGTCAGATGTTTTACCTGTGTGGTATCCAACTCTTTTTTGTTTTCCGTTTACTGTCATTGTATTTACTTTTAATACTTTAACTTCAAAAAGTTTTTCAACAGCTTTTGCTATTTCAACCTTTGTAGCTTTTTTATTTACTCTGAAAGTGTATTTACCTTCTTGTAATTGGTCGTTACTCTTTTCTGTAACAACTGGTGCAATTATTATTTCTTCTGGTAGCATTATGCGTACACCTCCTCTAATTTTTTAACAGTGTCTACTGATAAAATTAGATTGTTATATTTTAATAAATCAAATACATTGATGTTGTTTGCTGTTATTGTTTTAACACCTTCAATGTTTCTTGCTGACATTAGAACATTTTTATTAACTTCTGGAACTACGATTAATGTTTTTCCTTCTACTTTTAATGCTGCTAATGCATTTACCATTGATTTTGTTTTGATTTCTTTTAATTCTAATTTATCAACTACTGTAAGTTGTTTTTCTAATACTTTAGAACTTAATACTGACTTGATTGCAAGTCTTCTTTCTTTTTTATTAACTGTATATTTGTATGAACGAGGTTTTGGTCCTAGTGCTATACCACCTTTTATCCATTGTGGAGCTCTTATTGAACCTTGTCTTGCTCTACCTGTTCCTTTTTGTCTCCATGGCTTTCTTCCACCACCACGAACTTCTGCTCTTGTTTTTGTACTTTGTGTACCTTGTCTTTGATTAGCTAAGTAATTAACTAGTACTGAGTGTACTATATTTTCATTTGGTTCAATTCCAAATACGTTTTCAGCTAATTCTATATCACTTACTTTTTTACCTTTAATATCATATACGTCTACTTTTGGCATGATTTAAATCCTCCTTCCTTTCTATTTACTAGCCTTTACAGCTGATTTTACTTTTAGAATTGCTCCTTTTGGTCCTGGAACACTTCCTTTTACTAATATTACGTTTTTATCCATATCTACTCTTACAACATCTAAGTTTTGTATTGTAACTGTAACTCTTCCCATATGTCCTGGTAGTTTTTTACCTTTAAATACTCTACCTGGTGTTGATGTAGATCCCATTGAACCTGGTCTTCTGTGATACATTGAACCATGTCCCATTGGTCCTCTTGATTGTCCATGTCTTTTTATAACACCTTGGAATCCTTTTCCTTTTGATGTTCCTTGAACGTCAATTTTTTCTCCTGCTGTGAAGATGTCTGCTTTTACTTCATCTCCTACTTTGTAGTTTGCTACATCGTCCATTCTGAATTCTCTTAGGTGTTTTTTGTTTGCTAGTTTTGCTTTTGCAAAATGTCCAGCTTCTGGTTTGTTGATATGTTTGTCTTTTATTTCTCCATATCCTAATTGGATAGCGTTGTATCCGTCTGTTTCTATTGTTTTTACTTGTGCTACTGTGTTTCCAGCTGTTTCTATTACTGTTACTGGAATTACATTTCCTTTTTCATCAAATATTTGTGTCATACCGATTTTTTTACCGATAATTCCCTTGTTCATTCTTTTTTCCTCCTAACTATTGGCTGAATTAAATAATAATTTTAACCTTCGTCTCACTTCGTTAAATTTCATTCGAAAATCCTCAACATACAATAGTATGCCTCCGGTTTTCTCACTCATTTGCCTAGTGATACTCGCTTTAAATTCTTATTTGTTTTCCAGCTTGGTTTAATTTTTGTTTGTTGCTACATTATATATGTAGTTTTTAATTATAATTTGATTTCGATGTCAACACCAGCTGGTAGTTCTAATTTCATTAAACTGTCAACTGTTTTTTGTGTTGGGTATAAGATGTCGATTACTCTTTTATGTGTTCTCATTTCAAATTGTTCTCTTGAATCTTTGTATTTGTGTGGAGAACGTAAGATTGTTACGACTTCTTTTTGTGTTGGTAATGGAATAGGACCTGAAACCTTTGCTCCTGTTTTCTTAGCAGTATCTACTATCTTTTCAGCAGACTGATCTAAAACTACATGGTCATATGCTTTTAGTCTTATTCTAATTTTTTCGCTTGTTGCTACTGTGTTTGCCATTGTAATTTTCCCTCCTTCTTAATTTTGATTTTGTTTGTGATAACTGGGTTTAGTTATCTAAATTACCGTGGCAAGTTAAAACGCACTCTGGTGTTTTGGATTTCTCCTATATAAATTCCCAAAATATGCATGTTAATTCTGGGATAAGTGCTATTTTTATAAAACTTACCGCCTGGTCTTTGCCATGACATACTCCACTGAAGTTCCCTCCATTCCTACGGATTTGCAGGATGTAGCCACATTCAGCTTCTTCGCTTAATTCATGCTTATATATTATACAACGTTTACAGCCGTATGTCAACAGTTTTTTTCCATTTTTTCCAGTTTCTTCTTCAAAAACGTTACTATTCAATCTAAATACTTTTTTAAGAAAAAGGTCTATAACACTAATATTTCTTAGCATTACAAACCTTATAATATTCTGTGGATAACTATTTTATTGTTGTTTAGATTAAAACCGTAACTTCATTTCCAATTAATTTTCTATCTCTTCTTTAGTTAATCCTGTTATTTCTTCAACTTGTTCTATTAACATTCCTTTTTCTATCAGCTTTTTAGCAATCTTCTTTTTTTCTTCTTGCCTGCCCTTTTCTCTCCCCTTTTTCTCTCCTCTTTCTTCTGCTGTTGCAATCATATTATTTTCATCCCATATGGCTTTTTGTCTTAACTCTGCTATCCTTCTTAATTCTTCATCACTTGTTATATCGTCAAATGTCTCTACTGCCTCTTTTATCTCTTTGTTTTCTTCCATAATTTTCTTTACCTCCTCGCTATTTGGGTTGTCCAAAAATAGCATCCATTGAGTTAAACTATCTTCCAATTTTAAATTGCTTTTATGGATTATCTTTGGTAATTCAATTATATAAATTTCCATTTTATCTGTCAATATTTTTTGATGATATTTTGTTTCTATCCATTTCCAATTTGTGCAGCCTTCTTCTATATCTTTTAATTTTGGTAGTTCGTAATTTAAAATAACAATGCCTATTGTTTTTTTCAGTTCTTTATATCTATCGCTTTTCTTTAATTGCGATACAAATTGACTTGATGTATACCAAACAAATCTATCTTCTGTATCTCCATTGTCTTTCAACTGCACTTCTATATTACATTGTATTCCGTCTTGCAATTTTACTCGTAAGTCTAATACTCCCAATTTGCTATCCATATATTTCCTTGTCAAATGTGTTGACGTATCCATATATATTTCTGTAATCTCTGTTTTTATGATGCTTGAAATTAAAGCTTTTGTTATATTTTCGTGTCCTTTTGAAAATAAACTTTGAAATATAATATCATTTTTAGGAGTTAACACCATTTCTCGCTTTGATTCAACAATACTTTCTGTGTATATCTTTTCTTCTTTTGTATTTTGTGTTCTGTTTTTTTCTTCCATAAGTTTCTCCTTAAGTTTAAATTTTAAAATACAACTATATTAGTAGTTAAAAATACTTTTATATGTATTTAGAGTGGATATTACACATAACTATTTATATTTTAATTTGTTTTGAAATTTTAGGCTGAATTGCCTATTGATAAAATTTTTTGAAATTTAAAATTTGTAATTACATTACTAATATTAGTTGTAATTTAATAACTATAATCTTAGCATGGCTAAATTGCTTTGTCAAGAAAATTATTTAATAATATACAAAATTGGTTAAGACTTTAAATATGTCGAAAAGAAACGTCTTTATTTCAAACGTTTCTTTTTCATCATTCTTTAATTTTATCCTTTTATAATTTTATCAATTGATTTTTCTCTCATTTCTTTAATCAATTCACAACTATGATTTAACTTAGCTTGCTCATCTTCATTTAAATCAAGTTCTATCAATTCTCTAACACCCTTACTATTTATAATAGCTGGAACACCAATATAGATATCATTTTGACCATATTGGCCATCTTTTAAATAAGTAGAAACTGTCAAAATAGAATTTTCATTATCCAAAATAGCTCTTACTAATCTATTCAAAGCCATACCTATTCCATAATATGTTGCTCTTTTCTTTTCAATAATTTCATAAGCCGCATTAACAACACCTTCATGAATTTTATTCAAATCTTCCATTGGATGTTTGTTATCTTTCATTATATCTACAACTTTTTTGCATCCTATATATGCATGGTTCCAAGGTACGAATGAAGAGTCGCCATGTTCTCCCATTATGTATGCATGCACATTTTTGCTAGATACTTTTAAATAATCTGCAATTAAATAACGAAGTCTTGCTGTATCTAGTACAGTTCCTGACCCAATTACTCTACTTTTTGGTAGTCCAGACACCTCTGACACAACATGTGTCATTAAATCTACCGGATTGCTTGCTACTATTATTATTCCGTCAAATCCACTTGCCATTATACTTTCTGTTATTTGTTTCATTATTTTTGTATTTACTTCTGCTAATTCTAATCTTGTTTGACCTGGTTTTTGTGCTATTCCTGCTGTTATTACTACTATTTGTGCATCTTTACAATCTGAATAGCTTCCTGCTTTTATTATCATTTTTTGTGGAGCATATGGTAATCCATGTGATAAATCCATTTCTTCACCTTTAATTTTGTTTTCATCAATATCTACTAGTACAAGCTCGTTTATTCCGCCTCTATTTAGCATAGAATATGCCATACTCATTCCAACAAATCCTGCTCCTACTAAGACTATTTTTCCTTTTTTCATAAATCATCACTCCTAATTGTTAAAATTTCCGGATACAGTATATCACTATTTTTCTTATTTTAAAAGTTTTTTTAAGAATTATTTTACTTTTTCTGTAAGTTGTGATATAATTCCAACAAGAAAGCGAAGTAAGGAGTGCTATTTATGAGTTCAAATTCAAATAATGCTACTACTTTGGCAGAAAATAAGGTTTTAATCTTATACATATTAAATCTAATAAATAATGATATCAGGCAAGATGATTTGTTTAAAATCATTACATCTATAAATAATATTAATTATTTTTATTTTAAACAAGTACTAACAGATTTAATTGATTCAAAGCTAGTAGGAACATATACAAAAGAAGAAGAACAAGTTATCAGAATAACTTCTGAAGGGAAAAATGCATATATTCTTACAAAAGACGTATTACCAGGACTTATGAAATTAAAAGCAGATAATATTTTTGAGAAAGAGTTTGCTTTAATTGAAGAAGAGTCTTCTATTATTGCTGAATTCATTCCTAAAAACGAGAATGATTATACTATAAAATGTAAAATTGTAGAAAATAATGAAACAATTTTTGAAGTTAGAACTTTTGCAGGCTCTCGCGAAAGAGCAAAACGTATTGTAGATAACTGGAACAAGAATGCAAAAGCTATTTATCCAGAAATGTTGAATTTATTATTAAAAGATAAATAAAAACCGCAAAACTAATTGCGGTTTTTTACTATCTTATAATACAAATAGAAGAAAATACCAAGACCTTAATCATAATATTTAAGAAAAAGCTATAATTCACACACTTAATACCAACATTATTGATTTTATAAAAACCATTAACCAATCTATCAATCTCATTCTTATCAGAAACTTTAACCTCTTCCATATAATCCTTTGCCAAATATCTAGCCTTAATCATAGCATCATTTTCCAAATAAATTCTAACCACATAATAAATCAAACTCAAAATCAAAAAAATTGACAAAAACATCATTTTATATGGTAACAATTTAAAAACTGCCAATATACATACTATTAAAAAATATAATAAATATATGTTAGAAAAGGCAAAATTAAACATCAAAATCTTTCTATCTTGAATTGAATGTAAGCATTCATGCGCAATAGTTTGAATTCTTGTATATGTATTACTTATATTTGCAATAGAAATTTTATCAGCAATCGCTATATATAAACTAGCCTCACTTTCAGTATTTTCTTCAATTTTAACATTTTCATTGTTCAATTTTTTAAGATAATATTTGCACATTTCTATATTATTGGGATACTTTTTAGCCGCTTCGTCTAATTCCTTATCATCTGCTATATGCTTGATTTTCTTCATATTATAATTAAATATGTATCCTAAAACAAGGATACATATTATTGAAATTATTGCAATTATTATAAATTCCATTTTTCTTCCTTTCAAATATAGATGTGTCCCCAGTGGACAAAAATGTCCAAAAGGAAACGTCCCCAATGGACACAATAAACATTACATAACGTCTCTAATTGCTTCTCCTATTATTTTATTTACATCTGCAATCATAACATTAAACTTTGTTTCAGCTTCAAAGAAGCTTTTTGCTTCGCTGTTCTCAATTAGCTCTGCATATAATTCTTGCATTTTCTTATACTTTTCTTCATCATTTTTCCCTGTTTGCATCATTTCTATTTGAACTTCATATCTAAGTTTGTCAAAATCCACCATTTTTTCTTTTAAATCTGTATTTAAGTTTAATGCTTGTTTTGCCATTTTATAATTCATATATTCTTCTGATTGTTTTATTTCTTGTGCCAATCTGTTAGCTGTATCATATACATTCATCTTCTTTTTCTTCCCTCTTTCTTTTTTATGCCCCTGGTTGTTCTCCTTCCATTTCAGCTGGTGCTTCTATAACTACTTTTGCATCAGGTGCACAAATATTTACAAATGTGTTTCCATCATTTACTTTTATTATGTTTCCGTCTAAGTCTTTATATACTGTTTTTTCGTCTCTTGCTGTTTTTTCACATTTTATTTTGATGGCTTTTCCGTTTGTTATATAGTAACCGTCAAATGTTCCAATATTCTTTAAGCCTTGTCTTCCTTTGTTTTCTTTATCTGTTAATGTGTAGTTTTCACAGAATGTTATAATTATATTTTTTACTGTTATTGCTTCTTTTGTGTTTAAGTCTGTTTGTTTTTTGTTTCTTGCATATCTTTCATATACTTTATTTTCTGCATCATATTTGTATTCTACTGTTTGTAAATTAGAGTGTGGTATTGTTACACTAATTGCTCCTTGACCATTTTCTAAGTTTACTTCGTCTGTTACATAGTTTAGGACGCTTTTTTCTTTTGATGTTGTTTTGTATTTTTTATTTTTTGCTGATTGTAATAGTTTTTCTGTGCTTGTCATTGCATTGTGTGGAGCTGCTTTTGATTTTGTTCTCCAGAATGTTGTTCCGTCTTCTGCTATTCCGTTTATATCATTTATACTAAATTTCTTTAAATCGCTTTGGGCTTGTGGGCTTTGTCCAAAGTGTGTATATATTGCGTCATTTTCCATTACATAGTCTATAAAATAATGTCTAGCACTTCTTACTGGTCCTATTTCGTCTATGTCTTGTCCTTTAAATAGTGCCATTAATCTTGTTTCTCCACCTTCTGCTATTATTTCATATACCATATATGCTTTTTGTATTCCACCTTGTGGCCAAGCATCTTTGTGGTTGTCAATCATTACTGCTATTGGTCTGTCATCACCTTTAAATATTTGTACTTCTTTTTCTTCAATTGTTGTAACTAGTACATCTTTTTGTTCTTCTGTTGCTACTTCTTTATTATCTTTATCTTTTACTATTTTGTACGCAAGTACTCCACCTGCTGCGATTACTAATATTATTAATATTATAAATAGTGCTTTTGTTCCACCTTTTTCACTTGTTCTCATTTCTTATTCCCTCCTAAAAACGTTTTATTTCTAAATCGTTTAAGATTTTCTCTTCTTTTGGTCTCATTCTCTTTTTGTCTTCTTCTTCTATATGGTCATATCCCATTAAGTGATAAAATCCATGTACTAGCATATAACTTAACTCTCTTTCAAAGCTATGTTCATATTCTTTTGCTTGTTCTTCTACCTTTTCTATTGATATTATGATATCTCCTAATACGTCTGGATATTTAAAATCATTGTCTTTTATTTTTTGCTCTAGCTCGTCTTTTTCGAACATAGGAAATGAAAGAACATCAGTTGCTCTTTCTATGTTCCTATATTGTTTATTTATTTCTTTTATGTTTTCCGGATTTGTTAAAGTTATTGTTATGTATAATTTTGAGTTTAGCAACTTTTCTTCTTTAAAACATTGTTCTAAAACTCTTTTTATTATTTTTTCATATTCTTCTTTTTCTTCTATATCTTTATAAATTATTTCAAACATTCTGTCTTCCCTTTACTTTTTATAATTCTACACCTTTTAGTTGTTTTATATATTTGCCTTCTGATTTATATGAATTTCTTATTTCTCTTATAGCTCCATAGTCTACTAATTTTCTTTTATAGTATTTTTCAAGTTTGCTATAATCTATTTTTCCAGAGCCTAATTTTTTCAAATCATCTTTTATAAATAGTATTTCTTTTTGTTTTATATATTCTATAAAATCTTTTTCTTTCAATTTTGATATTTCTTTATATTTACTCCAAAATTTTTTATATGCTTCTCTTTGTTTTGGAGATTCCCAATATACTTTTGTTGATAATAGTTTTATGTTGTAATCTTCTATTAAATTTATTAACATTGAATATGTTTTTTCTCTTTTTGCTGCAATTTTAGTATCTTGTACTAAATTTCTTGCATCCTTTAATAGTTTCTCATAACATTGTTCTGCAACTATTAGTGGTAAGCTGTGTGTAAATAGTTTTCTGCTTATTCCTAGTAATATCATATTTTTTTCGATATTATCTTTTGTGTCTAATTTTCCAACACAGTATGCTTCAAATTTTTCATAGTCTGCTATTATTTCTTTGATATTATCTCCATATCCCATTTCTATCTTTAGTGATAGTATGTTTTTTATATAATCTTCTAATGTGTAGAAAATTTTTGTATATATCCATTCCTTTGTAGAGCTATAAGCATTTGTTGTATCTGCTACTTTTATTGAATAGTTTTTTAGAATTGCTTTATATAGTGAGTCCATTTTTGAAATATAAAATTGATTATATCTTTCTTTTAATTTTTCTTTAGATCCTTCTTTTATCCCTTCATAGTCTAAGTCTATTAGGTATTTTTGTTTTCTGTTTTTGTACTCTATAAATTCGTTTTCTTTTAAGCTTGTTACTTCATAGTATTTTGACATTGCATTTTTTTCGAATTCTGTTGCTGTTCCATTTCTTACTTTTTTATATATTGAATCCATTACATATTTATCTAATGCATCTAAATAAGCCTCATATGCTGTATCATATTTTTTCTCTAGTAGTTCTCTATCATAATTTGTGTCTTCTTGTTTATAATTTTCAAATGCTTTGATTACGTTATTTCTCTTCATTGAAATTAACATTCCGTTAATTCCTATTTTTGTTGGTATTAATATTTTTGTTAAGGTTTTTGTTATTTTATTAAAAAATGTTCCGTCTGCTCCTGTTATTCTAAGGCTTCTTTCTTCCATTTATCTCATCCCTTCAAAATATGATTTTCTCATTTGTCCCTACGTTTTCTAGCACTTCATATGTAACAAAAACTTCTACACCGTCTTCTTTTTCGTATGTGTTTATGTTTTTGTTTACAATTTTATCTTTATTTTCAATCTCTTTATCTAATTCTTTTTGAAGTTCTTCTATCCCTATGTTTTTAGCTTCTTCTAAATTATACGATTTTGCTATTTCTTCTTGTTCTTTATTAGTTGTTTTTATTATCGAAATTGGTAAATAAAAATCTGAAAATATCCTAAATTTATTTTCTGTGTCTATTGTATCATAAATTTCAAATTTTGAAAGCTTTTTTGACAAATTTATTACAAAATTATTTATTTTTATTGCATACTTGTTCTCTAATTGCCCTGTATCTCTTTTTTCCGTAGTGTTATATAGAATTTTTTTACTCTTGGTATGCCATATTTTTGCTTCTATTTCGCCTTTTGCATGCACATATCTAACACCTGTAAATTTCCCCTCCATCCAGCCATTTATTAATGTATCTCCCGCTTTTATTGTATCACCAACTTTTACATTTGCAGTTCCACTTTGTGCATTTATTTTTGTAACAATTCCTGTTTTGTCTGATACAATACTGCAATATTCATTTTCATCAATAATATCTGGCTTTTCTTCTGCTTTTACTAATTTTACAATTGCATTTGTTCCTTTTAGTTCTATTCCCATCCACGCAATATCATTTCTTTGAAGCCTTATTTTATTTATTATCTCTTTTGTGTTTATTTTATTTTTTAATGTTCCTGTTTTTAAACCTGCATTTTCAATATCTTGTACTATATTTTCCATTTCGCTATTGTTTTCTTCTACGATATCCACATTCCATACAAAGTTAGATGATAATCCAATTAGAACTATCATAATAAACAATAATACTAAAAAGATTTTTCTCTTCTTATATTTGTGTAATAAAAATGGAAATCCTTTTTTGCTTTTTATTTTTACTTTGCATTGTGTTTTTCTAGCAATTTTGCATACTTCTTTAAATTCTCCTATTCTTACATTTAAATATAACTGTATATCTTTGCTTCTTTTTAAATTCCATATTGTTATTTTCTTTGTTTTACATATGTTAATAAATCTTTCTATATAATATCCTTCTACTGATATTCTTAAATATCCCAGCAAATAACTTAATAATATTTTTATAAACATTGTTCTCTCCTCTAACCTTCGTCTATTGTTCTTTCTATATCAATGCTTTCTATTTTACCTTTAACTTTTATATCATCATTTGTCATATTCTCTAAATCTAGCCCATATCCATTTACATTTATTATTCCTATATGTGTATTTATTCTGACGTAATATTCTTCATATTCTAATATTCCCTTAAAATTTTCTACAATCAACTCATCAAATCCAGTAATTATTACTTTCGGAACATTAGAATATACTTCTTTTGGTAATTCCAATAATCTATCTAATCTATTGTTATTTTTTCTCATTTTGCCTCCCTATTTTTCAAATTCATCTAAAGATTTAAATTCATATCCCATATTTTTTGCTTCTTTTATCACACTGTCTAATACATTTGTATTTGTTTTTGAATTTCCGTGTAACAGCATTATTTCTCCATTATGCAGATTGTCTAATATTTTCTTTTTTGATTTTTCTTCATCTGGCTGTTTGTCTTCGTTCCAGTCTTCATATGCAAATGACCACATTACTGTTTTATATCCTAATGAACTTGTTACACTTAGTGTTTTTTCGCTGAATTCTCCTTTTGGTGGTCTTATATATTTCATTTCATATCCGAATTTTTCTTGTATTGTTTGGTGCAGTTTCATTACTTCTGAGTTGATTTGTTCTTCGTTTAGCTCTGGCATACTTTTGTGGTTTACTGTATGTATTTAAGCTATACCGATGACGCTTTTTTGTATTACTTGCTATGATTATATTTCGACATTTTATTCTTATAATTTATTACTAAACCTGTGAAAAAGTTAATTCTACTGTGATTTTCTTGTTTTTATCAAACACAACTTTTTTTACTAACTTTTTTAGGATTTCATTATCTGGATTTTCTATTTTTAAAAATTCATTTGCTAGTTTTTCCATTTTTTTATATTCACTATTTTTGCCTTTTATTCCTTTATTATTTTTCTTAATTTCTTCATTGAGCCTATCTATTTCTTGTTGTATTTTTCTCTTTCTTTCGCTCATTATCTCATATAGCTCTTTAAATTTATCTATTGTTATTTGTTTTGTTACTTTCTTTTCATATAAGCATTTTATTTCATCTTCCACTTTATTAAGTTCTTTGCTTTTATTTGAAAGCTGGCTTTGAATTTCATTTACTGTGCTTTTTGCTTTTCTTTGTGCATTATTATATATTGCTTTTAATTCCTTTGAAGTATATTCTATTTTTTTGATTTCCTCCATTATTGTATTTCTTACTGCATTCATTAGTATTTTTTCTCCAATAACAACATTATCACATAAACTTCTATAATCTGCTCTTTTCCCACATACTGCACAATTTCCCTCCCAACAAACCTTACCAGATTTTGTTTTGCTTTTATTGTGTTGAAATCTTGCTTTGTTTCCACACTCTCCACAATATACAAGCTCTTTTAGTGGGTATTCATATTTTTTTCTAGTATCTGTATTATATGAGCTTAACTTTTCTTGTACCTTATTCCATAATTCTTTACTAATAATAGGCTCGTGCATATTTTCCTTTATTATATACTCTGATTTTTCTTTCATTTTTCCTTTTTTTATTTTAGGGCTTATTTGCTCTTTTTTTCCACTTACAACATTTCCTATATATACTTGATTTTTTAGCATACTACCTATTTGTGTCCTTAACCATAAATACCTACCATCTGGATTTTTACTGTTTAGATTTTTTCTAGTGCTAGGCATTTTCATATAAATTCCCGGAGGCGTTATATTTCTATTATTTAATTCATCTGCAATTTTTATTGTAGACATTCCTTTGTTTGCATACATATCAAATATCTCTTGTACTATATAACTTACATTCTCATCTATTACTAAATGATTTTTTATTTCTGTATCTTTTTTGTAGCCATAAGGTGCAATTCCTGCTTGATATTCTCCTGCTTTCATTTTCTTTTTCTTTACGCTCTTAATTTTATTTGAAATATCTTGTATATAGTAATCATTAAAGCTTAATTTGAAAGATAAAAATTGTAATCCTCTTGAATCTATTGTGTCTATTCCATCTCCGTATTGCTATATATCGTATATTCATTTTAGGTAAGTATCTCTCTAAATAATAGCCTGTATCTATATGATCTCTGCCAAATCTTGATAAGTCCTTTGTGATTATGCAATTTACTTTGCCATTTTCTATATCTTGTATCATTTGCTTAAATCTCGGTCTATCAAAATTTCCTCCTGTATATCCATCATCAACATATTCATCAAACACTTCTAACTCTGTATTTTTACTAATAAAATTATCAATTATATCTCTTTGATTTTCTACACTTTCACTTTCTTTTTTTCCTCTGTCTTCGTCTGATAGTCTTATATATTTAGCAACTTTGTACTTTGTTATAATCATATTTATACTGCTTTCTCATATTTTTCTTGTTCTTTTATATTTCCGAAAGTTAGTGTAACTGTAATATTTTTATTACTATCAAATTCAATTTTTTTTATTAGTTTTGAATATATTTCTTTACTAGGATTTTTCATTTGTAACATATCTTTTGCTAATTTAATCATTTCTATATAGTTTTTTCCTGTATCTTCTTTTTGTAATTCCATCATTTCCGTTTCTATTTGATGAATCTGCATTAGTAGTTCTTTTTTTTCGCTTTGCAATTTATTATAAATCATAGCAAAATCATCTGCTGTTATAAGTTTATGTATTTTATCTTGATATACCTCTTGTGTAGTTTGTTCATTTTCATCAATTTTGTTTTGTATAGCCACTTTTTGACTCCTTAATATATTAGTTTTACTGTGTACCTTTTCTTCAGCTTTTTTATAGACATTTATTATCTCATCTTCTGTATAAGATATTTGCTCTATTTCTTCTTTGATTACTTTTTTTACTTCATCTTGTATAAGTTCTTCTGTTATCGGTTTACAAGTGCAACTTTTATTTCTATTTTTATTAGAACATAAGAAAGTTCTTTGTTCCCATACTTTGCCACTTTTTCTTTCCCCTTTTCTTACTTTATAAGTTGCTTTTCCTCCACATTCTGCACAAAATATAAATTCTTTCAAAGGTACTTCATATTTTTGAGTTAATGAATTTTTATGCTTGTTTAGTTTGTCTTGTGCCTTTCTCCAAGTTAGTTCATCAATTATAGGTTCGTGCATATTTTTCACAATAATATATTCCTCTCTATGCGTACTTCGTACTTTCTCAACTTTATGGCTTATCTTTTGAAACTTTCTTCCAACTACACTCCCTATATATACTTCATTTTTCAACATTTTAGCTATTTGTTCACTATGCCATATATAGCCTTTTGGATCTTTACTTTTTCTATTCATACATACTGGTATTTTTAAATATATTGCAGGAGCTTCAATATTTCTTTCATTTAATTTATCTGCAATCTTTATTGTAGACATTCCATTATATAAATACATATCAAATATTTCTCTAACTATCTGTGCCGAATATTCATCAATTACTAAATGATTTTTTATATTGTTGTCCTTTTTATAGCCATAAGGTGCTATTCCTCCTTGAAACTCCCCCTTTTCTATCTTTCTGTTTTTTACACTTTTTATCTTATTAGAAATATCTTGTGCATAATAATCATTAAAACTTAATTTAAAAGTCAAAAATTGTAATCCATCTGGATTTATTGTATCAACATTATCTCCTATTGCTATATATCTAATATTGTTTGTTGGCAAATATCTTTCTAAATAATAACCTGTGTCTATATGATCTCTACCAAATCTTGATAAGTCCTTTGTTATAATGCAATTTATTTTTCCATCTTCTATATCTTGCAACATCTTTTTAAATCCGTGGGCGATTAAAGTTTGTTCCAGTATAGCCATCATCAACATATTCTTCTACTGATTCTAATTCTTCGTGTTCATTTATATAGCTATCTAATATATCTCTTTGATTTTCTATACTTTCACTTTCTCTATCATCTCCGTCATCTCTTGATAAACGCATATATTTCGCCACTTTATAATTATTTATTCTTAACATTTTCCCTCCCTCCTAGAATAAATAACCTGTCTGCTATTTCATTTTACTTTTTTTATTTTTTTAAGTAAAATGTATAAATTCATTGTTTTTTTAATTTTTCTATATTTTCTATTTTTTCAATAAAAGTTTTCTCTAATAAATTCGTTAATATTTCTTTTAGGTTTTCATTCCCATATATCTTTTTTACATTATCTTTTTCATTTTTTAAGTCCTCCATCTCCTCCTCCTTTTATATTAAAAGGTATTTTTGAATGTCCCATTTTATGAATAAAATTTGAAATAAATCTATTCATTCAATAGCTCTGGAAAGACACTTTCTAAAATAGTTTCTGCCTCTTTCATTATATTTCTAGGGTGGTGCGAATGGATCATACTTAAAAATTCTTTGACAATTTTTTCATCTGTTATCTGCATTTCTCTATTTATTAGTACATTGAATATACAAATAGCATAAGAAATAAAGTCATTTGCTGATAAAATCCAATTAAAATTTATTCTATTTAATAATTCAGTATTAACTCCTGTTATCTCAATACTATTAAGATTTTCTTGTGCTACTTCTACTATATCTTTCAATATATCTCCTAGTCCATTTTGATTTATATTCTGTTCATATTTTTTATAACCTAAAATATAATAGCTTACTGCCTCCTTAATAGCATACATTTTATTTCTTACATTCTTTTTCATTAAAATTTCCTCCTATACTAAAAAACAAGCCCTATCTGGACTTGTCATTTCGATTTTTTAATTCTTTTCTCTTTATATCTCTAGCTAATTTTTCAAAGCCTAATTTTTTAAAAGTTTCTATATAATGATTTCTATCGATACACTCTCCATTAAGAGTAACTATATCAATATTTCTCATAAAATTATTTTCAAACAAACTTGTTATTTTTGCCGGATTTCTAAATAATCTTGAAATATCTGTTACTACTATTTGCTTGATTTTTCCTGCTTTTATATCTTCTATAAGTTTATCTAGTGCCTCTCTGTCTTCAGATAGTCCACTTTTTCTAACATCTATATAATGTACTCTGTTTGTTATATTGTGTTTTTTACAATATTCTTCTAGTCTATCTCTTTGAGAATAAATATCTGCATTTACCATATCTCCATCTACTCTATTTGTTCTCATATATAGTGCAACAGCTTTTTTCTGCTTTTTGTTTTCTATCTTTTCATCAATATAATAGTCTAATTGCTCAATATTTCCAACTCTCATATACATACCAACATTTCCATTTTTACTCACAATTTCCATAACCGTTCCTTTCTCGTAAATCGGTGGCTATTTTTATAGCATTGTTTACAACTTCTACATATTTTTCTGGTAGTATATCTATTCGGTGTAATAATCTCTTTTTGTCTATTACTTTAATTTGTTCAGCCATTATTGTAGCCTCATACTTCATTTTACCAAATTTATTTATTCTTATATGGGTAGGAATAGCAAATTGATTCTCTATTCTTTTAGTCATAGGAATAATTATTGTGGTTGTGCTATATTTGTTTCCTATATTATTTTGAATGATTAAAACAGGTCTTATTCCCCTCTCCTCACTTCCTACTGTATTTCCTAAATTAGCAAGATATATTTCATTTCTTCTAATTCTATTTATCATTGTTTTGCCTCCTGCAATTATTTTTTAATTGTTCCATCTGCTCTATATCTTCCATTTCTCTTTCTTCAGCTGTTTTGCACTTATTAGCTCCTAATAGCAATAAATACATAAAAACTGCAATTATAAACATATCTATTAGTAAAATTCTTAATATCATTGTTTGGTTTTCCTTTCTCGTATGTTAAAAAGAACTCTAAAATGTTTTGGAGGTATATTGATATTGCATACCTTAATTTTAGAGTTCTTTTTGTTTATTTATTTTTATACCTTTATCATCATTCATTAGACAGATATTTTGCATATATCTTCATAGGTGTATTCGGCATACCCCACCTGTATACAGGCTTGTCCTCAATGCGTGGGACGGTTTTTTCTCGCTCGTGCTATGACTGGACAAAAGTTTCTTTCCTTTTACACTCATCTTCGCCTTATTAGTTGCAAACTAATATTTAAGTAATATAAATATTACTAGCTCAAGTAATCAAAGGACTGTATCTAACGAATTGTTATTCACTTTTCAATGTGCTTTTTTACTCTCTTTTTAAGAAAAACAAGTAAGAGATTTTACCCTCTCATCTATAACAGCGATTGAAAAATGAAAAATAGGACATTTTCCTAAAATTTTTTTTATTTTTTTTATTTTGCTAATTTTTCTGCAAAATCTTTGTCTTTTATAATTCTTACTGCGTACTCAATTAAATAGCTTTTTAGCTCTTGATCTACTTCCTTATTTTCATTTTTAGAATATTTATCTATTAGAGGCATTATTTTATCTATTACAAAAATCAATGACACCTCATCTGTTCTAGCCTTTACTAATAATTTATAAAATTTTGTTTTATTCTTCATTCTTTACCTCCAAATAATTTCTTAATTTTTCAATAGCTCTATCTTTTAATTTTCTTACTGCACTCTCATCTTTGTTCATATCTTTTGCTATTTCTTTCAATTTCTTATTTTTGTAGTAATACTGTATGATTACCTTTCTCTGTTTTTCAGTTAGTTTCCTCATTGCTTTTGATAGTTGTTCATTTTTACAGTTTTTTTCACTCAAAAAGGAATAATCAAAATTGTCTGTATTATACAAATTTTCCCATTCCTCATTAGACATAGATATTTCTTTATCTAGTAAATATTTCTTGTGTTTTAAATAATCAATTCTTTTATGTAATAAAGCTGTTCTTATATAACTTATATATCTAGCAAATACAATATCGTTTTTAAATTCTATGTTTTCTTTAAATATATCTCTTTTTTCTTTCATCATTTCCTCCATTCAATTTTGTTTTTTATTGAATGAAGGTGGACTATGACAGCCACAATTAAAAAGAAGAATAATTTTTATATGTAATATAAAAAAGAAGTCAAAATTACTCCCTGTAAATTTGACTTCTTTTTTTATGTAATTATTTAAAAAAACTTCTTCCTCTGTTTCCACTACCCATACTCCTTGCATAGCGTAGAGTATGTACTTTGAAATTATAGTAATAAGCAATAGAACAACACTACGCTAAAATATAATCTCGTTTCTCTTTTCTTTAGATAATCTGGTATTTAGGTAGCACATTTATTTGGATTATCTTTTAAAAATAACAAAAAACAAATATTATTTTTTTATAACTTGCTTTTTGAATCTATCTTTAATTTACAATCCGTTTTATCTCCTTCCCTTTTATACTATCTTTTGTGCTTATATTTCTTATATTAGCACTTTTTATTTTAAAAGTTTGTCGAAATGTGTAATATAGTAAATATTTTTTACAAAAATTCCCATTTTATTTTGTATATTTACATTTTCTAATTTTTATAAATTGTTTTTAGCACGATATTCGTGCAAGGAAATGATTTTTTTATAATAAAATTGGGAAAAATGTATATAGAATGAAAGGAATGATGGTATATGAGAGCCAAAAGACTTAATTCAAAATCTAATATTATTGGCAAAAATGTAAAAAAATATAGAACTGCCAATAAATATACCCAAGAAGAATTATGCCAAAAGCTAGACTTGTTTGGTTTGAACTTATATCATTCTGATATTTATCTTATTGAATATAATAAAAGAATTGTTAGAGATTATGAAGCTCTTGCTTTTGCTAAAGTCTTTAATATAAGTTTAGACGAACTTTATTCTGGAACAGAAAAAGAACTTGAATAAAAAATTAAATCCAGTTTTCTCTGGATTTTTTATTATTTTTTGAAAAAATTTACTATTTTCTTTAAAACATTACTTTCTTCAGTTAGTTTACTCTCAATTGTTTCTTCTCTACTTTCTATTTCTGTAATTGATTCAATTTCATTAACTAACTTTTCTATATCTACTGGTTTATTATAGATATTTTTTACAGGCAAAGAATATAGTTTTTTCATTATATCTATACTTGCACCACCAGTAATAACAATAAACTCTGGTATCTTCTCAAAATCTTTTACAATTTCTATAACTTCTATCCCTGTTTTTTTAGGCATTTCTATATCAGTGATTACAACATCTGGAGCAAATTGCATTATATGTTTCAATTCTTTTTCTCCGTCATTTGCAATTCCAACTACCTCTAGTTTATCACTTTCTTTTAATCCTTTTACAATATGTTCTAGTAAAACTTCGTTGTCATCTGCTACAACTATTCTTATCATAGTTTTTCCCACCTTTCTTGATTGCACGATATTCGTGCAATTATAAATAAAAAAAATAATTTACTTTGCTAATTTAGATATTTTTCCTATACATTTATCACACACTAATTGTCCTTCAATTTTTGTTTGCACTTTTTTACTATTACAAAATACACAGTTTTCTAAATATTTTCTTAATATTATTTTTTCTCCGTCTACAAATATTTCTAAAGGATCTTGCTCACAAATTTTAAATTGACTTCTAATTTCTTTAGGAATTGTTATTCTTCCTAAATCATCAACTTTTCTTGTAATTCCTGTACTTTTCATCTAATTATTCTCCTATCTTTATAAACTTTTTTCGTTCTTCGACATATTATACCATATCCTCTTTTATCTTTTTGTCGAAATGTGTCATAAAAATAAAAAAACTTCACTCAAGTAAACTATTCTAAATTTTAACATACAAATTACTTTACTGCAATAAATTACTTCGCAAAAGTAAAGTTTTTTAAAAAACCTTTACTCGAGTAAATTATATTATGCTTGTATCTTGTTATAATTTTTTTGGGTGAGAAAAATGAAATTATCAGACGCTATAAGAAAAAGAATACAAAAATTATTAAAAGAAAAAAATATGAAACTGTGGAATTTATATAAAAGAACTGGTATACCTATGTCTACTCTTTCTACTTTTATGAATGCCAAAAGAGAATTACTTACTTTAAAAACATTATTACACATTTGTGAAGGCTTTGAAATTAGCCTATCAGAATTTTTCCACGATCCTTTATTTGATGATGTAGAACAGGATTAAAAATAAAAACAATAGTTAAGAAATACTATTGTTTTTATTGTTTTTATTTTAACTATTAAATTGTAATTTTTTGCTATATTTTACTTTTCAACATCTTTAAGAAAAAATCTCAAAGACATAGTTGTTATAGCAAGTTTGTATTTATCTTCAACAGAAATTTTACTTTTCTTTAGTGATAAAAATTTGTTTATTTCTTTTATATTTACTCCTGACATTTTTGAAATTGTCTTTTTTGATATATTATGATAAGACAGTAATACCTTTAAAAAGGCATCTAATTTAAAATCTTTTTCATCTATTGCACTACAATAAAGAAAACTTATTTTATTAAATAGATTAAATCTATATTCATTATCGTTTGGTAAAAAACTTATATTTCCATCAACTAATTGATTTATCTGATTCTTATCTAATTCTAAATATTTAGATAATGTTTCTACATTAAAATCATAATCTTTAATTAAATTCTTTAATTGTTCTGTTATATCAATATCTCTATCCACTTTTAACTCCTTATAAAATTGTAATTTTGCAGTTACTTTTAAATTTCTTTAATGATACTTTCTAAACTAGAAAAATCAACAAAATTAACTTTTTGATTATAAGTATCTATCATTGCTTTAACTTCTGCTGTTTTCTTTTCTTCTGGTAGTCCTTTTGCTTTTTTATAAAGTAAACTCATCATTGTTTTATGAGCAAAATTTAATTTTGAATAATCTATTCCACCTCTTAAATGATAAATAGATGCTTTTTCATATATTTCATTTGAAAGTTGTCTTTTCATACCATTTTCTATATTACTTGTATTTTCTATATCCATAGGGTCTGCTAATCCAACTGTTGCAATTATTATTTTCTTATTTCCATAATTAGATATTTTTTTGAAAGTTTTAGCCATTCCTAAAACTCCACCTGCATAAAGTCCACCTAGATAAATAATTTTATCATACTTATTTATATCTTTTATTTCTTCAAACGATATTGCTTGTATTTTAGTTATTTTTGATAATTCCTCTGCATACATTCTTGTTGTTCCATATTGAGAACCATATATTATAATTTCACTCATATAAATCTCCTCTATTTATTGTAATTTGTGATTATTTTAATTTAGAATTTTTAACTAATTTATATAGTATAAATCCTATTATTCCACCAACAACATTAGTAATTAAATCCGTAATATCACAACTTCTATAGTGAAGCAAAAATACTGTCATTATCAGTTGAAACATTTCTATTACAAAACTTAATAAAAATGTTGATATTATAACTCTAGTTATACTAATATTCTTTTTTAAACTTGAAAGTAAAAAACCAAAAGGTATGGTCATTATTATATTCAAAATTACTTGTTTTAATGCTCCAGAATATCCTGAAATCAAATCATTAAATGGTTTTATATGCACATAAGTAAAGTTGATTGAACTATGATATTTCCACTTTGGGTCTAAAGTAAAATCAATTGGTAAAATTGTTACACACAATACTAAAAATAAATATATATACATAATAGAAAACTTAAGAATAAATTTTTTTCTTTTTTCTTCAAATATGTTTGATATATAATACAATATATCAATGCAATTATTATAAAACTTTGTATATATCCTATCATTTTTATACCTCCAATTAACTTACAAATTGTAATTTGTGCATTACATTTCATCTTTATTTGGCTTTCTGACATTATTTATAAATTCTTCATCACAAGCACCATATTTTTTATAGTTTTTTCTTGCTTGTTCTAATGTCATACTTCTATTACAATCACTTTTTTCTTTTAAGTCATACATATTATTCATAAAAACATCATTTTCCCAAAAACATACAGGGCATATAAATCCTACACATTCACTAACTTTTTTGGGTAATGTTTTATATTCACAACATAAGCATTTCTCTTTCATTACTTTACCTCACTAAATTACTATCTTGTGTTCCAATTATATCACAAAGGACAAGTAATTTTCAACTTAATTACCTGCCCTACTTATTGTAATTTATCTTTTCCCTATATAACGAAATACTTTACTTTTATAACTTATATAATTATCTCCAAAAGTTTTTTCTAAATATTTTTCTTCTTGAAGTATTTGAAAATGTAACATAATAATAGCAAATAATGAAAAAATTATTGTTAATACATTACAATATAATAAAGCAATTCCTATATACATTAAATCAAAACCTAAAAATGCTGGATTTCTACTTATTTTATATATTCCATTAGAAACCAATTCAGTTTTATCTTCACTTGGTATTCCTGCTCTCCAACTGTTCTTCATTGTTATTACAGATATTAAAAATAATATATCTCCCAATATTCCAATAAAAAATCCTATGAATCTAATACTACTATTTAATATAGTTAAATCTAATATAATTGAAACAAGTTGTATTGGTACAATTAAAAATGTTGCAATAGACATTAACACCTCTACTGTCCTAATGCTTGAATTTTTATAATTTCCAATTTGTCTTGTTTTTATTCCTTGATTTTTTTGAATAAACATTTTAATAAAATAAATGTTATAAAATACTATTATTATTAATAATGCAAAAGTTTTAAAAATCATTTTTACCTCACTTATAACTTTGTAATTTTTTGTTATATTTCTATATCTTCTGATTTAAAATTACTATAATATCTTGCTGAAATAGAAGTAAACTTCAATACACAGTAATCTGGATCTGTTACACCTTTTTTATAATACATTGTATCTCCAAATTGCCATATCATTTCTTTTGATTCTTTATCTTCTAAAACTTCTACTGTTCCTTTAAGCATTATTCCTCTATAAAATCTTTTATCACAAAAATAAACACAAGCCTTTGGATTACTCTTAAATGATTGTACTTTTAATGAAGATGTATTTGTTGAAAAATAAATTTCCTTTATTCCATTTCTTTTTCTAGGTTTTAGCATTGCTTTGGTATTAGGGAATCCCTCTTTATCAATAGAACTTATATAGCAAATACTTTGCTTGTCTATCATATTTCCAATAGTTTTTTCTGCATCTCTCATAATTCTAACTCCTTCCAAATTGTAATTTGTTTCTATCTATCTTTTATATAATTTAATATTTTAGTTGTTAATGGCTTGAATATTAAAAATATTATATATCCAATAATTCCACCTAATACATTAGTTATTAAATCAGTTATATCTGATGACCTAGTACCATTTATTAAAGGTTGTAATAACTCTATACCTAAACTTAATAGAAAAGTATAGAAAACAATTTTTAATAGGCTAGTATTTCCCTTTTTTACTAAAGGCATTAAAAATCCAAAAGGAATTGTCATTATAATATTTAAACCTATCTGTCTAGCAAAATCTCCTCTGCCAAAAGTAACATCAATAAAAGGTACTAAATTCATTGGAGTATATGGGTGATTAAATATAAATGGCAAAGATGTTATTATTGGCATTAAAGTAAAATATAATACAAAAGATAAGTATATATACATTGTAGTATTTACTAACAATACATCTCTACCTTTTTCTTTCCATTTTTTATAAAATTTCCAAAAATATATTATTATTAAAAATATAAAATCCACTAACTCTTTCATATTGCTTTCTCCCCGATAAATTACTATTTGTATTTCAATTATATCATAAATTGAAATCGCTTTTCAATTTAATATTACTATCTTTTAAAAATTACGCACATTTAAAAGCTAAATTTACTACTTCACTTTTCATTAAATTTATACATTGAGATATTACTTCATTTATATTACTCAAAAAAAGAAATTTCGCTTTTAGTGTTGGCATTTTTATTACTCGTATAATAGCAAAAAAGACTATTCTTTTACAATTTACATTGTATTCATTAGATATTCTTGTAAAACATTGTTCTAATGAATAATGTTTCTCTATTATATTGCCTATTATTTCTGTAAAAATAGCTTTTTCAAAATCATTAAATTGTGCATAATGTTTCAAGTAATCTTTGGCAATACTTCTATAATGATCATCTAATTTTCCATCTATTTTATCTATTATTTCCTTTTTCTTCATTTGTTCCTCCTATATTAGTTTTAATTGACATATTATATTTTTTCTCTGCAAAACTCATTTTCTATATATTTTGCCTGTTCTTTTGTGATTCTTCCATTAACTATTGCTAATCTTAATAATGCTTTTATATTTTCCCATTTCATACATCTACATCTTCCCATTGCTGTTTGCTCTATATATTCTATTATTTCTTCAGCTATGTATTTTGGTACTATAAAATTGTCAATTTTTGTTTCCATTATTTGCCACTCCTGTTTTTCTATTATATTGGTTATATAACCAATAGTCAAGTGGCATACTAAAATTATATAATTTTTAAGAAAATAGGTGATTTTAGTATGTATAAAGTAAAATTAGAAAATGGCTATTATCTCTTTAAATTACAAGATTTATTGAAAAGTAGGCATATTAGTATTAACAGATTTATGAAAGATACTGATACAGATTTCAAAGTAATTAAGCGAATAATGAAAGGCGATCTAGTAAGATTTGATATTCTTGTACTTGCTCGATTTTGTGATTATCTTAATTGCACTTTAAATGATATAATTGAATATGTGCCAAACAACAAATAAAAAATATGAAGATTAAATAAGTTTTCTATCTTCATATTTTTTTGTGTATTTAGTTTATAAGTGTATTTAAAATACCATAATATTGATTACTTAATTTAGATATATCGCCATTTTTAGAGCTATGCGACATTATAAATTCTTCTATGTCCATCTCACATTTTCGCAATTCTTCTTTGCTATACTCCCTATCTTCTACATTTACTCCTGCTACTTGCAATAACTCTATTTCTTCTTTCTTAAATTCTTTTTTTAAGTTCATCTTTGATCCCCTTTCTTATTCTTTTATTGCTACTAATAATTCATTATCTTGTACTATTCTCTTTTGTTCTTTATATGTAAATTTTGTACCTGTGAAAAATACTCTATAATCTAAATTTTCTAATCTTGTTTTGCATAAAGCTAAAAATTCATCTGTTTGCTCTTCAGTTAGGTTATGCTTTACTCTTAATTCATAAAATGTAAAAATAATTTCATTTTGATTTATATTCATTTTACTATTTATAAGGCTTTCTACAAATTGCGTTGTCATTGCTTTTCACTCCGTTTCCTTTTGAATTATAGCACTTATTTTTGATTTTGTCTTTAAAAATGACAAAAAAATAATAGGAATGGTACTCATTATTTCTAACAAATACCATTCCTACTTATTTTTCAATTTCTTTTCTATAAATGATTTTATCTATTTCTTTTGAAATAATTTCTTTTTTATTTATT
>CASSLW010000004.1 GCA_949443285.1 uncultured Clostridia bacterium
CATTTTCATTTACAAACAAAATAAAAATTTGGGACATTTTCATTTACTAGTCACAAAAAAAAAAGAAATTATATTAGTTTTTATTCTAAATACAATTTCTTTTTTATTATTTATCTTTTAATTAAGCTTTTCTATTAGCTTTATGGCTTTTATTTCTTTTATTGCTTGTTATTAATAGTTTTCTGCTTTTATTTCAAAGAATGATTTTGGATGTGCACATACTGGGCATACTTCTGGTGCTGATTTTCCTATTACTATGTGTCCACAGTTTCTACATTTCCAAATTCTGTCTCCGTCTCTGCTGAATACTAGTCCATCTTCTACGTTTTCTAATAATTTTTTATATCTTTCTTCGTGTTCTTTTTCTATTTTTCCAACAGCGTCAAATAAGTATGCTATATGGTCAAAGCCTTCTTCTTTAGCTTCTTTTGCCATTCTGTCATACATATCTGTCCATTCATAGTTTTCTCCTTCTGCTGCAGCTGCTAAGTTTTCTGCTGTTGATTTTATTTCTCCACCTTGTAGTAGTTTGAACCATAGTTTTGCGTGTTCTTTTTCATTGTCTGCTGTTTCTTGGAATATTGCTGCTATTTGCTCATATCCTTCTTTTTTTGCTTTGCTTGCAAAGTATGTGTATTTATTTCTTGCTTGTGATTCACCAGCAAATGCTTCCATTAAATTTTTCTCTGTTTTACTTCCTTTTAATTCCATTATGTTTTCCTCCTTTAAATTTTAATCGTACTTATTTTATATTATTAACTCCTAATTGTCAATGTCTTTTTCACAAAAAAACAGTTGCTATTTGCAACTGTTTTTCGACAAACTTTACTTTCCTTTTGGTTTTTCAAAAATAATACGAATTTTGCCTTCTCGACATTCGAATTTAACTTTTGTTGCTTTGTTTGCCTTGTCTTCTAAACCTTTGAAAATATTGTTTGACATATTATACCTCCCGTGCATTTTGCACATTCTTTATGTCTCGCGTTCTCATGTAGAGAAGCATCTATGCTTTGCTCTTAGCTTAGCATACTTAAATTGTAACATATGTTTACATATTTTTCAAGTAAGATGTCGCATTTATTCATTATTTGTCATTTTTTGTATATTTTAGTTTTCTATTAATCTTTTAGTTTCTTTAGCAATCATCAATTCTTCATTTGTAGGCACTACAAATACTTTTACTTTTGAATCAGCTTTAGAAATCATTTTTTCTTCGCCTCTCATATTGTTTGCATCTATATCTAAGTCAACGCCCATGAATTGTAATTTCTCGCAAATTCCTTTTCTTATGTTGATTTGATTTTCTCCAACTCCACCTGTGAATATAATATAATCTACTCCATTCATAGCAGCTGCATATTTAGCAATATAACCTGCAACTGAATATTTAAAGTTTTCCATAGCAATTTGTGCTCTTTCATTTCCTTCATTTGCTGCTGACTCTATTACTCTAAAATCTGGTGCTAACCCTGAAATTCCTGAAACTCCTGATTTTTTATTAAGTATATCTTCCATTTCTTGTGCTGAAATCCCATCTTTTTTCATTATATATGTTAAAACTGATGGGTCCATATCACCACTTCTAGTTACCATTGGAATTCCGCCAAGTGGAGTTAATCCCATACTTGTATCTATTGATTTTCCAAATTCGACTGCACATATACTAGAACCTTGACCCAAGTGACAAGTTACTATTTTTAGGTCTTCAATATTTTTATTTTCTATCTCTGCTAGTCTTTGTGCTACATATTGATGTGATGTTCCGTGAAATCCATATTTTCTTATTCCGTATTTTTCATAATATTCATATGGAATTGGGTAAATGTATTTTGCCTTTGGCATTGTTTGGTGGAATGTTGTATCAAATACTGCTACCATTGGTTTTCCTGGCATAACTTTTTTACAAGCCTCAATTCCTAGTATGCCTGCTGGATTATGTAATGGTGCGAATTCTTTACATTCATCCATTTTTGCAACAACTTCATCTGTAATTATTGCAGAATTTTTGAATGCTTCTCCTCCATGAACCGCTCTATGCCCGATTGCTTCTATTTCATCTAAGCTATCTATTACTTTATATTCTGGATTTGTGAATTGTGTTAGTGTAAACTCTATTGCTTCTTTGTGGTCATATGCTGGTTTTTGTATTTCAACTTTTTTGCCACATGCTTTATGTGTAATAAATGCTTCCGCTTCTCCTATTCTTTCATATTTTCCAGAAGCTAAAACTTCTTCTGTCTCCATATTGATTAATTGATATTTTAGTGATGAACTACCACAATTTAAAACTAATATTTTCATTTTTTATTTTCCTTTCTTTTTTATTTAGATAAATGTTTCATTGTTTCTCTTGCAATCATTAACTCTTCATTTGTAGGAACTACATAAACTTCTATTTTTGAATTAGGAGTAGATATCTTGCCTTCAACGCCTTTATATGCTTGGTTTATCTCTTTATCTAACTCAATTCCAAAAAAAGCTAATTTGTCGCAAATATCTTGTCTTGAATCTTGCCCCTTTTCGCCAACACCTGCTGTAAATGCTATTACATCAACACCATTCATAGCAACCATACATTTAGTAATAAAGCTTGCTGCTCTGTCATGGAAAACTTCTAATGCTAATTTTGATTTTTGGTCTCCTGCGTTTGCTTCTTCTTCAATATCTCTGAAATCTACTGATATAGTGGATACTCCATATGCACCTGATTCTTTATTTAGCTTGTTTTCCATTTGTTCTGCTGATAATTTTTCTTTTTGCATAATATATGTTTCAACAGAAGGGTCTAAATCTCCACTTCTTGTTCCCATAACTATTCCGCCAAGTGGGGTTAATCCCATACTTGTTTCAACAGATTTTCCATTTTGAATTGCACATATGCTTGCCCCTTGACCCAAGTGACAACTTATAATTTTCAATTCTTTCACATCTTTTCCCATAAGCTCTGCCACTCTTTGTGACACATATTGATGTGATGTCCCGTGGAAACCATATTTTCTTATTCCGTATTTTTCATAATATTCATATGATATTGGATAAATGTATCTTTCTTTAGGTAGTGTTTGATGAAATGCTGTGTCAAATATTGCTACCATTTTCATATCTGGTACAATTTTTTTACATGCTTCAATTCCTAATATTGCTGCTGGATTATGTAATGGTGCTAAATCTATACATTTCTTTATTTCTTCTATAACTTCATCTGTTATTAAAACTGAATCTGAAAATTTCTCTCCACCATGTACAACCCTATGGCCAATTCCACTTAGCTCTTCTAAGCTTTTTATAACTCCATATTGACTGTGTGTAAGTCTACTTAACACAAATTCTATTGCTTGTTCATGATTTTTAGCTTGATGTTCAAATTTGTGTTTTTCTCCATTTACTTTGTGTGTTAGAAAAGAATTAGGTTGCCCTATTCTTTCAAAATAACCTTTTGCCAACATTTCTTCTGTTTCCATATCAATTACTTGATATTTTAATGATGAACTTCCTGAGTTTAAAACTAAAATCTTCATACAACTTCAGTCCTTTCTTTTTATTTAGTGATGTTTTTGGGGACGGGGCAAAAATACATCAGTTTTGAGCTTGAACAGCTGTTATTGCAATTACCCCCGCTATGTCCTCACTACTGCAACCTCTTGATAAATCATTTACTGGTTTTGCTATGCCTTGACAAAGTGGTCCATATGCTTCTGCTTTAGCAAGTCTTTGCACTAGTTTATATCCAATATTTCCTGCGTTTAAATCTGGAAATATTAATACATTTGCTTCTCCTTTTGTTCTACTTCCAGGCGCTTTCATATTTGCAATTTCTGGTACTATTGCTGCATCTAATTGTAATTCTCCATCTACTAATAATTCTGGTTCTTTTTCTTTTACTTTTTTTGTTGCATTTATTACTTTTTCAGTTAGTTCTGATTTTGCACTTCCATATGTAGAATATGAAAGCATTGCAACTTTTGGTTCTTTTCCAACTAAGTTTTTAAAACTTTTGCTAGAAGATATTGCAATTTCAGATAATTGTTCATCATCTGGGTTTTCGTTTAATCCACTATCTCCAAAAATAAATATTCCATTTTCACCATATTCACAATTTGGAACTTCCATTACGAAGAACGCTGAAACCAATTTTGTTCCTGGTGCTGTCTTTAAAATTTGAAGCGCTGGTCTTAATGTGTCTGATGTTGAATGTGCTGCACCTGATACTAATCCGTCAGCTTTACTATTTTCATCTTTTAGCATAAGCATCCCATAATATACTGGGTCCTTTACTAGCTCTTGAGCTTTTTCAAGCGTCATCCCTTTGTTTTTTCTTAATTCATACAATAAATTTACATATTCATCATACTTTTCAGAATTACTTGGGTCTACAATCTCTGCTTTTGAAATATCAATTTTATTTTCTCTTGCTTTTTCTGTTATCATTTCTTTATTTCCAATTAATATTACATTTGCATATCCTTGTGCCATTACTTGTTCAGTAGCTTTTAATACTCTTATGTCATCTGCTTCTGGAAGTACTATTGTTTTTATGTCTTTTTTTGCTCTTTGTTTGATACTTTCTATAAATTGCATTTTCTCCTCCTTGGTTATTTTTCGTTTACATTATATATGTAATATGCGAAAAGTACAAGTGTTTTTTCATAATTACTTGTACTTTATTTTACTTTAAATTTATTTATTATCCCATTACATTTTTTATATCTTCATCTTGTTGCAATTCGTGAGAAATAAAATGATAAGCTTGTTTATTTTGTTTTACAGCAATTAACGCCAATTCTTTATCATTACGAAGTTCTGAACTTGCGTATTTAATAATAATCCCCTTATTCTCTACTGCTGCCTTCACAACCTCTCTATCAGCCCTTAACTCTTCACTTGCAAAATATAAAGCCTGCCCATAATTCTTGCAACTCTCAAAAACAACATCTTTATCAGCTCTTAACCTATCAGACGCATAACAAATAGTCCAAGGAGCTCCTTTTACTCCCAGCTCTATAATCTCTTTATCATCTTTTAGTCTTTTACTTGCAAACTCCAAGCTCTCAGCATCTTGGGTCATCGCTGCTATTACTATTTCTTTATCATCTTGCAACTTTGGTGCTACTAAATCCAAGAATTTACCCTTCTCTTTAACAGCTTGCAATACAAATTCTTTATTATCTCTATTTTTTATTACTTCCTCTGCTTCCATTTTTTCTCCTTTCGGCCATTTTGATGGTGCTTTTTGGGGACAGAAAAAACGTCGCGAATTGTCAGTTATTTCAATTTTGCAATTAGTGCTTTTATTTTTATCCCCTGTTCTGTAAACATCTTTTCATGTTCTGTCTCAATATTATTTTCAAATATTGGTTCTGTATGTAAGTCGTAAGTCTTTTTTAATATTTCAAAACCTGCCTCTTCAAAATAAGTTAAACTTGATTCAAACAGTCCATCATCATCTGTCTTAAAATAAATTTCGGCATTTTCTTTTAGAAATCCTTTGTATTTCTCTAGTTGCCTTGTATGTGTTAATCTCTTTTTTCTATGTTTTCCTTTTGGCCAAGGATTACAAAAATTTATATATATTCTTTGTACTTTATCTTCTTTTTCTAAAATTAAGCCTATTCTTTCTATATCAAACCTTGTTAACATTACATTTTCTGGCTCTATCTCTGCATTTTTATATTCTTCTTCTATATTTCTTTTAGCCAATCCAAGCATCGCATCTACCAAGTCTATTGCTAGATAATTTATATTTTGATTTTCTAATGCTAATTTCGATACGAATTGTCCTTTTCCACAGCCTAATTCTAGCATAAATGGCTGATTTGGATTTTTAAAGTGCTCTTTCCACTTACCTTTCCATTTTTCTGGTTCGTCTTCATAAAATTTACTTGCTTCTAGTTCTGGTCTTGCCCATTTTTTATATCTTATTCTCATTTTCTTATCCTTTACTTAAATTGTTTGTTAATACTTCATTTTCGCTATTTACAATTATTATTCTATCAAAAATTTTTTAATTATTCAAGATAATGTAATATAAAAATAGGTTTCAAATTATTGAAACCTATTTTATTAGTATATATCCCTTCGATGTTACTTATTAAACTTGATTACCGGGTTTGACTATTTCATTTCCATTTGTGTCAATATAGCCACATTTCCCACAAATGATAACTTTTGCTAATCCTCTATCAAATTCGCAGATAAGATTATACTTGGCTTTGACAACCTCATTTCCTTTTGTGTCAATAAGACCATATTTGCCAGCAAATCTAACTATCGCCAAACCATTTCTTTGAAAACTCGCTATATTTTCATACTTAGGTTCGACTATTTCTTTCCCGTTTTTATCGATAAGTCCATACTTGCCTTTAAGTTTAACTATAGCTAGTCCATTTTTTTGGAAATTTCCTATACTGTTATACTTGGCTTTAAGTACTTCTTTACCGCTCTTATTGAGAAATCCATATTTTCCATTCAGTTCAAACTTTGCTAATCCATTTGACCGGAATTTCGATATGTAATCATATTTGATTTTTGTTAATTCTTCGCCTTTTTCATTAATCAAAGCATATTTATTTCCCATTCCTACTTTAGCAATTCCATTTTCATCAAATGGATCAATCCAGTAATATTTAAATTCTGTTACCTCATTTCCTTTTTTGTCAATAAGTCCATATCTCCCTTTAAATACAGCTACTGCCAGATTATTAGGTTGAAAATCATTAATAAATTCATACTTCACCTTAGTTATTTGATTTCCTCTGTCATCTATTAATCCGTACAAATTCTCCTTTCTGACATAATACCTGGTTTCCTTTTTGCAGAATTCGTCATTATTGAACCATTTTACTGTCATACTAATATTTTCCTTTCATCCCATTCTAGGGTATGTAAAATATTATACCGCTTTTTCAAAGTTATGTCAATTATTATTACATATTTTTATAAATCTATTTGTACATTTTACTTTTTGCAAATTTTATTGTATAATTTTGAAAATAATTATACTCTTAAAAAGGAAATAATTTTATGAAACTTACTTATATTGTAAAAGAAAACGATAATTATAAAAATATAAATGAAATCTTATCAAGCGAATTTCATTTTTCAACACGTCTAAATACAAAGTTAATCAAGAATAAGAAAATATTAAAAAATAATGTAGTTACAGACACTCGCTCTAGTGTAGTTTCTGGCGATATTATTATTGCTGATTTTGATTATGATGAAGATAATTCTAATATTATACCTACTAAAATGGATTTAGATATTATTTATGAAGATGCTTGGTTTCTTGTTGTGAATAAGCCTGTTGGAGTTGCCATTCACCCTTCTCAACTTCATTATGATAGTTCTTTGTCTAATGGTATTAGATTTTATTTTGATAGTATTGGTTTGAAGAAAAAAATAAGGCCTGTAAATAGGCTTGATTTAAATACTTCTGGGCTTGTCATTTTTGCCAAATGTGAATACATTCATGAAGAGTTTATTAGACAAATGCAAAATGGTATTTTTAAAAAGGAATATTTGTGTATCGTTTCTCGGCATTTTAGAAAATAAGTCTGGAACAATTTCTTTGCCTATTGCAAGAAAGGCTGGGAGTATTATAGAAAGAGAAATTAATCACGCTATTGGCCAAATTGCTATTACTGATTATGCTGTTGTTAAAGAATTTGATGATTATAGCTTAGTTCATTGTAAATTAAAAACAGGTCGAACACATCAAATTCGAGTTCATATGCAATCTATTGGTCATCCAATTGTTGGCGACTCTTTATACGGCTGTGCTTCTTCATTGATTTCACGCCAAGCTTTGCATAGTTACAAAATCGAGTGTGTTCATCCTGTTTCTAAAAAATCTATTCTGTTTCAATGTGAACTACCTAAAGATATGAATTCTTTGGTAAATTTTTTGGGGCAGTTCCAAGATGTCCGTAAGTGAAACTTTTTGGCCTGTCCCAAAACGTCTAGTGATGTTTTTTTGCTCCGTCCCCAAATACATCAGTTTTCTAAAACATCTATTAACTCTTGTTTACTTCTAAAGCCTACAAGAGTTTTAATGGCTTCTCCATTTTCTATTACTACTAATGTTGGAATACTCATAATGCCATATTGCATTGCTAAATCTTGATTTTCATCAACATTTACTTTTCCAACTTTTATTTTTCCTGCTAATTCTTCTGCAATTTCTTCTACTACTGGTGCCATCATCTTACAAGGTCCACACCAATCTGCATAAAAATCAATTAATACTTTTCCCTTTGAATTTAATACTTCCTCTTCATAATTTTCACCTGTTATTTTTAAAACACTCATTTTATTTTTCCTCCATTTTTATATATTTAATAGCTTGCATTCCAGCTATCATTCCCTCATACACTGCTTTTGCTATTTGCAAAACTCCACCTGTACAGTCTCCACATGCAAACAATCCTTTTATGTTAGTTTCCATATTTTGATTTACAACTATGTTGTCTTTTTGAGTTATTAATCCTAATTTCTTAGCAAATTCTCCGCTTCCGGCAACTCCTTGAGCTACAAAAACTCCGTCAACTTCCAAGTTACCTCCATCTTCAAATTCTACTTCTTCTATTTTATTATTCCCTTTAATAGATTTAACTTTTCTTGTATCAATTTTCACATTGTCTGCTCTAAATTCTGGCGCTTCTTTTCCATTTGTCAAAATTGTTATATTATTTGCTATGTTAATTAAATCATTTGTTTCAGAAATAGCATAATCTCCGCTTCCTAATACAGCAACAT
Source organism: uncultured Clostridia bacterium (assembly GCA_949443285.1). Lineage (GTDB taxonomy): Bacteria > Bacillota > Clostridia > TANB77 > CAG-508 > CAG-269. Next base: position 8,755 of record CASSLW010000004.1, read on the forward strand.
TCTTATTTCTGTAAAAAAATCCGTCGCAAATTGCACAGTAGCTTACACCTTTTCCTTCAAATTCTTTTATTCCTTTTATACTTGGCTTTTTCTTCTTGTTGCCAGTGCTTAAAATTACCGCTTTTGCTTTGTACCTAGCTTTTGATGTTGTTACAACAAACTTGTCTTCCCTTTCTATTTTAACCACTTCTTCGTTTTTTATTTCTATACCAATATTTTTTGCTTGCTCAATTCCTTCTTCATATAATCTTTTTCCATTTACACCTTTTGCAAAGCCATAGTAATTTTCTATTTTATCTGTTTTTTCTAATGCACTTGCATCTTCACTATCTTGGCTCTGGCCTGTATACAAAACTAAAGTTTTCAAATTTGCTCTGCCCACATAAAGTGAAGCTGATATCCCAGCAGGTCCTGCACCAACAATTATAACGTCATATTCTGAAATCACATCTTCTACAATACACACATCAAATTCCTTTTTATATAACTCTAAATTTTGCTCTATTTTATCATTTAAAAATCCAACTGTTATCGTATTTGACATTTCGCTTTCATCTAGCATTTGCTTATCTTCTATTGTATCTCCTAATAGCAATTTATACTGTCTCCCTTCTAGTTTGTCTTGGATTTCTTTTGGCAAATTCCCATTCACAGTCTTATTCATTGTATGAATTAACTTATTCCTATATTCCTCTATCTTTCCGTTCCTATCAAACATCAAAAAATTACTTATTATATACATATTTTCATAATAGCAATTGTTATCTTTTAGGTATATCTCTATTACGTTCCCAATCCCTGCTGAACATATTATTACTGGAACATTTTTTTCATACATTTCTTTTAAAAACTCTTTCATACCATTTCTAAATTTCAAGCCACTTTTTTCCACTGACTTTTCTAACTTCTCTTTTGTCAAACCATATTCATAATATAAATCCATACATGATTTATACCATATTTCCATTGCTCTATTTTTTTCTTTATATGTTATTGTGTAATCTTGTTCGATTGGTCTATACTTTTGATATAGCTCATATGATTTTTTCGTGAACTCTTCTCCTAGCATAATTGCTGCCGCATCCCATGAATCCTGACTATCCTTGGCTGTTATAGTTCTGTCAAAATCTATTACAACATACATATTATTAGCATCTAATTTTATTTTATCCAATTTTTCCTCATTTAAATATCTCATATATCTTTTCTCCTTATTGCCATTAGGGACGGACCTTTTTGGCAATTTTTTGCCATTTTCCCCCGTCCCCGTTGGCAATTTTTTGCCACTGGGGACACTCCTTGTAATTATATAACTTTATTTTTTAAATTTCAATTGCTGTTGCACTTTTTTTGTTTTTTATATATAATTGATAAAGATTTTAATTATGGGGAGATATGGGGAGATATTTATGGAGCATTGGAGTGTTGAGGATTACAAAAATTTTGCAAATAAATCTACTAGAAAGAGTAAGTATAGGGCACATAAAGTTTCTATTGATGGTAATACTTTTGATAGTCAAAAGGAAGCTGATTATTATTGTGAGTTAAAATTAAAATTACAGGCTAAAGAAATTGATGGGTTTTGCTTACAACCTACTTTTATTTTAGCTCCTGGATTGAAGTATAAAGCTGATTTTATTGTTTTTTATAGTAATAAGTCTCCTGAAGTTATTGATGTTAAGGGATTTAAAACAAAGGAGTATATTGCTAAAAAGAAAGTATTTGAAGATAAATTTAATTTGAAGATAATTGAAGTTTAAAGTCATTTTTGCTTGTATTATAGCACATTTCATGTTATAATTTATGTAATATAAAAATATTATTTTTTATATTTAGAAAGGAAGGCCATTATGTCTAATTTGACACAAGTGCCTCAAAAAGTTTTCCTGGTTGATTCTTTAGCTAATGTAACAACTTTCATTTTCTTTTTAGCTGGAGATGATCTTATCGTTCAAACGAACGATGTGGAGCTTGGAAATACTTTGAAAGATTTTTCTGGAAAAGTAAAAGCTCCTACTGCTGTTCTTGTTGATTTAATCAAAGGAACAAATCCTCTTGTTATTGATTTTGAAAGTGAAGAGAAAAATTATTCACTTACAATTTATCAACCAGTAATAAAACAAATAGAAGAAGGATTCTAATCCTTCTTCTTTTTATTTTTGTATTATTTTCATTTCTTCATTTCTTTTGATTTTTTTAGTTGTTGTTTTTATTAATTCTTTATCTGTCAAAATCATATTTTTAATATATTTATATGGTGGAAATGTTTTATTGATTTCTTTTACTTTTTGCCATATAATTTGCTCTAATTCCTGTTCTGATATATCACCATATTTTTCTTTTACAACGTCTTTATTATATACAATTTTAGCTGATAATTTCACATCATTTTTATCTTTTTTGTCAGGAATTCCAAAGACCATGCTCTCTTCTACTTCTTCCAGCCTATTTATCAAAATCTCTAATTCTTCTGGAAATACCTTTTTGCCATTTTTTAAAACTATCATATCTTTTTTTCTTCCAGTTATAAATAGATATCCTTGTTTATCTGCATATCCTAGGTCTCCTGTATAAAACCAACCGTCTTTCAAAACTTCTTTTGTTGCTTCTGGATTTTCATAATATCCTAGCATTATATTTGGTCCTTTTGCTCTAAGTTCTCCCATTCCATTTTCATCTTTATTTACAAATTCAACTTCTACATTATACATTGGAAATCCAATAGAACCATATTTTGTTCTTTTAACATCTTCTGCTGCAATTACTGGAGATGTTTCTGTTAGCCCATATCCTTGCACTACGTCTATTCCTAACTCATTAAATCCTTGTGCTACTTTTTTATCTAATGGGGCTCCACCTGATATTACAAATCTCAAGTGTCCTCCTAGCTCGTTTAATATTTGTTTGAATAATTTTTTTCTAATGTCTATGTGGAAAATTCTTAAAACATTACTTACTTTTCTTGCTATATTTACTACTTTTGTTTTTCCTTGTTTCTCTACACCTTTTTCTATTTTTGCATAAATTGCTTCTAATAATAATGGTACTCCAACAAATATTGTTACTTTGTATTCTTTTAAATTTTGTGCTACATAACGTAATCCGTCTGGAAATGCTGTTGCCACTCCACAAGCTAACATAACTATTATTTCTGTTGAGCCAAATATATGGTGCATTGGTAAAAATGCTAAGTTTACATCTTCTGGATATATTCCTTCTACTAATTGCATCGCATATACATTTGATGCTATGTTGTTTTGTGATAACATTACTGCTTTTGATTTTGATGTTGTTCCTGATGTAAATAGCAATATATTCATTTTATAAGAATCGATATCTGCATTGATATATTCTTTGTCTCCATTTGCTATCAAATCTTTTCCATCTTTTATTAAACTTGGTATATCTAAATAATTCTCTTGTTTTGACATACAGATGTATTCTTGTGCATTTGTGTTATTTCTTCTTTTTATTTCTTCTATATTTTCTATATATTTTTCGTCAAATACAACTACATCTGCTTTACTTCTTTTTATGCAACTTTCTAGTTCATCTACTTGCAATTCTTTATCTAATGGAACACTTACTATTCCACCTGATAAATTTGCTAGATGCGTTAATACCCACTCGTATCTATTTCTTCCAACTATTGCTATTCTTTTGTTTTTATACCCTAGTTGATAGAATTTTGTTCCAAGTGCGTTTACTTCTTCTAATAATCTTCTATAGCTTATATTTTCGTATTTTACATCTTTATTTTCTTTGTGCTTTAGTATAAAAGCTGTTCTTTCTCCATATTTTTCTGCTGAAGCATATAAAATTTCTCTTATATTTTCATGTTCAGTTGCATCAAAGTATTTTTTTCTTTCCATTTCAAATCTCCTATATCTAGTTTTTAATACTAGATTATCACATATCTAATAACGTGTCAAGTAGTTGACTAACCTTTCTAAAAATGTTATTATTATGTATATCGAGGTGATTTTATGGAAGGAAAAAAAGTTTATAATGAAGATGAAATAAAGAAATTTCACATTCCTAGGTGGATAGAAATTCCTGAGATAGATTTATATATTGACCAAGTTGTCTCTTTGCTAGACAACAATTTGTCAAATTTTATAAAAAGCGATAATGAAAAAAAGGAAAAAGCAGTTACTAAAACAATGATTAATAATTATGTTAAAAATGGTGTAATTAAGCCACCTGTTGCCAAAAAATATAGTAGGTCACATATTGCTCATTTATTTGTTATTTTTATTTTGAAGCAGATTTATAGTATTGATGAAATAAAAAAATTGCTTAAATTAGCAATTGAAACTTCACCTGTTGACCAGTCTTATAATCGTTTTTGCTCTGAATTGGAAAAGGCTATTAAAATGACTTTTACTGGTGAAAATTATATTAATAATAATCGACTTTCTCAAGAACAATATCTTTTGAGAAATGTTGTTCAATCTTTTGCCAACAAATTATATGTTCAAAAAGTTTTTTTAGATAATTAAAATCTGCCAAAAAGGTCCGTCCCCAGTGGCATGAAAAAGGAGCCTAAAATTTTTGGCTCCTTTTTTGGATTAGTCTGTCACTCTACAACTTAAATATTCTTTTCCTTCTGGTATAGTTTCAAGATATTTTTTTAGTGTTGCAAATACACTTCCATCATTTAGAGTTATTTGCTTATTCCAAAAAATATCTACGAGTTTTTTGTCTTCAAGTATTGCTTTTACGTCCATTGTCTTATCCTCCTGTTGAAATACTCTAGCACTAATCCTTTACTATTACTTGTGCTTCTCTATTATAACACTTTTATTTTTATTTGTCAATGTTTTCCAGTTACATAATTATTCTTTTCTTTTAAACCATTTATTTAACAGTCCTTGTTCCTTTTTTTCTTCTTGCTCTTTTTTATTTTTCTTTTTGCTTTTTTGAATTATTGTATCCATTTTATCTTCCCAAGATTCTTCTTCATCATCCTCTTCATCGTCATCATACTCGTCGTCGTATTCATCCTCGTCATATTCTTCGTCCTCATCGTCTTCATCATAATACTCATCATCGTCGTCATATTCATCATCATCGTATTCTTCATCTTCATACTCATCGTCTTCGTCATACTCGTCATCATCATATTCGTCTTCTTCGTCATAGTAATCTTCGTCTATTTCTTCATATTCGTCGTCTTCATTTTCATATTCTTCGCTATATTCTTGTTGGATTTCTTCTTCCTCTTCTTCAATGTCTATGATTGGCTCTTCTATTTCCTCAATTTGATATTCAGATAAATCTTTTTCAAATTTTTCGCTTATTTCTTCTTGGAATACATTATATACATTTTTTATTCCTTCTATTCTCCAGTAATTTGAGTTTATGACTGTTCCCATATTTACTCTTAAATTTGTAATTTCTTGTTCAAATTTTTTCTCTTTTTGTTCTATATCTCGTAAATATGTTTTATTATATAATTCATTATAAGCTTTCTTAGTTGACTTTCCTACTGTTTCTCTTAGTACTAATTCATATAGATTGTCTATTTGTTGGATGTCTAATTCAAAATTTTGGCAAGCTTCTTCCATTAATTCTTCATGTGCGTTTCTTCCATTTATTGCTGTAAGTCGCTCATTATCTAGAAAACCTACTATATATTCTTTTTTACTATTTAAAAAGTTTAATTTAACAGTTGCATCTCTTAAAAGTTTTTCTGATTTTGATAATTTTATGTTTTCGCTTTCTAATTCTATTAGAAGTTTTTTCATCCTTTCATAAATGCTAACATATATTTCTGCTTCTTTTTCAGAAATATCAATCCTTGCTTCTACTGCTTTTTCTATAACCTGTTCATTAAATGGTACTTTTTCGTTTTTGCCATTTTTAATCATTGTGTTTACTATTTTTTCTTTGTATTGCTCTTTATCAATGCTTATATATTTCTTTAAAGATTGAACATCTTTTGGGTCTATTTTTTCAAATTCTTTGTTTGCATTTTTTATATTGTTTATATGGTCTGCTTCAACTTTTCTTCTTAGTCTTGAATACTTGTTTCTTTCTTTTTGTCTTTCTGTAAATATTACTAGTGCTTCTACATATTCACTTCTTAGTTTTCTTAATTCTTCATTATTTTCATTTAATGTTTTTTCAATAGAGTTTAATTTGCTATCTAATGCGTTTGGATTTTCTCCTAAATCATTAAAAAGTTGATTTCTTTCTGTTTCCAATTTCAAATTTGTTTCTGAAATTTCTATTTGTTGTTTTTGAATTCCTTCTATTTTTTGTGCTATTTCGTCAAATTTCCCAATCACATTTTCTTCTTCGATTGATGTCTTTTGATATTCTTTTATTTGTTCTACAATTTCACTAAAATTTATGTAATTTGTTTTTAAATTTATCTCCTGATTAAATTTAAAAAGTTTCTCAAAACATCTCTCTAATACAATTGCACTTCTTTCATACATTTTATAGTCCCCCTATTTACATCCTTTTTATCTTTATTTCACTTTCTGCATACTCTTCTGGCTTTAGTCCTAGTCTAGTTTTCATATAACTAATTAGACTGCAAGTTATGATTGTCATCATTATACCTACTAAAATAAGTGAGTTTGCTGCACTTGTTATTTCTAGTAAATATGACCCTAAAAATCCTAATATAGCTCTTAAGCCATTTCTACAGGTTTCATCTATTGCGTATATTTGTGTTAATTCTTTTTCTGTTGTGAAGTTGCTTAGATATCTACTTGTTAATACTTCGTATACTCCTTTTGCAAAATTGATAAATATAAAGCATATTGTTACTATTGTAACTGCTATTGCATATGAAATATTGAATATCCCTACTATACCAGCAACTAGTATTGATACTGTAAGTATAATTAATAAAAAGCTTAAAGATTTATTTCTAAATTTCTTATGTATTTTTAGTTGTTGCTTAGATCCTATCGCTGATGCAACTCCTGCGATTGCTGCTATTGTCGTAATAAATTCTGGTGGTACTTTCATATCTACTAACAAACTGCTTCTATACGTATTTACTAAATTGTATACTCCCCAACATATTCCACTATATAAGAATAAGCTTCTTAATCTTTGGGAGTTTATAATAAATTTTAGAACATCTTTTAACTCTAAGAAATACTTTGTAGTCTTTTTCTTCTCCATTTTTTCGTGTTTTAATTCTTGTATATCAACAAATCCTAATGATATAAATGTTGCTAATGTTGCAAATAGAAAAGAGCATACCATTGGTGCATATGGATTTACTAAGTATAAAAATCCTGATAGCATCGATGTTATTGCATTTATTATATAGTAATTTTTTGTTCCTTCTCCTTCTAGTTTTGAAAATATTTCGCCTTTTTTTCTTGTTTCTGGAATTGTGTATTGTATTAATGCTTTGTCTGATACATTTTTTAGTGCAAAACATAATGAACTGACAAATTGTGCTAATATCAGTGTTTGCAAATTTGAAGTGTTTAGAACTAAGAATATAAATATCATATTAAAGATGTTTGCTATCACTGTACATCTTTTCGTTCCAACTCTATCTACTACTACACTTGCTGGAATTTGTAATATTACCATAAATGTTGCATAAAATGCACTTCCTAATACTACACTAGACGGATTTAGGTGTTTTACTTCTGTTAAGAATAAATACTCTATTGCATAGTAAAAAATTAAATCTAAAGATATGGCTCTATACATTGCGTATAGCTTTAGGTTTTGCTTTCTTGCTTTCGTTATTTCTTCATTCATTATTATCTTCCTTTGTTTTTATTTCTTTTGTTTCATTAATCGCTATCATTATATACTAAATCTTGCTTTTTATCAACATTATTTGACATTAAAATGCAAAAATTGATATATTGTTTAAAATATATCAACTTCTTTTTATTTATATAGAGTAAATCTGTAAGCCGGGTTCTGTCTTTTAAAATAGTCATTTATCTAGAGTATATATTGCTATATACTTCAAGCCACGCAATTCAAGAAGGCGCCGAGCAGGCTTAATCTTCTTTGTTAGGTGTTGCTCCAGATGGGGTTTGCACTGACCTGTTATATCACTATAACAGCGGTGAGCTCTTACCTCGCCTTTTCACCCTTACCTGCGTCAGAGTAAACTGCACGCAGGTGGTTATTTTCTGTTGCACTTTCCTTAAGGTCACCCTCACTAGACGTTATCTAGCATCTTTGCTCTATGGAGCCCGGACTTTCCTCTCGTAGTTCCTTTCGGAATTTACCAGCGACTATTTAATTTACTCTACTTTATATTTTATCATATATTATTGATTTCTTCCAGTATATTTTTATATTTTATTAAAAAAACTGATTCATCTTGCACTTCTACTGCATTTTGTAGTTCATTTATCATAACAAAAGCTTTACTTATTCCATATTGTTTATTTTGTTCTATGTTTGTACTTGATAGTAATTTCGAAAAATCGTCAACTGCTTGCTTAGTATCTTTGCCAATCTCCTCCCAATTTTTTGAGTCAAGTTTTGAATATGCTTTAAATATATCATTTTTAGTACTTGCTATAACTTTATCCACTTCATCATCTGTTGCATTTTGCAAAAACTTTGGAATAAACTCATAAAGTTTAGAAAGCGAAGATAGCGTATCTTCTTTATTTTCACTTTTTACTGTTGTTGTTAGTATATCAAATTCCTTGTTAAATCCTAAAACATCTTCTTGAGAAACATTTAGCTGATATAAATCAAGTGTAATTGTTGGAATTGATGAATATAAAATTTCTATTTCATTTTTTATATTCTCCCATTTTACTTCTTGAGGTGCACTTAATACTCCTATTGGCTCTAACTCAAACTTTTTGCTTGTTTCTGAACTTTGTGAATTTCCTGAACTATTCTCCTCTTGTTTCTTTGTGCTATCTCCTTTGTCTTTTTCACTCGAACTCCCTTGCTTTGAATTTCCTCCTCCACTTGCTCCTTCTTCTGAGCTTTCTGCTTCTGATGTTCCTCCACTTTGTTGTGATTGTTTTTGTTTTGATATTTCACTTACACTTACATCATAATTTCTTGTTTCTATATTGTTCATTTGATTTAACATTGTTTCAAGTTTCATTTCTAGAAATTCCACTTCTGCTAGCGCTTTGCTTTTGTCGTTTTTGCTATTTCCTGCTGATATTGTTGAATATATTACTATTAGTAATATTGCAATTATGATTATTAATACTAAATATGATATCTTTTTAAATTTTTTCAATTCTTTGACCTCCACTTTTCCTTTTTTCTAGTATTTACATTTTTATTTTACTTTATTCTTAGTATAAAATTTTATTTATTTTTTATTTTAGTTTCTGGACAAATATATAAATATATACTATACTGTAAATTATAGAAAATAAGAATAAGCAGAGTGTATTGCCACCTATTTAACTTTTTGATGTTTACACATATTACTCCACAGCTTTTAAGTTGTGAGACTGATATATGGAGGTGGCGCTATGGTAGAAACAACTTTATTATTAATCCTAAGACTACTTTTCTACTCATTAGTAGGAACAACTATCATAAATTTTGCCTTAGTATTCGTCATCTTGTATTTACTACATAGGCAATAAAAAATAAACCATTCTGCTTTTGACCGAGTGAATGGTTTATATCTATTCAGGTGTCAACACACTTTGTGTTTCTTATTTTCTATTTTCATTATACACATATTTTAAACTTTTGTCAAATTCAAATTTTTCTAGCATTTACATTTTTATTTTACTTTATTCTTAGTATAAAATTTTATTTATTATAAATACTAAGAAAAAGGAAATACAAGGAGATACAAATGGTTGCAAAAATAAACTTATATAGTAAGAAAAAAGGAGAATTAAATAGATTTCTAAGCAGTTTTTATAACACAAATTTAGAAATTGAAAACCATTTAAAATGGGAAAAAGAATACAAAAACCCAGTGGAATTAGCCGATTTAATAGGAGCATATAGCGACAACTCCGATGACTTCAATTTATCTATGTGGATATGTTTAGATAAAGATATTTTTATTCAAATCACTTCTGAAAATACTGATGATGTTATAAAATATTTATTTGAAAGATTTCCATATTAAAAGTCTGCCACTGGGGACGGTTCTCTTTGGCAGAAATCTGCCAAGAAGAACCGTCCCCAATGGCAGGCCTTCTAATCTCTTTCTAATATTATTGTTACTGGTCCGTCATTTAATAAACTAACTTTCATATCTGCTCCAAAAATTCCCTTTTCAACTTTTATTGCATTACTTTCACATTTTTTGCAGAAATATTCATATAATTCATTTGCTTGTTCAGGCTTTGCAGCGTCTGTGAATGATGGTCTGTTTCCGTCTTGGCAATTTGCATATAAAGTAAATTGTGAGACTATAAGCAGTTCTCCTTTTACGTCTTTTATACTCAAGTTCATTTTATCATTTTCGTCTGAAAATATTCTTAAATTACATAGTTTTTTTACTAGATAGTCTGCTTGTTCTGTTGTGTCATTATGTGTTACTCCGAATTAATACTAAAAATCCTTTTTCTATTTTTCCTACTGTTTTTTGTTCTACTTCTACTTGTGCATTTTTTACTCTTTGTATTATTAATTTCATTTTATTTTTCTCCTTTTATATGCTTTAAGACGGATTTCTCCGTCTTTGTAGTTTGATTTTGTTTTTGCTTGTTCTTATTCTTGCTCTTTTTTCTCTAATTCAATATTTGATTCAATTTCTACTGTTTTTTCTAAATTTTCGTTTTCTTTTTCTGTATTTTCTCTGTCGATTTCTACATCAGATTCAACTGCCACAGTTTCTTCTAAGTTATTTTTTACATCTTTTTCGTCTTTACTTTCAAAACTATTTTCTTCATTATTTTTATTTGCGTTTTCTTGTGGTTCAGAAACCTCTACTGTTTCTACTACTTGAACTTCTAATATTTCAGGCTCTTTTTCTGGTTCTTCTTGTTTAGCTCCACAATGTTTACAAAATTTTGCTTCTTTTTCTATTTCTGTATGACATTGTTGGCATTGTTTCTTGTTATTCAATTCCATACATTCCTTTAACAAACTTTCTATTTCGTCACTAAGAACATCAATTTTTACACATTTTTCTTCAATTTCTTTTTCTGCTGTTTCATCATCTTCTCTTATATGTTTTTCATATACTCTTTTTCCAATCTCTTCATATACGTCATTTATTTGTGCTTTTAGGTCACCCATTTTCAATTTTAATTTTGTTTCTTTTGCTAATTTTCCTGTTTTGTCAGCTGTCATTTTATAGGCTTCTGAAGCTTTTTTCCCTATTTTATCAAAAAAATCCATATTTCTTTTCCTTCTTTCTATTTTATAAAATATAATTATGTTATTTATATTTTATAAACAAATGCATTTTATTGTTCTTATTATTGTTAAATATTCTCAAAATTATTCACTTTTTTTGTCTCTTGTCATTAAATCTTTTACAGCTTCTTGTGGGTCTAATCCGTTGTAAATAACGTTATATACAGTTTCAATTATTGGCATATAGGCATTTTTTTGTTTTCCTAATTCATACGCCACATCAATATTGTCTATACTTTCAATTACCATTCCAACTTCTTTTCTTGCTTCTTCTAGAGTTTTCCCTTGTCCTATTAATTTTCCTGCTCTTCTATTTCTGCTATGTTCACTAAGACATGTTACTATTAAATCTCCCAATCCGCTTAAGCCATAAAATGTTTCTTTTTGTCCACCTAGTTCTACTCCTAGTCTTGCAATTTCTCCTAGCCCTCTTGTTATTAGCCCTGCAAAGCTATTGTCTCCTAATCCTATCCCTGCTGCAACTCCTGCACAAAAAGCTATTATATTTTTTAATGCTCCACCTAGTTCTACTCCTTTTACGTCTTTTGATGTATATATTCTCATTGTTTCTGACATAAATGTTTCTTGTACTAAATCTATTACTTCGTCTTCTTTTGCTGCCATTACTAGTACTGTTGGAACTGCAATTGATACTTCTTCTGCATGGCTAGGTCCACTTAATGCTCCTACTCTTGCTGTTGGTAATTCATCTAATATTACTTCATCTAATGTTTTTAGTGTTTCTTTTTCAAATCCTTTTGAACATATTATAACTGGCTTGTTTCCTACATATTGTTTATATTTTTTGAATGTTTCTCTTGTAAATTTTGAAGGTGTTACATGTAATATATAATCCGCGTCTTTTATTACCTTTTCAAAATCACAAGAACATTCTACATTCTCTGGTATTACTGCATTAGGTAAAAATTTGCACTTTCTTTCTTCATTTATTAGCCTTTTTTCTTCTTCATTAAAAGACCATAATTTAACATTGTTCTTGTTATTTGCTAGATGTATTGCTAATGCAACTCCCCAACTTCCGCTTCCAATAATTGCTATATTTCTCATATTTCTAATTCCTTCCTTTAACATAGGCCATTCCACCTATCATAATAATTATTATTAATAATATTATTAGTATTGTATTAAATGATACAATTCTTCTATCTGGTTGTTTTACTGTGTCTAATTGATAATTATATTCCATTTCACACTTTTTGTCTTTTATTTTGAAGCTATCTATATGTAAAATATAATCTTTTTGTGCATTTTTTATTCTATATTTTATATCCATATCAATATAATCTTCTAACACATCAAATTTATATATACCATTTTCTCCATTCAAAAGAATTTGTACATATTTTATTCCATTTTCTTCATATAACTCATTTTGCACATTTTCTTTTTTTACGTTAATTCCTGGAATTTGGTTATTTTTTAACGTATTTGCACCTTCATACTCTATATATACATCTGAGGTCATTTGTTCTATTGCATATAAAATATATTTTTCAGGTAATAAAATATATAAATCAAAATCTTCATTTTTTTCATTATTAATTGTTTTAAATTCAAATTCTATTGTATTTTCTGCATATACATATCCAAACATAAAAATTAAAATACTTGCTATTATTAATGTTACTACCTTTTTCATTTGTTATATACTCCTTTATTTTTTGAAACTTAATTTATTTTCTGTTCCATTTAAAATTCTCTTTATATTACTTCTATGATTATATAACACGATGATTGCTAATATTACACTATAAATAAAATATACATTTCCATTTTTTCCTTCTGATAAAACTGTGTAATTGTCATTTATAAATAGTGTTAATACTGGGAATAGTACAGCTGCTGCACAAGAACCTAATGATACCATTCTTGTAAGTGCCATTAACACTAGTGCAAATACTAAACAGATTAATCCTATTTGCCAGTTACTTAAAATTAAAACTCCTAATGATGTTGCAACTCCTTTTCCACCTTTAAATCCAAAGAATATTGGAAAAGTATGTCCTACAACTACTGCTATTCCAGCAATTTGCACTAGTAATTCTCTATCTAAGTTTTGAATTATATTTCCTAAAATCATTGCAATTAAAATTGAAACAATTCCTTTTAGAATATCACATACAAGTGTTAATGCTGCGGCTTTTTTTCCAACACTTCTTAACATATTTGTTGACCCTGCATTTCCACTTCCTTTTTCTCTTATATCAAATCCTGCCATTTTTTTACTTAAAATTACAGAAAAATTTATACTTCCTATTAAGTATGCTATTACTCCCATTATAATATATACAAACATTTAAAATCCTCCTTTTTCAGCTTCTTTATCTGTTTTTTCTCTAGCAATTATTCTTACTGGTGTTCCTTCTAAACCAAATTCTTTTCTTATTTGATTTACTAAATATCTCTCATAAGAAAAATGGAATAATTCTTTGCTATTTACAAATATTACAAATGTTGGTGGTTTTGTGGAAGCTTGTGTTCCATAAAATATTTTTAGTCTTTTTCCTTTATCTGTTGGTGGTTGAACTATTGCAATTGCTTCATTTATTACTTGATTTAATACTGATGTTGATATTCTTAAAGCATTTTGTTCTGCTACATGATTTATTAAATCAAACAGTTTATTAACTCTTTGCCCAGTTTTTGCAGATATAAATATTATTGGTGCATATGATAAATATTTTAATTTTTCATATACTTCTTTTTTGTATTGTTCCAATGTTCCAGTTTCTTTTTCCACTGCGTCCCATTTATTTACAACTATTATTACACCTTTTCCAGCTTCGTGTGCTTCACCTGCAATCTTTGCATCTTGGTCTGTTACCCCTTGAGTTGCATCTATCATCATTAAACATACATCGGCTCTTTCAACTGCTAACAAAGTTCTCATTATACTGAATTTCTCTATTGATTCTTTTACTTTGCTTTTTCTTCTTATTCCTGCCGTATCTATTAATACATATTTACCTGTTTCATTTTCAAACTTTGTATCTATTGCGTCTCTAGTTGTTCCTGCAATATCACTTACTATTGTTCTATTTTCTCCTAGTATTTTGTTTATTAATGATGATTTCCCTACATTTGGTTTTCCTATTACTGCTACTTTTATTTCTGTATCTTCATCTTCGTTTTCTGTTTTTGGTGGGAAGCCTTCATATATCTCGTCTAGGACATCTCCTATTCCTAGTGCATTTGTTGCTGATATTGGGAATGGCTCTCCTATTCCTAGATTGTAAAATTCGTATACTTCATTTCTGTCTTTTTCAAAATTATCTGCTTTGTTACATACTAAAACTATTTTTTTGCCTGATTTTTTTAACATTAGAGCTATCTCTTGGTCTGCTGCTGTTACTCCTTGCCTTATATCTGTTAAAAATATTATTACATCTGCCATTGCTATTGCTAAATTTGCTTGCTCTCTCATTTGTGATAATATTATATCTTCTGAGTCTGGCTCTATTCCGCCTGTGTCTATTAGTGTAAAGTTTCTACCTCTCCAATTTGTTTCTGCATATATTCTGTCTCTTGTTACTCCTGGTGTGTCTTGTACTATTGATATTCTTGTTCCTGCTAAGTAATTGAAAAAGGTTGATTTTCCTACATTTGGCTTTCCTATAATTGCTACTATTGGTTTTGACATTTGTTTTCTTCCTTTCCTTTTTGATGTGTACAGTATATCATATTACGTAAAAAATTGCCAGTAGGGACGGACCTTTTTGGCAATTTTTTGCCACTGGGGACGGACCTTTTTGGCAATTTTTTACTAATTTTAGCTCTATTTTTTACAAAAATGTAACAAATATTACGTTTTTATTACATTTTTATTACAAAAGTGTTGACATTTGTAATATTTTGTTCTATACTTAATTTATAAGAGATAAATTTTTTATTACAAAAGCTTAATTTTTTAATTTACACAAGACTAAGGAGTTGATTAATATGAATACTAATGAATATGTACCAGTGCCAAATACTTTAGCACTAACAGTAAGAAAAGATCATAAATTAATGGTTATAAAAAAAGCATATAGAACTACATTTCGTATTTCTCTAAAAACTTTATTTTATTTAGCTTTATTAACCATTGTAAATGTTTTTGTTTAGAATTTAATTAAATATATATATGATAAAAAGAAAGATTTTAAAAATCTTTCTTTTTTTGTTATATTATTTTGTACTTAAACCTGTAATTACACTATCTATTCCTGGATAAACTAAATCTCTTAATTCTTCGTTAACTTGTATTTTCCATTGTTCTTCTACTTTGTTTAGTGTTATTTTCTTTATTTCTGTTTTTGTTGCTGTCTCTTCTTTAATAGATTTCTCTAATTTTTGTAATAACAGTTCATTTGTGATTTCCTTTTGCACAGATTTTGAAACTACAATTTCTTTCATCCATCTTGTTATTACATATTTAAAATCTTTATTTTTTACTTCTACAACTGCTGTTGCTTTTTCTTCTTCTACTTCTATATTTTCAATTTTCCATTCGATGTTTTTGAATAATTCTTTTTCCACATTTTTTACTTCTTCACTATCTCTACTAGTAAAAACATCATCTATACTGCAAAGTAATTCACCATAGTTTATGTATTTATTTGCTTCTTCTTCACTATTGTCTTTAATTGCTATAAAAAAGTTATTTGCTGTTTCTTCAACTTTTCTTTTATCGTTTGAAGCTAAAAGACTAATTGATACTCCTACTATGATACAAAGTAATAGTATAAAACTTATTGTTACACTTTTTAATTTAGTTCCACGTTGTTGTTTCTTTCTTGTAGTTCTTTTTCTTCCTTCATGCCTTTCTACTGCGTGTTTTCCCATTTTGCTTCCCCCTGCTTTATAATTTAAAATAGAAAGAGTAGGTTTAATACTCTTTCTATCTTTCTACTACTTAATGTTTGTGAATATTATTATTCATTTACACTAGAAGTTGTATTGTATGTTCCGTTATTTTGATTGTTGTTGATAGCTTCTTCTGTTGTAGTATTTGTAGTTCCTGCTGGTTTCTCTGTTGTAGTAGTGTTTTCTTTGTCTTTGATTTCTTCATTGACTTTATTATCTTGTTTGTTGTTTTCTTTGTTGTCTGTGCTTGGTTTTTTGTTTTCTGTTTCTACTACTGTATTGTTTGTTGTTTCTTTATTTGTTGTTTCTGCTGTTGCTGGTTTGCTTTCTTCTTTTACTGGTGTTGTTTTTGCTTGTTCAGCTTTTTCAATTTTTTGTTCATATTCTGCTATGTCTTCTTCTGATTCTGCATCTTCTGTTGCGTCTATTACTAATGACATTAATCTAGCTGATTTCATTTTTACATTTGCTTTTTGTGGGTCTACAAATCTTATTGTTATTTTTTCATTTGCTGCTATGTTGTTGTCTTTCATATATTGTGTTAGGTTAAATGTCATTGTTCCGTTTTCGTTTTCTTGTACATAGTCTGATGATGTGAATTCATTCCAAGAGTATGTTGCTTTTGGTGTTGATGTTCCTTTTGTGTATTCTCCTATGTAAATTTCTACATTTTGACCAGCTTCAAATCCGTCTGCTATAACCATTTTTCCTTCTGTTGTTTGTATGTCTATTGGTTCTCCGTCTGCTTCTGATACTATTGAATCCGCTATATTTTCAAATACAAAGTTTAAATCGTCTCCATTTTCAGGTTCTGAATAATATTTATTAATTTTTTCACTATCTGAAATATTTTCTTTGTTTGTCTTTGCTATATTCTTCATCAAATTTCTAGCATCTGTACTACATTTAAATCCTACTGCATATAGTGGTACATTTTTATTTGCAATTCTCTCAGCTGATGTAATAGCTTCTTGTCTACCTTTTTCTTTATCGCTACTACATGATACTATTTTATTTGTATTATCATCATAATAGTGATATGGTGAACCATCTGTCATTAATATAACACTTGTTGATGCAATTTCTTCTGCATTTAATTTTGATAATTCTTGGTTAGCTTTTGTTAATCCTAAGTCAATATTAGTTCCACTATCTGCCTGATCATTTCCTAACTTAGTTTTTAAAGCTTGTTTATCACTTGTAAAGCCATATGGAGTATTATTTATGATATCTTTGTCATATTCAATTAGCATAATTTGATTTTGTGAATTCACTTCCATGAATTTATCTATAAAACTATTTACTGCATTTTTCAATTGTGCAAGTTTAGTGCCTTTCATACTTCCTGAAAAATCTAGTACTAAAATTGCTTTTTGTGGTTTTGTTACTATTTGTGTATTTGTACTTGTTGGTATTACTTGTGTTTTAGCTTCAATATCACTTTGTGTTGTTTCTGTTGGTGTATCTTTTTCTTCGTCTTTATCATAATAAGCTGTATTTGTTACTTTTTCTCCAGCATAAGCTTTTGCCTTTACTGTAAATTGTAGTGTTGCTGTTTCATTTTCTCCTAGTGTCACTACTTTTCCAGCTACTAATTCATCTACTGTTAATCTAGTAGTATTTCTTCCTTGTGTTAATGTTATATTTCCAACTAATTCAGAATTTGCGGGTACTGTATCTTTTAAAGTAACTGTTCCTTCTGCATTTCCAGAGTTTGTTGCTACGATTTTATAAGTAATTGTATCTCCATATTGTACTTTTGTTCCTTTTGCCATTTCATTGTTGTCTTTGTCATATTGTTTCTTTGTTACATTGATTTCTGGTCTTACAAATGTATTTGTTATTGTTGTTGTATTTCCTGTTGTTGCATATGTTACTTTGTAATCTCCATTTGTGCTATTGTTTTCAAATGGTGTTACAGTTTTGTTTTCTAGGTCTATACTTATTTCTTTTACTGAATAATTAATTTCTTTGTTGTTTGTATCATATTTGTTTAATTCGTCCCAAGTATAAGTCCAATTGTTTCCTTCGTTCAATGTTGCTGTTTCTGCTGTTGCATTTTCACCTGCATATAATTGAACATCTACGCTTTCAGGTGTGCTTGTAGTATTTGCCCATTCTTTTTTAACTGTTACATCTGTAATTTCTGTTGAATCTGTTACTACTATTGTAACTTTTTCACTATCTTTACCATTTACTGTTGCTATATTGTCTACGTTATATAAGTCTATTTTTGTTTCAGCTTTAGGTCTAATTACTGCATCAATATGATATCCGTCACTCTCTGTTTTTAATACATAACATACTATCATTTGAGTTTCAGGGTTGAATGTTATACCTTTAGTTCTTGCTTTTGAGTCGTTTTTAATGTTTTCTGCTATTGTATTTAAGTCTGTTCCGTCTACAATGTATTGGAATATTTGGTAGTTTAATGTTGAGTATTCTTCAACTGTTGTTGGAGTTACTGTTGTTCCAACTTTTATTGCATTTGCGTCTGTTGTTTGTGCATTATTTCCTGATAAATTCTTTGCT
Organism: uncultured Clostridia bacterium; assembly: GCA_949443285.1. Classification (GTDB taxonomy): domain Bacteria; phylum Bacillota; class Clostridia; order TANB77; family CAG-508; genus CAG-269. The sequence continues at coordinate 27,463 of CASSLW010000004.1, forward strand.
GTAAGATTTACTTTTGCTACACATCCTGTATAGTCTTTTGTATCAGTATAATGATTATCTTGGTCATTTTCTAAGATTTTTCCGTCTAGTTTTATAAATAATTTTGCTGATGCTTCTTGTTTTCCTGTTGTAATATCTCCATTATTTGTTTTCCACCAAGTTGTTCCACCTGTTGTTATGCTACTTACTGGTGTTCCAGCTATTGCTGAATTTGTTACTGTTGCTTTGATGTATAATGTTTTTGTTTCTTTTGCTGCTAATTCTGTATTCCATGTAATTGTTTTTGTATTTCTGTTGTAGTTTATTGTTTCACTTGCTTCGTTTGCATATGCTAATCCATCTGCTAAAGTATCTGTTACTGTTACGGTGTCAGCCACTTCTCCATTATTTGTTACTTTAATTGCATACCATACAGTGTCACCAACTTTATATGTTGTGCTTTCTAATGCTTCAGCTGATAAAATTGTGTATGCACCATTTTTATATTCAGCAACATGTTTTTCTATTGCTATATTTGATACAGGTAATTCTTCTTCTCCTGTTTCTTCTTTTTCAGGTATTGTTGCTTTTGCAACGTTTACTAGTTTTGCGTCTTTTATGTCTTTTTCTTGTACAGTGTATTCAACTGTTACTGATACTTTGTTGTCTGCACCTCTATTTAGTGTTGCTATTGTGTGACTAAATTCTGGTAGTAATTCGTCTGTTACTACTACATTTTCTAGAGTTACATTTCCTGTATTTTCTACTGTTATTACATAAGTAACTTTGTCACCAACTTTTACAGCTACTTCGCCATTTACGTCAGTTCCATTTACTTTTGTTGCTGTTTTTGTTACTACAAAGTTTGGATTTGGATCTTCAGTATCTGTAGTTACTGTTGAGCTATCATCTCCTATTGTTGCTACGTTTACTACTTCTCCTGCTTTGATGTCTGCTTCTGTTACAATATGTGTAAATGTTACGTCTGCACTTGCATTTGGTGCTATTTCTTCTGTTATTGTTTTTGTTTTTTCTACTGAGTTATTATCCGTTACAACTACGTTTTTAACTGTTTGATTTCCTTTATTTGTTACTTTAACATTGTATGTTATTGTTTCTCCTAAAGCATATTTTCCATTTTCATTTTTAGCTGTGCTTGTTACAATTTTAACTAAATCATATTTTGTAATTGGGTCTTCTGTCTCTGTTGTAACTTCATTTGAAGGATCATCTCCTATTGTTGCTACGTTTACTACTTTTTTAGCTGTGATGTCTTTTTCTGTTACGATATGTGTAAATTCTACGTCTTTGCTTTCTCCTGGTTTAAGTTCTCCATTTACTGTTGCTGTCTTTTCTACTGAGTTGTTATCTGTTACAACTACATTGCTTACTGTTTGGTTCCCTCTGTTTGTTACAGTTACTTTGTATTTTATTGTTTCTCCTAATGCATATTTTCCATTTTCGTTTTTAGCTGTACTTATTACAGTTTTAACTAAATCATATTTTGTAATTGGGTCTTCTGTTTCTGTTGTAACTTCATTTGAAGGGTCATCTCCTATTGTTGCTACGTTTACTACTTTTTTAGCTGTGATGTCTTTTTCTGTTACGATATGTGTAAATTCTACGTCTTTGCTTTCTCCTGGTTTAAGTTCTCCATTTACTGTTGCTGTCTTTTCCTCTGAGTTGTTATCTGTTACAACTACGTCTTTAACTGTTTGGTTTCCTTTATTTGTTACTTTAACATTGTATGTTATTGTTTCTCCTAAAGCATATTTTCCATTTTCATTTTTAGCTGTGCTTGTTACAATTTTAACTAAATCATATTTTGTAATTGGGTCTTCTGTCTCTGTTGTAACTTCATTTGAAGGATCATCTCCTATTGTTGCTACGTTTACTACTTCTCCTGCTTTGATGTCTGCTTCTGTTACAATATGTGTAAATGTTACGTCTGCACTTGCATTTGGTGCTATTTCTTCTGTTATTGTTTTTGTTTTTTCTACTGAGTTATTATCCGTTACAACTACGTTTTTAACTGTTTGATTTCCTCTGTTTGTTACAGTTACTTTGTATTTTATTGTTTCTCCTAATGCATATTTTCCATTTTCGTTTTTAGCTGTACTTGTTACAGTTTTAACTAAGTCATATTTTGTGATTGGGTCTTCTGTTTCTGTTGTAACTTCATTTGAAGGATCTTCTCCTATTGTTGCTACGTTTACTACTTTTTTAGCTGTGATGTCTTTTTCTGTTACGATGTGTGTAAATTCTACGTATTTGCTTTCTCCTGGTTTAAGCTCTCCATTTACTGTTGCTGTCTTTTCCTCTGAGTTGTTATCTGTTACAACTACATTGCTTACTGTTTGGTTTCCTTTGTTTGTTACAGTTACTTTGTATTTTATTGTTTCTCCTAATGCATATTTTCCATTTTCGTTTTTAGCTGTACTTATTACAGTTTTAACTAAATCATATTTTGTAATTGGGTCTTCTGTTTCTGTTGTAACTTCATTTGAAGGATCTTCTCCTATTGTTGCTACGTTTACTACTTTTTTAGCTGTGATGTCTTTTTCTGTTACGATGTGTGTAAATTCTACGTATTTGCTTTCTCCTGGTTTAAGCTCTCCATTTACTGTTGCTGTCTTTTCCTCTGAGTTGTTATCTGTTACAACTACATTGCTTACTGTTTGGTTTCCTTTGTTTGTTACAGTTACTTTGTATTTTATTGTTTCTCCTAATGCATATTTTCCATTTTCGTTTTTAGCTGTACTTGTTACAGTTTTAACTAAATCATATTTTGTGATTGGATCTTCTGTCTCTGTTGTAACTTCATTTGAAGGGTCATCTCCTATTGTTGCTACGTTTACTACCTTTTTAGCTGTGATGTCCTTTTCTGTTACAATGTGTGTAAATGTTACTTCTGCACTTGCATTTGGTGCTATTTCTTCTGTTATTGTTTTTGTCTTTTCTTCTGAGTTGTTATCTGTTACAACTACGTCTTTAACTGTTTGATTTCCTTTGTTTGTTACAGTTACTTTGTATTTTATTGTTTCTCCTAAGTCATATTTTCCGTCTTTGTCTTTATCTGTTCCTGTTACAGTCTTAACTAAGTCATATTTTGTGAATGGTTCTTCTGTTTCAACTGTTACTTTTTCTGTTTCTTTTCCGTCTGATGTTGCTACGTTTACTACTTCTTTAGCTGCAATATCTTTTTCTGTTACAATATGTGTAAATATTAATTCAGCTTTACCGTTTACTGCAATATTGCTTGCTGTTCTAACTTTTTCTTCTGAATTTTCGTCATTTACTGTAACAGTTTTTAATACTGTGCTTCCTGTATTTGTTACTGTTACTTTATATGTTATTGTTTCTCCTAATGCATATTTTCCATTTTCATTTTTAGCTGTGCTTATTACTTCTTTTTTAATTGTATAGTCAGTAGTATCAACTGTTTCTTCTGGTTTTTCTTCACCAACAGTTGCTACGTTTTTAATAGCTCCACTAACCTTTTTAACAACTACTGTAAATTCAACTTTACTTTCTGAGTTAGCTGCAACTTCTACATCTGTTCCTGCCATTAATTTTTTAGCTGTTTCTTTAGAAGCTTCTTCAACTTCTATAATTCCATCTTCAATTAATTTTGCTAAAGATTCATCTTTAACATTTGCTTTACCAGCTACATCTCCTGTATTTTTTACAGTGATTGTGTATTTTATCTTGTCTCCAACTTTTGCTGCTGTACCTTCTGTTTTTCCTATAACTTCAGCTGTTTTTGTTGATGTTACTATTGCTGTTTTAGTTTCGTTTGTTTCTTCTCCATTAACTACAGCTACGTTTCTAATTGTTCCTGTTGCAGTTTCTGAAACTTTTACTTGGAAGCTTATTTCTATTTCTTCTCCTGCTTTTAAGTCTATGTTCCATTTTAATGCTACTATAGTTTTTCCGTCTTTTCCTGTAAGTTCTGTAGGCATAATAACTGATGAGCCTTCTACATATGTTGTCATTTCTGGAATTAAGTCTTTTACTTCAATTCCTTCTAAGTCTTTTTCAGAATTGTTTTTTACTGAAATTTTGTATGTAATTACTTCTCCTTTTGTTGTTGTGTTTTCTCCTGTTTTGGTTTCACATACTTTGTTTATCTCTAAATTATCTTTTTTAGCGTTTATAAGTTTAGCATAATTTAAATCAGCATTTACTGACATTGGTGTCCATCCAACATAATGTCCTTCTAATATTTGTCTTTCTGGTATTTCTACTGTTTCAGTTCTTTGTATTGTTGTTTCTTGGATATTGTCTGCTGCTGCATTTTGTCCTGCATTTCCTGCTATTTGATTATTTTGTACTCCACCATTGTTCGCATTTGCTACTCCACCTGCTGGGTTTTGTGCATTTCCTGCATTTGCTTGTTCTCCTGCGTTTGGTAAAGTTCCTTGGTTTCCAGCTACTTCTCCATTATTTTGTTCTGTTGGTGCATTTCCTGTTGTTCCATTATTTGTTTGTTCTGCAAATTGATTATTTTCTATTTCAGCAGCTTCTGTGCTACCCCTGTCTTTCAAGAATACTACTGTACCTATTGCTATTACTATTGCTAATATTGCAATTATTATGGCTACTGTTATAGTAGTTTTCTTATTTGGCATTTTTACTTTTCCTGCCATTTTAGAATTCCTCCTTTTATTATTTAGTTTCTTTTGCCTTTAATATAAGTCTTTCTCTATTTCCATTTGTACATGTTATTAGTGTTGTTTCTCTTATGGTATTGTCATTTGTTGCAAGAATTGTTACATCATTTGGATCTGTTATAAATCTATCATATATTTGATATTGTATTGTCGTTCCTGTTAAATCTGTTAATTCTACAATATCTCCTATTTGTAAATGCTTTGTTTTTCCAAACATTGTTCCATCGTAATTGTTGTGCCCTGCTATTGACAAATTCCCATATTCGTTTACTTGACCTCCCCAATATTTTACTATTGATATTTTCATTGGTTCTTTTGTTTCTTCTGGATTGTACGTATCTATATCTAGTATTGGGTATTCTAACTCAATTTTTGGAATTTTTACTATTCCTATTACTTTGTATCCATTCATAGTTACATTTTCTTTTGTTTCATTTTCTAAACTTCTTGAAAATGTTTCTACTATTTTTTGAGTTTCTTGGTCATTTAAGTAGTTTTTTCCGTATTTTACAGCTATTAATCCTATTACTACAATTACTGCTATGAGTAATATTGCAAATATTATTTTATATATTTTTAGTTTCATTCTAGTGTTTTTCTTCTTTGTTTTGTAGTTTTTTCATTCTTACAAATATAAGGATTAATGCTAATACGATAACTGCTAATATTGCAAATAGTATAATGCTGTCTCCTGTTATTGGTAGTTTTGCTGTTTCTTGAACTATTTTTGTTTCTGTTTTTCCTGGGATTTTTTCTTCTTCGTCTTCTCTATATGATGTCATAAATTTTGCATCATATGTTTCTGTTCCGTCTTGTGCTACTTTTTTTAATAGTACAACATATTGCTCACCTTTTTGTGCTTCTATTGGTTGTTTTATTGTTAAATCTTTTTCAACTGGTTCCCATTTTGCTCTTTCTATTAGTGAGTTATATAAGTTGTAAAATTCACTTGCATATTCTATTTTTGAATACATATCTTTGTCTTCATATCCAACATTTAATTCGTTTGCTAATTCTTGCAATTTTGAATATTGGTCTGCTGGTAGTTTTGTTCTTTCATAGTAGTATGTTGCATTTTCGTCATCTACTATTTGTAAGCCACCTATTGTCTCTGTATACTGCATTCCGTCTCTTACTTCATTTACTTTTTCTAAGTTTGTTTTTAATTCTGTTTTTATTCTTTTTGTTGTGTTTTCAACTATTTCCATTTTTTCTTTGTCAAAAGTTTGGTTTTCGAAGTTTATTTCATTTACTGTTTTTACTTCTTTGTCTCCGTCTTTTACTTTTGTATGAATATAGTTAGCTCCTTGCGCTATTTTGTCGCTCTCTATCAGAATTACTTGATTATTATCTTCATCTTCTACTGAATTGATATAATTCAAGTCAACTTCTTCTGCTCCTTTTTCTGATGTTATAGCATATTGAAATTTCGAATCTGCTAATCCTTTAATATAGATTATGTAATCTTTATCTGCTTCCACAACTTGCATTTCTGCTTGTGCTGCAAAAGCATTTACTGGTATTATTAGTGCAATCATTACTACTAGTAATGCCATAGTCATAATTTTGATTTTAAATCTTTTCATTATGAACCCCCCTATAAATTTATATAATTAGTTATTCAAGAGTTTTAAATAACCACTATTTCTTGTTTCCTCCCTACGGATACAAGTTTTTGCGTGGTATATTTAAAGCTATATTTTTACACACAACATTATATTACATTATTTAAACTTTGTAAAGGAATTTTAATGAATTTCTTCAATTTTATGGAAACTTTTATGTATACTTTTTGTTTACTAAAAAAAGAAAGCAAAATTTTGCTCTTTCAAAATCTTACTTTCTTATATTTTTCTTATATTTTTACATATCCACCAATAACTTTATTTTCTCCGTCTGTTGGTAGTATTTTTGCTCCACCTGCTAAAACAACTGTATCTCCTGTTTCTAAAATTCCTTGTGATTTTAAAGTTTCAATTCCTTTTGAAATTGTATCTTCAATTGTTGCTTCTCCTTTGCATAAAACTGGAGTTACATTGAATGATACTGATAATTGATGATATGTTTTTTCGTCGTCTGTTACAGCAAATATTGGGCATCCTGCTCCTAATCCTGCTAATTTTCTTATTGAATCACCTTTGTGTGTATATGCTACTATTGCATCTGCATCAATGTGTTTTGCTGTTACACATGTTGAATATGCAATTGCACTTTCTAAATCTTTTTCTACATATTTTCCTGTTGATTTTTTATCAAATCTCTTCCAATAATTTATACTTCCTTCTATTGCTGTTGATATTTTGTTCATTGCTTCAACACATTCTACTGGATATTTTCCCATTGCACATTCTCCAGATAGCATTATTGCTCCTGTTATGTCATATACTGCGTTTGCAACGTCACTTACTTCTGCTCTTGTTGGTCTTGGGTTTTGTGTCATTGATTCTAACATTTGTGTTGCTGTTATTACTGGTTTTCCAACTTCATTACATCTTTTTATAAAGTGTTTTTGTACAATTGGAACTTGTTCCATTGGTATTTCAACACCCATATCTCCACGTGCTACCATTATTCCGTCAGATGCTGCTAGAATTTCTTCAAAGTTATCTATTCCTTCTTGGTTTTCTATTTTAGAAATTATTTTTACTCTTTCTCCACCATTTGTATCTAGTAAATTTCTTAGAGCTTTAACATCTGCTTCTTTTCTTACAAATGAAGCTGCGATATAATCAAATCCTCTTTTAATTCCTTCTGTTATATCATCAACATCTTTTTGTGTTAATGCTGGTAATTCTAGTTTAACACCAGGAACGTTCATTGTTTTTCTGCTTCCTAATCTTCCTGTATTTAATGCTTTACATACAATATCTTTTCCATCTATTTTTGTTATTTCAAATTCTATTGCTCCATCATCTACTAATAATGTTGAACCAACTTGAACATCTTTATATAACTCTTTGTAGCTTATACTTGTTCTTTCATTGTTTCCAATTATATCATCATTTATAAATGTAAATTCTTGACCTTCGTTTATTGTTACTTTTTCGTTTCCTGTTTCTAATACACCTGTTCTAATTTCAGGTCCTTTTGTATCTAATAATAATGCTACTGGTTTATTTAATTTTTCTCTTACAGCTTTTATTGTTTCAATTTTTTCTCCATTTTCTTCATATCCACCATGAGAAAAGTTAATTCTTGTTACATTTAACCCAGCATTTACTAGCTTTGTTAACATTTCTTCACTTTGACTTGCAGGTCCTATTGTTCCTACTATTTTTGTTTTTCTTAATTTAGTTTTCATTATAAATATCCTCCCTTTTTTAAACCAGCCTTTATTATAGCACAGTTTCACAACAAAATTCAACATTTTTTTCAAATTTTTTCAAATATTGCCATTGGGGACGGTCCTTTTTGGCAATTTTTTGCCATTTAGGTCCGTCCCCAATGGCAATTTTAGCTTATTTCTATTATTGAATGTATATTTTTTTCGTCCTCACTTGCCATTACTATAATATGTTTGTTGTTATTATAAGTGTATTTGCATTTAATTTTATCTCCGAAGTTTAATTTCTTTTTTATAAGTAATACGTACATTGTCAAATGGTCTTTTTTCATACACTTCTTCTGGCATAGCTTCATATGCTAAGTCTAAGTAATATAAATTGTGCATATGTTTATTAACATCAATGTCTTTTCTAATTACTTTATAATCAATACTTGATGAAAATTCTGTTGGTATTTCTAGTTTACCCAATTTTTCTTCAGAAAATACAGTTTTTTCTTCTGGTTCATATCTATTCATAATTTTATCTGTTAGTCTGACCATTTTTCTATTGTCTATATCTATTAAAGCCCATTTTGATGTGGCGATTGCACATAACTTTTGTTCTTCATCATATATTTCAAAGTCACGGAATGTGAAAAACTTTTTTACATCTCTTCCCCAAGTATTTACAGTTAATGTTTGTCCATATTTTGGTCTTTTTAATACTTGTAAGTTCCAGTCAAGTAAAATCCATGCTGTTCTATTAGTTTCAGTTTCATTTGCACCATAGTTGACTGTGTCTGAATGGTATGCTGCTATATTTTCTAGTATTTCTAATATTGCTCTGTTTTTTATGGTGTTGTTTTTTCCTATATCTTTTAATCCTATTTTAAAGTTTTCTTTGTAAATCATTTTCTGCTCCTTTTGGGTGTTTTTGGGGACAGACCTTAAAAACACCCTACGTTGATTATAATATTTTTCTATTTTTTAATATTTAAAGTGGGTGTTTTTAAGGTCTGTCCCCAAAAACACCCAACCATTAATATCCTGGTTTTTTTAGTAGTTTAAACATATTTTTCTTGTATTCTTCTACTCCTGGTTGATTAAATGGATTTATTCCTAATATGTTTCCTGATACTGCACATGCTTTTTCGAAGAAATATATTAGTTCTCCTACGCTTTTTTCGTCTAGTTTGCTCATTGTTATTTTGATGTTTGGTACTTCTCCTGTTACGTGTGCTTGTATTGTTCCTTCCATTGCTTTTTTGTTTACGTAGTCTAGTGTTTTTCCACTTAGGTAATTTAATCCGTCTAAGTTATCATCATCTGGGTTAATTTTTATGTCTGTGTTTGGTTCTTTTACTTCTATTACTGTTTCAAATAGGTTTCTTCTTCCTTCTTGTATGTATTGTCCCATTGAGTGTAGATCTGTTGTGTTGTCTACCCCTGCTGGGAAAATTCCTTTGTGTTCTTTTCCTTCGCTTTCTCCGTATAGTTGTTTCCACCATTCTGTAAAGTAGTGCATTTTTGGTTCGTAGTTTACCAATATTTCGATGTCTTTGCGTTTTTTGTATAAGATGTTTCTTACTACTGCATATTGATAGCATTCGTTGTATTTTAGTTCTGGGTCATTGTATCTTTCTCTTGCTATTCTTGCACCTTCCATTAGGTTGTCTATGTTTATTCCTGCTGCTGCTATTGGTAATAATCCTACTGCTGTTAGCACTGAATATCTTCCGCCTACATTGTCTGGTACTATAAATTGCTCATATCCTTCTTTTTGTGCTAGTGTTTTTAGTGCTCCTTTTTCTTTGTCTGTTGTTGCATATATTCTGCTTCTTGCTTCGTCTATCCCATATTTGTTTTCTAGTATTTCTCTAAATATTCTGAATGCAATTGCTGGTTCTGTTGTTGTTCCAGATTTTGATATTACGTTTATCGAAAAGTCTTTGTCTCCTATGTATTCTATTAGTTCGTTTATATAGTTTGGACTTAGGTTGTTTCCTACGTATAGAATTTGTGGATTTTTTCTTTGTTTTGCTGGTAGCATATCGCTAAATGAGCTTGTTAATCCTTCTATTACCGCTCTTGCTCCTAAGTATGAACCTCCTATTCCTATTACTACTAGTATATCTGATTCTTTTTTTATTTTTTTTGCTGCTTTTTTTATTCTTTTAAATTCTTCTTTGTCATAGTTTACTGGTAAGTCTAACCATCCTACGAAGTCTTTTTCGTCGTCTGCTCTTGAGTGTAAGTCTTCGTGTATGTTTTTGATTTTTTCTTTGTATGCCATTATTGATTTTTGTGTTATTCCTGCGTTTTTTAAATTTAATTTTATTTCTGCCATTTTTCTTGCGCCTCGCTTTCTTTTCTTTTTCTGGTTACATTATATATAATTCGGTTCAAGATTTCAAGTTTATTTTGGCAAAAATAAAGAACTACTCTATAATAAGTAGTTCAATATTTTTATATAACTATTGCTCTTCGTACTGACTTCTTAGAAATTCCACTTGTTCTTCCATATTTTTGTACATTGTATAGTTGTACAATACTGCTTTTTTCATTTGGAAAAAGAAGTATGTCATACTAAGTAATGCTACTACAAGTATTGCAATAATAGTTAGAAGTATTTTGTCTAGTTTACTCATTGTTTTATATCTCCCCTCTTTTTTTCAATGATATCATTCGTCATTTAATAAGTCAATATCAAAACCAATTTCTACTATATCCTTAATTAATTTTTCAAAACTTCATCCATCACTTTAGCCAAATACTTCATACTATTCAAGCATTGGTCTAATGTATTACCAGTTGAACCAACTTCAATAATACTAGCAAACTTACCAGCATGCTGATTATACCTAGACTGAGTAAGCATTATTGGTTTAAACAACCCTGGGTACATTTCTTCCGCCTTTTGTTGAACCTTAACAGCAAACTTCAAATTTTGTTGCCAGTTTGGATGCCAAAGTCCCCCTTCATTTGTACCTATAACAAACATCATTTGTGCTGTTTCTTCTTCGCCAATTTTTACAGTTGGAGCATAATCAGGTCTTGAACCTATTGCATCTCTATGTATATCTATTATAATATCTGACGGAGTTGTTTTTAACATATTTTCCACTGTTGCAAGTGAACGTGTATATGAACCATTATATGCAGGATAATCGTGGTAATCCGTGCTATGTGCTACATTGTAGTTATATTGTTGCAAATGATTTTGCAATTCTGTTCCTAATCGTGTTACTGTAAAATTTAGGTCTGTTGTTCTAAAATTTCCAGTTTGCGTATATGGATATTTGTCGCTTGGTGTGTAGCTTTCGCAACTATGTGTATGAAATAACAAAATATTTTTATTTTCTATTGTTATGTTTGGATTTAGTACATCTTCTGTCAATGTATAACTTGTTTGGTTTTTGATTTTTAGACTTCCATGTTGTACATTTGCATTTTCACTTATTGGATTGTTTGTTATTACTTGTGTTTGTACTCCTGTTTTTGCAAGTTCTATTTCTTCTTTCTTTTCTTCGCTTTTATTATCTTCTGTATTTTTTTGTTCCATTTTTTGGGCTTTTAACTCTATTCGTTCCATTCCTTTTATTGATGATATTTGAGTTTTAAGCATTGACTGCAATATATTTCCTTCGTCTTCGTCTTCTTTTGCTATTTTCTTATATTCTTCGTTTACTTTTGACATTGTTGGTATTACTTGGTCCATACAGTTTACCATGCTGTGATTTGTTATGGAGTTCAAATTTATTTCTAAATTTTCTAGTTTGCTTTTTTCTGATTTTTTTTCAAAATTTTTACTAAATAGTAATATTATTAGTATGGTTACGCTAATTCCTGTAAAGATTTTAGCAATATCTTTTGCTTTTAATACTGTAACTTTGAACATATTTTTCTCCTTGTATCTTTGGTCTATTATATTTATATATATTCAAAGCTTGGCTTTTTATGTATAAAACCATAAAAAAGTTTGACATTTCTATCAAACTTTTTCTAATTTATCATTTCCTATATTTTTTTCCAAAACCAGTCTAATGTATTGTCTACACTCTTCTTACCAAAAGTTTTTGCTTCTATATCATCTACCCATAAATATGAGAAAAATGTTACTAGAATAAATACAAAGTCGATAACTAAGCATCTTGATAAAGTTGATACTAAATATCTAAATTCTGCTGGCAATGTTACTAGTTGTACTACATGAACAATTAATATAATTAAATATACAAATAATGTAGCTGCTCCTATTAAACTCTTTTTTATTTCTTGTGATAAAAATATCATTAGGACAGTTGCTGCTAGCATTAATATTAGTGTTAGTGGATTTGATATATCGAAGATAAACATATTCTCCCCTCCGTTTTCTTATGTATTTCTACTTTATCATACCACTAATACTTTTTTACTTCAATGTTTCTTATATTACTTTTATGTTACATTTTTATTACAACATCATATATTTTAATTATTTCAGCTTTTCTTCTATCAAATCTGCAATTTCTCGCGCCTTCTTAGTTATATATTCTTGGTCTTCCCCTTCAATCATAACTCTTACTAATGGTTCTGTCCCAGAAGGCCTTATTAAAACTCTTCCATTTCCTGCAAATTCTCTTTCTAGTTTGTCTATTGCTTCTTTTATTTCATCATCTTTTTCATAATCATATTTTTTATCTGAATTCACTTTGGCATTTATTAATATTTGTGGATATAATTTTATTATACTTGCTAGCTCTGATGCTTTTTTGTTTTCTTCTAATATGGCTTTTATCAACATTAAAGATGTTAATATTCCATCTCCTGTTGGATTGTAATCTAATAAAATTACGTGTCCTGATTGCTCTCCACCTAGGTTAAATCCTTCTTTTAGCATTTGCTCTAGAACATATCTATCTCCAACTTTTGTTTGTAATAATTCTAGGCCATTATCTCTTGAGTATTTGTTTAACCCTAAGTTACTCATTACTGTTGCAACAATTGTATCTTTACTTAACTTTCCTTTTTTCCTTAAGTTTTGTGATATTATAGCAAGCAATTTATCTCCGTCAATTAAATTACCCTTTTCGTCTATCGCTAAACATCTATCACCATCTCCATCATATGCAACACCTAAACTTAATTTATTATCTAATACAAATTTTCTTAGTCCTTCCATATGTGTTGAACCACAATTATTGTTAATGTTTATTCCGTCTGGTGAATTGTTTATGATTTTATATTTAATTCCTAATGATTTAAATACTTTTTCTGCAACTTTATATGTTGCTCCATTTGCAGTATCTAATCCTACTACAAAATCGTCTGTATTATATTTTTCTATATCATCATCAAAATTCTTCCTAAAGAAATATACATATTCATCTAATAAATCTAGTGCATATTCTGATACTCCTATTTTGTCATTCACAGCTGTTAATTCGTCTAATCTTCCAGATTCCATTATTTCTTCAATTTCTTCTTCTAGGTCATCTGAAATTTTCATACCTTTATTACTGAAAAATTTTATTCCATTAAACTCATATGTGTTGTGTGATGCTGATATAACAACACTTGCATCAGCATTTAATTTTCTTGTCAAATATGCTACCGCTGGTGTTGGCATAACGCCTAATAACTTTACATTTGCTCCATAGCTTAAGAAACCTGCTACCATTGCACTTTCTATCAGCGTTCCTGAAATACGAGTATCTCTTCCTATCAGTATTGTAGGTGTGTGGTCTGTATGTTTTGATAAAACATATGCACCTGCCTTAGCCACCTTATACACTAACTCTGGTGTTAACTCTGTGTTAGCAATTCTTCTAATCCCATCTGTTCCAAAATACTTTCTCATAAACTACCTCCTTGTGTCCATTGGGGACGTTTCCTTTTGCCCCTATTCTCCTATCATTTCTTTTTGCACTTGCTTTAACTCTTCTATAATTTTCATATACTCTTCATAAGTTCTATTGTTGTTAAATGTTATTTCTTCTTTTACCATTCTCCAATTCGTCATTGTATTATCTAAAAAATCAACCTGTCTTTTCATAATTTCCACTTCTTCTATTAAGTTTTCCTTCCATAGGCTCATTGTTTTTCTGTCATCTTCTATTTGTTTACTTTTGTCGAAATATGATTTGTAAATTTCTTTTCCATAATCACTAATTGTTTTATCATCTATTATTTTCGATGTTCTATCCATATCTGCAAGTTCATCATATTTATTAAATGCCTCTTCAATTTGTTGTTCTCTACTATTTAGTTTTTCTTTCTGATTTTGGAAATATATATGAGACTTTTCAATTTCGTTTCCTTTTAATATATGTTCTAATTCATTTCCTTCTACTAATTCATTACATTTATTAGTAATTTGTTGCCATTCCAACGAATATTCCTTTATTGTTTTTTCTATAACAGCATACTCGCCTTTTGTTTTTATCTCCATATCTTCTTCAGATATTTTACTTTCTGCTAATAGATTAAATATTTTTTCTATTTCACTATCTAAAATTAATTGCTGCTCTTCATTTTCTTTTTCTTGTTTTTCAAGGTCTTTCATAGCCATTACAACTATCATTACAAAAAGAGCAATTAAAATTAGCATAACAATGCTTATTACTATTGCAACTTTTTTTAGCAATTTCATAACTATATCTCCTTTTATTTTATCCATTTAGGGGCAAAAAGGAAACGTCCCCAATTGTCCCTATTTTTGTAAAAAGTCTTTTACTATTTTTATTATAGGTTCACCTTTTAGCATCTTTAGTTTTTCTGTTAGTATTAAATCTATTTTATGCGGTTCTTTTATTTCTATTCTTTTGTTTCCCAATACTAATTTAGGATTTGTTGTTGTTAACTCTTTTAGCTTTTCTTCACCAACTATTTCATTTAATTCAGATAATATTTGTGGTATTTTGGAATAGATAGTATTTTGTCTATGTGCATTTGTTCCAAGCATATGTACCATATTGCTTTGTATCATCTTTTCCACTATTATTTGTGCTTTTTCGCCATATTCTCCTATTATGCTTCCATAGTCTGCTTGGATTAGAACTCCATTTTCTATTAGTTCGTATATTAGGTCTGGCTCTTTTTGTACAAATTTGTATCTTTCTGGATGAGCTAATATCGGTACTATTTTGCATTGTTTCATTTCATATATTTTATCATATAGATTTTCTGGTTCTTCATCTTGTGGTAGTTCAAATAGCACATAACTTGTGTCGTTTATTGTTGATGCCTTTTCTTCTTCTAGTAATTTTATTATATTGTCTGACATATATATTTCGTTTCCTAAATATATTTTTATATCTATATTCTTTGCTTTTAGATTTTCATATATCGCACTTACCCATACTTCTCTTTCTTTTGCGTCTGTTTCATAAAATCCTTCTTTGTAATGCGATGTTAATACTATTGCTTCAAATCCTGCATTTTTTGCTTCTTTTATTAGATTGAATGTTTCTTCTATACTTCTTGCTCCATCATCTATGTTTGGTAGTATATGTGTGTGTATGTCTATCATTTGTTTGCTCCTTTGTTTTGTTGTATGTTGCTATTATATTTAATTAAGAAAAAAAAATCAAGGTATTATTTAAAATATCTTGATTTTTTTGTTTTTATAATAAAAAAGTTTCTTTTTTATTTGTAAATTGATTTAAAAATTTCTTCGGTTTATATTCAATTATATTACATATAAAAGTATTTAATATATATATTTGTTTTTCTTTTTCTAGTAGCTTAATTTGTTTATCATATATTTGCATGTAGTCCCAATTCAAGAATTCTTCTACAGTTGGTATTTCGTATTTTCTATTTATAATATAATTTGCCTTTTTTATATGGTGACCTATTATGCTCATAAAAATAGGATATTTATATTTTGATAAATCTGTGTATTCGCTTTCCTTTCCTACTATTTCTTTATATTTTGATAATGATGTTACTTCTACTCTTCTATTTTTAAAATCATTGTCTGGCATTTTCTTTAAGTGTTTGTAAGATTGCATCATGGGATAATTTATATACAACTTTCCCTTATTTGATGAGTCGCTAAAAAATCTTAACATTTCTCTTATTTCTTTAAATCTAGTCTTGCTATTATGGGGATCCATATCAAAAATCAAAAATATGTCTTTATATTTCTCACTTAGCACTTTTCTTTTTTCTTCGTCTGTTTCTGTTTCTCTTAATGTTAATCTAATGTCTAAGCCTTCATCTAATTTTCCATTTGTAAATAGCTTATCTATTAAAGTATGAATTGATGTTTTATACGAATATATATTATATTGTTTATTTGGAAAAAATGTCTTAAACATTTCTTCTAAAAATTTTGGTTCGTCAATTATTCCTTCTGTAATAAATAATATATTACTACTCATCAAATTCTCCTTCTCTTAACATTTTCTCTAAATTGTGCCCTTCTCTTATTTCTCTATCAGTCCTATCTACAAATGTTTTTAATTCACCATTTCTTAATATGAAATAACAGTCTGGTCTTAATAAATTATTACTTGCTAAATATGTGTTGTGTGATGTTAGCATTGCTTGCATATTTTCATATCTTAAAATTAATTCTATTATATTTCTCGATAATTCAAAATGATAAAAAGCATCAAATTCATCAATAAATAAAAACGAAACTTCTTTAAATTTTTTACTCCAGTAAAAGAATAGTTGTAATGAACTTGTTCCTGAAGATGCTATCTCATTAAAAAATAATTCTTTATTTTTATGCTTTTCTAATATGATATTTTTATTTCCAACTTGGATATCTTTTAAATGTACTTTTAAATCTGCCATATCTTTTAAAAATTGTTCAAATTCTGTTGTTAGGTTATTTTTTACAATCCAGTCATTTAATTCAACTACTTCATTTGTCATTCCTATATAAGAATTTATACCTAATGATCTAAACCATAACATATGTGAAACAAAGTCTAAAAGTAATTTTATGGTTGAATCTTCTTTCTGTATTGTATTATTTGCAATGAATTTTAATATTGCTATATTTATATTATTAATATCAAAATTTAGTGTTTCAGCACTAATTATATTTAAGTTTTCGAAATTTCCAGTTCTTGTTATAAAATCAAAATTATATATTTCTTTATCATTAATAATTAATTGTTCATATATTAATGTTTTGGGTTCTGTTTTTTTATAATTATATTTTATGACATCTTTATCAAATTTAAATTCATAATTAAATTCTGCATAATCTAAATCACTATCGGCGTTAAGAAAATTATTAGTATCATATAGTTTAGAATCTGCATATAAATCTGTTATAGTTATAATAATATCAAATAGTGCAAAACCCAAATTACTTTTTCCACATCCATTTTCACCAAATACTATACTTTTACTTATAATATCATTTTTTGTAGCCGTTAAATTAAACAGATAGTCATGTTTATCTTCTAAATTAATAGTTAATTTGTCTCTAAAATTTCTAAAATTTGTTACTGCGAATTTAGTTAGCATATTATCACCTCTATTCATATTATACATCTCCTTTACAAATAAGTCAATATTTCCCGTAATTTTTTTACGGTTTATTTTATTATGCAACTTATTAGTAATTTTATGCATATTCTTTATTATATATATGTTATAAAGTAAAAAACTCATATATACATTTTTGCATATATGAGTTTGCTCCTTATTTTATTTCTTCTGGTACATTTGAAACTATTTGTTGATATTGGTTTAATACTGATTGATTATAGAACATTATTTGATTTTCCATTATTGTCCAATCTGATTTGTGTTCACTTAAGAAGTTGAATATATTTTCTATATAATCAAATGATGCTGTTATTTGTTTTTTAGCTTTTTCACCTTTTTCTCTTGTTTCACTTAATTCTTTTTCAGTTTCTTCATCAACTGCTAATTTTTTATATACTTCTTTATAATAATCGCTTACATCTTTATCTTCAATAACTGTTAAAAATCTGTCTTTATCGCATAGTGATAACAATTCTTCTATATATTCTTCTCCTGCTTTTCTCATTTCTGCAATTTTTGCTTTTGTTTGTGTAAATTCTGGTCCATCATTTTTGATATTTTCAAATGACATTAATTTTTCTATGTCTTCGCTTTTTATTATTTCTGGTGCTTTTTTGCTTGTTTCTAATGTTTCGTTTAAGTATTCTTTTAATGTTTGTTCTACTACTGCATATGAACCTTTTGTTTTTATTTCCATATCGATTTTAGCATTTGGGTCTACTGTTCCGTCTGCTTTTAGCATTTCCATTGATGTTATTTTATTTGTTTCGCTTACTAATAATGCAAATTGTGAAGAGTGATATGCTACAAATAGTGATATTCCAACTATTATTACTAATACAACCGCAATTATAGCAATTATTAATCCTTTTTTGCTTTTCTTTCCTTTTTCTGTTTTAACTTCTGCTTTTACCTCGCTGTTTACTTTTTCTACATTTTCATTTTTTTGTTCTTCCATTTTTAATTCCCCTTTTCTTTTTATATTTTAAGTATTCTTATTATAGTGCTTTATAATTTTATTTGCAAGTTTTTTTTACATTTTATTTGGCATTTCTATACCAAGTAATCCAGCTCCTGTTTTTAGAATTTGTCCAACACTGTATGTCAAGTATACTCTAGCGTCTTGTAATTCTTTGTCTTCACATATAATTTTATTTTCATTATAAAAACTGCTGAACGCTTTTGCTAAATCTATTAAATATCTTGAAAGTATTGAAGGTTCTTCTTTGTTAGTTACTTGTACTAAAATATCTTCAAAGTTATAAATTAATTTTATGATATTTTGAGAATATTCATCTTGTAAACACTCTAAATTTATCTCTCTTAATTCAGGTACTTTTTCAGCTTTTTCAATTACACTTTTAGTACGTACATATGTGTATTGAATATATGGTCCTGTTTCTCCTTGGAAGTTTAATATTGTATCCCATTCGAATATTTCGTCTTTTACTCTGTTATTTGCTAAATCGTTGAATATTACTGCTCCTATTCCAACTTTTCTTGCTACTTCTTTTTTATCTTCAAGTTCTGGATTTTTTTCTTCTATTACTTTTTCTGCTCTTTGAACAGCTTCATTTAATAAATCTTCTAATTTTACTATATTTCCTTCTCTTGTTGACATTTTTCCTGTTGGTAATAATACCATTCCAAATGATACATGTTTTAACCCATTTGTGTATTTTTCATCTATACCTAGTAATTTTGCTACTTCAAATATTTGTTTAAAATGTAATACTTGTTCATATGATGTTACATATAATGCCTTATCAAAGTCATATGTTCTTGCTCTATAAAGAATTGCTGCTAAGTCTCTTGTTGCATAAGTTGTTGAACCATTTGTTTTTTGTATTATACAAGGTGTGTTTATTCCTTTATCTTCTAAATCTATAATTCTTGCTCCTTGTGATTCTACTACTTTTCCTGTCTTTTCTAGAATTTCAATTACTTCTTGCATTTTGTCTGCATAAAATGCTTCTCCATTCCAAGAATCAAATTTACTTCCTAATAAGTCATATACTTTTTGGAATTCTTGCAGACTTACCTTTCTGAATTTTTCCCATAGTTCTACACAATATGGGTCTTTGTCTTCTAATTTTTTGAAATTATTTCTACATTCTTCTAGTACTGTTTCATCTTCCTTGCATAATTCATTTATTCTGATATAAATTTTGGTCAATTCTTCAATTGGTCTTGCATCTATGTCATACTCTTCTCCCCATTTTTTATACCCTTCAATAAGTTTTCCAAATTGTGTTCCATAGTCTCCTAAATGATTAATTCCAGTTACATTATATCCTAAATATTTGTATATATTATATAATGCTGCACCTATTACAGTTGAACGTAAATGTCCAATGTGGAATGGTTTTGCAATATTTGGCGCTGAGTAGTCTATTACTATATTTTTTCCTTTCCCTATTGTCATTTTTCCATAATCGATACCTTGGTCTATTTTTTCTAAAACTTCTTTTGTTATTATTTGTTTACTTATATAGAAGTTTAAGTATCCACCTGCTATCTCTACTTTTTCAATTATTTCAGAATTTATTTCTATTTTTTCTTTTATTTCACTTGCTATAACTGGTGGTGCCTTTTTTAGTTCTTTCGCAAGTCTAAAACAAGGAAATGCGTAATCTCCATTTTTTGTGTCTTTTGGCATTTCTATATAGCTTTTTAGTTCTTCTTGTTTTATTTCTGTTGCTTTTGCTATGGTTTTAGCTATTTCTTCTTTTAAATCTAGCATTTATTTTCCCCCTTTATTTTTGATATAGTTCCAAGAATCTCTGCACATATCTTCTATCGTTTTTGTAGCTTCCCAGCCTAATTCTTCTTTAGCTTTCGTAGCATCTGCATAACATTCAGCAATATCACCAGGTCTTCTTTCTACTATTTTATATGATACTTTTTCTCCTGTTGATTTTTCAAATGCTTTTACTATATCTAATACACTTGTACCTTTTCCTGTTCCTAGGTTATAAATATATAGTCCTTTTCCTTCTTTTTCTAACTTATTCAACGCTTTTACATGTCCTTTTGCTAAATCAACTACATGTATATAGTCTCTTACCCCTGTTCCATCTGGTGTATTGTAGTCATTTCCAAATACAGATAATTCTTTTAATTCTCCACTTGCTACTCTAACTACATATGGCATTAAATTGTTTGGAATTCCTTGTGGGTTTTCTCCAATTAAGCCACTTTCGTGTGAACCTATTGGATTGAAATATCTTAAAATGCATATATCTAAGGTATTATCTGCATTGTATGCATCTTTTAGTATTTGTTCAATAAACAATTTTGTTGTCCCATATGGATTTGTTGTTCCACCTGTTTTTGTTTCTTCTGTAATTGGTACTACCTCTGGGTCTCCATATACTGTTGCTGATGAACTAAATATAAATTTTTTTACTCCATATTTTTTCATTGTTTCTAGCAATACCAAGCATCCTGTTATGTTGTTGTGATAATATTTTAATGGTTCTTTTACAGATTCTCCTACTGCTTTGTAGCCTGCAAAATTGATTACCGCTTCAATTTCATTTTCTTCAAATATTTTTTCTACTTTTTCTACCTCTAAGTAATCTGCTTCGTAAAATTTAATTTTCTTTCCTGTTATTTTTTCAATTTTTTCAATTACGTCTGGTTTACTATTTGAGAAGTTATCAAGAATAATAACTTCTTTCCCCTCATTTAACAGCTCAACTGCTGTATGACTTCCAATATATCCTAATCCTCCTGGTAATAATACTGACATTTGTTATACTCTCCTTATTTTCTTTTTACTTCTGTTCCTTCTTTACTGTCTTTTATTTCATATCCCTTACTTTGAATTAAGTCTCTTAATTCATCTGATTTTGCCCAATCTTTATTTTTTCTTGCTTGCGTTCTTTGCTCTACTAAATCTAAAATTTCTTGTGGTATTTCTTCTTGTTCTTCTTGTTTGTCTATTTCTACCCCTAATACTGTATCAAATTTTAATAATAACTCTGCAAGTTTTGGGCTTTTCTTTTCATTTCTTACAACTTCCCAAACTGTTCCCATGGCTAATGGCATATTTAGGTCATCATTTATTGCTTTATGGAATTTCTCTTCATATTCTTCAACAGTTTTATCTTCTACTTCATCTTTTCCTTGCAAATGCATTTGATATCCATTTTTTAGCCTTTCTAGTGATTTTGATGCAGCTTCAATTCCGTCCCATGTAAAGTTTAGCTTGTTTCTATAATGGCAAGAATAGCTAAATAATTTGTATACTATTGGATTATAACCCCTTTCAATAAAATCTTTCATTAGGTATACATTCCCTAGACTTTTTGACATTTTTCCGCCGTCTATTAGTAGATATTCTCCATGAACCCAATAATTTGCTGGAACTTTACCACAAATACCTTTGCTTTGTGCTATTTCGTTTTCATGATGTGTTGGTATTAAATCAATTCCACCTGTATGTATATCAAATTGTTCTCCTAAATATTTTCTTCCCATTGCTGAACATTCTATGTGCCAGCCTGGATAGCTTGGTCCCCAAGGGCTATCCCATTTCATTAAATGATTTTCAGGTGCTTTTATCCATAATGCAAAATCATATGGGTTTCTTTTTTCTGGGTCAACTTCTACCCTTGCCCCTGCTTTTTGCTCTTCTAAATTCAAGTTTGATAATATTGGATATTTGTCTAATTTTGATATGTCAAAATATATTGCTGTTGATGTTTCATATGCGAAATCTTTTTTTACTAATTCTTTGACAAATTCTAACATTTCTTTGATATGGTCTGTTGCTTTACATACTATTTCTGGTGTTTCTATATTTAACATTGCCAAATCTTTAAAAAACAACTTTGTATAATGTTCTGCAATTTCATATGGTGATTTATGTTCTTCCCTTGCAGATTTTAGCATCTTGTCTTCACCTTCATCAGCATCTGAAACTAAATGACCAACATCTGTTATATTCATTGCATGTTTTATTTTATATCCATTGTAACGTAACACTCTTCTTAAAACATCTTGAAATATATTTGTTCTCATATTTCCAATTGTTGCATCTTTATATACTGTTGGCCCACAAGAATACATTCTTATCTCTTTATTATCTAGTGGTATAAATTTGTCTTTGTTTCTTGTTAATGTGTTATATAAGTATATATCCATATCTACTCCTTTTCTTGTTCGAAATTGCCAAAAGGGACGGTCCTTTTTGGCAATTTTCAAACCTATATTTATTCTTTTCCTTCTCCTGGCTTTTCTTCTGTTCCACTTCCACCTGTGTTTTCTCCACCTGTTGTTCCACTTCCACCAGAAGAGCCTCCACTTGGTTTCTCACCACTTGTAGAGCCTCCTGTGCTGCTTCCCCCACTTGTAGTATCTCCATTTCCAGAAGGATTTGTATTTGTATTATTTGTATTTGTTGTTGTATTTGGCTTTGGTTGTTCTTGTGGTTTTTCTACTTCTTTTGGTTTTGTATGAACATTACATGTACCTTCTACTTTTCCACCGCCTGTAACAGTTGCTCCATTTACTGGTTTCCATAGGTTTAATTGTTCTTTTGGTAATAATCCGCCATATGGCTTGTTTGTTACTGTTACATATTGTGAACAATATTCTGTTGCTATTTTATTTGTTTCTGAACATATAGCTTGGCTTCCATGTCCTTGGCATTGTTCTGGTAAGTTATCTGCTGTAAATATTTCTGTATATGAAGGACAACCTGTTGTTGCTAATCCACCTGTTAGTGTACATACCTTTTGTTCTACTATTCCATTTGGTTTTGTAAATGTTGCACCTGTTAATCCTTTATGAATATCTTTCATTACCGAACTCCAAATTAATGCTGCTGGGTTAGCTGAATATTCTCTTTGTACAACTTCTTCTGGACTATCATATCCAAACCAACAAGCTGCTGAATAATATGGTGTAAATCCACATAGCCATCTATCTTTGTGTCCGTCAGTTGTTCCTGTTTTTGCTGCTACATCCATTCCTGTTATAGCACAGTATGGCGCTGTTCCACCTGCTTTTACTGTTCCTTGCATAATTGTACTTGTTATATATGCATTTTGTTCTGATATAACTCTTTTCTTTTCTTGTGTTGGTGTTAATACTGTATCTCCATTTGCATCTACTACTTTTGTGTAGAATGTTGGTTCTATATATTCTCCATTGTTTGCAATTGCTGCATATGCTGCTGCCATTTCTAATGGACTAATTCCTTCTGATAGTCCACCTATTGCAAGTGATAAATGTTCGTCATTTGGTTTGCTACTTTCAACTTCACTTGATTTTGTTAATGTTGTTACTCCAAAATTTCTTAAATAATCTATTGATTTTCCTGGTGTTAGTTCTCTCATTATTTTTACTTCTGGTACGTTTTGTGATTTTGCAAGTATTGTTCTAATGTTGATATTTCCTAAATAATTTTCTTCATTTTTTGGCTTATATCCACCACCAAAGTCTGTAAGTACATCTGTATACATTGTTGATGCTGTAATTACTTTTTCTTGTAATGCTGGTGCTATGTCTGCTATTGGTTTTATTGATGAACCTGGTTGTCTTGCTGATTGTGTTCCTCTATTTAGCCCTGATATCGCTTTTTCTCCTAGTCCTCCTGAAACTCCTAATACATATCCAGTTTTATTATCAACTATTACCATCGCTGCTTGTGTTTGTTCATTTATTAAAGTTCCATCTTTGTTCTTTTGATGCCCTGGCTTTATGTATTTTGCTTTTTTAGTTTCTTCTTCTACTCTTGCTTGTATTTCAGGGTTAACAGTTGAATATATTGTTAAACCACTACTGTACACGTAGTTTTTCGCCATGTCCTCTGACCAACCTTTTTCTTCCATGAATTGTCCAATTACTTGTTTTATTACTGCATCTGTATGATAAGAATAATTATTTCCTGTTGATATTTGTCCTTTTTCAAATTTTAGTCCTGCATTTGCTTGTTCTACTGCTTGATTATATTCCTCTTCGTTTGTAATGTATCCTAGTTCTTTCATCTTTGCAAGTACTGTTAGAATTTTTGATTTTATCCTTTCTGCTCTTTTTTCTTCTGTGTCTGTATCAGATGCTAATTTATATGGGTTATAGTATGATGGTCTACTATTTATTCCTGCTAAATATGCGCATTCTACTAAACTTAAATCCTTTGCTTTTTTGTTAAAATAGTATTCTGCTCCTAATTCCACTCCATGTAAGTTTCCCTCTCCACCTACATATAGTATATTTAAGTATAATTCTAATATTTGTTCTTTTGATATCATTCTTTCCACTTGATATGCTTTTGCCCATTCTTTTACTTTTCTGAATATTCCTGCCATTCCTGCTGATTCATCATCTTTTGTTATGTTTTTAACTAATTGCTGTGTAATTGTACTTCCACCATATGTACTTTTTCCTAGTAAAGTTGTTACTATCGCTCCTGCTGTTCTTTTAAAATCTACTCCGCTATGTTTGTAAAATCTTTCGTCTTCAATTGCTACATATGCTTTTGGTAGGTAGTCTGCCATTTCGTCTAGTGGTATTGGTTTTCTTTTTTCGTCTCCACTTATGGTAGCTATTACTTCTCCATTTGAAGCTACTAATGTTGAGTTCGCTGCTCCGCTGGTTAGGTCTTTTGAACTTATTTCAAAATCGTCTCCAAATAGTCCAAAGAATATTCCTGCTATTATTCCTGCTCCTATTACTGCAAGTAGTAAGAATATTACTAATGCTATTTTTATCGCCATCATTAATTTTGGATGTGATTTTTTCTTTTTATTTCCGTTTTTTGTTTTCTTTACTTGTGGTTTTCTTGTTGTGTTTTTTGTTTCTGCTTTTTTTGTAGGTCTTTTTTTGCTTCTTTGTATTCTGCTTGGTTTTGCTTTGTTCCCTTTATTGTTACTTGGCATTTTATTCCCTCCTTGCCAACTTGATTTTTTTCGTAAGCCTATTATATTACATTTTTATGAAAAAGAAAAGCTTTTTTATAAAAATTTGGGACATTTAGGGACGTTTCTGTTTTGTTTCTATAAGATACTTTTACTTGTTTTCAAATACATAATCTTCACCTTGTCCTTTAAAAACTTTTTTTGCAAATAATCAAATGTTCTATTTGTATAAGTTTGTGCTTCATAAATTTTCTTTTTGTCGTATAAATCATTTTTATCATAGTCAAATTCTTCATTACTTGTATAATCTATTTCATAATCAATTATATTAATTCCATTAAATCTTTTGCTTGATATAACTACATTTCCACATAAATTCACAATAATTGCTTCTTCAAAAATTCTATATTTGTTTATTAGTTCTTTTGGGAAGTCAACATTTAATACAATTTGAGATTTTGAGAGACTTTTTTTCTTGTTGTTTGTTACTGTTATCATAATTCCGTCTTCATCAAGAATTTGCTGTTCTATCTTTTTGAATTTTTCAAAGTGATTTGTTACAATGTTTACTCTTTTATATTGTTTTACAATTTCTTTTATATTTTCTAACATATTTGCTTCTATTTCGTTTATTAGTATTGATATTTGTATTTCTTCTTTTTTTAGTCTCTTTTTTTCTACTACGTAATCTAACGCTTTTAGTGTTAGTGCTTTGAATAGCCATTTTCCTTCTATTATTTTTGCTCCATAGCTGTGTAAAAAATTTGTGTATTCTTCTTGCTTGCTTATTTGTTTACTTAGTACTACTTTTTTGCTGTTTGTTTTTTCTAGTATTTTTATTGTTTTTTGTGCTAGTTTTTCTGCTTTTTTTGTTTTTATTTCTTCTTGTCCTATTGGTAGTATTAGTTTGTCCCCTTTTGTTTGTATTATGTTGAATAGTTTTGTTATTAGGTTAGGCTTGTCAGTTTCTTGGATATAATACAATTAAATCACTCTCCTATACTTTTTAATTAAGTATATGAAAGTGATTTTGGTGATATTACATATTAATTTTCTTTTAATTTCTTTGTACTTTTTTTAGTTATTTTATCCTCATTCAAATATTGATAATTTAGTACATTTTCTTTACTAACAACAGATTTTCCTAATTCCCTTTCCATATCTTCTCTTGCAACTTTTGCTACATGTCCACCTCTTTTAGCAATTTCTTTATTTGCTTTTAGTCCATAAGGCTTATGTTCTTTTGCAAATTCTCTTGTTGCAATTTCTCCTAAATTTGCCAAAGCAACTTCAACATCTGTCATATTATCTCTTAATGATTCTTTTCTAATATTTTTATAATCTTTATATTCGCTTGCTTTCATTCCAGACCACTCTTGATATATTTCATTTGTAAGTACTGCATACTCATAATTTTGGGTTATTCCATTTTCTTTCCATACATCTGTTAATTTTTTTCTATTTAAAATTCCTTTTAATCTTGCTTCAATCCATTTATCTGAATATCCTTTACTTCTGTAATAATCAATAGCTCTATTCATTGCAATTTCTGGATCAAATATTTCGTCAATTCTCTCTTTACCCATTTGAGCAAGCCAAAGTTTAAATGGCTCTGCTTTTGGACTTGGCACAGACTCTATTAATCTTAAAATCCCTTTTGTATCTAACGTGTCTGTCAAATAGCTTTTTCCGTCTTTTTGAGATTTCATTTTCAGTTGCACGATATTCTCGTGCAACTGACTTCCTTCTTGTTTTAGTTTTCTTTTTAAGTCACTCCAATAGTTTCTTGGAATATTACTTTCTGTTAATGCCCCAACAACATCAACTACGCTAAAGTAATATTCTTCTTTTTCGCTATCCCAAATACTTCTTATTTCATTACCTTCAAAAAGATTTGAAATTGTTTCTAATTTATTATTATTCATTTAGACCTCACTTTCCTTTATGAATTTATTATTTTCTTAAAAATATAGTCTTCTTTTTGTTAATTTCTTCTTGTTTTCTTTTTCTAATTGCTTTAAACTCTTTTTCGGTGTTGGTAAATCTTCTGGCATAGTGCCGCCTGCTTCTTCTATTGCTCTTCTAACAATTTTTCCAACTTCATTATGTGTGATACATGCAACCTTTTCTGTTTGTATATTGTCTCTTCTTAGTTTTTGCTCTGTTTGGGAAATTCTAAATAAATTTGCTATAAGTTCATCACTTCCCATATTATCTAAAATATCTTCTCTGTATCTTAGGCCTTTTCTCTTTGCTATATCGTCAGCTGTCTCTCCGTTATATAGTCCTTTATATCCACTATTATGAAATTTGTCAAAGTTTTTAACTCCTGCATTTTTTGCTGTTTGGTTAAGTCTATAATTTCCTTTTTTAGTTAGATTCCTTTGATAAAATCTTCTTTCGTCTTCTGTTAACATACTATATCCTTTTTCACTTATTTCTTGTTTTCTCGTTTGTATTGCAAAGTATGTTTGTGCAAGTGCAATTACTTTTTTTCTGCTGTCTCCGTTTTGTGCTATTAAGTAACATGCGTAACGAGTTAGTTTGTAGTCTTTAATTAATACTTCCGCATTATTAGCACGTTTTGACAACTTCCTGACGTCAGGAAAATGTTCAAGTATGCTTATACTGCTATTTTCACAAGCTAATTTTGCTTTTTCGATTACTTTTTCAAAGTTTTCCCATTTATTATACTTTAAAACTTTCATAAGTTCTCTCGCATACCAGTATTCAGTTCCGTTCTCGTCAATGTGTTTAATATCTTCAAAAGTTTGATTATTAGAATTAAAATCTTTTTCTGACTTCTTCATATATTACCATCTCCATTTCTTATTTTTCTATATTTTACTATACTTATAAATAAAATTCAATATCTCCGTAAAAAATAATCACATTTCTATACTTGTAATAAAGTACAAAAAAGTGATTATTATAATGTTATTAAATTTACGGTTTCAAAGCTGTAATTGGAACAATATAAATTCCTGTTTCAGGGTCTTTAGCAATAACGTCAGTATAGCCCACTATAATACACATAAATTTAGGCTTTTTAACCATATTATTATAAAAACTAAGTAAACTCTTTTTAGCTTCTTCCACTTGATTAAATCCCAATTTAATTTCTACTGCTGCATATTCTCCATCACTAAACTCAAGTATTGAGTCAACTTCTAAACCTGTAACATTATCTCTAAAATGAAATAATTTTCCGTTTAAATATTCCATATATATTTTTAAATCTCTTTCAACTAGTGCTTCAAACATTAGTCCAAATGTTCTTAAATCGTTCATTAACTTTTCTTTAGTTAAATCTAGGCAAGCGCAAGCTAGAGATGGGTCTGTAAAGTGCCTTTTAGCTGATTTTCCGACTCTTTCTGGCGACCTATAATTTTCACTGTACGCGTTTTGATTTTCAATAATATGAAGTCTATTTAGAATATCTAAATAATCATCAACAGTAATTCTACTTTCTATGATATCTTCTCCATTTGCAAATTCTTCTATATCTTTTAATAATGTTTTATTATTGACAATTGTTGTTTCATTTCTTGCTAAACTACGTAGTAGCATCGTCATTTTATTTTTGTCTCTTTTTTTATCCTCGTTAATATCGTGTTCAAGAATTGCATCAATATAACTTTTTGGTATAATGTTAATTTTGTTTTCTGGTGTTTTTATATTTGAAGGCCATCCACCACGAATTATTAAATTTGCTAATTCTTCTAATGTTACTTTATCATTTAATTCATTTTTTAAAGTTCCATTTAGCATATCTTGTATTGATACTTTTCCTGTTGAGTCTCCTGATTCATACAAACTCATTGTGTGCATTTTTATTTTTCCTATCCTTCCAGCTCCTGAGTGATGTATACTTTTTTTCTGTTTTTCATCAGACAACTTCGTTGAACAAGTTAATATATAATTTCCCTTAGTCGTTGTCTCATCGCATTTTCTTCTTACTGCATCCCAAGTTTCTGGAATTAAGTTCCATTCGTCAATTAACTCAGGCTTTTCATTATTTAATATTAAGTCTAGACTTAGTTTTGCTTTTTCTCTAGTCTCTTCATCATCTAAAAGAGCTACACTATTTGCATGATTTAATGAAGCCCATGTCTTTCCACACCATTTTGGTCCTTCTATACTAACAGCTCCAAATATTGATAAATAGTCTTCTATCTTTTTGTCTACCAATCTATCTATATATTCTTTTTTTCTTAAAGGCATTTTTATTCCCCCTTAATACTATTTTACAATATATTATATGATTTTTCAATACTTAATATACAAATTTTAACGATTTTAATATACAAATTTTAACTAATTTAATATACAAATTTTAAGAATTTTGATATACACTTTTTAAAAAACAACTATATCTCTTTTCAAAAGTCCCTTATTAACAACACCAACCCCAACAAACTCATTCTCAGAATAAACTCTATAAACTCCGTCTATATCTTGCACTGTAAGCTGTACGCCATTCAAAAACAGCTGTAATTTTCTACTATTCAAATTTATGGTCGGCTTGTTCTCAAACAGTCTGTCCAACGAAATTAAATGCCTGTCCACTGCATCTGCATTTTCTTGTAACTCTTCAACTGTTACAGAATTGCTTATATTAAAATCTCCAACTTGAACTCTATTTAGTTCGCACATATAACCCACTGTACCTAGTCTTTTAGCTATATCTTCGCACAAACTTCTAATATATGTACCTTTTGAGCAACTAACCTGAAATTGCAATTGCTTATTTTCATTGTCTAATTCCATTAGTTTTATGTCATAAATTTCAATTTGTCTTGGTTGTATTTCTACTGTTTGACCTTTTCTTGCATATTCGTAAAGTTTTTTACCATTTACTTTTATAGCAGAATACATTGGTGGAATTTGCTCTTGTTTTCCAAGAAAAGTTGCAAGTATTTTCTCCGCTTCTCCATTTTGAAAGATTTCATTTGGCACAATTTTTTCTTCTATAATTTCACCTTCTGCATCTGCTGTATCAGTTTTTTGTCCTAATTGAATTTTAGCTTGATAAATTTTATCGTGATTTATCAAGTACTTAGAACACAAAGTTCCTTTACCAATTAGTAATGGCAACACTCCTGTTGCCATTGGATCTAAGGTTCCGGTATGACCGACCTTACTATTTGTTATTTTCTTTACTTTATATACAATGTCGTGTGAAGTACAACCTTTTGGTTTATTTACTACTATTATTCCATCCATATTACTTCTCCACATTTAATACTTTAAAATTTTGCTTCGTTTCTTTGAGTTTAGCATTTATGCTTTGCATTACTATTTTCCTGCATTTAATGCTTTTTCTACTTCTTTTACTATCTTTTCCTTAACTTGGTCTAAATCACCTTGAATTGACGCACCAGCAGCTCTTGGGTGTCCACCACCGCCGAACATTAAACATACATCTGAGGCATTTACTTTTTCACTAGAACGTAGTGATATTTTGTATGTGTTTTCATCTTTTTGTCTTACAAATATAGAAACTTGCACACCTTCTATATCTCTACCTATTTCCACCAAACCTTCGTGGTCACCTGGTTCTGCGTTCACTTCTTCTTCGTCTTGTTTTGTTATATATGTATATGTTATTTGTCCGTCTGCTAGTAGTTCCATTCTGTCTATTACCCTTTTTTGTAATAAGAAATTTGCTTTTGTAATTGTACGTAATACTTTTTTGTATATTCTTGGTATATTAACACCTTTTCTCATTAATTCTGCTGTAAATTCAAATGTTTCTGGATTTACACCGTCATGTCTAAATCCACCTGTATCTGTTATAATTCCTGTAACAAGGCAAGTTCCTAGTTCTTTTGTTATGTCTATATTAAAATATCCAAACATTCCTACTAGAACCTCACAGCAGGCAGGAGACACTGGATTTACATAGTTCAGGTCTCCATACATCTTGTTACTGCCATGGTGGTCTATTACAATTGTTCTTTTTGCATTTTCGAAGTATTCATTTTTAGCAAGTCTTTTTAAGTCTGCACAGTCAACAGATATTGCTAAATCATAGTTTGTTATTTCTGAACTTTCTTTTATTTGATCTGCTGATGGCAAAAATCCAAATAATCTAGAATATTCTGGAATTATTACATCTGCTTGTTTTCCTAGTTGTTCTAACATAAGTTTCATTGCTAAACTACTTCCTATTGCGTCTCCGTCAGGAGATTCATGTGTTAATACAACTATTTTTTCACTCAATTTTATTTGAGCTAAAATTTCGTCTAATGTCATATTATTTCCCCTCTTCTTTTTTTGGCATAATTTCTTTTAAGATACTATCAATTCTAGCACCATATTCTAGTGAATCATCTAGTTCAAATATGATTTCTGGTGTATTTCTTAAATTTACTCTTTTTGCCAATTCACTTCTAATAAATCCAGCTGACTTTTTTAACCCTGCTAATGTATCTTTTAAATTTTTAGAATTTAAAATACTTACATATACTTTTGCAAATTTTAGGTCGTTTGTAACTTTAACTTTTGTTACACTAATTAGGCCTGTTACATTTGGATTTTTTAGTTCATAATTTAAAATTTGACTTATTTCTTTTCTGTATTGTTCGTCAATACGTCCTAATCTATTTTGATTTTCTGGCATTTTCCTATCCTTTCCTTTATTGCTTGGAAAAGAATTAGCATTTGGCATTGAAAACTTAATGCAACAATGCCAAATACAATTATCTTCCGAGCTTTATCTTTTAATCTCTTCCATAACATAAATTTCAAGCATATCGCCTTCTTTAATGTCATTGTAGTTTTCAATTTGAATACCACATTCAAATCCTTTACCTACTTCTTTAACTTCATCTTTAAATCTCTTTAATGTTGATAAATGTCCATCATGTATAACAACATTTTCTCTAATTACTCTTATTCCAGCATTTCTTTCAACTTTTCCAGATAATACATAAGCACCAGCTATTGTTCCAACATTTGAAATTCTAAATGTTTGTCTTACTTCTACACTACCAATAACTTTTTCTTCAAATTTTGGTTCTAACATACCTTTCATAGCCATTTCAACATCTTCAATAGCTTGATAAATAATAGAATATTGTTTAATTTCAACTTCATCTTTTTCTGCCATTTCTTTTGCCATAGCGTCCGGTCTTACATTAAATGCTATGATTATTGCATTTGAAACTTTTGCAAGTGTAACATCTGATTGGTTTACAGCCCCTGCTGCTGCGTGTATAACTTTAACTCTAACTTCTTCATTTTGTAGTTTTTCTAATGATTGTTTTACTGCTTCAACAGAACCTTGAACATCTGCTTTTACTATTAGATTTAATACTTTTAGTTTTCCTTCTTCCATTTGGCTAAATAAGTTGTCTAATGTTACTTTTGTAGCGCTTGCCATTGCTTTTTCTCTAGCTTGACGTTTTCTTCTTTCTATCAAGTGTTTAGCCATTTTTTCGTTTTTAACTTCGTAGAATGTTTCTCCCGCTTCTGGAACTTCTGTTAATCCCATTATTTCTACTGGTGTTGATGGTCCAGCTGCTTTTACTGATTTTCCTTTGTCGTCTTTCATTGCTCTTATTCTACCGATTGAAGAACCTACAACTATTGTATCTCCAACATCTAATGTTCCCCTTTGTACAAGCATTGTAGCTATTGCACCTTTTGATTTGTCAAGTCTTGCTTCAATTACAGCTCCTTTTGCTTGTTTGTTTGGATTTGCTTTTAATTCTAATACATCTGCTTCTAATAGTACCATTTCTAATAATTGGTCAATATTTTCTCCTTTTTTAGCTGAGATTGGAACATATATTGTATCTCCACCCCATTCTTCTGGTACTAATTCATATGTCATTAATTCTTGTTTTACTTTTTCAATATTTGCGTCTGGTAAGTCTATTTTGTTTATTGCTACAATTATTGGTATTCCAGCTGATTTAGCGTGGTTTATAGCCTCTACTGTTTGTGGTTTTACTCCGTCATTTGCTGCAACTACTAGAATTGCAATATCTGTTATTTGCGCACCCCTTGCACGCATTGCTGTAAATGCTTCGTGTCCTGGTGTATCTAAGAATGTTATTTCTCTATCATTTACTTTTACTTTGTATGCACCTATTGCTTGTGTAATTCCACCGGCTTCTCCTTCTATTACATTTGTTTTTCTAACTGCGTCTAGAAGTGATGTTTTTCCGTGGTCTACGTGTCCCATAACTACTATTACTGGTGGTCTTTCTCTTAAATCTTCTTCTCTATCTTCTGAGTCGTCAAATAAGATATCTTCTTCTGTTACAGTTTCTTTCTTAACTGCTGTAATTCCAAATTCTTGTGCTATTAAATATGCTGTATCAAAGTCTATTTCTTGGTTGATTGTTGCCATAATTCCATATCCTAATAGCTTTTTGATAACATCAGCTGTTGTTTTTTTCATTTCAGCTGCTAAGTCTTTTACACTTACTGATTCTGTTATTTCTATTTCTGTTAATTGGAATATTTTTTGTTTATTTCTTTCTTCTTGATTTTGATTTTTTCTTTTCTTGCCTCTTCTTCCACGTTCTGTTGTTAAATCGTAATAATCAAGCATTCCACCATCTTGGTCATCAAACATATTTGATAATCTATTTGCTTGTTTTAAAGTTTTAAGTTTTCCTTCATCAAAGTCATGACCATTACCATTTTTTCTGTTCTTTGATTTTTTTGTTCTGTTTTCATCAAATTTGTTGTTATTTTTTTGTTTGTCTATTGATTTGTTGTATTCTCTTACACTTTCTTTTTCAACAGTGTCAACAGCCATAATATCTTTAATATTTCTTTCAATACCCTTTTCGTCTAATGGTCTCTTACCACCAAATCTTTCATTATTATTGTTTCTGTTATTATTACGGTTATTGTTATTAAATCTACTATTGTTGTTATTATTCCCAAATCTGTTGTTATTATTAAATTTGTTTCCATTATGGTTATTTCCAAATCTATTATTTTGTTGATTATTGTTACGATTATTGTTATAACCATTGTTATTGTAGTTATTATTTCTATTATTGTTAGGTCTTTTTTGATAATTATTATCTCTATGTTCTGTTCTTTCTCTTACTGGTCTTTGTTCTTGAGCTTTTGGTTCGTCAGCCACTACAACTTTTTCGGCTACTTTTTCAACTGGTTTTTCTGGTGCTTTTTCTACTTCCTTTTGAACAGTTTTTTCTATTACTTCTTCTTTTTTTGGTTCAACAGTTGGAGTTTCCTTTTTTGGCTCTGGCTTGTTTAATCCAAATAATTCACTTACTGTCATTGGTTTGCTTTGTTTGTTTCTATAAACAATATTAAAGTCTTTGTTTTGCTTTCTTTCTACAAACCCTACATTTTCTTTTTTAGTTTCTTTTTTTGCTTCTTCTTTTTTCTTTGTTTGTTGCTCTTCTTCGTTTATTATAACTTCTCTTCTTATAATAACTGGTGCTTTTTCTTCTTTCTTTGTTTCCATTTTTCCTTTATTTACTGTTCCTTTTCCTTCTTTTTTGTTTGATTTTTTTGTTAATTCTTTTTCTATTTTTTGTGCTTCACTTTCGTCTACACCACTTAAATGGCTCTTTGCCTCTATGTTTAATCTTTTTGCTACTTCTAATACTTCTTTACTGGTTAAGTCTAGCTTTTTTGCTATATCATATATTTTTATCTTACCCAATAACTTCACCCCCATCATTTATTTTTTGAATTTCGCTTGCTAAATTTATATCTTCTATTCCTATAATTGCTTTATTACTTTTTCCAATTGCTTTGCTAAGCTCGTCTATCTCTCCCATTATTTCAATTGGAATATTGAATTGTTCACTTAGTTTTATAAATTTCTCTTTTGTTCTAGTAGAAGAATCTTCTGCTACAATTATTAATTTTACTTTTCTCTTTTTTATTTGTAGTTCTACACTGTCTGCTCCAAAGCTTACTTTTCTTGCTCTAGCTGCTAGACCCACTAACCCTAATATTTTCTTATTTATCAAGAATTACACCTCTTAATTTCTCATAAATTTCATCTGTTATTTTGAAATCAAATACTCTTTCTAATCTTTTAGATTTTTGTAACTTTTCTAGACATTTTATGTCGTCACATATGTATGCCCCTCTGCCTTGTAATTTACCTGTTTTGTCGACATTTATTTCTTCTTGTTTATTTTTAACAATTCTTATTAAATCTTTTTTGTCTTTTTTTTCGTTACATCCCATACATGTTCTTTGTGGTCCAGTTTTCATTAATTTGTCCCTCCTTTATTGTATGTTGCTTATTTGCTTTTATTCTTCGCTTTCAGTGTTCTCTTCGTTGTTTTTTTCAACAGTTTCTTCACTGTTTTGAGCATTTAATAACATTTCTCTGAATTGTGTTTCAGATTTTATATCTATTTTCCAATTTGTTAATCTTGCTGCTAATCTTGCATTTTGTCCTGATTTTCCTATTGCTAGTGATAGTTGGTCATCTGGAACTATTACTTGTGCAAACTTTTCTTCTTCTTTTACGTCTACTGCTAGTATTTGTGCTGGTAATAATGCTGATGCGATATATATTGATGGGTCTTCGTTCCATTCTATTACATCTATTTTTTCTCCATTTAATTCATTTATAACATTTTGAATTCTTACACCTTTTTGTCCTACACATGAACCTACTGGGTCGATATTTTCGTCTGGTGAATATACTGCAACTTTACTTCTGTATCCAGGATCTCTTGAAACACTTTTTATTTCTATTACACCTTCATAAATTTCTGGTATTTCAAATTCTAATAGCTTTCTTACAAAGTCTGGATGACTTCTTGATACTATTACTTGTGGTGCTCCTTTTGCTCCCCTTTCTACGTCCATTACATATCCTTTTATTTTTTGATTAACTTTGTAGTGTTCTGTTGGTATTTGCTCTTTTGGTGGCATTACACCTTCTAATTTTCCTAAATCCATTACAACTATGTTGTGATCTGCTTTTTGGATTAGTCCTGATACTATTTCACCTTTTCTGTCGTTGAATTCGTTGTAAATTATATCTCTTTCTGCTTCTCTTAGTTTTTGGATTATAACTTGTTTTGCTGTTTGTGCTGCAATTCTACCAAAATCTCTTGGTACAATTTCAATTTCTACTGTATCGCCTTCTCCTAAATCTGGATTTATTTTTTGGGCTTCTTTTACGCTTATTTCTGTATCTTCGTCATTTGCTTTTTTCATAACTTCTTTTATTGCGTATACATGTGTTGCACCTGTTTTGGAATCCATTACTACTTTTACATTTTCTAATGCGTCGAAATTTCTTTTATATGCTGTTACTAGTGCTGTTTCTATTGATTCTAATAGATACTCCTTTTTTATTCCTTTCTCTTTTTCTAATTCTTCTAATGCTAAAATTAATTCTTTGTTGTCAATTGCTTGTTTTTTCATTTTTTATTCCTCCCTTTCTTTTTACCAATGATATATTGTTTTTATTTGTGCTATGTTTTTTCTTTCAATTTTGATATCGTCTTCTAGTTCTATTTCGTTTTCGTTAAAACTTTTTAATATTCCTTGATATTCTTTGTTTCCGTTTTCGTCTTTTTTGAATAGTTTTATATTTATTTCTGTCCCTATGTTTTTTTCTAAGTGTTTGTCTTTTCTTAGTATTCTTTCTATCCCTGGTGATGATACTTCTAAAAAGTATTGTTCTTTGATGTAGTTTGCTTCGTCTAATACGTCGTTTATTTCGTCATTTACTTTTTCACAGTCTGTTAGGTCTATTCCTTCTGGTTTGTCTATGAATACTCTTAAATAGTAATTTTTCCCTTCTTTGCTGTATTCTACGTCATATAACTCATAGCCTATGTTTT
Organism: uncultured Clostridia bacterium; assembly: GCA_949443285.1. GTDB lineage: Bacteria > Bacillota > Clostridia > TANB77 > CAG-508 > CAG-269. The sequence continues at coordinate 64,559 of CASSLW010000004.1, forward strand.
CAATTTTTGTTTTTATTAGGCTTTCTACTTTTTCTTCTATGTTTGCCAAAGTGTACCCTCCTTTTATTACTAAACAAGAGTGGGATTTGTTCCCACTCTTCTGTCTCTTTTTGTTTACTTTATTATTATACCCAATTTTTCCAATAAATGCAAGCTTTTTTGCATTTTTTCTGTAAATGTTTTATATAACTTTGTTTTTTTCTAACCAATTAAAAAACTTTGGATAATTTCCTTTAATTTGTAAAATGTATTGTCGAATAAAATTATATATAGTATAATAACATTGTTCCTTGGATTACCTCCTAGGAAAGGAGCAACAAGATGAATACTAACGATTTGATTGTATTTTTAGTAGTGCTTGTAATAGTATTAACTAATGGACACAATCACAAAGGTCAAAACTAAGTACTTTAAGTACATAGTAAAAGAGTAGGAAAACGCACAATCTTCCTACTCTTTTTTGTTCCTTTTATTTTCTCCTTAAAGGAGCATAAATACTAACGATTATAATATTAATATCGGTCAAAATATTAATATTATTTAAGTAACCTTTAATGACATCATATAAATTAATCTGGCGACTAATTGTATTGTTGTTACTGATGTTATAATAACATATATTTTATTATGTGTCAATAGCGTTTTTTCTGTAAATGTTTTATATAACTTTGTTTTTTTCTAACCAACTAAAAAACTTTGGATAATCTCCTTTGAATTGTAATGGATTTTCGTCTATTAACTTCCTTATTTCTTCTTTATTCATATAATATATTTGTTGTATTCCATCTTTATCGTAGTTCAATTTTCCATCATAAACTAATTTATACATTTTTGAGAAAGCACTGGTGTCTATATCATAAGGCTTAAAATATCCTATTTCCTCTAATTTGACATTTGTAATTCCAAGTTCTTCTTCTAATTCTCTGTATGCTGCTTGCTCATAGGTTTCTCCTGATGATACATGTCCACCTACGGAACAGTCATAACAACTTGGAAATAATCTTCTGTTTCCACTTCTTTTAGGTACAATTATTTTATTGTCACTTGTAAATATTATTATATTTATAACTCTGAAATTTCTCCATTTATTTTTATATATAATGTTCCTGTCTTCTTTTCCTATAATGTTGTCATTTTCATCAACTAGGTCTAAATATTCAATTTCTTCCATTTTTACTTTTCTCCATCTCCTTTTCTAATTTCCTATCTCTTTTTATAACAAATTTTGCATTATATATCTCAGTATATTTTTTATTGAACTTTTTCCAATATTTTTATCTGATATGTATAACCTTTAAACCTAGTTTCAAACTTTTCATCAGAAACTACTTTATAATGTGTATTCTCTTCTAAATTCAAATTATCTGAATTCACCACAAAAATTCTTCCATTCGCTTTTTCAGCAGCTTCTTCAAAATTATTTACAACTCCCATTTGTGGGGCAAAAGCCTTATAAGCTTCTTCAATTCCCCAATTATCAACATTTAGAAAATATTGTTTATTTGTATCAATTAAAGCTGCAATAACTCCACCTTCATTAATACCTGAATATACAATTATATCATTTGGTTTTAATTCTTCTTTTATATACTCAATTGCTTTATTGTTAGATTGGTCATAGTTTTCTTCTTTTAAAGATATCGAATTCATTAATGCAAAAACCATAACAACTCCACAAACAATTCCTATTATAAATTTATTATCTTCTTTTACTAAGAAATATGAAATTGTAAATATTAGTAATCCTGTTATTGTAAATAGATATCTAGGATATAGAATTGGAGATATTATTGAGAATATTGCCATCGCTATTATTACAATTACATATATTGCTAGTGGTATTATTCCTGGTTTTATATCTTCTTTGTTTCTAATATTTTTTATTATGATGTATGCTATGTAAATTACTAATAATGTTGCAAATATGGTTGGTACTGTTTCTTGTAAGTTTCCTTTAAATTGGAAGTTTATAATGTCTATCAATATTTGTGGAAATTGTATTGTAATCCAAAATCCGCCCCCAACTCCCATCATTTGTCTTATAAATACAATTAGCCAAGGTGTATATATTAATACTTGCATTGCTTCAACTATAAAGAATTTTGTTAATAATTCTTTTCCTAATTCTTTTCTGTTTTTTATTACATAGATAATCAATCCTAAATTAGTTATTCCTGCACATACTAGCGCATAATAATGCATATAACAGCTGGTTACACTAAATATTCCAAATAATATTAAATTTTTTAAGTCTTTGTTTTTTATAAATCTATATAAGTATATTGCCATTAGTGTTACAAGTGTTATTGTCCATGAATACATTCTTATTTCTAGTGCATAGTTTAATACTGCTGGTAAAAACATACTAAAAAATGTGAATAGTAATCCTGTTTTTGTTCCAAAGTCTCTTTTTATGTGTGTTAATCCTAATATTCCTAACACAACTATTCCTAAAACTGAAAATAACCTGTATGCTATTATGTTTGTTCCAAATATTATATTTACTATTTTTAACATCCAATAATATAAAATTGGGTGTACGTCGTGTGAGCCTATTGTCCATATTTCTGAAAATGAGTGTTCTACTATTCCTACTGAGTATGCTTCGTCAAACCATATGTTACTGTGGAATGCTGGTATTAATAATAAGATTGCTCCTATTATGAGTATTGCTATGTGTATTATGTTTTCTTTTTTTAATATTTTTTCTTTCATTTTTATATGTTCCCTTCTAACAAAAAAGCTGGCTTTTTACAGCCAACTTCTCCTTTTTTCTAAATGTCTTTGTGGCAAAACTTTTTTGCCCTGTCCAAAAAAGTTTTAATCTTCTTGTAATTGTGTTTCTGTTATTTTTATATCTCTTACATGGTTTATTTTTTCCCATGTTGTTTCTCTTTTAAATAGACATTTGAAGTTTATTAGTAACCATGATCCCATAAATAGTGGATAACATGCTAATCCTTTTAGCATTGGTTTTATTGGTCTTTTGTCTAAGAACATTGCTATAACTGCTGTTCCTATTGGGAATAGGAATGTTGGAACTAAGTAACGTATTATATTTATTATTAGTTCTGCTTGTGTCATTCCGTCTCCTGCATACATTAAGAAGTTTGTTGCTAATAGTACTAATGTTATTACAAACATTGGTATACTTCCTACTATATATAGTAGTCCGTCAAAGTTCATCATTGTTTTATTTTCTTTGGCTGCTACTGCTAAGTCCTTAGTGTATTCTTTTATGCATTGCATATGTCCTACTGTCCATCTGCTTCTTTGTGACCAGCTTTGGCTAAATCCTACTGGTTGTTCATCATATACTATTGCGTCTGTTGACCAACCAAGTCTTTTTCCTTGTATTATTCTTTTTAATGAAAATTCAATGTCTTCTGTTAGTGTTACTGTGTCCCATCCGTTTGGTTTTAGTACATCAAATTTTACCATAAATCCTGTTCCGTTTAGTAGTGGTGATAGTCCTAAGTTATATCTTGCTAAGTGATAAAATCTGTGCATTGTCCAATAAAATAGTGCGTACCCTGCTGTTATCCAACTGTCTGTTGGGTTTTTGATGTCTCTGTATCCTTGCACTACTTCTTCTCCTTGACATAGTTTTTTGTTCATATTTTTTATGAAGTCTGGATGTACTATGTTGTCTGCGTCGAATATTAATACTGCGTCATATGGTGCATTTTCTTTTATTTTTTGTTGTAAGAACCAGTCTAATGCGTATCCTTTTGTTTTTTCTACGCTGTTAAATCTTTCATATACTATTGCTCCTGCTTCTTTTGCTACTTTTGCTGTGTTGTCTGTACAGTTGTCTGCTATTACGTATATGTCGTATAGTTCTTTGTTATAGTTTTGTTTTTTTAGACTTTCTACCAAATTGGCTACTACTGCTTCTTCATTATGTGCTGGTATTATTGCCATAAATTTGTGGTCTTTGTTTACTTTTAGTGGTTTGTCTTTTATTTTTACTAGTGAGCATAGACTTACTATTACTTGGTATAACCAAAATATTGTTATTGTCCATACTAATGCTTCTCTTAGTATATATAAATAATCCATTTTTTACCTCTCTTTTTTAATAATATTTCTTTTTAATATTATTATGCCATCTTTTATATTATACTATTATTTATTTAATATTGCAATATTTTCCATAAAATTTGTCATTTTTTTGCCATTTTTTAGTTAATAAAAGAGCGCCTTATTTAAAGCGCTCCTTTACTTAATCACCTACACCGAAATCTGTGTTTTCGATTAAAATATCTACTTTTGAATTTTCTTTGTACAGAGGATATACTTCTCTAATAAATTCCTTTTTCAGTTCTTCATCCGCTTCCATAATATCGTCCATCTCTTTGTATAGATTCACACAAATTCTTTCGAAGTTATTAATTCCTATCTCTAAATCTTTTTTAACTTGCTCTATATTTTGTCCTTTTACTCCAACTAACAAGTTAATTTCATCAAAAACTTCCTTTAGTTGCTCTAAAGTAGGCCTTCCAAAACCTTTTTTCATGATATCTTCTCTAAAGTCTTCATCAAAGGTTTCCACTCCGCCTTTTACTTTTAAGTCAATTCCTAATTCTTTACATTCTTTTCTGAATTCTGCAATTTGACGATAATACATGTAATGACTTTCTATAATTAGCCTTTTGATGTTTTTCTTGATACATGTATCTAGCAATTCTTTTCTGCTTCTTTGATTTAGTTCAAAAATACTTCCAGAATTTATTGCTTCTAACACACCATATTCTCCAGTTACTTTGGATAATACTTCTTTGTTGATTTTGTATTGCTTTTCTTCAATATCTGTTCTGTCTAAATAGTAATTACAAAACTTGCATTTATGCCATTTGCAGCCGTTTCCGATTAGCAATACTATTTCCCTTATGTCTTTTTCTAATATTTTTGAATAGCGTTCCATAAATCCTCCTTATGTTTTACCTTTCTATTATACTACATTTTCTTTATTTATACAAATTTTATACTTATTGGCAAATTGTTTTGTTTGAATTTAATCTATAAGTTTTCGATAAGAAATATTTGCAATATGAATTTAATAGTGATATAATAAAAGGGTAGGATATAAAATTAAAAGAGGTTATATATATGAAGCAATATATAGAAGAATTAATTGAAACGGATGAAGAATTCAAAAACATTCTAACTCCAATAGTAAATAACGAAACAGTACAAGAGATGAAAAACTACAGACAACATTATGAAACCAGCTGTTATGACCACTGCTTGGAAGCTGCATATTACTGTTATTTAATATGCAAAAAATGCAACTTAGACTACAAATCAGCAACAAGAGCAGCCATGTTACATGACTTATTTTTATACGACTGGCGAGTAAGACAACCAGATAGAAAAGGGCTTCATGCCTTTACCCATGGAAAAACTGCTTGCGATAATGCATGTAAATTATTTAATTTAAACGAAAAAGAAAAAGATATCATTTTAAAACATATGTGGCCTGTAACAATCGCATTTCCAAAATCTTTCGAAGGTTTTATATTAACTTTTGTTGATAAATATTGTGCTATGTCAGAGTCTGCTGAAGTTTTAAAAACTAGATTATTTTCAAAAAAGGCTTTCAGATGTGCATATATGTCTTTATGTGTTATGTTTTCAAAGATATAGATAAAAAGTGGATATTTAATTTATCCACTTTTATTTGATGTTGATGCCCATCTTAGCATCTTTATATCTTTATATTTACTTAATACTTCTCTATATTTGTCATATTCTTCTTCCCATAGTTCGCTTGGTACACTATCAAATGCTTTAAATATTTTTTCTGCTTCTGATAGATATATTATTTGCTCTTGTGGTGACATTCTTTCATATTGTCTTGCAAATCTATATAGTTTATCTAACATTTGGTTAGCTTCTATAAAGCTCCAAAAGTCTTTTACATTCATTCCAAATAATTTAATTTGTAATACTGCATATGCTACTAATGCAAAAATTATAAATATTAATATATATACTAACATAAGTATTCCCATTGCTTTCCTCCCAATTTTGACTTTCGTACTATTAAATTATACCACTTTTTGTTTTCTTTTGCAAATTTTTCTAAAATTATGTTATAATTCATATATATTAAACGAAAGGACTGAACTTCAAATGGAAGAAAAATTCGCAACAACCAAAAAAGCCGGTTTTTACGGTATTCCCGGAAATATATTTTTATTGATTATAAAAGCAACTGTCGGATTTTTAAGTAACAGTCAAGCAATGATAGCAGACAGTGTCAACAGTGCAGGAGACATATTTGCCTCGCTTATGACATTTATAGGAAATAAAATTGCAAGCGAACCAAATGATGAAGACCACAACTTTGGTCATGGAAAAGCAGAATACATCTTCTCTATGTTCATTAGCATATCAATGATTTTAGTATCTGCTAAATTATTATACGATTCTGTAATAACTTTAATATATGGAAGTAAACTTCAATTTTCTTGGTTCTTAGTCGTAGTCTGTATCATAACAATTGCAACCAAACTTGGCCTTTTTGCATATACTAAATACGCCTATAAAAAGCATAACAGTATATTGTTAGAAGCTAATATGAAAGACCACAGAAATGACTGTATTGTTACTACCTTTACGCTAATTTCTGTTTTACTTACACTTGCTAACATTTACTGGTTTGATAGTCTAGTTGGTATTGGAATTTCAATTTGGATTTGTTACACTGGTGTCACTATTTTTGTTGAGAGCTATAATGTTTTAATGGATATTAGTGTTGATGACAAAACAAAAGATTTAATTCTTGATATTGCAAATGGATTTAATGACATACAAAAAATAGAAAGCATTATCTCTACACCTGTTGGTGACAAATATCTGGTTTTTATAACAATTTGTGTCGATGGCAATATGTCTACTTTTGATAGCCATAAGCTTGCAGACAATTTAGAAACTACTGTATCTGGCTTAGATAAAGTTTATAAAACAATAGTGCATGTTGAACCTAAATTATAAACTTTTTGGGACAGACCTAAAATTCATCATTCACAAACATTTTGGGACAGACCTAAAATTCATCATTCGCAAACATTTTAGGTCTGTCCCAAAATTCACCCTTATTTTTATCTATTATGTCCAGGCATTTCGTGTTCATTTTCTGCATCATGCTCCATTTGTTCTTCCACTTTTTGTATTATTTCATCAGTATTTTCCATTTCGTCATTACTATTTTCAAAATAATTTTTCAACCTTGCTTTTACATCTTCTTTATTGAAAACATTGGCAACATCATCATTTTCTAGTATTTTGTTAGCACATTCATTCAAATATTGTTCATCTATTTTGATGTGTGTATGTGTGTGTGTATCATTATGTTCATTGTCATCAATATCTTTAATCTGTGGGTCACAATCAAGTTCTTGGTGTTCCTTTATCCTTTGTATTTCTTCTTTTACTCTTGGATTACGTCTTTCATTCATAAGTTCTCTTGTTTCTCTTGTTGTAGGCTTTATATTTGCTGTTTCAATTGGTATACTTATCGCCTCTTGATTATCTTGAGTAGGGGTTCTAACTAGATTTGTTTCTATAGTTCCCATTGCACCTATTTTAACTGCTATTTGCTTTTCTTTTTGGCCTTTTATTTTAAATATTGAATTTACTTGTTCTTGTTCTATTTCTGTACCGTCTCTATTTAATGAATTGATTGATTTTGTAGGTGTCCTTCCATAGCCTTGTTCTAATGTATCAATCCTTTCGGCACTTCCATCTTCTTTGATTCCAACAATTGAAAATCTAGTAGTATTTCCAGAATCTTTAAAACTATCTGAATTTATAATTGCAACTTTTTTATATCCTTTATCTTCTATGTTTAGTAATGATGCCATAGTATCATTATCTGTAACTTTTTGATTTGTTCTAATTTCAGTTTTTGTAGATATTTTCTCTAAGCTCTTTTTTGATATTATCTCTTTTTCTTGTTGTTCTGCAGGTTCTTCTACTTTTTTTATATCAGCTTCTTCTTTATCTATTTTTTTATCTACATCTATTTCTGACATCTTTCTAATTTCTTCTTTGCTTATGCCTAATGCCAAAGCAATTTCTTCTAATCTTTCATCCTCTAACTTATTTAAATCTAACTCTCCGCCTTTATCTAAATCCTGTAAGCTCTTTAATAATTTTTCGTCATCTTGATGCTCTTTTGCCAAGATTATAAAATCATATTGGTCGGATTTATTATTTCCACCTAAAAACTCACCATCTTCTGTGTAATATCTTTCAATATCAATAGTAGTTCCATCTTCTTTTTCTTCTTGCTCTAGCAACAAATAAATTTGTTTTGGCTCTCCATTATATTCTATAACTCCAAGATATTTCACATTTGTTACCTTTTTATTTTCTTGCGCTTTCTCTATAAAGTCATTCTCTCTGTTGAACTTAAGCTCTCTCATTTTATCTAATACTTCTTCCATATTTTTCCTTTCTGTCCAATGGGGACGTTTCTTTTTGGACATTTTTGTCCATTTGGAAACGTCCCTGTTGGACATTTTTGTCCACTAGGGACACATCTTTATTTAAAAACTGCTATTAGGTCGTAATTGCTTACATCAGTTATTTTGCATTTTTTGTACTTATTTAAAATTTGATTTTCCTTTTCTATTCCGTTGTTTTTTATATATACCAGTCCGTCTATATCTGGCACATCTTGCATTGTTCTACCTATGTAGTATTTATTGTCAAATGATATATTCTCAATTAGCACTTCACATTGTGCTCCAATTTTCTTTTCTAATTGTTCTCTTGATATTTTTTGTTGTGCTTCCATTATTTTGTTATATCTTGATTTTTTTGTGTTTCCGTGAATTTGATTTGGCAGTTTAGCTGCTGGTGTTCCTTCTTCTTTTGAGTATTGGAACACTCCTAACTTATCAAATTTTGCTGTTTTTACAAATTGTAGCAATTCTTCAAATTCGCTATTTGTCTCTCCTGGGAAGCCTACTATTAAGCTTGTTCTAAGCGTTACTTCTGGTATTTTATTTCTTATTTTTTCGATTAATTGTGTTATGTTCTTTTTGCTTGTTTTTCTGTTCATTTTCTTTAATACGTTGTCTGATATATGTTGAATTGGTATATCGAAATATTTTGCTATTTTATCGCTTTTAGCTACAACATCAATTAATTCGTCTGTTATTCCTTCTGGGTATGTGTATAAAAATCTAATCCATTTTATTCCGTCTATTTTACATAGTTCTTCTAATAATTCTGCTAATTTACTTTCGCCATATAAGTCTACTCCATATTTTGTTGTGTCTTGTGCAATAATTATTAGTTCAGTTATTCCTTTTTCAGCCAACTTCTGAGCTTCTTCTATTACATCTTCTTTTGGTCTGCTTACAAATGGGCCTCTTATATATGGAATTGCACAATATGTACATCTGTTGCTACATCCTTCTCCAATTTTTAAATATCCAAAATTTTTACCTGTTGTTATTGTTCTATCTAAAAATTCTGGTTGCTCAAACATTGGCATTACTGGTATTTCGCTTATTTTAGTTGATGTCTTTGTTTTTGATTTTTTTACTATGTCTTTTTTGATTAGGTCTTCGATTTTCTCCCATAATTTGTCATATTCATCTATTTTGATGAATAAATCTACTTCTGGTAATAGCTTTATTAAATCTTCATAATACCTTTGCACTAAGCAACCCATTACAATTAAGTATTTACATCTTTTTTGCTTATATTCTGCCATTTCTAAGATTGTGTTAATCGCTTCTTCTTTTGCAGAATCGATAAATCCACATGTATTTACAACTATTATGTCTGCTTTTTCTTCGTCATTTACTATTGTATAATTGTTGCTTTTAAATTTTCCAATTACTGTTTCAGTGTCTATTAAATTTTTGCTACACCCTAAATGTACAAATCCTACGTTCATTTTCTACTCCTTATGACTACATATATGTTTTCTTGTCATTTCCATTAAATCTAACTTTGTAAATCCTTCTACTTGTGTCTTTGTTCTGTCCTTCTTTAACTCTTCTTTTAATAAATTTTCAATTGATTGCTTGTCTTCTTCCTTTTGCATATCGATGTAATCTATTATTATTATTCCGCCACAATCTCTCAATCTTAGCTGTTTTGCAATTTCTATTGTCGCCTCTTTGTTTACTTTGAATATCGTTTCTTGTAAGTCTTTACTTCCTGTAAATTTGCCAGTATTCACATCAATCGCTGTCAATGCTTCTGTTTTATCAATTGTTATAAATCCTCCACATTTTAACCATACTTTTCTATTTTGAGATTTTTCTATTTGTTTATTTATATCATATGTTTCTAACATGTCTGGTCTATTAATTATTTCTACTTTTACATTTTGATGTTCGATATTATTCTTGATGATTTTTTCAATATCTTTGTATTCTTGCTTATTATTTACAACTATTCTGTCTATTCCCTTTGCACTCAAATCTAATAAAATCTTCTCTACAATATCTTCACTTTTATATAACAATTTCGCCTTATTTAACTTTGGATTTATACTTGTTTGTATAATTTCATTCCACTTATTTTCTATATGTCTTATATCATCTATAATCTCTTTTTCTTTTCCCTCAGCAGATGTCCTTATTATTGCACCATTTCCATCACTTAGATTATTTCTTACTAATTCTACTAATCTTTTTTGCTCTTCTTCATTCTCTATTTTATGTGAAACTGTAATTATATCTGTATTTGGCATAAGCACTAGATATTTACTTGGCAAATTGATATGTGTTGACACTCTTGCACCCTTTTTCTCATTGCTGTCTTTTTTTACTTGTACTAAAATCTTTTGATTTTGTTTAATTACATCTGAAACTTTTATTTCTTCGTCATATTTCTCTTTTGTTTCATCTATTTTTGGCAATATATCCTTTAAATGTATAAAACTATTTTTCTCCGTACCAATATCTACAAATGCTGATTGCATTCCTTTTATTATATCTCTTACTATTCCTATATAAATATTTCCTTCACGCCTATTTGTGTTTTCATTTTCTTCGTAGTACTCTACTAATTTTCCATTTTCTACTAATGCTATTTGTTTATTATCTTCATTTCTTTGTATAAATAATTCTGTCATTTTTCCCATCCTTATCCGATGTTTTTGGGGACGGAGCAAAAAAACATCGTTTTCATTTTTTGTTTTAAGCTGATGTTTTTTTCCTCTGTCCCAAAAAACATCATTAATTAAATTTATTCATTGCGTTGTCAACACCACTTTTTATGATTTCTACAACCGCATCTTTTGCAAGCATAGTTGCTTTTTCTAATATCTCCACTTTCTCTTCAGGAATTGCCCCTATTACATAATTTATTAAATCATCCTTATTTTCAGGCATCCCTATTCCCACTTTTACTCTCGCAAAGTTCCTCGTCTTGATATGTTCCACTACTGACTTCATCCCATTGTGAGTTCCCGGTCCACCTGTTTTTCTTATTTTTACTGCACCTTCTTTTGTATCTATATCATCATATATAATTATAATTTTATCTTCTTCTATTTTGTAAAAATTGATTGCTTCTATTATACTTTCGCCACTCAAATTCATATAAGTTTGTGGCTTTAATAACATTACTTTTTCATTCTCTATTATTCCAGTTCCATACAATCCTTTGAATTTCTTTTTATTTAGCTCAATTTCGTATTGTTTGGCTAGTTTATTAATTGTATTAAAACCCATATTATGTCTCGTGTTGCTGTAATCTTCTTCTGGATTTCCAAGTCCCACTATTAAATACATTACTTTCTCCTATTCTTTTTTGTTATAATCATTTGTCACTAACATTTATTTTATTATGTTTTTACTTATTTTTCAAGCTTTTTTACCAATTTTATTGAAAATTGCCACTAGGGACGGACCTTTTTGGCAATTTATTGCCATTAAGGACCGTCCCCAATGGCAATCTCGAATTTTGCACCAAAAAAAGCACTCTAAAGTGCTTTTCTATTTATCAATTATTCTGCTGATTCTTCTGTTTCTGGAGCTTCATAAGCTTCTAAAATAGCTTTTTGAATTTTCTCTCTTGTTTCAGCATTGATTGGATGAGCTATATCTTTGAATTCTCCGTTTGGAGTTTTTCTGCTAGGCATAGCTATGAATAATCCGTTTTGGCTTTCGATAACTTTGATATCGTGAACTGCGAATTCGTTATCGAATGTTACAGAAGCAACAGCTTTCATTCTGTTCTCTGAATTTACTTTTCTTAAACGTACGTCTGTAATTTGCATCTTAGTGCACCTTCCTTCCTTATGTTTTATAATATTTTGTACATATCCGTTTAATCTTATGTACAATTATAATATTCTTCATAAAAAATGTTTTTCCTTCTTTTTTTTACAAAAATCTTGTAAAACTTTTTCTACCTGTTAATTTGATATTCTTTTGTACATTTTATATTGTTTTTACAATTTTATAAAATTGTAACATTTGTATTATTTTCTTCATATATTACACTATATTTTTTCAATAAACTATTGAATTTTTTCTAATAAAATTATATAATTTACACGTTATATAAGAGGAGTGTGTTTTTATGCCAAACATAGATAATATAAAAAAATATAAAAATATTCATATGATAGGAATTGGCGGAGTTAGTATGAGTGGAATTGCTGCAATTTTGTTAAATTGGGGCTTTCATGTTACTGGTTCTGACAGAACTAGTTCTGAAACATTAAATAAATTGAATCAATTAGGAATAAAAGTTACAGTTGGACATAACTTAGAAGATGTTGCGAAATCTGATGTTGTGGTTTATTCTGCTGCTGTAAAACAAGATGACCCTGAAATGCAAAAAGCAAAAGAATTAAATATTCCTACAATTGAAAGAGCTGACTTTTTAGGTGATTTAACACGTTGCTATGAAGATTCAATATGTATTTCTGGAACACACGGAAAAACAACAACAACTTCAATGGTATCACTTTGCTTTTTAGAAGGTTTAAAAGACCCTAGCATTCAAGTTGGGGCTTACTTAAAACAAATTGATGGGAATTATAAAGTTGGAAATAGCGAACATTTTGTTATTGAAGCTTGTGAATATGTTGAAAGCTTTTTAAAGTTTAGTCCAAAAGCTGAAATAATTTTAAATATTGATAATGATCACCTTGACTACTTTAAAACCTTTGAAAATATCAAAAATGCATTTGTAAAATATGTTAAACTTTTACCAAATGACGGTCTTTTAATTTTGAATGCTGATGATGAAAATTGTTTGAATTTAAAGAACTTTACATCTGCAAAAATTGTTACATATGGTATCCATAATGAGAACGCTGACTTTATAGCAAAAAATATTACTTTTGATAATGATGGCTTTGCTATGTTTGATGTATATTATAAAAATGAGTTTTTCACTAATATTCATTTGTCTGTACCTGGTATGCACAATGTTCTTAACGCTTTGGCTTGTTTAAGCCTTTCTACTGAGTATGGTATAAGCAAGAATGATATACAAATAGCTTTATCTAAGTTTACTGGTGCACATAGAAGATTTGAATACAAAGGGAAGATTAATAATATAGCTAGTGTTTATGATGATTATGCTCATCACCCTACTGAAATAAGGGCAACTGCTAATTCCCTTGCTAATAAAAAATATAATCAATCTTGGGTTATCTTTCAACCACATACATATAGTAGAACTAAAAATTTGTTAGATGATTTTGCAGATGCTTTGCTTTTATTTGATAATGTTATTGTTTTGGATATCTATGCTGCTAGAGAAAATAATGTTTTTGGAATTTCTTCTAAAGATTTAGTTGATAAAATAAATTTACTTGGAAAAAATGCGAAATATATTCCAGATTTTGATGAGTGTGTTCGTTTTGTAAAAGAACATATTAATGAAAATGACGTTGTTATAACTCTTGGGGCCGGTACTGTTACTAAGATTGGTCCTATGCTAGTTGATTAAATATGTATATTTGGTGCTTTTGATGCATAATTCAAAAGCACCTTTATATTGTTTTTATTTCTAACATTTTTACTTTTTTAAGCTAATTTCCTTTCTAAACGTTCTGTTGTTTTTTGTAGATTTCTAATATTTGTGTTTCATATAGTTTGTGTTTTCTTTGGTTTCTGTCTATTTCAGGGTTGAATTCGTTTCTTATCTCTTGTACTATTATTTTATGTTCATTCTCAATTTTTTTGTAGATAAGCTCACCAACACTTCTTATTTCTTCTGCTATTTCTTTTGTATGTTTGTCAAATTTTTTATCTATTTCTTTTGTATGTTTGTCAAATTTCTTATCTATTTCTTTTGTATGTTTGTCAAATTTCTTATCCATTTCTTCTCTTAAATTTATTACTACATTATCTATTTTGTTGTCTACTTCCTCAAATCTTTCGTTCATATCTTCTCTTAACGTCTCTACTTTTTGGTCTACATTATCTACTTTTTTGTCAAGATTGTCTACTTTTTTGTCAAGATTGTCTACTCTATTATTAACCTTGTCTATTTTGCTGTCTACTTCCTCAAATCTTTCGTTCATGTCTTCTCTTAACGTCTCTACCTTTTTGTCTACTTTCTCAAATCTTTCGTTCATATCTTCTCTTAATGTCTCTACCTTTTGGTCTACATTATTTACTTTTTGGTCTACCTTTTCGATTTCTTTTTTCAAACTTGTCTCCACATTCTTTATCTCTTGTTTATTTTCTTTAACAGCTTGTAAAATTTCTTTTAACATTTGTTGTTCCATATATTACCTCCTTGGTCTAGTTTTTTCTTCGGAGTGCACCTATTAAGTTAAGCTAATTCAGATTATACAACCAAAAAATAAAATATGCAATAGTTTTTTTGCATATTTTATAAAAAAATTCATTCTAATTTTCAATTCGACAAAATCCAACATTATTCGACATTTTTAGATTGCTTCAGCATAATATCACCAAAAACAGCATACCCTTCTTTAGGATTATTAACAAGCACATGTGTAACTGCACCAATAAATTTACCATTTTGTAATATAGGGGCACCAGACATTCCTTGAATTATTCCGCCAGTTTTATCAATTAGTCTTTGCTCTGTTACTTTTATTTGCATACTTTTATTATCATAATTATTTTCCTTATATATTTTTTGTATTTCAATTTCATATTCTTTTGGTGTTTGATTGTCTAAACTGCACAGTATCGTTGCTTTTCCTGTTTTTATTTCATCTCGTAATGCAACTTCTAGTTCTTTTGATTTGTCAATATTTAAACTTGCTAAATTATTTACTTTTCCATATATTCCAAATCTACTGTTTTTGCTTATTGTTCCAATATTTTGTTGATTTTCCACTGTTCCTTGTATTCTTCCTGGTTCTCCCACTTCCCCTTTTGTAATGTTTAATATCCTTGTTGTTATAAATTCACCTGATGATATATTTATCAACTCATTTGTGTCTATGTCTGTTATTCCGTGCCCCAATGCCCCAAATGTTTTGCTTGTAGGTTCATAGAATGTTACTGTTCCCACTCCTGCTGCGCTATCTCTAACCCATAATCCTAATTTATACTCGCTTTTGTTTGTTTTTACAGGTGTCATACTACATTCTTTTGTTTCTTCTTGATGTATGAATTTTACTTTGATATCTTGTCCGTTTGACATGTTTACGGTTTTTATTAGGTCTTCTGTTGTGCTGATTTGCTTGTCGTCAATTTTTATTATTGTGTCTCCTTCTTTTATTCCAGTATTTTCATATGGTTTATATTTTTTACTGTCATTTCCTTCTATTTCTGACATACCTACTACTAGTACTCCACTTGTGTATAGTTTTACTCCTGCTATATTTCCTACTGGTATTACTGTTGTTCTTGGCAACACATTTACATCAACGTCTTTTAGTTTTAGTGTGTTTAGAAAGCTTACTTCTAATGTTGTTTTTCCTACTTGATTACTTATTTTGTTTCCGTTTGTCGATGCTGTTTCTATTGTGCTTTCTTTGCTTTTGATGTTCATTCCTATAAGTGTTCTCATATTTATACTTTCTCCTTCAAATATTACTAGTTTGTTTGGTATATTTGATATTACTAGTGTATAAATATATATTACTAATAGAAAAAATACTAATAATAGCATTTTTAAGAATTTTTTCATAGTTTTTCTCCTTAAATTTTACTATTATTAGTATTTACATTTTTTATTTTTATATTCTTTTTTAATTTGATTCTTCTAATTATTCTTTCAAATTTGATAATGATGATGGAAATTCATTGTTTGTAACTCTACGCATTCCATATCTTTCCCTTCCCAACGCTGTATAATACAATTGTAGTATTTTATATTCGCTTGTTGTTGGATTATAGTTCGCTTTATTTTTTAAATCTATTCCACTATTTGAATTTAAAGTAATTATCGAACTATAAGCCCCTAAATCTTGTCTAGGAAAGAAATACACATTTCTTTTATGTTGTATTATCTCTATTATCTTTTCCTTACCATCTTGGTCTTTTCCTACTATTTTTTCTTCATATATCCCTTCTAGTGTTCGTCTTTCAAAATCTGTGTTGGATAATCCAACTGCATTTTCTAAATCTTTGTTCATCAATGTTGCATCTGTTATCCTATAATAAATACCACCTTTAATCTGAGGATCAGTTTGCTCAGGATCGTTATTCACTGCTATATAAATAGAATCTTCTGACACAAAATCTTCATTAATATCATTTGGAACATATGCATATCCGTTATATATTTTCCCCCCTATATTTAGTCCTTGCAAAAATGTAATCATAGATATGTTTGTTGTTAATTCTTCCCATTCTTCATCTTTCAATTTCGGCATAGCAAAACTTGCTCCTGAAGATGATACCTTATTATAATTTGAAATAGCCACAATTAAATTGGATTCTATTGAATTTCTTATTACTGCTTTTCTATGTACACTAAAATTAGATGCCTCATCTTCTATAAATGTTCCATTATTGAACCATTCTTCGAAGATTTTTTTCCCTGCCAAACTCGCATATGGATTTGGGTTCTCACTGTCTTCGCTATATTTTATTCCTT
Organism: uncultured Clostridia bacterium; assembly: GCA_949443285.1. GTDB lineage: Bacteria > Bacillota > Clostridia > TANB77 > CAG-508 > CAG-269. The sequence goes on from CASSLW010000004.1 coordinate 81,584, forward strand.
CCGAATTCACTGCATCATCAACTGATAAGTTTCTTAAAAGCGATAAATTTGGTTCTTCTGGTTGTCTTACATGTCCGTATTCAAACTTTTGTTTAAATTTGTATGCTTTTTTATAAAATTCCTTTGCACTATTATTATTTTCAATTAACTCTTTGTCTCCATTAGCTACTTCTTTGTTATGATTTATTATTGAAAAAATTTTGTCGTCAACATCTACATAATATTTAACACCATTTATTTTTCTATATGTATAGTTTCTTATTGCACCGAGTTTGTCCTGACGCCGTTGCACCTGTAATTGTCTCATATGTCATTTCTATTGGTATAAATCCATCACTTCTTCTTGTCTCTCCAGGGATATACACATATTCATTTAATTTATTATCTTTCTCTTCTACTATTTCTATTCCTCTATATTTTACTTTGTCTTCTGCCTCATCATATTCGACACCGCTTAACAGATAACCAGATTCATTAACAATTTTTCCACCAATTTCTCCTTGAATTGTTATGTATGAATCTAATGTATATGTTATTACTACATCACAATCATTGTTTCTGTATCTACAGCTATAATAAATATATGGTTTTAACCCATACAGTGTTTCTCCGTCTTCCATATGTGGCATCTGCATAAAATTTATCAGATTCACTTAACGTATTTTTGTAATCTGAATAAATATAATACCCATCATACAACGTATATACAATTGCTGGCACATATTCACTTAAAACATCTTCTCCATATCCAGACATGCTAAACTGACTTGCTAATGAATTATAAAAGGTTTTAATGGCTGCCTTTATATCTCTCATTTTAGAGTCGGAAAAGCCCGAAGTTGAACTATTCGACATATTCATTTGAAAAGCTTTTATTCCGTCATATGTTGCAACTTTTAATCTAGAGTCATAATTCATCTGAAAATCTAATGTTTTTATTTCATTTGCTGAATAACTATTTAATATTATTGCCATCGGTAAAATTATTATTATCGCCAAAACAGCTAATCCCTGTATTTTCATAGATTCCCTCTCTTTAGTTTGTATTAAACTTTTGATTTTATTTGCAAATAGCTTGTAATGTAATTACAAGCTATTTTTTTGTTTCTTTATAATTATTTCCCATTTGCTGTTACAATTCCTGCATGACTTGCAGCAACTGTGTATGTATCATTTCCTGTTACTGTGTAAAAGAAATTTTTTAATTGTTGTGATATTGTTTGATTTGTATTTTTTACACGTGCAGAAAATAAGTCTCCTTCTTTACAGTAATATATACCTTCTTTCTTACCTTCTTGCTTTTGTTTTTCCCATTCGCCCATAATTTGTGAAGTATATACTGTATATGATGCATTTTCACCTATTTTATCAGCTTGTACCATTGAAGTTTTCTTTCCTAAATTTGTATCTCTTACTTCTAGTTCTAGTTCTACATCATAAGTATTACCTGTAGATGTTATTGTTTCAAGAAATTTATCATAATTAGCTTCTGTTATTTTTCCTATTGTTCTTGCTGTATCTACAAATTCTGTTGTTGCTGTTTTTACTGCTAGTTGAGAAACGTCATCCGTTCTATCTGATATTGTCATTAGTGGGAATACAAACATTAGAATTGCTGCTAATCCTATAGCAATTACTGTTATTAATGTATCACTCATGTTATCTCCTCCTTTTTACAATTAATACTTATAATGTAAAATATTTTACATTATTCTTCTGTACTCTAACGTTCAAGTGTATATGTTATTACTCTTATTTCATTTTTGTTAACATCTGAAACTTCAGACGGATTATTATCTTCTTCTTTCGCTCCTGCTTCAAGATTTTTTTCACTTATTCTGTCTTGACTATAATATGTACCTAATGATTCTTTTATTTTATACCCATTCTTTATTTTTTCCTCAAGATAATCATGTAAACATATCCCATTCAATCTTCTTCTATCTTTTAGGCCAAAAAGTCCGACTTTCAGGTATTTTCCCATATACTATTCCATTTAGAAATTCTAGTTTATTACCTAATCCTTCAACATCTACATTAAAATCTATTGTTTTTATTTTTCTTTTATCCTCTATTGTTGCACCTTCTTCATATAAGAAATAATCATCAGGAAATTCAAATATTATTTTATAGCTTTCATCCATGCTTCTATATACTGTTGGTATTATAGTTTCCATTCCAACATATCTTTCTGTTTTATCAATTACGTAATAAAATATCTTATCTTCTTTTTTTGTACTGCTTTCTTCAATTGAATACTGCTCTCTATCTGAATATTTAACTAATGTGGCTATTGCAGTTGTTGCTTGTGTAAAAGATAGCATAGCTATGGAAAGTGCCATCACAAATAGTAAGACTGAACCTGCCATTTTTAGTGCTTCTACTGCATTTTCCATAGTATACCTCCTTTAATTTACATTATCATATACATTATTTATCTATTTTCACAGTTGTTACTCTTCCTTTTGTACCTGTTCCCGTATATCCAAATGATACCTTATATGTTGTATTAGCATTTACCCATCCTGTTGCTGTTATTGATTTATTGTCCGCTGTTGAAGTAGTATCTAAAGTTATATTATTTTCATCATTTGAATCATTATTAATTGCTATAATATCATTAATTAATGATTTTACCATTGATCCTTTAATACTTCCTTCATATTTCTGAAACTTTGCATTAAATGTTGTTATTTCTGCATCTGTCATTCCTGTCCCACTTACTACTGATGATGCTTGATTGAATATCATAATTCCTAAAGATATTAATAATATGGCTAATAATATAGCTCCTGCTATAATTAATGCTTTTGATGCATTCTCCATAATACATCTCTCCTTTCACTATTTTATTGTTACGTTTGTTATTCTTCCTTTTGTATCTGCTGTTGTTCCTGTTGGTTTCTCATAGCCAAATGATACTTCATATGTTGTATTAGCATTTACCCATCCAGTTGCTGCTACTGATGCACCAGTCACACCAGTTGGACCAGCTTTCAAAGTTATGTCGTTTTCATCATTTGAATCATTATTAACTGCTATAATATCATTAATTAATGATTTTACCATTGATCCTTTAATACTTCCTTCATATTTCTGAAACTTTGCATTAAATGTTGTTATTTCTGCATCTGTCATTCCTGTCCCACTTACTACTGATGATGCTTGATTGAATATCATAATTCCTAAAGATATTAATAATATGGCTAATAATATAGCTCCTGCTATAATTAATGCTTTTGATGCATTCTCCATAAGACACCTCTCCTTTCATTTGTAATAATTTATTTAGTAATTTTAATAACATAATTTATTCTGTAACTTGTTCAAATCTCATATATTTTATTCTTCTTGTCTTCTTATGATATTCAACTTCGCTACATTTAAATGTAATTCCTCTATAATTTTGAACAAAACTTGCTATTCCTGCTTGTCCTATTCTTTCTATCGCATAAGTTACATCAACATCTGTGAATGTTATATCCATTTTTATTGAATTTTCATCATTTTCAATAAATTCTCCTTTGTTATTCTTAGGAATTTCATTTTTTTCATTTGTATTTAATATTCTATTCATTATTGTTGCTAGGTCTTGTCCTATCATTTCTTGGTCTTTTTTTATATCAAACTGAGCGTTTTCTTTTTGCAATGTCCTATTTGTTGCTATTTGGTTTAAATATATGTAAGCAACTGTAGATACTATTGCTATTATTATAATAAAAAATATTGCTATTTTCTTCATTGTAACTCCCTATTTTATTATAGCACTTTTTTGTCGTTTTTTCAAGTATCAGTCCTTTTTAATTCTTTTTGAAATGAATTTCTGATACTCTTCCATTTTCATGGTATTTTACTTGAAGACATGTAAACAAATTTTCATTATCGTCAATAGAAGTTATTACTCCATATTCATTAATTAAATTCTTCGCATTAACCTCATTTTGGCTTATTTCTCCTTTGCTTTGAAGAAATACTCTTACTTTATAATTATTATCTACTTCATCTATATTATTTTCATATGCCAAATTTGCTACTGTAATAATCTGATAAATCGTCACATCATTTCTTCCAGCATATACATTAAATTGTGCATTAAATTGTGTTAATTGATTTGATGTTATTTGGTCATGCATGCGTGCTGCTTTTTCGCCAAAGTCAATAAATAGATATACTGCTAAAGATAAGATAAGTACTCCTATTAAAACTCCTCCTGCAATTATTAATGCTTTTGATGCATTTTCCATACTATCCTCCTAAATCTGTCTTTATAATTATTCAAAGAATATTCCACTAATTCTTCCTTCAGGATTGTTGTACTCTATTCCTTTACATTTAAATCTAGCATGTTGCTTAAACTGATCTTCCAGCGTTTTGAAACTATTTTTAAATTCTTCTAAAGGTATTCTTTCTTTTACTGTCTCTCCGCCTCTTTTTATCTCAATCTCTTTTGTCACAATTTTTTCAATATTATCATCTATAAAATATCCTGATTTCTTATCTATATTTCCATTGGTATCTAAGCTACGTTGGTTATTGTTACTTTCTATCTTATTATAAACACTTTTAAGTTCCATTAAAGTCAAACTTTGTTTATTATAAGGTTCAAATTGGTTATTAAACTCTGCAATTTGGGTATTTTTAGTTCTAGCATCATTGGAATTCTGATAATCTTGTAAACTAGTAAACATCATAATAAGTGCACCCAATATTAATAATGCTATTAAAATCCCCCCTGCCATAAGCAGGGCTTTTGATGCATTTTCCATAGTTTCCTCCTATTCTACAATGCTGACATAGAAGCAAATGAGTTAGACATACTTGTTAATCCTATAAACACTAATGGTATAATTAAGTATCCACAGAACATTGATACCATTGGTGCAAACCCAATTACTTTTCCAATCATACCTTTTCTTTTAATTAATCTGTCATTTGATTCTTTACGTTTTTCTTTATAATAATCTCTTTCTGAGTCTAATTCGTCAAAAGCATCTCTAATTGGTATTTTCTCTACTGCTGCTTGCAAGCTTTCTACTATTCTGATTAATGGTTGATATGAAATTTCTTCTTTCATAGCTTCTAGAGCTTCCCAAGCTCCTGCCTCATAGTTGTTCACACATCTTGTAATTTGTGGCCTAAATATGTTTGAATATCTTTCTAACCAATCTAGTATAATTTCAACATTTACCCTTTCAATTCTCATAAGCATTAATATAATTGTTTGGAATTGCATTACTTCGTCTTCCATTTCTAGCTTTCTCATTATTACTTGGAACATTAATAGTCCAATTGGTGCCATATATCCTGCTAGTGCAAATGCTATTGCTAGTAAAATTTCAAACCATTGTAGGTATTCTGCATTAATTATTGCTAATTTGTCTTCTACTATTCTTTTTGCAGTTTCTGTAATTTCTTCATCTGACATATCGTCTACATAGTATTTTGATCTTCTAAATGCTAATTCAACGTCTGCTGTTGTAGTATCTAATTTTCCCCTAAACATATCTAGGAAGTAGTTGTCCATTTCAGTTATTTCCATAGCTTTTTTTCTATCTTTGTCTGTTAGTTCTCCTATTATGTTATAGTCTGTGGTCGGCTCCGTATATATGTAATTTATTGCTACTGAGTGCATTTGCGCAAATAGTATGATTGATGCAATAAATGTTACTATACATATAGTCAGCCTATTTACATAGAGCCATTCCATTTTTAAGTGTGATGCTGAGTCTTTTAGCATTTGTTGAACTTTTTTGTATTCTTTTGTTCCTTCTTTTGGTATAAATAAGTCTACAATTTTTTTGATTATTTTTTTGCTATATAGCTTTTGTTGCCATGGATTTTCTGTGTTTTTTGTACTCATTGCTGTTGAGCCATTGTCTTTTAATTTTCTAACTAATATGTAACACATAACAGTAATTAGTATTATTAGTATTTGAACTATTAATCCTGGTTTTCCTTCATACCAACTTTGTGTGAATGAGAAGTTTGATATTGACCAGCTTTTTAATGGTTCTAGTAGTAATACTGGTACTACTGATATTACTGATAAACTTTGAAATACATAGTTTAATTTGTCTCTTTTCAAGATTTCTAGTTGCATTTCTTGTGTTATGTTGTTGATATTTTTTAAGTATAGTGATGCTCCGTCTACTTTTCTGTCACCAAATTCCTTTGTTAAGTATGATACTCCGGCAAATTCTTTTAGGTAACTGTTTGGAGCTATATCGTAATATTTTTCTAATTCGTTTTCAGGGTCATCTGATATTAGTATTTCGTATATCTTTTCACCTTGTCTTGATACTTCTTTTTCGTCATCTTGTGATACTTGATATATGGCTTCTTCTACCATGTTGAATTCGTGGTATGCGTGTCTTATTTCTGAAAAGAATTCTATTTGTTGTTTTAATATATTATTGTCTATCTTATCTACTGAACCGTCTATGAATGTGTCTACCATAAATAGTTCAAAGATTAGTAAAATTGACATTAATAAATAGTTTGAAGATGTTATTGCTATTGTTACTATCATTAGAGGTACTATTATAGCTAATGCTATTGTAAGTATTTTGGCCGTACCTTTTCTTGTGTTGTATTCGTCATCTATATTTATTATTTCTAGTCTTCTTCTTACTTTTAATACATATCTTTTTAGAAATGGTATCTTTATGTATGCTAAATATAGTTTTTGTAGTAACACTTCCATTGAAAATCTTCTGTCTCTTGTTCCTTCTTGTAATTGCTTTATTTTTTTGTATTCAGATTTTTGTGTTTTCTTTGATATTATTACATATAAGAATATTATTACTACAAGGGCAGCAACTGCTCCACCCATTATATAGACTAACATTTGGTTGTTCACTTAGAAATAGCACCTCCCTTTGTATTGGCATTAAATTTCATTTTTCTTTTTTCTTCCTCTTTTTTTTGGTTCTTCTGTTGTTGCTGATACTTCTACTGTTTCTTTACGTGAATATGTTTTTCCCCAATGTTTTTTTACAAATTCGTCAAATTCTGCAAGGTCTGTGTCGTCCATATTTAGTCTCATTTCACTTAAGTTTTTGTCTGTTATTGGGTTTGTTATTATATATTCTCCGTCAACATATTCTAATATGTTTCTGTGTATGTATAATTGTCTGTCTGTTACTTTTTCAAAATATCTTGTTGCGTTGTCAAAGAATTTGTCAAATTTTCCTTCTAGTGTTTTTTCTTTTCTGTGGTCAAATGTATATTCATTTTTTTCTTCAATTGGTATACATTCTGTTATTCTTTCTACATATCTTTTTCCTCTAAAGTCTTTTGTTAAATGAATGTCAAAGTTTAATACTTGTACAACTTGCTCTTCTGCTGTTTTTTCGTTTTTAAATACTCCTGCTCTTAACATTGAGTTTCTTAGTGCGGTTACTAAGTTTGGAAATGTTTTTGCGTGGTGAGTAAATAATGTGAATTTTGATGCAACTTGGGCTGCTTGTATCATCCAAGATGCTACGGGGTCTGTTGCAACCTCTCCGGATTATGTTAACAGAACCGTCAGTTTTCTTTTGAACGTCTAGACCTTCTTGTCCTGAAATTGTATCTGTTTCACGGAATGTTAATATGTTTCTTGTTGGGTATATTTTTCTTAAGTGAAGCTCGAATGCTGTTTCTTGAACACGGATGTTCATTGTTTCGTATATGTTTTCAATCATTCCCATAAGCATTGTTGTTTTACCACAACCTTGCTCACCAGTGATTGATATAATTCTTGCTCCTTTTACTAAATATTTTAGTAATTCTATTGATTCTAATGAACCTGGTTCTCCTTTGAACCATTGTTCAAGTGTTGAACGTTTTACGTCAAACTTTCTTACAAAGAATGCCCATGTTTCAGAGAAACTTGGTCTTACAACAACGACACGTGAACCGTCTTTCATTTCATTGATTTTGTATCCATTTGTGTCTGATAATTGTCCTGGGTTGTTGTATTTGTAAATATTTTGACATACTCTTTTTAGTTCTGATTCTGTTCCAAATGATAAGAATGCTAGTCTTATAGATTTACCTTGGAAGAATATCCATATACTGTCACATGCTCTTGGAACTTTGTGTTCTGCTATTTGTTCTAGGTAGTCTCCATCGCTTTGTGCAACTTGGCTTAGGAAACTTTCTGGAAGTCCAGATACACCACCAGATACACCGTCTATGTTCATATCTCTTACTTCGTCTATACTACTATAACCTTTATAGTGTTGGTATATTCTTTGTACTATTACACTTAGCTTGTCTGAAAATGTTAACATTATATTTTCTGCTTCATAAATGTCTTCGATTTCTTTGCTTGTTATTACGTAAGATGGTTTTGTTTCACCTTCGACATATTTTAGTTCTGCTAGGTTATATTTTTTTATTAGTTCTGTTAGTGCTTCATATCCAAATTCTTTTTTATATGCATATATTAATATGTCGAATTTGTCTTGTGCTGTTAAAAGTGATGGTATGTCAAATGGAATTGCTTTTGATATGTTACTTTCTGTTACTCCATATTCTTTTTGAAGTATGTCGAATATTAATTCTTTTACGTATTTTTTATCGTTAACATCTCCATATGTACATCCTTTTAAGGCTTTTTTCAATTCGTATTTTTTGTTCTTTCTTCTTTTTAATTCTTCTTCTGAAAGACCAATATCATATAAGTTTATTTTTGTTATTTCGTCTAGTCTTTTCTTTACGAATTCTGTCATTTTTTCGATTGTGTAGGTTTTGTCATCTACTTCTATTAGTGTTTCTACTTCTGCTGTTTTTTTCTTTTTTATGACATATACTACTGCATATGCAGCAATCCCTAACACCGCGATGATTAGCACAATGTTCATTATTGTCATTTAAAGGTTCCTCCTTACATTTTCATTGCTAAGTCTTGTATCCTGTATATTATATTGTCATCAGCTCTTTTTACTTCTGATAGAAATATTACATTTCTATCTTCACTGTCTGTTATTTTTTTCATTCTGAAGAATAAGTCTACTACTTCTGCTTCTTCAGATGCTTCGAAAAACAGTGTGTTGTATGGTATGGCTATTACCTGATTTTTTTCGTTTAAATATCTTGAAATGTTTTTTGTGTTGTATTTTGAAAATTTGTCATATCTTCCTATTGATATTATTGTTTTTTGTGATTTTAGTATTGGTTTTTCTTCTCTTATTTTTACAAATTCATTGATACTTGATAGTCGTTGCCCTATGTTTGCTACTATTACATTTGATTTGTTTAGTATCATTTCTTCTATGTCGTTTCCTAGTTCTCTATCTAAGTCTACCAATATTAAATCATAATATGAATTAGCTATTGTTATTATCTCGGAATATGCTTTTTTTAGTTCTTCATATTCCATAGCGTTTCCTTTAAAACTTTGTAATACTTCTAATCTTTCTTTTAATACTACTTTTGTATAGTTCTTTATATCTTCTGGTGCTAATTTATTGCTATTCATTGCTTTTATTATTCCTGATATACCGTCTTCTAATCCTATGTTAGTGTTTGGTCCAAATAGTCCACGATTTTTTTTACGTGTTACTTGTTTCCAAAAGCAATTGTCTAGTGTTTTATCTTGATATCCTGTTGAAATAATGAGTATTTTATAGTTGTGTTCTATTGCCATATGTGTACCAATAGCTGCTACTGCTAATGTTTTTCCTGTTTGTTCTTTTCCATTGCTCCAAAATGTTACAATTGACATCTTACACTCCTCTTTCTATTATTTTTATCGCTCTCCTTGTTGCATTCGGATTTTCATTTCCTAAGATTTCATCAGCTAAGTATCCTAAACCGTCTTTATATGCAACGCTTAGTCTTTTAAACTTCACTTTTGCTACTTTTTGGTTTTCGTGTATTACTGATAAATCTCCATTTTCAAACGGAAAGTATAGTCTTTGTTCATTCCATGCTACTTTATACCCTAATGAAAGGAAATTTAGGTAGTCATCTTCTTCTTTGTCCATTGTTCTAGAAAATAACACTTTTGTTAGACTTATTACTCTGCTTAGTCTTGCAAATACTTCAAGTCCTTTTTTTAGTGAGTATGCATCAAATGAGGTTACAAAGTAATTTCTTTGTGCTTCTTCTAAACTGTAGTTTTCAAATCCCTTTGGATTGTCGGTGTCTATAAATACAAAGTCATACTCTAGGTCTTGCCCTTCAGTAAGACCTAGGTATCTTTTTATATCTTCCATATTAGAGAAACCAACAGCTATATCAATTTCTTCATATTCTGTTACATATTTTATTGTAGGGTTTATTGCTGGTATCACATATCTTGCTTTTTGATTTGTTGTTGCATCTATTACTAATACTTTTTTATCTAAAGTTGTTAGTATTTTAGCAACATATATGATTAAATCTATTTTGTCGTAGGCGCCTATAAAACCTATTTTTTTCATATGTGTTTTCTCCTTCTTTCTTTTATTGTGCAGTTGTACCTGTTGTTGGTGTAGCTAATGATTCTACATATTCTTTTCTTGTGTTTTTAGAGTTTGTTACACTTTCTTCCATTTTTGTTTGTAAGTTTGATTGTGTGTCTATATTTTCGTTGTTTAGTTGTCCATTTATATTGTCTCTTATTTTTACGTTAGCTTCTCCACCATATCTGTTTGCTATTTCATTCATTGATTTTTCAAGTATATTTGGATCGTTTCTTAATTGTGTTAATGTGTCGCTGTTTACTACATATGTTGGTGTTGCTGCTTTTTGCATTCCTGGATCTGTGTATTTATTTGCATATATTTTGCTTCCTGGTATTTTTGCTGCTTCAATTATTGCACAACTCATATGTAATATTTCATCTTCTGATAAGTTTGCCCAAATTGTGTCTATTGAGTCCATTCCTGCTATATTTGGTATTTCTACTTCTTTTTTAGATACAACTATAAAATCTTGTCCGTTTGGGAACATAACTCTTATATCTATATAATCTCCTGTTGTTATATCTACTGGTAATACTACTATGTTATATTCTTGTTTTCTTATATCATCTTGTACCATGTTGTCTGCTCTTGTTATTAAATCTTGTGTTAACACTGTATTTGCATTTAAATCTACTTTTGCTACTAGTGGTACACTGTTTAGTTCTATATATTCTTTGTTATCTCTGATTTCGATATAGTATTGTTCTGTTTCTTCTTCTTGTTTTACTTCATATTCAGTTTTATCACGTTTTATGTATAATTTATACATTCCATTATTGTCTTTTTCGCTTGTTTTTATATATATTTCGTTTCCTTCTTTATCTTGCATTTTCCATGCTTCGATTATATCCATGTTGCTTGTAGCGTTTGTTGGAACGAATTTTTTGTATACGCTTTCTTTTGTTAGCATATCACTTGTAATTACTTGTCCTGATTTAACATCGCTTTTTAGGACATATACGCTTACCATTTCTAATTTTTCTTGTTTTTCTTCTTTCATTTTATTCATAAGTTGTAAAACTAATATTGCTATAACTGCTCCTAATATTACTAGCATTAGTAGCATTCCTAATAAAAATGAATTTCTTGCTTTTCTTTGCATTGGATTTGTTGCCATCACAAATTCCTCCCTTTATTTTATTTTATATTTTTAACAAATAATCATTTATTTTATTTTATAACAATTAGTGTGCAAAATCAACTATTATCGACAACTGTAATTAAAAGTTAATATCATTGTAATATTTTTGTAACATTTGTGCCACACCATCTTCATTATTACTTGGCGCAATATCATCCGCAATATCCGCAACCACGCTTGTACTGCCACTCATAGCAATTCCTAACCCTGCATTTTCAATCATTTTTTTATCATTAATATTATCGCCTATTGCTATCACTTCTTCTGGTTTTATTCCTAATTTTTTTATCAAAAATTCTATTGCATTCCACTTATCAACATCAGCTAATGAAATCTCTGTATAATAATACTCTATTGGTACTTCTTCAGTCCCTTGTTTAATCATTTTTCTTGACATATGAGACACTTCTAAAATCTCTATGTCACTTACTTTTTTCAGTTTTCTTATTATAGAATTAAAAACTATTTTATTTTCGTCACATATTGTAATTTTTAAAAAATTTTCCTCTTTCATATTTTTTACATATTCATACATATTTTTTACAATACTAATATTAGTTTTTTTGTTCTCTTCCTTTTTTAAATTTTCTTTGTGATAATATAAAACATTATGCTTTAAAGCTGTTGCAAGTATAGTTTTATCAGTATACACATTGTATGATATGCTATTTTCTTCACATATTTTTATTACCTCTAATACTTTTTGTTTTGACATATTTTTTTTGTATATTATTTCATCTTTTTCGATATCATAAATAATAGCACCATTTCCTGCTATAAAATATTTTTCACTTCCTATTTCTTTTGCTATTGTTTTTATTGAATCTATTGGTCTTCCTGATGCAATTATTACTTCAGTACCTTGCGCTATTACTTTTTTAATTGTATTTTGTGTATTTTCTGTTACAACACCATAACTATTTAACATTGTACCGTCTAAGTCCACCGCTACTAATTTATACATATTCTTCATTTCCTCCTTATGTCAATGTCCATTGATGTCCATTGGGGACGTTTCCTTTTGGACATTTTTGTCCACTTGGGACACTTCTTTATTATTATATAGTTAAACTTTTTAAATTGCAATTTATTTTTGCTAAAAATTTCCTGTTTATTTTTTCTGCTTTTTGCAGATTATAGTATTAGAAAAAGCAAAGGTTTTTTCTGATATGTAATATTACAGGAGGTGAAAAAACAATGGCAAACTCAAGTAACAAAAAATTAGTTCCAGAAGCTATGACTGCTTTAGATAAATTCAAATATGAAGTAGCTAGTGAAGTTGGTGTTAACCTAAAAGACGGATATAACGGTGATATATCTGCAAGAGACGCTGGAAAAATCGGTGGACAAATGGTTAAAAAAATGATAGAACAAGCTGAAAGAAACATGAAATAGTTAAACTTTTAAATCATTTTGCAGGAAGTTAAATTTTGTTTTTATATATTTTTATAAATACATAAAGGCAGGATTTGATTTCCTGCCTTCTTTTTGATGTTTTTGGGGACGGAGCAAAAATACATCACTTCTCCCCTTTTTATTTATTATGCTTCTGGTTCTACTAAACCATAATTTTTTCCGTCTTTTAATCTATGTACAACATTTACTTTCCCAGTTTCAACATTTATGAATGCTAGGAAGTTATGTGTTGGTTTTTCTTGTAATTTTAAAACTGCATCTTCTGGTAACATTGGTTTTATTTCATAGTATGATGTTTTTACTATTTCATCTTTTATTTCTGTTGCTTGTTCATTTGCAACTTCCATTGTTCTTATTGATGCGTCTTTCATCATTTTTTCTCTTTTTGTTTTCGCTTTTCTTATTTGTCCTTCTAATATGTCTATATCTTTATCAATAGATGCATACATATCTTTGTCTTCTGTTACTGCTCTGTATTTTTCTCCATTTGCTGTAACATAGATTTCTGCTATTTGCTCGTTTTTTTCTGTTCTTAAAGTAACTTCTGCCTCTGCATCTTCGAAATATTTATCTATTCTGTCTAATTTTCTTTCTACATAATCGTTGATTGCTTCTGTTATCTTTAGTTCCTTTCCTGTTATTTTTATTTTCATAAAAATCGCTCCTCTCTTTTTCGTTTTCTACATAGATTATATTTTTATTATATACATTAATTTTTCTATTGTCAACTTTTATTTTTTAAACATATTTCTAATATTCCTTTTCAAGTTTTTCATTAAAGTAAATTTTCGTTACAAGTTTAAATTCTTCCAAAGCTTCATCCTTCAAATTAAAAGAATACAACTTTTTAGGAGGTGCCGTAACCGTATATTTTATCGCGTTAAGAGCACTCTCGCTTATAGCAATTGCACTTGTATCCTGTCTTGCACAAGCTTTACACTTCAAACCATTATCTTTTATGCTAAAATATGCTAATTCTTCTTTTTCTTTGCAATTTGTACATTCTTGTATTTGCGGAGTAAAGCCTAATATACACAATAGGCGCAACTTAAACACACCTAATACCATATCCAAATTTTTGTCTGTCTCAGATATCGTATATAGTGTATTTAATAACAATTGTAATATTCTGTAACAATTTTGATTTTCATGCGTCACGTCTTGCACGATTTTATTTATATGTACTGCATATTCTAGTTTATCTAGGTCTATTCTTAGGTTATAAAATACTTCTATTGGTTCTACTGAATTTATATGATATGTTTGTGACCCTTTGTACACCAAATATTCCCCAAAGCTGAATATCTGTGTTCCAGCCAAAAGAGCACTTTTAGGTCTTCTTGCCCCTTTGGCAACACATGATATTTTTCCAAAGTTTGGAGTTAATACTGTTAGCATCTTGTCAAAGTCACCTACATTACTCTCTGATAATACTATTCCATTTATTTTTGTGTTTGACATTTCTTCCCTTTCAATTTTTTAGTTTAATTGTTTTTATTATCAAACTTTTCTGGCCTGTCCCAAAAAGTTTGATTTTCTGCATTTTCTTCTATTCCTTTTTCCAAGTTCTCTATTTGTCTTAATTCCATAAAAGCGTTGATATCACCCGTATTTTTAAATGTTTCCCATGCTATTTTTTTAATCATAAGCTATATTCTCCTTTACTTAAAGTTTTACCTTTAATTTTATCTTTTGCCTTTTTATTGTTTTTTATACAATTATATTATTTTAATTTAAATTTGTTAACAATAGAGTCATTTGATTGCCAGTCAGGTTTTACTTTTACCCATGTTTTTAGGTTGATTTTTATTCCGAAATTTTCTTCCATATCTATTCTAGCTGCTCTTCCGATTCTTTTTAGCATTTCTCCATTTTTTCCTATAATGATTCCTTTGTGAGAATCCCTTAAGCAATAAATCGTTGCTTCTATGTCATATATTTCTTCACCTTTTTTATTTTTTCTTTGTTTCATTTTTTCCACTTCAACATAAATTCCGTGTGGTACTTCATCTTGCAACAATTTTAGTGCTTTTTCTCTAATTGTTTCTTCTGCCAATTGTCTTAATGTTTGGTCTGTATATTCTTCTACGTCATAATACGCTGGGCCTGGCTTTAGATTTTTTTCTATTTCTTCTAATATGATTTCTTTATATTTTGAATTTGTTGCAGATATTGGAATTACTGCTTCAAAATTATATTCTTTGCTATAAAGTTCTATCAAGTTTAATAGTTTTTCTCTTTTTACTAAATCTATTTTATTAATAATTAGTATTGTTTTTCTTTTTGCTTCTTTTATTTTTTCTAATATGATGCTATCTCCTCTGCCAATATCTTCGCTTGTTGCCTCTATTAAAAATAAAACTACATCTGCATCTGCTAGGCTTGTAAATGATGTTTCTACCATTGTTTCGTTAAGCTTCGTTTTGGGTTTATGTATTCCTGGCGTGTCTGTAAATACAATTTGACTGTTTTCTCTGTTTACTATTCCTTTTATTGCTGTTCTTGTTGTTTGAACTTTATTTGCTATTGCTGCCACTTTTTCTCCTACTAGTAAATTCAATAATGTTGATTTTCCTACGTTTGTTCTTCCTATTAGTGTTACAAATCCTGATTTAAATTCTGTTTCTTTCATTTTTACTCCTTGTTTTTTGTTTTTATATGCTTATATTATACACCATTTTTTTGCTAAATTTGTAGAAATTACAATATTTTTTAAAAAACTTTTTGGGACAGGTCAAAAAAGTTTCAATAACTTTTCTTTCCCCGTCCCAAAAATTTCTCTTTCAATTGATGATGTTTTTTTGCTCCGTCCCCAAATACATCACGCATATGCTTGACGTTTTTTAAAGCTAAGTAGATTTGTAATTTCGCTTTCTGTATTTTTAGCTTTTTTAGTTTTCTTAGCTCTTTCTTGCTCAAGTTCTCTTTTTTGTTTTTCTGCCATAGATTGACAAATTGCTTTTTGATAAGTAAAGTGTGTATCTTGTGCTATTTTGCTCCAATTGTATTCATTTCTAACTTTATTTTTTGCTTTTTTAGTAATTTCGCTACATAGTTTATGGTCATATAGTAATTCTAAAATAGAGTCTGCTATTGAGTTTGGATTTCCGCAATATGCTTTCATTCCGTTTACTCTATGGTCTACTATCTCGTTTAGTCCACCGATGTCTGATACTACTATTGGATTTTCTGATAGCATTGCTTCTAATGCTACTATTCCGAATGGTTCGTATGTGCTTGGAAATACTGCTATGTCTGCTGCTTTGTACATTCTTTGTACATCTTTTCCGTTCATATATCCTGCAAAATATACTTTGTCTCCTATTCCCATTGCGTTTACTTGTGCTTGTAATTCTTGTTGCATTCCACCTTTTCCACATATTACTAGTTTTGTGTCATGGTATCCTGCAAGTATTTTTGGCATTGCTGATATTAAGTGTTGTATTCCTTTTTCGTAAACTAGCCTTCCCATAAATAGTATTATTTTTTCGTTGTCCATTGCGTATTTTCTTCTGAAGTTATAGTCTCTTTCTATTCCATTGAATAGGCTTAGGTTTACTCCATTTGGTATTACATTTATTTTTTCGTATGGTAATCCAAATAGTCTTTGTAGCTCGCCTTTCATATAGTTACTGTTAACTATTACTTCTGCTGATTCGTATGTTAGCATCCATTCTGTGTCATTTATGTATCTTTGTTGTTCGTCATGTATTCCGCTGTTTCTTCCAGCTTCTGTTGCGTGTATTGTTGATACTATTGGTATATTGTATGAGTTTTTTAGTGTTTTTGCTGCATATGCTACTAGCCAGTCATGTGCATGTATTACGTCAAATTTTCCTTGTTCTGCCATTACTTCGTTTGCTTTTGCTACTAAATTAAAGTTTAATTGCATTACCCAGTCTATGAAGTTGTTTGGGTTTATCATATAGTTGTCTACTCTATATACTTTTACTCCTTTATCATCTTCAAAATATGGTGCATCTCCGTCTTTGTATGTGATTACTGTTACATCGTGTCCGTCTTTTAACAAAGTTCTTGATATATCATATACTACTCTAGCAATTCCTCCTACTACTCTTGGGGGATATTCCCATGTTAACATTAGTATTTTCATTGATATACTTCCTTTCTCTTTTTTACATTTTCTTTTGTTTTTTGACATTTTTTTGCATTTTTATATATTCTATACAAAAAATCAAAAAAAGTAAATGCTTTTTTGAAAAACATTTACTTTTTTTCTACTTTTTCTATTTTTTTACTCTTGTTCTTGATTTTCTATGTCTTGAAATCCTTCATTTTCTTGATTTTCTTCACCATTGTTTTGTTCTTGATTGTTTGGTTCATTATTGTTTTGCTCTTCGCTTCCATTTTGCTCATTGTTATTTTCTTTTGGTAATTGCTCATTGTTTTCTGTTTGCGGTTTCTTATTTGTATTTTTTTCATATGCTCTAGGATTTACATCAATTTGGTTTAAGTACTCTTCTGCATCCATTTCTTGATCATTTGCTCTTATAAAGTAGTGTTTCTTTCCACCGTCAATTGTCATATAAATATCATCTGCAACTGGTCCACTAAACAACTCTTCACCAATACTATTTAATAATGTGTATTTCTTGTCTTTACATGCAACAATTACGTTATAGTCTGGAATTACCAATAAGCTTAGTGCGTTTCTGCTACTTGTTGCTGTATATCCTAAGCTATCATATTGATAATCTACTAATAAGTTTCCTTTTGTATCACATAATCCCCATTTTCTATCTTTTCTTACTGGGATTAAGTTTTCTGCTAATATGTATTTATTTTTTATTCCATTTTCTTTAAATCTTGATGTGTCTACACCTATTTCGTCATTTTCTATATATATTATTACTTTTCCTCGTAAGTCTAAAACTCCATATTTATTATCTTTTTCCGCTACATATAGTCCTGCATCTAGGTCTAGTAATTCAATTGAGTCATATATTAGTTGGACTTTTGTTTCCCTATTTTTTGACATAACTCCAACTTTTCCATTGTCTTCTACTAAGAAATCTCCACCTTCACCTACACTTGATAAATATGTTATGTTTGAGTATTTTACTTCTAATATAGATTTTCCTTCTGTGTCTAATACTCCTACTTTTTTATTATTATTTGTTACTACTAGCATATTTTTTAATATTGCTTTTTGGTTTGCAAATTCTTCACTTATTCCTACATATCCCCAATTCAACACATATGGATTATAGAACTCTACTAAATATGGTAGTGTAAATATTTGTACTGTGTTTTTTTCTTCATTATATTGGAAGCTTACATTGAATGCTTTTTCTATTGCTTCTGCTGAGGCATATAATTCTCCATTTATCGCTCTTACAGCTTCTTTTGAATATACATATTCATAGTTTTCAGCTCTTGCATTTAAATCTAATTTATATATTTTTTTAGAGTTTAATTCAAAGTTAGCTACTTCATTTTCACTTTCTACATAGCATTTGCTACTGCTTTCTGATTTTTCAAAATATTCACCATTGTAGCTGTTATATCCTAAATAACTTGCAATTTTTTTTATTGGTGCATATACTGTTCCATTTTCAAATACTAGCATTTTTTTCACGTCATTATTAGCATTACCGTCAAGGCTTACTTTTAGTTCTTTTCCCTTTATATATGCCATATATGATACTATTCCAATTATTAATACCACTACTAATATTATTGCAGCTAGTACAATTCTTATTGCTGTTTTTTTATTTTTTTCTTCCTTTGTTTGGAAGCTTTCTTCAATTAAATTCATTTTTATACCCCCTAATTATTTAGTATAACCATACTTTTTATAGAATTCATCTCGAAAAGTCCCTAAATTGTCATTCTCTATTTCTATTCTAACTCTTTCCATTAAATTAGTCAAGAACCTTAGGTTATGAATTGACAATAATCGCACTCCTAAAATTTCATTTGCTTTAATTAGATGTCTTATATATCCTCTAGTGTAATTCTTGCAAGTATAACAGTCACATTCAGAGTCTAATGGTGTCCAATCTTTTTCATATGTCGCATTTCTTACAACTACTTTTCCATGTGATGTCATTGCTGTTCCATTTCTCGCTATTCTTGTTGGTAAAACACAATCACACATATCAATTCCTGCAATTGCTGCTTCTATTAAATAATCTGGTGTTCCTACTCCCATTAAATATCTTGGTTTATCTTTTGGCATAAGTGGAGCTGTATATCTTAATATATCCAAAAATTCTTCTTTTGGCTCTCCTACACTAATTCCACCAATTGCATAACCTGGCAAATCTAAATCTATTAAGTCTTTTGCACTTTGCTCTCTTAAATCTTTATAAAATCCACCTTGTATAATTCCAAATAATGCTTGTTTATCAACTGTTTTATGTGCCTCTTTACATCTTTTTGCCCACCTTGTTGTTCTTTCCATAGAATTTTTTGTGTATTCATATGTTGATGGATATGGACAACATTCATCAAAAGCCATAATGATGTCTGCTCCTAAGTCTTCTTCAGTTTCCATTACTGATTCTGGCGAAAAGAAGTGCTTGCTTCCGTCTAAATGTGATTTAAATTGAACTCCTTCTTCTTGTATTGTTCTTAAATCTCCTAAACTGAATACTTGAAATCCCCCACTATCAGTAAGTATCGGTCTGTCCCATTTCATAAAATTGTGAAGTCCACCTGCTTCTTTTACTATTTTACTTCCTGGTCTTAGGTATAAGTGATATGTATTTGATAATATTATTTGTGCTTTTACTTCTTCTTTTAGTTCTTCTGGTGTCATTGATTTTACTGTTGCTTGTGTTCCTACTGGCATGAATATTGGTGTTTGTATGTCTCCGTGTGGTGTGTGTATTACTCCTCTTCTTGCTCCTGTTTGCTTGCATTCGTGGAGCAATTCGTAGGTTACTGCGTGTTTCATTGTACTTCTCCCTCCTTGTTTGAATTATTCAATAAACATAGCATCGCCGAAGCTAAAAAATCTATATCTCTCTTTTACCGCTTCTTCGTATGCATTCATTACATATTTTTTTCCTGCTAATGCTGATACTAACATTAAAAGTGTTGATTGTGGTAAATGGAAATTTGTTATTAATCCGTCTAAACATTTGAATTTATAACCTGGATAAATAAATATTTGTGTATCACCTTCTGTTTCTTTTACCATTCCATTTTCATCTGCAACTGTTTCTAACACTCTGCAAGATGTTGTTCCGAACTGCAATTACTCTTCTTCCTTCTTTTTTTGCAAGGTTGATTTTTTCTACATCTTCTTTTTTTATGTAATAATGTTCTGAGTGCATTTCATGGTTTTCTACTGTATCTTCTTTTACTGGTCTAAATGTTCCAATTCCTACATGTAGAGTTACATTTGCAATTTGTACTCCTTTTTCTTCTAATTGTTTCAAAAGTTCTGGTGTAAAGTGCAATCCTGCTGTTGGAGCTGCTGCTGAGCCATTGTATTTTGCATATACTGTTTGATATCTTCCTTTTTCTTTTAATGTTTCGTGTATATATGGTGGTAATGGCATAAGTCCTATTTCGTCTAATATTTCGTTAAAAATACCATTGTAGTGGAATTTTACTTTTCTTGTTCCACCTGGCATTATTTCTAGAATTTCTGCTTGTAGCTTTCCTTCTCCAAAGTTTACTTTTGTTCCTACATGCAATTTATTTCCAGGTCTTACTATACTTTCCCAAATGTCTCCTTCAATATTGTTTAATAACAAAAATTCTACTTTTGCTCCTGTTTCTTTTTGTCCATATAGTCTTGCTGGTATTACTTTTGTGTTGTTTCTTACTAGTACGTCTCCTGGTTTTAGGAATTCTATAATATCTTTGAATTTTTTGTGTTCTATTGTTTGATTTTTTCTGTCTAGTATCATTAGTCTTGATTCGTCTCTTTTTTCTAATGGTGTTTGTGCTATTAGTTCTTCTGGTAGTTCATAATTAAATTCTGATACTTTCAACTTTCTCTCTCCCTTTATGTATTTAAATTAAAAGGCTGTGTAATTTTTTAGTTCTTGCACAGCCTTTTTGTTTTTTATTTAATCAAGCATTTTTATTATTCTAATGTTACTTTCTTTTCTGCTAAATCTCTCATGCTTAAGTTTATTCTTCCTTGGTCATCTATTTCAATTACTTTAACTGTAACTTTATCTCCAATATGAAGAACGTCTTCCACATTTTTTACTCTTTCTTTTGATATTTTAGAGATGTGTAGTAATCCTTCTTTTCCGTTAATTCCTAGGTCTACAAATGCTCCAAAGTTCATTATTCTTACTACTTCACCATAATAGATTTCTCCTACTTCTACTTCTCTAACTATATCTTCTATCATTTCTAATGCTTGTTTTGCCTTTTCTCCGTCTGTTGAGTAGATAAATACTTGTCCATCTTCTTCTATATCGATTTTTACTCCTGTTTCATCAATGATTTTGTTTATCACTTTTCCGCCAGGTCCTATTACGTCTTTGATTTTTTCTACTTTGATTGTTGTGTTTACTATTCTTGGTGCATATTCAGATACTTCTTCTCTTGGCTCTGAAATTACTGGTAACATTACATTTTCTAGTATATGAATTCTTGCTTTTCTTGTTCTTTCAAATGCTTCACTGATAACTTCATATGTTAATCCGTCACATTTGATATCTACTTGGATTGCTGTAATTCCTTTTTCAGTTCCACCAACTTTAAAGTCCATATCTCCGAAAAAATCTTCTAATCCTTGGATATCTAGTAACATTACATAATCTTCATCATTGTCAGGATTTGTAACTAATCCTGTTGAAATTCCTGCTACTGGTCTTTTAATTGGTACACCTGCATCCATTAATGCTAGTGTACTTCCACATATACTTGCTTGTGATGTTGAACCATTTGAAGATAATACTTCAGATACAACTCTTATTGCATATGGGAATTCTTCTTTTGAAGGTATTACTGGAACTAATGCTTTTTCTGCTAATGCTCCATGTCCTACTTCTCTTCTACCAGGTCCACGTGAAGGTCTTGCTTCTCCTACTGAGTAACTTGGGAAGTTGTAGTGGTGCATATATCTTTTAGATTCTTCTGTATCTATTCCGTCTAATACTTGTTCTTCGCTTACCATTCCTAGTGTTGCAATTGACATTACTTGTGTTTGACCTCTTGTAAATAATGCGCTTCCGTGTACTCTTGGAAGTAATGCAACTTCACAAGATAGTGGTCTAATTTGGTCTAATGCTCTTCCGTCTACTCTTTTATGTTCAACGAAAATCATCTCTCTTACACATTTTTTCTCTAATTTGTAGATTGCTTCTCCTATGTCTGCTTTGTGCTCTTCGTATGCTTCTTCCCCGAATTTTTCTTTATATGCTTCTTCTATTTTTTCTGTTATTTCATCTATGTTGTGGTCTCTTACTGTTTTGTCTTCTTCTTGAACTTTTTCTTTCATTTCTTCTTTAAAGTTTGTTTCTATAAATTCGTATACATCATGGTCAACTTCAAAAGATTTATATTCAAATTTTGGCTTTCCAATTTCTTTTTGAATATTTGTTATAAATTCACATATTTTTTTGATTTCTTCGTGTCCTGCTTTTATTGCATTTAACATTACATCATCTGGAACTTCATTTGCACCAGCTTCTATCATTGTTATTTTTGTTGGTGTTCCTGCTACTGTTAATGTTAAATCTGTTTTCTCTCTTTGAGCTTCTGTTGGGTTTATTACAATTTGTCCATCAACTAATCCAACATTTACTGCTGCTGTTGGTCCATTAAATGGTATATCTGATATTGCTAATGCTGATGCAGCACCTATCATTGCTGCTACTTCTGGTGAGTTATCTTGGTCAACACATAATACTGTTGCAACAACAACTACATCATTTCTAAAATCTTTTGGAAATAGTGGTCTTAAAGGTCTGTCAATTGCTCTTGATGTTAAAATCGCTTTGTCACTTGGTTTCCCTTCTCTTTTTAAAAATCCACCTGGTATTTTTCCTACTGAATATAATTTTTCTTCAAAATCTACTGATAGTGGGAAGAAATCTATTCCTTCTCTTGGCTCTTTTGAAGCTGTTACATTTACTAGTACACATGTATCTCCATATCTTACTAGTACACTTCCATTGGCTAGTCCTGCCATTTTCCCTGTTTCTATTACTAACTTTCTTCCAGCTAGTTCTGTTTCATAAGTTTTAAACATATTCTTTTTCTCCTTTTTCTTATCTTATTTGCACCTATTTTACTTTTATTTGTTTCGTGTTTTTGCTGTACACTCTTTTTTTAGTTTTTAAGTAAGTTTAGTTGGTAACCTCTATAATGTATTATTTGCAGTTTTAATAATATATTATACAAGCTACTGACCTATTCTTACTTAAAAATCTTGATAAAAGCCCACGCTGAATAAAGCATAGGCTCTTATTTCTTATTTTCTTAATCCTAATTTTTCAACGATTTCTCTATATCTGTTTACGTCTTTTTTAGCTAGGTAGTTTAATAAATTTCTTCTTTTTCCTACCATTTTTAAAAGACCACGTCTAGAGTGATTGTCTTTTTTGTGTACTTTTAAGTGTTCTGTTAATTCGTTGATTCTTTCTGTTAAAAGAGCTATTTGAACTTCTGGTGAACCAGTATCGTTTGCTTCTCTTTTATATGTTGCTATTACTTCTTGTTTTCTTTCCTTTGTCATTTTTTACACCTCCTATTTTCCCTTTTTGCCTTAAACTGAGCTCAAGTTTTGGTGCTTGCCTTTAAGCTAAGTATAAGGTCTATATTTTTTAACATATTTATTTTACTATATTTTGCCATAAAATTCAAGTCTTTTTTTAATGTTTTTGGGGACGGAGCAAAAAAACATCACTTAAAACTTTTTGGGACAGGCCAAAAACGTCCACGAACGAAACTTTTTTGCCCTGTCCCAAAAAATTCTAAATTCTTTCATATGTTACAAATTCATAATCCAAATTATTATCTTCATCTTTTATTCCTTTCTCTCTTGAAACTTCTTTCCATGTATTTTCACTAATTACAGGGAAAAATGCATCACCGTCAAATTCTTGGTCAATTTGTGTTACATACATTTTCTTAACATATGGCATTAAGAAATTATAAATCATTGCTCCACCTATTACAAATGCTTCTTCTTCACCTTCAATTAATTCTTGTATTTGTAATAAAGAATGTACAACTTCTACATTTTCATCTTTTACTTTGAAGTCTGGATTTTGGCTAAATATGATGTGTTTTCTGTTTGGTAATACTCTTCCTAGTGATTCAAATGTTTTTCTTCCCATTATTATATTATGCCCTGTTGTTAGTTCTTTGAAGTGTTTTAAGTCTTCTGGCAAGTGCCATACTAACTTATTATCCTTTCCTATTATATTGTTTTTTGCTTTTGCTACTACTATACTTAACATTTTTCTTTCTCCTTCTCTTATTTTGCAACTGGTATTTTTCCCAATTTTATTTCTTTATTATAATCGTAATTTTGAATTTCGAAATCTTCTACTTTAAATTCGTAGAAATTTTTCGTTGGATTTTTTATTACTAATTTTGGGCATACGTCCATTGCTTCTGCTTCTATTAGTTTTTTTACAAGTGGTATGTGCCTATCATAAATATGGCAGTCTCCTATGTTGTGTGTTAGTGTTCCAACTTCAAGTCCTGCTACTTGTGCAAACATGCATTGTAATGCTGCGTATTGCATTACATTCCAGCCATTTGCAGCTAACATATCTTGTGAACGCTGATTTAATATTAGATGTAGTTTTCCTTGTTTTACTAACCATTGTGTTCCATATACGCATGGTTCTAATGCCATGTCTTTTAGTTCTTCGTGATTAAATATGTTTGTCATTATTCTTCTACTTGATGTGTCGTTTTTTAATAGGTTTAAGACAAAGTCTACTTGGTCCATTTCTTGTATTTCTTGTTTTGTTTTAAATTGATATTTTTTCCCCATTTGATATCCATATGCTTTTCCAATTGAACCATTTTCGTCTGCCCATTGGTCCCATATATGTGAGTTTAGGTCATTTATGTTGTTTGATTTTTGTTGCCATATCCATAGTACTTCGTCTATTGCTCTTTTTACTGTCCCTGTGTTGTTTCTTAGTGTTATCATTGGGAATTCTTTTCCTACGTCATATTTGTTTGTTACTCCTACTATTGATATGTAGTTTGCTTCTTCTCCGTCTTCCCACCTTGTGCGTACGTTTGTACCTTCTGATGTGTATCCGTTTTCTATTATTTCTTTACAAGTTTCTATAAAATGTTTGTCTGCTTGCGTCATTTTATTCCTCCTTGTTTTATTTTTCTTTTGAAGTATATCACAACATTTTTTTGTTGTAAACTGTTATTTTTTGACTTTTATTATTTATTCCAAAATACTGCTCTTAATCCATATGGACATCCCCATGGAGCTCCTGATATTTCTCCTTCTTTTTTATCAATTATTATCTCTTTTAGACTATTACATCTAGTAAATGCATTTGTTGCAATATTTTCTATATTTGACTGTATTGTCACTTTTTTTAAATTTACTGCGTTGTCAAAAGCCGTCTCTCCAATTCCCCTTATTCCTATTGGTAAAATTATTTCATTTAAATTTACTCTACTATAAAATACATATGAGCCAATAATATCAACTGAACTAGGTATATTATATGTTTGTAAATCTTTTGACACCCCTATTAATCTTTTTCCGTCTTTACTTAAAATGTATGTTCCTCCTTCTGCCTTTATATTAGGATTTTCTTCTGATATAGTTATATCTATATCAACTCGGCCTGGAAACACCGTTGTCGGAATATTCTTTACCTTTGCCCCAAAATGTAAATTTTTAATTTTTGTTCCATCAAATAACCATCCACTCATTTCTTCCAAATTGTCACTCAATGTTAATTGCTCTAGTTTATTTTCCCCCGTAAATGCATACTGCCTTATTTGTTTAACTGTATTTGGCATTATAAAAGATGTCTCGTTCTGATAATATCTGTACAATACTGTCATATCTTTACTATATAGGTTTCCATTTTCGCTTTTAAAATATTGATTTTCTTCTACTACATTTATCTTAGTTATTCTAGTAGTATTAAATGCATCTTTTATTTCTCTTACATTTTTCGAAATATTTAATACTGCCGTTCTTTCATAGGTAGTCATAGCTCCATACTCAATAATCTTTACTGTTTCTGGTATATTTATTACTGATGTACTTGGTACTACATAATATAGATTTTCACCATTTTTTGACATTATCATACTATCAAAAAAACTATAACTTTCGTTGCCTTCTGATATTTCTATATTAGTTAATTTGGTATCACCTCCAAATGCACTACCTACTATACTTGTTACTGTTGATGGTATCTTTACTCTGGTTAAATTACTGCATAGCTCAAAAGCCATGTTATCTATTCTTTCTATTCCCTCTGATATTTCTATCTCTGTTAATGAAGTACAAGCACTTAACATTCTATTGGGTATTGTCTTTAATGCCTTTGGAAAGTTAATTTCTACCAATGATGTACATTGGCCAAAGCATGTGTCTCCTATATATGACACACTATCTGCTATTTTTATTGATTTTAAGGCACTACAACCTTCAAATGCAAACGCTCCTATTTTCTCAACGCCTTCTTCTATTACTACATTTTCTAAAGTTGGATTTCCTGAAAAGGCATACTCTCCTATTTCTTTTACTGTACCTGGTATTACTATACTTCTTAAACCTGTTACATCTCTAAATGCTCCGTTTCCAATTTTGGTTACATTTTGTGGAATTACTATTGTTCCTGTTGCTTCGTCCATTAAGTCTAAATTTGTATTAGATGACATTAATTCTCCATCTACTATTAAGTATGGACTTACCTTTATTCCTATATCTTGTGCCCATTTTTTCTCTTGTTCATTTTGAGCAAAATAAAATAGCTCTCCTTTTATTACTTCAAAATTATCTACATATTTTTTACTTGAATTTTTTAATACTGTATATATGTTCCCTTCTTCTTGTACTGAGTCATATATCAATGCATTTTTTCCTGCATATAGAGCCCCTTCTTCAAAGCTTCTATCTTTTGAAAATCTTTCTGCTAAGTATAATTCATATTCTTCTGCCACTGCTGATAATTCTGTTTTAAATTTTGCTTCTCCTGCTTTTCCTATTGTTCCATTGTCTCCTGTTAATGCTGCTATTGTTACTCCGTGCTAAGATTAGTAAGATTATTATTGTTATTACCAATGATATTAGCGTAATTCCTTTATTTTTCATGTTTTCACCCTTTCTTTTGTTTGTTTTATTGTATTTCTAGTACTTATTTTATGTCAATAGATTACTCTTTATCTTGTATTTAGCTTTTACTTTTTTTATTATAATATTCATTATTTATATTTTATCTTTGTTGACGTTTTGTGTCAATATTTTGTAAATAAAAAATACCTTGAACTTATTTCTAAATTCAAAGTATTTTTTTATAATATTATGGTTGCCATTTTATTGCTCTTAGTCCATGTGTATTTCCCCAAGGTGAACCAGCAATTGTATTTTCTGGTTTATGAATAGTAACTTCTTTTAAATTATTAGCTGCTCTAAATGCATAGATATTAATTGTCTCTACTGTATTTGGGATATCAATTTTAGTTAGTCGGTTACAATTATAGAATACTTCATATCCAATAATCTTTACATTTTTAAAATCAATTTCGGTCATCTCTCCTTGAGAATAAAATGCATTAGTAAAAATTTCTTCTACTTTATCATCTAAAATGAATTTTCCTTTTATCTGTGATATTACAGTTATAAGTTTTGATTTGTTCTTTGTATATAATACATTGTTTTCTACCATATAGTTTTGATTTTCACTATCTATAGTCACTTTTGCATTATACCTCTGATAGCAAAACATAGGCGATATATTGTTAACTTGCTTTCCAATTATTACTTCCTTCATTGTGTAGCTAAATATCTGATTTTCTATTGTTTTTACACTATCAGGTAAAGTTATTTTTTTTGCATTTGTTGCTCCACAAAACGAAAAATCTCCTATAGTCTCTACATCAATATTTAAATTTATTTCACTGTCTTTTGAAACGCAATATACTAATCTTTTAGGATTTTTAGTTGTGTATAAACATTTATCTGACACTGCATACGTCTCATTTCCTTCAACTACTTCTATTTCTTCTAAACTTGGTAAGAATTCTCTTGCCGATGGAATATTGCTCACTTTACTTGTTATAATTAATTTTTTTATTGTATATAGATTAGCAATTGATGCTCTAAAAGTAACAACTCCTTCTGGTATTCTAAATTCCGTTTTACCTTGATAATATTTTTGAGATATAAATATTATGTTGTTTTTATTACTTGGCATTAATATTCCTTCTTCATAAACAAATCTATCATTGTCTATTTTTATATTATTTAATACAGTATTGTAAGAAAATGTTGTAGGACTAATTGTTTCTACATTTTTTGTGATATTAAATTCAGTAAATGCTGTCGCATAAAATGCTCCATTTTCTATCTCTGTTACCCTATCCCCTCTAAATTTACATTTAGTCAATTTATTGCATCCCGCGAATGCCAAATTGCTAATTTTAGTTATTTTACTTGGTATCTCTATTTCTTGAAGATTTATACAGTCATAAAAAACCTGTCTACTAATTTCTATAATGCTTTCAGGTAGTTCTATTGTTTTCAAATTGGTACATCTTTCAAATGCTGACTCTCCAATTGTTTCAACACCTTCTTGTATAATTACTTTTTCAAGTGTTGTATTGCTTCTAAAAGCATTCTTCCCTATTTCCTTTACATTCCCTGGTATTACTATTGTTCGTAACCCTTCTAAATTTGAAAATGCTCCTTCTCCAATTTTCGTTACTGCTTGCGGTATTATTATTGTTCCTGTTGCTTCGTCCATTAAATCTAAATTTGTATTAGATGACATTAATTCTCCGTCTATTACTATATATGGACTTACTTTTATTCCTATCTCTTTTGCCCATTTTCCTTCTTGTTCATTTTGAGCAAAATAAAATAGCTCTCCTTTTATTACTTCAAAATTATCTACATATTTTTTACTTGAATTTTTTAATACTGTATATATGTTCCCTTCTTCTTGCACTGAATCATATATTAGTGCATTTTTCCCTGCATATAATGCTCCTTCTTCGAAACTTCTATCTTTTGAAAATCTTTCTGTTAAGTATAATTCATATTCTTCTGCTACTGCTGAAAGCTCTGTTTTGAACTTTGCTTCTCCTGCTTTTCCTATTGTTCCATTGTCTCCTGTTAATGCTGCTATTGTTACTCCGCGCTAGGATTAGTAAGATTATTATTGTTATTACTAGTGATATTAGCGTAATTCCTTTATTTTTCATATTTTCACCCTTTCTTTTGTTTATTTTATTGTATTTTTTGTTGAGAATTATGTCAATATCTATCTCTATATATTATTTTATCGTTTACTTTTTTAAGTATAATATTCATTATTCATATTTTATCTTTGTTGAAATTTTATGTTGATATTTTGTTGCAAAAATAAACTCGAATTATTAAACTGTTTCGTCTAATAACTCGAGTTTAATTTTCCTGCCAAAAAGGTCCGTCCCCATTGGCAGGAAATATAGATGTTTTTTTGCTCTGTCCCCCAAAAACACCCTAAAACATCATTAATGTGTAAAAAAGAAATATGCAAGTACTAAAATTCCTAGTACAATTCTATAATATCCAAATGCTTTAAAGTCATGTTTTCTAATATAGTTTAGCAATAACTTAATAACAATAATTGAAACTAAGAATGATACAACCATTCCAACTAATAATACAATTATTTCTGTTGAAGTAAACGCTAATCCAAATTTAACTAGTTTTAGTAAACTTGCTCCAAACATTGTTGGTATTGCTAAGTAAAATGTAAAGTTTGCTGCATTCGGTCTTGATAGACCTATCAATAATGCTCCTATTATTGTTGCTCCTGAACGTGATGTTCCTGGAAATATTGCTGCTATCAATTGGAATAATCCAATTATTATTGCATCTTTATATGTAATTTGTTCTGATGTTTCTTTTTTAGCTTTTCTGCCTTTATTCCAGTTCTCTATTATGATAAATGCTATTCCGAATATTATTAATGCAAGTGCTATACAGAATGGATTATAAAATAATGCTTCAAATACATCATCAAATAATATTCCAATTATTGCTGCTGGTACACATGCTACTAGAATTTTTGCCCATAATATCATTATGTCTTTATCTAGTATTGATAATATTCCTTCTTTTTTTATTGCTTTTTCTTTGTTTTTGGTAAATGGCCATATTTGCTTAAAGTATAGTATAACTACTGCAAGTATTGCTCCTAATTGTATTACTACTTGGAACATATCCCAAAATTCTGGTGATACTTCTTTGAATTTTAAAAATTGTTCCAATAGTATTAAGTGCCCTGTACTACTGATTGGTAGCCATTCTGTTATTCCTTCTACAATTCCGAAGATGATAGATTTTATTATTTCTATTATCATTTTGTTTTCCTTCTTTCGCTATTTTCTATTTATATAAAAATATATTTGTTTACTTTTGTTTTTATTCCATTTAACTACTGTATATCGTCTCTTTCTTTTTCTTGCTCATATTCTTGAGTTTTCATAGCTGATTTGCTATGTTTTTCTTCTCTTTTATTTAACAATTGTATGTCTGCATAACTTAAACTTCTTGTTATATCTGCCATTTCTTCTAAGTGAGCTTTTGCTTTTAATTCTTTTTCTTCTAGTTTTGGCTCTTTTTCTTCTAAAGTATTTTCTAAGTTGAATGGCATTGGAATTTTTGCAATTATTGGTATAAATATTGGGTCTTTCTTTACTTTTGCTACTATTTTTTTGCTATTTATATCTATTGCTATATTTACATATTTTATTGCTGTATCTTTATCTCCTTGAAGTAGGCTAATCTTTGCAAGCTCATAATATCCATCTGCTGATAACTCTTCTTCTTCAATTGCTTCTAAGAACTTTTGCTTTGCTTCTTCTAAATCCTTATAAATCAACGCTATCTCTGCTAATGAATATTTTGAATTATATGCTAAACTGTTTATCTCAGCTGCTTTTTCATAACATATTTTTGCATTTTGGAAGTCATTTAGCATTGTATATGCTATTCCTAAATTGTAATTTAAATCATAACTTAATGGATTGTATCTTAACGCATCTTGATATACTTTTGCTGCTTCTTTATATGCTTCGTTGGCTATTAAAATATCTCCTAAAAGTATACTTGCTTCATACATTTGTGGTTGTTTTTCTAATAAACTGAATAACATTCGAGAAGCTTCTTGCCCTTTATCTAAATCATTTAGTAATTCAGCTACTTTATAGTAAGAATTGTAATCTTTTTTATTTAAATCAATTGCTTGTACATATTCGTCAATTGCCCTTCTCATTCCACCTTCAGCTTCATATACTTCTGCTAATTTCTTATGTGCTTGATAACTTTCTTGATTTCTATTTAGTATATCTAACAACACTTGTTTTGCTTTTTTAGTATTTCCTAATGCCATATATATTCTTGCTTTACTTAAATTTATCATTTCATATAATGGCATAATTCTTTTTTCTAAAATGACTATTCCTATTGGTAATAAACATGCTAATATGTATTTAATTATTACAAATAACATATTTAATTTTACTTTAAATAATACCTCTGCAAAATTTAGTGTTATCCCTATCGCTTCTAATACCAATATTACTACATATGCTGTGTCATTATTTTTTATCATTCTAAAAAACATATATACAAATATTGCAAATGAAATGAATGTGAATATTAATTGTTCTACTACCATTTTGTTTACCCCTATTTCTGTTTTTATTTTCATTTTTATATATTTTATTTCATTTTTTGTCATTTGTCTAGTTTTGGTTGTACAATTTGTTCAGTTTTTGGTTATACCATATTTAATAATATAAATCTTTATACACTTTATAATTTACTAAAATCTTTCTAACATAATTATTAGTCTCTTTATATGGTACATTTTCAATATCTGTACCATCAGCCTTAATAATCCCTTGTTCTATCCACTTGTCCACAGTTCCAATTCCAGCATTATATGCTGCAACAGCAATCTCTATATTTCCATACTTTTCTAATAATATTGCTATGTATTTTGTACCAATGTTAATATTATTATCAATATTCAAAATATCCTCTTTAGCATCATTTTCATCAATACTTATATCATATTTTTTTGCCACATCAATTGCAGTCTCCTCCATAATCTGCATAAGCCCTATTGCATCTTTGTGCGAAACAGCCTCCTCTTTAAAATTACTCTCAGCCTTAATCAACGCAAAAATCAGACTTTCCTCCACATCATAATCTTGTGCATATTTTCCCACAATTTCGCTATATTTTAACGGATAAAAGACTTTTAAAATCTCATTTTTAAACACACCAAAAAATATGACAATTATTATAAAAATTAGCAAAAAACCTATTAAAAATCTTTTGTTCATTAACCTTTTCTCTCCTTTTTATTACCCCTGCCACTGGGGACGGTTCTTCTTGGCAGGAATCTGCAATAAAGAACCGTCCCCAGTGGCAGGGAGCAAATTACTTGCATTCGTGCCAATTGCTTGCTGTTGATATTTCTGCAATTAATGGTACTTTTAACTCTATTGCTGTTTCCATACATTGTTTCATTATTTTCTGCATTTCTTCTTTTTCTTCTAGTGGCGCTTCTACCATCATTTCGTCGTGTACTTGTAATATTATTTTTGATTTTAGCTTTCTTTTTTGTATTTCTTCATATACTTTTATCATCGCTATTTTCATTATGTCTGCTGCTGTTCCTTGTATTGGTGTGTTCATTGCTGCTCTAGATCCAAATTGTCTTACCATATAATTGCTTGATTTTAGTTCTGGTATATATCTTCTTCTATGGAATAGTGTTTCTACATAGCCTTTTTCTTTTGCTTCTTCTGTTATGTTTTCCATAAAGTTTTTTATTCCTGAATATTGTTCTAAATATTCGTCTATATATTGTTTTGCTTTTTTTCTTCCTATTCCTAGTTGTTCTCCTAAACCGAAATCGCTTATTCCATATACTATTCCGAAGTTTACTGCTTTTGCATTACTTCTTTGTTCTTTTGTTACTTCGTCTATTGGTGTTTTAAATACTTTTGACGCTGCTTGTTTGTGGATGTCTTGCCCTTCGTTGAATGCTTCTATCATATGTTTGTCTTCTGATATTGATGCTAGCACTCTTAGTTCTATTTGTGAATAGTCTGCATCTAAGTAGATTTTTCCTTCTTCTGGTTTGAATACTTTTCTTACTCTTTTTCCTAATTCAAATCTTGTTGGTATGTTTTGAAGATTTGGCTCTGTTGAGCTTATTCTTCCTGTTGCTGTTATTGTTTGGTGGAAGAATGAGTGTATTCTTTTTGTTTTTGGATTGATATATGGTTTTAATCCTTCTACATATGTTGAATTTAGTTTCATTAATTGTCTATATTCTAGTATTTGTTCAATTATTGGGTCTTCTCTTTTTAATTTTTCCAAAACATCTACATCTGTTGAATATCCACTTTTTGTCTTCTTTATTACTGGCAATTTCATTTTTTCAAATAAGATTTCTCCTAATTGCTTTGTTGAATTTATATTGAACTCTTCTCCTGCCATTTCATATATTACTTTTGTTAATGTTTCTAATTTTGCTCTTAATTCTTCTCCAAATTGCTCTAACTCTTGCTTATCAACATACATACCATTCCATTGCATGTCTGATAGTACTTCAACTGTTGGCATATCTATGTTATAGAATAAATCTAAACAATTTATCTCTTCCATTTCTTTTAATGTAATTTCTTTTATCTTTGAAATTGCATAAGCGTATAAACAATATTTGTCTTTTTCCAATTCTTTTTGCTTTTCAGCCTCTTCATCCTGCTCTGCATTTCCTGACATAGCATCAAATAAGTTGATTTGCTTGTTTGCTTGCTTTTTCTCACTAACACCAATTACTTCATCAACATTTAATTCTAAATATTGCTCAATTAAGTTATCAATCTTTAATTTATTATTTGTTGGATTTAATATATATGCTGCAATACCTATATCATAACTAATTCCATTTAAAGTAATACCTTCTTGCTTTAGCAAAATGTATGCCCTGCTCAAGTCAATTCCTATCTTCTTGATTTCTGCATTTTCAAAAATGTCCATTGTGTCCATTGGGGACGTTTCTTTTTGGACATTTTTGTCCACTGGGGACTGTCCCTGTTGGACATTTTTGTCCATTGGGGACACATCTATATAGTAAACTTCATTTTTTTCGTTATTATAGATGCTTATTCCTGTTATTTTTTCTTTTATTATTTTACTTTCGTCTGTATCTTGCTCTGTTGCTAAGTAAAAATTCATTTCTTTTTGCTCTTTTATTAATTCTATGATTTCTTCTGTTGGTTTATCTACTCTTTTGTAAGTTTCTTTCTTAGTTTCTGCGTTTGCTCCACTTGTTTCTTCTCCTCTTAGTGAAAAACGGTCAATATATCTGTTGAAGTTTAATTCTTTAAATAGTTCCAATACTTTTGGCTTGTCCCATTCTTCTACTTTGAAGTTTTCTAGAGTGTCTTCTATTGGTACTTCTAAATTGATTGTTCCCAAAAATTTTGACATTTCTGCTAGTTCTTTATTTTCTACTATTTTTTCTCTTTGCTTTCCTTTTAAGTCATCTGTTCCACTTTCCACTGCTTCATATAACTTTTCTATTGAGCCATATCTTTGTATTAGGCTTAATGCTGTTTTTTCTCCAACTCCTGGTACTCCTGGGATGTTGTCTGATGAGTCCCCTTGCAAGCCTTTTACGTCTATTAATTGTTTTGGCTCTAATCCATATTTTTCTATTATTTTTTCTTTGTTGTATTCGTCTGTTTCTGTCTTTCCAGCTTTTGTATGTGGAATTCTTATTGTTACTTTATCTGTTGCAAGTTGAAATGTGTCTCTATCTCCTGATAAAATTGTTACTTCTAGTCCTTGTTTTTCTCCATAGCAAGATAAAGTTCCGAAGTACGTCATCTGCTTCGTAACCTTCCATCTCTACTATATCAATATTCATTGCTCTTAATATTTCTTTTATGATCGGCATTTGCTCTGCTAGTTCTTCTGGCATTCCTTTTCTGTTTGCCTTGTAGCCTTCATATAGCTTATGCCTTGCTGTTGGTGCTTTTAAGTCAAATGCTACTACTAGATATTGTGGATTTATGTCTTCTAATAGTTTGAATAATATTGCTAAAAATCCATATACCGCATTTGTGTATTTTCCATCTTTTGTTGTTAACATTTTACTTCCCATTATTCCGTAAAATGCTCTATTCATTATACTGTTTCCGTCGACTAATACTAATTTATCCAATTTTTTTCTTCCTCGTATTTATATTTAGGTTTTTCTTCTTGGTTTTTACCTATAAACCTTTTATCTTTCTTGTTCGATATCATTTTTAATTTCTTTTTGTGTCTCATTTTGTCTTTTCATTTCATATGCAGATATTATTGTTTTTCTTAATTCTTCTGGCATCACTTTTAAAGCCTTATTTCTCAAGTCTTTCGGTATTCCATAATATGCTTCTGAAATTGAACCTACCATACATGCTATTGTGTCTGTATCTCCACCTATTGAAATTGCTTTTCTAATGGAATCTTCAAAATTATTTGATTGTAAGAACACGAAAATTGCTTGTGGTACTGTCTTTTTACAAGTTCCATCAAATGTATTTGTTTCTTGCAATTCTTTTAGATTATAATTTAAATTATACCCATATCTTCCGAGTAATATATTCTTTTATTTCTTCTTTTGGCGTTTTTTGCCTAGCTAAATATATTGCTGAAGCAAGTCCTTGTGCTCCTTTTATAGCTTCTTGGCTATTGTGTGATGGTATTGCTGATTTTTTTGCTTCTTGCTCTATTTTTTCTAAATCATCAAATAAATATGCTACTGGTGAAACTCGCATTGCTGCACCATTTCCGTAGCTTGTTCCATTTTCATTTTCTTCTGAATTTGCCCACTTTGTAAATACTGGTGAAAATGCATTTTTAAAAAAGTTCTTTCTTTGCAATTGCTCATTTCCATATTTTTTGCCATATTTTTTTAATGTTTCTCTATAATCTATATTATAAATTATTGCTTCTGCAATTGCTGTTGTTAATATACTATCATCACTTACAAAGCTTTCGTCTGTTATTAGTTCAGTTTTTGGGTCAAGTATTTCTTTTCTTCGTTCTTTATTTATTGTTGCTCTTCTTGAGTCCACAAACTCTTGATATTCGTATTTCGTTCCTGCTAAATCTCCTATTATTGCACCTAACATTTTTTCTCCATCCTTACCAAATAAAATTTGATTTTAAAGCTTCTCCATTGTCAATAAAAATATCTTCACCTGTCATACTTTTATTTACAACTGCTATGAAGTAAGCAAACTCTGCTATTTCTTCAGCAGAAGCCCATTTGTCTAGTAAAGTTTCATCTAATACCTTTTTCCACAAAACTGGGTCATTTATTATGTGCTCATTAAGTTTTGTAGTTACTCCACCTGCTGAGATACTGTTGCTTGTAGCTCCATATTGAGCCACTCTTAAGGCTACATTTTTCATATATGAAACCATTCCACCTTTGCTTGCAACATATTCAGGAAATTCTGCTCCTGTTCTTGCGCTAGCTGATGCTATGAATATTATTGATTTTATTTTGTCTTGAATTCCATATTTTTCTGTTATTGCTATTGTTCCTTTTAAATTCACATCTATGTCGTTTCCGCTTTCTTGCACTCCTGCATTGTTTATAAGAATTTCAACATCTTTTATTTCTGGAAGGTCTTTGTCACATATGTTTTTATTTATGTGTGTGTATAGTTTATTTTCTATTGTTGATTTTTCTTTATCTATTCCTATTACTTCGTGCCCTTCTTCTATGAATTTAAGTGCTGTTGCTTTTCCTATTCCTTCTGATGTTCCTGTAATTAATACTTTCATTATATCTTCTCCATTTTATTTTATAGATTTTCTTAAGTCAAATTTTTTCATTTTTTTGACCCATAAATTTTCTTAGGTCAAATTTTTTCATTTTTTTGACCTATAATTTTTCTTAAGTCAAATTTTTTCATTTTTTTGACCTATAAATTTTTATTTAAATAAATTAACATATTTATCAAATGAAAAAACTTGATTTCTAGAATATCCTGTTTTTTCAACAATAATATCATTTTCTAATAATATTTTAATTATATTTTTTACAGTTCCTGGCTTTATCCCTGTTTTTTCTACTAAAAAGTTTCGCGAAACAGATGGTTCATTATATAAAACATCAATTACTTTTCTCAAATTATCTGATTTCGCTGGAAGTTTCATTATAAGATTATTTATTTCTTTAGTAAAATTTGATACTTTTTCGAATTTTATTCTTGCCGCCTTAGCTGTCTCAATTGTAGCTTCTAAAAAGAATTTTATCCATGATATAATATCATTATTTGATCTTACTCTACTTAAAAAATCATAATATGCTTCTTTATTCTTCTCAATATAGTCTGAAATATAAAAACATGGCTTATTTATAATTCCTTTACTTAGTAAATATATTGGTATTAATATTCTTCCCGTTCTTCCATTCCCATCTAAAAAAGGATGTATAGTCTCAAATTGATAATGTATTATTGCAATTTTCACCAATTCAGGAGTATTTATGTTTTCATTATTTATAAATTTTTCTAAATCGCTTAAACAATTACTTACTTCACTTGGAATTGGTGGTACATAAACTGCATTGCTTGGTCTACTTCCCCCTACCCAATTTTGTGATGTTCTATATTCCCCTGGACTTTTATGTTCTCCTCTAACATCTTTTAGTAGTATACTATGTATTTCTTTTATCATTCTTGTACAAACCGGCAATTCTTTTACTCGATC
Source organism: uncultured Clostridia bacterium (assembly GCA_949443285.1). Classification (GTDB taxonomy): domain Bacteria; phylum Bacillota; class Clostridia; order TANB77; family CAG-508; genus CAG-269. Next base: position 119,523 of record CASSLW010000004.1, read on the forward strand.
TATTCCATAATTAATTGCTTCTACATAATTTTGAACCTCTTGCCAGTCATCTCTCTTTTCAGGATTTACATCATATTTTTCTAGTAATTCTTCATCAATAGTTGTCCTTGTCCCTTCCATTTTACTAGATTTATTCGCCTCAACTTTCACATGCATTTTTATGTATATGTCTATATTGGGAATTTGCTCAGCAAATCCATTTAGATTTCCTAGTTCCAATGTTGCTTGGAAAATTAGTTTATTTAACTCACTGTCATTCCATATCCAATCTTCATTTATTAAGCTTGGCATAAAAGCCTTATAATCATCTATTTTTATATAATTTCCTGATTTGAAATCTTCTAATTTTTTCAATTGATTTCTCCTTTCACTGTATTTAATTTATTTCACTTATTTCTATTCTTCTCTATTTTATTTTGCTTTTATACTATATCATATTTTTGCCCATTTGTCTTGTTTTATTTACTAATTTTTATAGTTTTTGATGTTTTTTGGGACAGACCTAAAAACACCCAAAAAAAGATTAGTTATATTTCAAACTAATCTTTTAGGGTTTATTTATCTTTATACATATTTATAATATCCTTAAAACTCATCTTAGTACCATAATTCAAAATTGCATTTGAATAAATCTTAATAGCCACATGAGCAATAACCAAAATAGTAACAATTAAGATTGCAATAGAAATTGCTACATCTACACCACTTGATAAGCCCATCATAATTCTAAAAGGCATACAGAATGGCGATGATACTGGGAATAGTGAGGCAAATACATTAAGTTCACTTGTAGGGTTCATCATTGTAAAATATGATAAATAAAATCCTACTACTGCTAAAATTGCAACTGGTGAATTAGCTGATTGTATATCTTCTGGTTTGCTTACAGTTGAGCCTGTTAGAGCATATAACAATGCATATGCAAGGTATCCCAATATAAAGTATACTACTGTAATTATTCCTAAATATGGTGTAATGTTTGACATATCTAGAACTGCATTTAATAGTTCTGGGTCTAAGAATGTTTTTGCAGAAATTAATGCTGTTCCTACGATTAGCACCATTTGTAATAACCCAACTATTCCTATTCCAATTGTTTTTCCAAGTACTATTGTTCTTGGGCTTGTTGATGTTACTAGTGTTTCCATTATTTTTGATGTTTTTTCTGTGGTTATTGAGCTTGATACTTGGTATGCACAGAAGTATATTGCATAGAATAGTACTATTGACATTAACATCATTGCAAATATGTTTCCATTTGCTTTTTCTTCTTGTGTCTGCTCTAGGCTAAATTCAAAGTTTGGTGTTATTGATTGAATTTGTTCTTGGCTTAGTCCTAATTTGTTTATTTGTACATTTGTGTATAATGTATTTATGGCATTTACTATTGTTTCTGGAACTTCTTGCATCATAGTCATATCTTTTACTATATATCTGATTTTTACATTGTTTTCTTGTCTTTCTATCATTATTGCGTTTTCTATTTCTTCATTTTCAATTTTTGTCTTTATTTCTTCAAATGTTGCTTTTTCAATTTCTATTTCAGTTCCTAAGTCTGCTTGTTTAAGCATTTCTAGGCTTCCTTCGAAGATGTCTTCATTATCTACAATTAGTAATTTATCTCCTGTATCTTCTCCTGAAATACTTTTTATTATGTTTGGTACATTAAATCCTATTACAATTATGATTAATATGATTAGAGTTGATATTATAAATGATTTTCTTTTTACCATATCTTTTATTGTAAATTTCATTACTGTTAATATATCTTTCATGATTATTCACCCACCTTTTCTATAAATATATCATTTAAAGTAGGCTTTTTGATTTCGAATTTGTCTACTTCTATTTCTGCCATAATTAGCTTGTTTAAAAGTTTGTGGGCTTTTTCTTCTTCTTTTATTTTAATTATATAATTGTTGTTTGCTTCATTTTCAATTTCCAATTCAAGCTCATTGATATAGTTCGTTATGTCTTGTTTTACGTCTACTTCTACTCTGTTAGCTGGATATGTTTCTTTTATTTCTTTTAAGTTTCCTTGCAATACTGTTTTTCCTTTGTCTAATATTAGAATATCGCTACAAAATTCTTCTATTGTTGCCATTTGATGTGCTGACATTATTACATATTTTCCGTTTCTTACTAGGTTTATTATGATATTTTTTAATATTTCTGTGTTTACTGGGTCTAGTCCGCTAAATGGTTCGTCTAATACAACTAGTTCTGGGTCATGTATTATTGCTGTCATAAATTGTATTTTTTGTTGATTTCCTTTTGATAGTTTTTCTGCTGGCATTTCTAAGTATTCTTCAACTTTTAATTCTTTTGCCCATTTGTTTATTGATTTTGTTGCTTCGTCTTTTTTCATTCCTTTTAGTTCTGCAAAGTACATTAATTGGTCAACTATTTTTGTTTTTGGATATACTCCTCTTTCTTCTGGTAAATAGCCAAATCTAACGTTTTTTCTGTCTACTGCTTTTCCTTTCCAAGTTATTTCTCCACTGTCTTTTTTTATTATTCCAAGTAACATTCTTATTGTTGTTGTTTTTCCTGCACCATTTGTTCCAAGTAAGCCATATACTCCTGGCTTTTCTAAACTTAATGAGATATTGTCTACTGCTTTTTTTCCTACAAATGTTTTTGATACATTTTTTAATACTAAACTCATTTACTCTTTTCCTCCTAATTTGACTATTATTTACAATCTATGTTAATTAATTCATATTCCCTTGTACCAAAACCTAGCTCATCAGCCGCTTCTATTGTATGAATTCCATTTTGTCTTTCAACTCTTTCTATAAAATGATTTTTTCCTTCATCTTCTGAATTATACACCAAATCAATACAAGCTTGGTCAATTGCAATAGGGTCTAAACTTGCTAAAATTCCTATATCTTTCATACAAGGATCTTCAGCAACTGCACAACAATCACAGTCCACTGATAAATTGCACATAACATTTATATATACAATATTTCCTTTAAAAAATTCTACTACTGATTTTGCACTATCAGCCATTGCTTCTAAAAATTTGTCTTGTTCTGCTACATTGTCCCATAATTTATTTTGGTCAGCTGTTTTTCCTGCTGAGTGAATCCATGATTTTCCTGCTGATGAACCACATCCAATTGATAATTGTTTAAGCGCTCCACCATATCCACCCATTGGATGTCCTTTGAAATGTGATAAAACTAACATTGAATTATAGTTTTCCATATTTTTACCTACATAGTTTTTAGTAATTACTTTTCCATTTGGAATTTCTAATTCTAAATCTTCTTTTTCATCCATTATATCTACATCAAAATATTCTGTCCAACCATGTTCTTCCATTAATTCTTTATGTTTTTCTGTTGAATTTCTTGCACCTTCATATGCTGTGTTACATTCTACTACTGTTCCATTTACTTTTTCTACTATCGCTTTTACAAATTCAGGTCTTATATAATTTTGATTTCCTTTTTCACCAGAGTGTAATTTTACTGCCACTTTTCCTGGTAGTTCTACTCCTAAAGTTTCATAAATTTTTACTACACTTTCTGGTGTAATTTCTTTACTAAAATAAACTTTTGCTTTTTCCATTTTATATCATTCCTTTCTTTTTCACTATATATTATCACTTTGAGTTAACTCTAAGTCAATATTCTTCTACAATTTTATAAATATAAATATCACCAATTTGTTCTATTTTTTCATATTTTACGTCCTTATTATAATGCTCTTTTATAAATAAAACAATATTATTTATGTAATTTTTATACTCATTCCCAGACCAATTAACATCGCCATCTATTAAATAAACATTATCTTTTAGCAAATCCAAAAATGTTCCTTCTAGGTTATTTCTCTCTTTAAAATCATAATAATTTTGTGTAAACATATCCCAACCGCCCATAACTCTTAAGTTCGAAAATGAGCCTTTTGGAGGCATTTGATATGGTGAATATGCCAAATATCTAAATTGTAAAGCTGGAACTGTATATAAATAAGTATTTTCTTTGTGGCTATTTGTATATTCAATTGCATTTTGGTATTGTTTGTAATCATTTAGTTTATAATTAAATTTATATCTACTTGCTGAGTAACTTGATGTTATTATTATAAGTAAAACAATCCACATTGCGCTAAATTGATGTTTTTCTTTTTCCAATTTCATATTATATATTATAAGAGCTGTCCCCATAATATATTCTGGTATAACTACTCTTAGCATACTTCTATTTAAGACAATGAACAACGCATTAATTCCTAATGTTACTAACAATATTAGTATATTTAATCCGTTTCTTTTCTTTACTTTCTAATACAGCTACAAAAAACATTGCAAACATAAATAATGTTATAATTGTATTTGTAGATTGCATTTCATTTACTAAGTCTTCGCTTACTTCTTTTGGTTTAGGTTTCAAATTATAATATTGATTTGTACTTATTTTATAATCTATAATTTTTTGCAAATTTTCCTTGCTGTATACATTCTCATCTCCAAAATTAAATGTATAGAAAAGGTAGTGGTCGTTTTTTGACCAACCAATATCATCAAATATTTGCTTATTTTCTTCATAGTCGGTATATGACATATCATGTAAAATTGCCCTCATGTTATTGTATTCCATATATTCTTTGTAAATTGGATTGTTATTATAAATTGCATTATGTGATATATATACCGCAATTGTTATTACTGCAATAATTACATAGTCTACTATTATAACTTTAAATTTGTTAATATCTATTTGCTTTTTAAGATATTTTACTAAATAATATATTGCATATATCACAAAAAACGGAGCAATTATTAGTAATGATTGCATTCTTAGCATTATTCCTATAGCATAAAGCACAAAACTTAGTATTCTTAGCGTTTTGCTTGTTTGCTCTCTTTCCATTAAATGAATTGTTACAAATAATGCTGTTAGTATTAATAATGCTGCAACAGATGTGTATTGTATTAACACTAATAGTACTGAATAAAATACACTTGCAAATATTGCATATAGTATAAATGATTTTTCACTTTTTTGTTTTTCTGTTATACAATATCCTATTGTTGTAAAACAGATGAATTGCATACTTAATAAAAATATTGTGTGCCAATTAATTGCTGGCACTATTCTATAAAAAAAGCCTATTATTGCACATAATATTGTGTGCATATATACCCCATATGTATTGTACGTTCCGTCTAATCCTGAATATAGATTATACATTATAAAGTCATCTACTTGCTCATATTTTATATTGAACAGTAAATTGGTAATAGTAAAAATAATTATATTTATAAGAATTATTTTTGCTAAGTTTCGGTATTTTTCTTGTTTTAGTAATGTTTTCAACATTTATTTTCTCCTTAATTGTTTTTGTACTTAAACAATGCTGATGGTCTATGTCCTTCACCTTTTTTTAATTTATCTGTTTTTTCTACTTTATTTGCAATAATTCTTCTAAACGCTGGGTCCAATAATTTCTTATCTAGTATTACTTCGTAAACTCTTTGTAATTCGCCCAACGTAAAATATTCTGGCATCATACGAAATACAATCTCAGTATATTGTATTTTATTTCTTAATCTTTCCATTCCATTTACTATAACTAGTGCGTGGTCAAAAGCTAAGTTTTTATTTTCTACAACTTCATATTCATATTGATTTGTTGTTGCTTCTTTTAGTTTTCTTTTAACAATAAACTCTAGTTTTTCTTCTTGATTTTCTAGTTTCACACTTACTAATTTATCTGCTCTTTCAATAATTTTTATATCAAACCATGATGCTTCTTCACTTAATTTGTCTTTTAATTGATTTTTATCGATTAGTGCCATATATGATGTTGAAACAACTCTTGTTCTTGGGTCGCGGTTTACTGCTCCAAATGTGTATAGTTGCTCTAAATAAATGTCTTTAATGTTTGTTTCTGCTGCTAGAATTCTTTTTGGACATTCTTCTAAATCTTCTTTTATGTCTAAAAATCCACCTGGTAAACACCATTTGTCTTTATATGGATAGTCTTTTCTTTTTACTAGTAAAATGCTCATACTTTTTTCGTCGTTTTTTCTGTAGTTTTCTTGTGGTCTGTCTGAGACACTAAATATGATTATGTCTGTTGTCATTGATAGTTTTTCGTATATGCTGTCATCATAGTTTTCTAAAAATTCTTTTTCTGTTTTGTACATTTTCTTTTTCCTTCCTTTTCTTTTTGACATTTATAATATAACACATTTTGAAAAATTTTTCTATATAATAAAAAAAATAGTTGCAATCCATAAATTAGATGCTGGATTTTGGTGGTTTTTTGGGCGAAAAGGGGGGAGCAAATTTTAACTTTTATTGCTTGATTGGAATGAGATATAGAATTTGTTAGTTTATAGCAAAAGTAATGTTCATGGGCAAGTAATTATTTTATTTTTTTCATAAATTCTTCGGTTTCTTGCATAAGCAAAGAAATTCTAAAATTAGTTTATGGCTCCCTTCCGTGTCAAGCACGAACTCTTTCCATAAACTAATTAAAGAATTTCTAAAC